>JBHPDN010000001.1:0-96977 GCA_042577865.1 Nanobdellota archaeon
ATTTTAGACCACCAGTTTCTCTATTTTTTCCTTGGGAAAATTATTTAATTTTAATTTGAGAATCAAATTTAAATTTCTGATTTCCAATTCCTTTTCAATCATAAAACGCACAATCGGACCGCTGGTCAAAGTATACTTTGCATTAACATCACTGGCCAACTGTCTCAAATAAGCAAAAAAGCTTACCTCCATATCCAGATAAGATTCTTTATTGAAATAATCCTTGTATTTTGTTTTTTCAATCACACCTTCAAGCTGGTTCATATCTCCAACCCCTTCCAGTTCCTTGACAGGAATATGTCCTTCATAGATAAAATTAATATCAATTTCATTCTTTAATTTTCTAAAAGCCAGACGTACATTAAACAAATCAACTAAAGTCAGCCAGTAATCCTTAACCGCGTCAGCTGCCTGGTCGTTCTTGCTTATTTCCATTAAAACTTCTTCCATCCACATCTTGTCAATCAAAGTAATCAATTGAGGGATATCATCTTCAGATTTTTCAGCAAAGAGTTCAGTGTAAATGGTTCCGTCTAAAGCAGTCACTAAATCCGGAAAGGTTCTAACTTCCTGCAGTTTAAGCTTCAAAAAAGAGTCATCAATAAAATCTAGTTCAGAAATTTCTTCATCGCTTTTAAAATAATTCAAAATCTTCTTGATTTCCTTAATTTCAAATCTTTTATTAATCAAATGAATCAGTTTGGTCATCTTTTTTGGGGCTATTTCTTCCAGCCATTTGAAAGTTTCAAACATATTTTTCTCTAACTGTCTGGAAATGTCTTGAAAATTATCATGTCTTTCAAAAATATCTTTGTAAAGAGTGCCTTCCATTAAAGCAAACAATTCTTTAGGATAAGTTACCTGCATCATCTCAGCATAATTGTTATCCTTAAGCAAAAAACCGCTTCTGGCTGAGCATCTAGTATTGGCATAAAGATAAGGTTGCATCTTTAATGCCTGGCCAATGGTCGGCACAATCACTGCTAAAGCACCAAGAGTTCCAATTCCCACTACAGCCGGAACAACTAAATCCATCTTAGATTTGGCCTCCAATAACTTTTCTTATTTCAGGCATCAATTGCTCAATTTCTTCTTCAATAACAACTTTCATCTGTTTTCCTTCTCCTTGTTTGACAATAACTCCTTCTTTAATATCTCCCACTTCAATAGTAGCATTAACTTTGGCCAGTTCAGCTGCTTCCTCAACCAATTTTTTGTTGGCAGAAGAACAGACAATGGTTACATCTCCAGAAACATACTTTGCCAGCCTTTCTTTAAGAAGATCCTTGTAATTATTTTCAACTTCCTTTTTGGCTTTTTCAATTAATTTTTGGATCATTTCTTCTCTGGCCTTAAGTACTTCATTTTTGGCATCCAGTCTTGCTCTGGATAAAGTCATGTTTTTGAACTGGTCTAAAACCACATCCATCTTTTTCTTCAGGTGATTTTCCTGCATCTTCAGTGATTTTTTATTATGTTCTTTGATTTCTTTGACCTTGTCCGCATTTTCTTTTTCAATTTCCTTGACTTCCTTGACAGCGTCTTTCTCGATTTTTTCCAAGATTTTATTTAATCCTTTCATTTTGATTTCACCTTAAATGATTTGTAATCCTAAGAGTATTAATATTGCAATCAACAGTCCGAAGATAGCATAAGTTTCTGGAATAACACTTAAAACTAAACTTTTACCTGTTGATTTTGCATTTTTCAATGAGGCCGCAATACTGCTGGCTGCCACTGTTCCCTGGCCGATTGCTGAGATAGCTGCCAGTCCAATACACAGTCCTGCTGCTATGCCCCCCCAACCCTGCAGGCTGGTGATGCCTACTTTAATGGTTCCAAGCAAACCTACACCAGTTAATAATAAAATAGCAATGATTGTTCCATACAAAGCCTGTGTCTCTGGCAGTACACTAAATAAAATTGATTTTCCAAATAATTTGCTATTTTCAGTTACTGCTGCTGAACCTGAAGAAGCAGCAATACCTTGTCCAATAGCAGAAATACCAGCAATACCAACTGCCAGACCAGCACCCACTGCTACAAAACCAATTGGAACTGTCAGATTAGACTTGATAACTCCAAGCAACCCACCTCCAACCAGCAACAAAACAGCAATTAAAAATCCGTAAAGAGCCTGTGTTTCAGGCAATACAGAAAACAATATTGACTTTCCAAAATTAGATTCTTTCTGAGTAATTCCACTAATACCGGCTCCAGCCACTAATCCCTGGCCAATAGCTGAGATAGCTGAAATACCAACTGCCAGACCAGCACCTACAGCCACTAAACCCACTGGAACCTCTACACCCAATTTAACAGCACCGATCAATCCTCCGCCAACTAAAAGCAAAATACCAATCAAGAAACCATAAAGAGCTTGGGTTTCTGGCAATACTGAAAACAATATTGATTTACCAAATAATTTCTTTTTAATTGAAATTGCAGTAATACCTTGAGCCGCAGCAATACCCTGGCCAATAGCTGAGATAGCAGCAATACCCACTGCCAAACCAATACCTACTGCCACAATACCAGTGCCCATTCCCAAACCAGTTTTAATAGATCCAATCAGACCAGAACCCACCAGTAAAAGAACAGCAATTAAAAATCCGTAAAGAGCTTGGGTTTCTGGCAATACTGAAAACAAAATATTCTTTCCAAACAATTTTCCATTTCTTGATGTAGAAGCTACACCACTTGAAGCAGCAATACCCTGTCCAACTGCTGAGGTAGCAGCCAAACCCACTGCCAAAGCAGAGGCAATTGCAATAAAACCAATGCTTTGAGGAACTCCTTGAGTTAAAGTGCCCACTAAACCTGCTCCAACTAATAATAAAATAGCAATTAAAAAACCATAAAGAGCTTGGGTTTCTGGCAATACCGAAAACAATATTGATTTACCAAACATTTTTGCTTTTTCTGTAACAGCATCAATACTGCTGGCTGCCACTGTTCCCTGACCAATAGCTGAAACAGCTGCAAAGCCAACTGCTAAACCTGCACCAATCGCAATCAGACCAATTGAAGTGCTGATTTCAACTATTCCCGCGCTGATTAATCCACCGCCAACCAATAATAAAATCGCAATCAAGAAACCATAAAGAGCCTGTGTTTCAGGAAGAACTGAAAACAAAATACTTTTTCCAAAAATATCTTTTTTTCTGATAACAGAATCAATACCTTTGGAAGCAGCCATACCCTGGCCGATTGCAGAAACCGCTGCCAATCCTACTGCTAAACCAGCGCCAATCGCAACCAAACCAGTACCTAAACTAAGACCTTGTTTAATCGCACCAACTAATCCGCCGCCAACCAATAATAAAATCGCAATCAAGAAACCATAAAGTGCCTGTGTTTCAGGCAATACAGAAAACAAGATTGATTTTCCAAACAAATCTTTCCTAACTGAAACAGCGTTAATACCTCGTGAAGCAACCAACCCCTGGCCGATTGCTGAGATAGCACCTAGACCAACTGCCAAACCTGCTCCTACTGCCACCATACCAGTGCCCAGTTCCAAACCAGTTTTCATTACTCCAATCAAACCAGAACCGACTAAAAGTAAAATCGCAATCAAGAAACCATAAAGAGCTTGGGTTTCTGGCAATACTGAAAACAAAATATTCTTTCCAAATAAACTTTTATGATCAGCAGTTGAAGCTACACCACTAGCTGCAGCAATTCCCTGGCCGATTGCAGAAACAGCTGCAAAACCAACAGCTAAAGATGCTCCAAAGGCCACCACACCAGTTGCAGTTGTCAGCCCTAGATTAACACTTCCCAAAATCCCCGCACCAACCAAAAGCAGAACAGCAATTAAAAAACCATAAAGAGCTTGGGTTTCTGGTAAAACTGAAAACAAAATTCCCTTACCAAAGACAGATGGTTTTCTGGCTGTTGAACTGATTCCAGCAGCCGCTACAATTCCCTGGCCGATTGCAGAGATAGCACCCAGACCAACTGCTACACCGGCCCCAATCGCAATAATACCCATTGGAGTTGTGGCCATGGCTGCTCCGCCACCCAACACCCCAAAACCAATCAATAATAAAATCGCAATAATAAAACCATACAAAGCTTGTGTCTCAGGCAATACAGAAAACAATATTGACTTTCCAAAATTCTTATTGTCCTGAACCGTGGCACTAATGCCTGCAGAGGCCACATTACCCTGGCCAATACCAGAAATACCTGCCAGACCAACTGCCAGACCAGCACCTAAACATCCCCAACCCATGGCATCTGTAATGACAGAACCAGAACCGCCAAACAAACCCATACCAATTAAGATTAAAATTGCAATAATAAAACCATAAAGAGCCTGTGTTTCAGGCAATACAGAAAACAATATTGACTTTCCAAAAGCTTTTTTGTTTTCTCCAACTGTTGTTGCTGCTGTTGCTGCCACTGTTCCCTGACCGATTGCAGACACAGCTGCCAAACCCACAGCCACACCTGCGCCAATCGCACCAATACCTTGGCCTAAAGTTATTTCCTGTGCTGCACCAATCACACCAGTGCCCAGCAAAATCAAAATACCAATTAAAAATCCATAGATACCTTGCGTCTGAGGCAAAGCCTGGAATAATAATGAAGTGGAAAAATTCTTTGGTTTGTCAGCTGTTGAACGTGCTCCTGCAGAACCCACAATACCAGCCCCAATAGCTGAAGCTATACCAGACGCACCCACTGCAATACCTGCTCCAATAACAGCTAAAGTTGTTCCATCAACCATTTTTTCCTCGTGATTTCAAAATTGTATATTTTCTCTTTTCTACAAAAGGTTCAAACTTGTCTCCGCCACCTTCATAGAATTTGCCGAAAAACTCGACAAACTGCAGTCTGATAGAATGGACAAAGCTTCCCAATGAATTCATTAAAAAACTAAACATATGTCCTCCAACAAATATGATAATAGCAGCTATGATGCCAGCATAAGGAATATCTATCACCAAAGTTGTCAAAAGATTGACTGTCATAGCAATACCTGCTGTTGACAAAGCCAGGGCAAACAGCCTACTATAGGAAATTACATCTCCCATAAAACCAGTTATTCCCAAGATACCAATCGGACCTTCAGCATAGATAATCGTACCCACCACCACCAATATCAAAACTACCGCTGGAATAGTCATTCCCAAATAAAAGAATAAAACTGAAAGCTGTAAAACAATCCAGACAACTCTGGATGTCAATAAATTCTTAATCTGTTTTTTCCGGATATCTTCAATCGCACCAATAATCAAACCAATGTTAATGTGAACTAAAGCCACAATAATTGATAACACCAAAAAATAAAGCGGGTCAGCCAGGGGGTCATTCCAAATGACAAAAGTATTGGCATACTGTTCTGCGGTCATCATGCCCAGTTTTTCCAGCAAAACTTTTAATCCGTCTCCCAGATAAGATCCTGTCAAAAACCCGAACAGCATCGAAACCAGACCCATCAGCAGTATATTGATAGACATGCCTTTCAATCCTTCAGCATGCTTAACCAGTTTCAATAACATAAAACCCCCTAATAAAACCAGACCTAAACCATAAACAAAATCTGTCAGCATAAAACCGGCAAAAATAACAAAAACCGGCCCGACAATAAATGTAGGGTCAATATCTTTGTACTTTGGCAGGGCATAAAGCTCTGTCAGCATTTCAAAGGGTTTTAGCCAGGACCGGTTTTTCATTTTGACCGGCGGCTCTTCATGTTTGTCTTTTTCAATCCGTCTGATTGAGATATTGTGATGTGTTAGTAAAGATAATTTTTTGGCTGTGGCAACTAATTTCTCTTCTTCCACCCAGCCTCGAGTAATAAAAACAGACTTGGACTCAGCTAATTTATGAACAACTTTTTGCTTTTCCTCTTCAATCTCTAATTCTTCTCTCAAAACAACAACTTCTTTGTAGATTTTGTTTTTGAATTTCTTAAGCTGGGACTTGATTTCAGTAATGGTTTTTTCTAATTTAGCCAGTTCACCGTCAACATAACTCAAAACATCTGTTTTCTTGGCTGGTACATCTGGCAAGGTCAAAGTCACAAATTTATTTTTTTTCAGTATAGAAGAAACCTGTTCACTATGGGCTTTAAAGCAAAGAACCAAGATTGTTGAAAATTTGCCTTCTTTCTGCAAAAGAATTAATTTAGATAAACCCTTGGTTGTTTCCCTTAAATCATCCCTTAATTTAGTCAAAATCTTATTTTCTACCACACCAAAATTAATGGTCATGTTTTTAGTGTCTCTCATCAGATAAAGGGGTGCATCAGCATGAGAAAGAATTTCAGCTACTTTTCTTTGATCTTTCAGTTCTTTTATTTTTTCAAGAGAAGTATAGTATTGTTCATCAAGTTTAATAATTTCATTACCGTCTTGTTTGAAAAAAACATTGGCCTTACCCATCAATTTCTTGGTATTTAATCTTTCAACTTTGACTGTCTTTGGTAAATCCAAACTCAAAACATTCTGGGCAAAGGTTTTCTTGGTCTTGACTAAATCTAAAGCAGATTTTATCCGGGAAATTTTAGTCAAATTTTCTGAAACTTCAGAAATAACTGCTTCAGGTTCACTTCTGGTCAGCTCATTGGTTATTTCTTCAGGCAGCTGGGTTATCTGCAGTACACCTAAGTTTTGCAGTTCAGCCAAAATCTTGAGCTTATCCTGGTTTAAACCTATAATTTCAATTTTCTGCATTGAACTAGAAGTAACCATCTTTTACATCTCTAGGACTAATTTCACCACTTCTTTAACAATCAGCTCTTTTTTGCTTTCAAACTTTTTCTTAAGAGAGCCAATCTGCTTATTAGCATCTGACATCACAGACTTTTTTTCCTTATTCAAGAGTTTTTCTGCTTCTTTGATCAACTCTTCTTGTTTTTGTTTGTATTTTTCCTTTAATTTGTTGCTCTGAGAACTAATTTCCTTTCTGGCTTCAGCAACATTTGTTTCAGCTGATTTTTTGGCCTTTTCAACCATTTTTTCAGCGTTTTCTTCTGCTTTTTTAATAGATTCTAAGATTAATTTTGGCATTTTACCACTCCTCACGTGGCAAAAAAAAACAGCCATTTATAAAGGTTTGTTTTTATTTTTTCCTTTAAAGATGATTAATCAAATTTTGACAAAAGTTTTATTAACCACTTATAATTAATTTTTTAGAAACTATTTCTTAGGTCAGAAATATGTCTTTCAGCGTGGATTTGCAGTTCTTTCAGCGGGGATTATTGGCATAAAACCAGCACTTTTGGCAAATTTCTGAACCAGTTCTGCCACAGAAATACCCTTTTTGCTGGCATAAATCTCTGCCTGTTCATAATCATTGACCGCCATTAGTTTAGCTTGAAGCGCATGAATCCCGCCAGGACCGGTCACTGTTCCTTCTTGAACATCATAAATCATTGATTGGATTGTCAAAGGAGTTCCTGTCAGAAAATTTTCAACTGAAGCTTCGAGCCCTCTTCTGATGATAGAATTAACATTATGAAAAGGCACACAGTCAACTTCTATTTCAGACCCGTCAACTGTAGGGCCAAGAAATTTTGGATTGCCATACTTGTTGGGCCTCACCCTCCAATTTTCCGGGAGGTGAAAATCAGTGGCTGGCTTCTCAACCAAAAAGTCAAAATCATAGTCTTGTTTTTCACCACCATTGATGATGTGACTCATGTTTCTCCACAAGGCACCGCCTATCAGCCAGATTTTGCCAGAAGAGTTTCTTTTCATCACTTCATAAGCAAATAAGAAAGTGGGGTCTGACTTAATCATTTCTGTATAAGCTGTCACTAAGTTCATCAATATATTCAGAAGTAAGGTGATTTATATTGTTTTTGCTCAATTACTTCAACTTAAAATAAACCCTTCGACGTTGAGCACCTTTATTCTCAGCTTTCAAGAACTCCAATTCACCAATCTCTTCAGTTGACTTAACATGCGTCCCGCCGTCTGCCTGCCGGTCATAATCTTCAATCTCAATTATTCTAATCTCTTCAATTCCAGGAGGTAAACCTTTGGCCAGTTTCTGCAATGAAGGATCCTTTTCAGCCTCCACCCTAGGCATGAACTTGACATTGATTGGCAAATTCTTTTTAATAATCTCATTGGCTTTGGCAATATACTCAATCAGTTTTTCCCTGTCAAAATTTTCCAGATTAAAATCAATTCTGGTTTTATCCAAACCAATCTGATTGCCGGTAATCAAAGCCCCTGCTTCTTTATACAAAACCGCACTTAAGACATGAGAAGCACTATGAGAACGCATCAACTTGTATCTTCTTTCCCAGTCAATCCGGCCGACAACTTCATCCCCCTCAGCCAAACCTTCATGATCAACTTCATGACTAATAGAACCGTCAAACTTACCTACAAAAACAACCTTGAACTCTTCACCATTTCTAACTAAAACACCAGTATCAAAAAGCTGGCCCCCACCGTTTGGATAAAAAGCAGTATCATCAAGAATAACAAACTTGCCGTCCTTAACTGACTTAACTTTGCTCGCAAATTCTTTCAGATAACTATCTTCCATGTAAAGAGCTTTCATTTTCATCACCTGTCTGTATGGGAATGCCATTCAATTGGGTTGTCAACTGTAGCAATTCCACCGTTTGATTTTAATTCTTCAACAAATTTTGGTATAAACATTGGAGATTTAAAAAAATCTTTGGAAAAGTATTTCAGGCCGCTAATTTCTTTTTCATTCTTCAGACTAATCGAATTAGCAGAAGCCAGACAAAACCAAGTATCTATTGAATAACTGGAAATATAGACATAATGATTCTGGACAAAAGGAAAAACAGACTGCAAAGTTCTGACAATCAGACCAAAAGTCTCATGATATTCAAAAGGTGTTAAACAGTGCAGTGAAACCTTTCCGTCTTCAGTCAAAATGTTTTTCACACTTTCATAAAATTCTTTAGTATACAAAAATTTGGACGGTCCAAAAGGATCTGTCAGATCAAGAATTACAACATCAAACTTCTCCTCAGTCTCTTCAATATATTTCTTACCATCTCCAATTACTAGTTCAACTCGGGAATCATCAAAAGCTCCATCACTCAATGTTGGCAGAAATTCTTTGGAAACTTCAATCACTTCTTTATCCAATTCTACCATCACCACTTTCTCAACATCATGTTTCAAAACTTCTCTTAAACAGCCGCCATCACCGCCGCCTAAAACCAAAACTTTCTTAGGATTTTTACAGGCAAACATAGCCGGATGAACAATACTTTCATGGTAAAGAAACTCATCTTTATCAGTTGTTTGAATAACCTTATCAAGCATCAAAATTTTCCCATAAGCTTCTGAATCATAGACATTAATATTTTGAAAATCACTTTTCTTTTCCAAAAGAAGTTTAGTAAATTTCAAACCAATGATTTTTCTTTTGTCAGAAGATTCCACAAAATAATTATTTTTTTCAAACTCTTCTTTAAAACTCAATTTGATCCCTTCTCTTCCCGCTCAATGACCTCTTTGTTAAATTTCTCTGGCTTCATCCGCTTGATTAAAAAATCAAAAGCCTTTTCAGCCGGTCCTGTGCCTGAACAGCTAAAGATATCAATGGCTGCTGTTCCATTTTCCGGCCAGGTATGGACACTGATGTGAGATTCAGCCAAAACAATCACTCCAGTAGCCCCATGAGGTTCAAATTGATGGAAGCTTTCACCAACTTTGGTAAAATTTGCTTCAGAAACAGTTTCATTTAATATTTGTCGGAGTACTTCAGCGCTTTTCAAAACTTCAACAGGACACCCGAAAAAATCCGCTAGAATGTGAGTGCCCATCTTCATCGTCGTTGTTCTCCATGTTCAGGGCATAAAATTAACTTCGATTTAAAAATCTTTCGCTAATTTAGTCTTCCAATCGTCACCAGTATCAACCACCAAATGCTCTCTTTTAACCGGCTCAAACATTTTCTTATAAATCAAATATATTTCAAAACCTGCTGTGCTGGCCCCTTCTTGTTTTTCAATTCTCTCTGCCATTCCTTTTTTAACTAATTCTTCTGGACAAATAATTTCAATTATCTCCAATTCGACACCAACTTCCTTAGCCATAAAAAAAGCTTTGTCTCTTACTTCTTTTTTATGAAAAGTCCCGTCTAAAATAACATTCTTGCCTTCTTTCAACAAATCAACCATGTGTTTAAACATTTCTTCATAGACCACCATCCTTTCTTCTTCAGGAGAAACGTTTTCACTGCCATATTCCAAGTAATCCTTGCCAGAAAACAATTCTTTTCTAATCACATCAGTCCTCAATAACTCTGCCCCAATCTTCTCAGCTATGAATTTAGCCACCGTACTCTTGCCGGTTCCAGGCAGTCCGCAAACCATAATCAATCTAACCATCAAAACTAGTAAACCTAACCCCTATAAAAAGTTTTATAAAGAAGACCCAAACCACAGCCTCAAATGGAAATACCAGGGTTAGCTAGGGATGTTGAAGAACAGGGAGAGAGACTATTTGAATATACATATACCCTAAAAAATTATGTCAGAGATATACCTGCAGTCTTAGCCAAAGCTGGTGTCACTCATGAAGAAAGCTCTCAGATTGTCAATGCCTTGACAGAAGAAAACTTTCCAACTTGTCAACATCTGCTGCAAAACGCTTATAAAAGAGTCAAAGGTAAAAATAACCATGCTTACCGCCTTGATGGCTTGGCCAAAGAAGTTGAAATTATTTCTAGATTTAAAATAACTTAGTAACTCAATTATGAGTATCATAAGATATTTAAGTAACCTATCTCTCTCGGGTTAAATGAAACGTAAATTACTCTTATATTTAGCAGGAAAAACAGAATTATTCTCAGAACTACAGACCAGCACCAAAGAACTGGCCAAGGAGATTAAGTCCTCACAGCAGTCTGTTTCACGGCTTCTACAGGAACTGGAAAAACAAGGCCAAATCTCAAGAGTTTCTTCACCAAAGGGAATCAAAATCTCTCTCAAACAAGAAGCAGTTGAAAACCTGCAAAAAGATTTTATCACTCTCAAAAAAATATTTCAGCCGGAAAGAAAGTTAAAAGGCCATGTTATCCAGGGATTTGATGAAGGCAAATATTACATTGAAAAATATAAATCAAAAATAAAACAAGCCTTGGGTTTTGAACCTTTTCCAGGAACCCTTAATATCAAAACCAACCCAGTTAAAGTTAAATCATTCTTAATGGATATCAATCCAATTATTATCAAACCATTCACCACTAAAAACAGAAGTTTTGGTAGTGTTGAACTGTACAAAGTCAAAATCAACGGCATTGAAGGGGCCATCATCAAACCAGAAAGAACTAGGCACGATCTTAGTGTGGTTGAATTAACAACTTATATTGATTTAAATGAAATGTTCAAAGTAAAACAAGGCAAAGCTGTAGAGATAACCAAATATTAAAATGGAAAAAAATCAAAAAATCATTGGTGCAGTTTTAATCAGTCTGGCTGCTATTCTTTGGGGTTTAGATGGTGTGGTCTTAACTCCCAGACTTTTCAATCTTGATGTGGGTTTTGTTGTTTTCATGCTTCATGCCATTCCTTTTGTTCTCATGAATATTTTCCTTTTCAAGGAATACAAGAATTTAGCCAAATTCACCAAACAAGATTTCTTTTGGTTTGGACTCATTGCTCTTTTTGGTGGAGCTATTGGTACTCTTTCAATTGTCAAAGCTTTATTCCTGGTTAATTTCCAACACCTGTCAGTTGTTGTCCTGTTGCAAAAATTACAGCCAGTCTTTGCCATTATTTTGGCAGCTATCCTTCTCAGGGAAAAAATCAAAAAGAATTTTGCTCTCTGGGCAGTCATTGCTATTGCTGCCAGTTATTTCCTGACATTTGGTCTGCACCTTCCTGATTTCCAGACAGGCAATATTGGTATGGCTGCTCTTTATGCCTTGCTAGCAGCTTTCTCATTCGGCAGCGCCACTGTTTTCGGGAAAAAAGTCCTTAACAAATACAATTTCAAGACAGCCACTTTCTTTAGATTTGGTTTTACTGCTTTTATCATGTTTATTTATGTTATCTTTACCAGAAAAATAACCCAACTCTCAGTCACCACTCCAACCAACTGGCTTATCTTCCTAATCATCGCTTTTACCACAGGTTCTGGAGCAATTTTCATTTATTATTACGGTCTTAAAAAAGTTAAAGCCAGCATTTCAACCATCTGTGAACTTTTCTTTCCGGTCTCAGCCATTGTTTTTGATTATTTAGTCAATGGCCATGTGCTTTCTGTTGTCCAGTGGATTTCAGCTCTTGTTCTAGTTGCTGCTGTTATTAAAATTAGTTTGGATAATGCTAAGTAAAATTCTAATGGACTCGCCGGGAGTCGAACCCGGAGTCTCATCATAGCCAATGATGTGTCATACCATTAGACCACAAGCCCATTAAAGCAAAATAATAAACCAGTTCTTTAAAAATTTATCTATAAAAAACAAAGAAAAATTTATAAACAAATAAGGAAAAGCACCCGGCATGAATGAAAAAACAAAGCAACTCAAGGAAAAGTACGAGAAGTCAGATGCTTGGGGTTTATGGACTAGTATTGACATGAAAGGTTGTAATCCTGAAACTATCAGAGATGCAGAAAAAGTCAAGCAGTTTGCCAAGGAACTCTGTGAGCTGATTGATATGAAGCGCTACGGAGAGACCGTTGTTGTTGATTTTGGTGAAGATGAAAGAGTGGCCGGCTTTTCCATGACTCAGCTGATTGAAACTTCATTGGTTTCAGGGCATTTTGCCAACAAGACCAACAGTGTTTACATCGACATCTTTTCCTGCAAGTGGTATGATCCGCAAGTTGCTGCTGCTTTCACTAAAAAATTCTTTGGCGCTGAAGATGCCAATGTTAACAGTGTTATCAGAAGCGAAGTTTGGTTTGAAGAAGCCATAGAATTTGCCAAAGGCTCTAATATTAGAATCCAAATCAAAGAAAAACTTTTTTCCAAACAGTCAGATTACCAACTGGTTGAAGTTTATGAAACAGTTCCATTCGGCAAGATGATGGTTATCGACGGCATGATCATGATGACTGAAGCAGATGAGTTCTGCTACCATGAAATGATTTCTCATGTTGCACTTTGCACTCATCCCAATCCTAAAAAAGTATTGGTAGTTGGAGCAGGAGATGGTGGCGTTATCAGAGAGGTTATTAAGCATGAAGGCGTAGAACTGATTGATCATTGTGAAATTGATGAAGAAGTCATTAATGCCTCTAAGGAATTTTTCCCGGAAATTGCTCAGGAACTTGACAATCCTAAAGTCAACCGCATTATTCAAGATGCTGTTGAACACATTAAAAACCATCAGGATTATTATGATGTCATTCTTGTTGATTCTACAGACCCTGTCGGGCCTGCTGAACCTTTGTTTAGAAGACCATTTTATGAAGACTGTAAAGATGCCTTGAATGACACAGGTATCTTGGTTACTCAAGCTGAATCAATTTTTTATCATAAAAAAATAATCACCGAATTGTTTGCCAAAACAGAAGGCCTCTTCCCGATTATGAAGTACTATTACACCATGATTCCTACTTACCCTAGTGGTATGATTGGCTTTACTTTTTGTTCCAAAAAATACCATCCTCTTGATGATTTTAATCAAGCAGAAGCAGAAAAACTAACTGATTTGCAGTATTATAACAAGGATATCCACAAAGCTTGCTTTGCCTTACCAACCTTTGCTCAGAAGTTTATTGGATAGACTAATATACTTTTTTCTCTACTCATAGCCCTAAAACCACAACCTTTATATATAAAAAAAATTTACTTAGGTTGGGGGAATAGACAAGAAAATGGTAATCTTATTTGACCAATTCAACTTACCTGACGACATTTTTAAGATTGTTTTTGCTACAGACCAGCAGGAAGTTGTGGCTAAATTGCTTCTTCAGTATATTAAAGAAAATGGGGGGGAAATCGGTAAGACAGAAATGTCCATATTTGCCACCAGATTACATGAAGGCAATCTAGTTGACACCTCAGTGCCCAAGGGCCCGCAAATCAAAAAAGAAAACAAGATTTCCTATAACAAAAGGCAGTTTTATGACAGAATTCTAACACCCATGAAATCTATGGGTCTGATTGATTACGACCTTTACAAAAAAACCTACAAGATTTCAGACAAATTCAACCGATTAATGATTAGGATTGGTCTGCTGTGGTTAAGAGAAATCAGGTAATTCTTCTTCTTCAATTTCTTCATCAGCTATTAGACCAGACAAAGTACTGATAGAATGAGGTTCCAAACCGTCAAAGCGTCTTATATCTTCTTCTAATTGGTCTGGTGACAAAGAACTATAAACATTTTCGATTAAATCTTGCACTGCATCCTGGTCATAACCATCAGGATAGATGCACATAGCTCTGGAATGAGTAACCTCATAGTAAGCCAGAGTCATCATATCTCTTTTTGGAGGTAGAGAACCATTTTCAAATCTTAGGGCTAAACTGCAAACCAAACCTACACCTTCTTGTGGGTTTCCACCTAAAAAACTGGCATGAAACCAAGCTACATCTCTTGGGGCAGTTTCCATTTTTTCTGTAGGAACAACACCATAAGTGACTTCTAAAATCCTTCCAATCTCCAAACCCTCTTCGTCATCAGAAACAATTTGATCCTTGATTGATTCAAAGAAGTCTTCGTCTTGTGAAATGAAACCTGTCATCTGCTCAGGAGACAAAGAATCCATAAGATTTTCTAAATCTGTTCTTGGTTTTTCACCTAAAGAACTCAAAGCAGAAAATTGGGCGCACTTCTTGCCCAAGTATTGAAAAACTTCACGCTTGATTTTTTCTTGATACAGCCCTAAGACTACCACCATATGATTCTGAAAATCTTCGGTTTGTTGAGAATAAACCGCACCGTCAACAATTTGTTCATATCCCTGCAATTCAATCATAACAAAACACCAGATTTAATTTCTCTTTTTAAAGATTTATTTACTGGAGAACATCTATTTTACTCTTTCATCAGTTCTTTAGCCCCTTCAGAAGGTGCTCCCCAAGGGCCGCAAGGACCATCGCCCCTCCATCCCAAAATTGTCTTGTAAAGCTTAGGGATATTTCCTTTTTTAATCTGCCACTCAGAAGTTTCATATTTGTGTTCTTTTTCAAGAATTGCCAACTTCCTAAAGTCATCAGAAGACGCCAAAAGAGTCCTTAAGGTTGTTGTCCTGCGGCCTCTTCCGTAAGCAGTAGCTTCACCAACATAGATTGTCAAAGCATCTTCTATGGGGAAAATTTCCAGGGGGCCTGCTTTTTTAACACGGGACAACAGACACATATAACGATCAAGAAATGCTTCTTCATTATCCATATAATCGTCTTCATCGTCTTTATAATCATCTTCTATGGATTCCTTTGGTTTAACAGGAAGGGGCTTTTTTTTAAAAAAATCAAATTCTAATTGGATATATTTGTCATCACCATAATTGTAATCATCATCTTCCCAAGTCTCTGTTTCTGTCTCTTTTTTTATGTAGATTGTCACACTTGAATCATCTTGAGAATAAGGTTCAAGCCAACCCATAACAAATCCAAAATATCTTTGCCATCTATTCTCTCCAACATCCTCCAAGACCATCAGTTCTGGAGATGGTGATGGTTCAGCAGGAGTTTTTTTCTTTAATCTTTTTTTCTTCAATCGATAAGAAGCTTCAGGTTTTTCGTTAATCATCTTTTCAAAATATTTTAGTAAACAATCAGAAAAATCAGGTACATCCTGCTCATGGACCATATAAACAGCCCTCTTCCTTTTTCCTTTTTTTCTATGCCCACAATAACTGATCGCTCCCTGCAATTCCTCATCTTCACCTATATGTTTCAATACAAAATTAATAAAATAGGCAGGGTTTACATCTTCAATTCCGGATTCTTCAAAAAGATTCCCAGTAACCTCTTCAAGAGTAAAAAAATCTTCTCGATTGCCGTAATTATAAAGAATATACTTGTTCAAAGAAGGCATATCATCAATCTTGACAAAGAAAATATCTTTCTTGAACTTTCGGCCAAAATAATTAACAAGCTTTGCCATAGGCCCATTATTAGGATCTCTGTTTCTCTCTCTTTTCAAACGTTTCATGATTGTAGAAACACTGGCTTCTAAACCATTTTCTTCAACCACTTCAGAAACATACTCTTCTAATTCAAAAGCTTCATTTTTTATACATAATTCAGTACAGAAAATTTTCCAGTCAGCTTCTTCAAGAATTCCATCAACTCTTTTACACTCTTTATCTACCTCTCTTGATAAGTCACTGTCAACCATTAAATTAAAGCAAATACAAAACCCGTTTATAAAAATTTAGGTCTAAATTTTACTGCCAACTAGGGGTGGATTTCATAAAAAACAATAAACTTTAATAACTCAAAAAAACTCCCACAACTTATGAAAGATTTAATCCTCAAGCATGCTCTTAAGAATGCCATGGAATTTGAAGGTAAACCAAATCCTGGTGCTGTTCTTGGCCGTGTTCTTTCAGAAAAACCAGAATTAAAAAAAGACATTCCTAAACTCAGAAAGGATATTGAAATTGTCATCAAAGGCATAGAAAAACTTTCATTAGAAGAACAGCAAAAAAAATTAAAATCACTGGCTCCAGAATTGTTGAAAGAAAAAAAAGAAAAAAAGAAAGGTCTGGAACTTCCAAAAGCTCAAAAAGGAAAAGTGGTCTTAAGAATTGCACCTTCTCCTTCAGGACCATTGCACATTGGCCATGCTTATGGCGGTTCTCTTAATTTTGAATATGCCCAGGCTTACAACGGCAAATTCATTGTCAGGATTGAAGATACCAATCCAGAAAATATTTATCCAAAAGCTTACGACTTAATCAAAGACGATACTCAATGGCTGACCAACAACAAAGTCACAGAATTTATCATCCAGTCAGAAAGACTGGGACTTTATTATGATTACGCAGAAAAATTAGTCACTATGGACAAGGCTTATGTCTGTACCTGTGACGTTGACCAGTGGCGGAAACTTAAAGCAGATTCACAGGCCTGTCCTTGCAGAAACCTCTCAGTCAAAGAACAGCAAATCAGATACGCCAAGATGTTTAATGAATATGCAGAAGGAGAAGCAGTTCTCAAATTAAAAACAGATATCCAGGACAAAAACCCCGCTATGAGAGATTTTTCTATCATGAGAATTAATGAACATGTTCATCCTAAAACCAAAAAAGAAAACCGCGTCTGGCCTTTAATGGTTTACAGTGTTGCTGTTGATGATCATGAACTGGGCATGACTCATGTCCTTAACGGCAAAGACCATGCTGACAACGGAAAAAAAGAAGCCACCATCATGGAATATCTCGGCTGGAAACCTCCAGTCTACAAACATTGGGGCAGGATTAATTTCAAAGGTCTCACTCTTAGCACATCTCAAACTAAAAAAGAGATTGAACAAAAAAAATACAACGGCTGGGATGATATCAGGCTGCCTTTCCTCATGGCTTTAAGAAGAAGGGGTTATCAACCAGAAGCTCTCAGGAAATTCGCTTTAAGCATTGGATTAAGCCTCACAGACAAAACTGTTTCTAAAGAAGAGTTTTTCAAAGCCATCAATGCTTTCAATAAAGAGATCATTGAATCAAAAGCCAATAGATATTTCCTTATCCAAAACAAAAAGAAGATAAAAATTAAAGGTGCCCAGTCACAGGAATGCCAAGTTCCACTGCATCCAGATCATAGAAAAAGAGGCTACCGTAAATTCAAAACCAGAGATTCTTTCTACATCACTGCTAAAGACTTTGAAAGATTAAAAACAAACAAAGTTCATCGGCTCATGGACTGCCTTAACTTTGTCAAAAAAGGCAAGGAGTTTGTTTTCCATTCTACAGATTATCAGGATTACAAAAACGCTGCCGATCAGGGCATCATTATCCACTGGCTGCCTCTGGAAGAAAAATACATCAATGTTGAAGTTCTCATGGAAGACAACACCAAAGTTACTGGCCTTGGTGAATACCAATTGAAAAACTTAAAACAAGGAGACATCATCCAGTTCGAAAGATTCTGCTTCTGCAGACTGGATAAAAAGACCAAAGACAAGTTATCATTTTGGTTTACACACAAATAAAGAATTCTTAGATTGATGCTGCAAATAAAAACCCAAAGAAAACAGCAATAAAAGCAAAGAAAACTACTAAAACCAACATAAGTACTGCTGGTAAAATCACACCTGCTAAAAAGGCCTTGCCCTTGCTGATCTTGTGTAAAATACTGCCTCCAATCACCATCAGGAAAGCTGTCCAGATCAATAACAATAAAGTAACAAGACTCAGCGCCAAACTCAAGGCAACATTTTCATTCAGATTAACAAAAATCATGACAAGATAATAAATCAGACCAAAAATCATGCTTGGTGTGGCAGCATAAACATAAGTCTTGAAAGTATCCTCAAATTTGCCTTTGCCGCTGACTAGTTTAAAAAATCCATGCAGGATTCCTGTAATGATAAACAGCACAATCAATCCCAAAATAAAGAAAAGCAGCAAAATCGGATAACTTAAATTGATATCTTGATACATCTTTCCGGCTTCTCCAACATAATAAGCAATTGTAAATAAGGCAAAACTCAGAACAAAGAAAACCAGATAATAAAGAAAGGCAGGTCCAACCCCTTTTTCTTTCAAAACAGACTTGTAAAATTTAGTCGGTTGAGTTAAGACTCCCTTTAATTTTGAAAAAAAGTTTGCCATAAACAAGGGAATGTCAAAAGCATATAAATATTTTTCCAAAACAATAAAATTTAAATACCAATCAGATTTTATCAAAGCCATGATGTTAGTTACAAAATCTCAAATCAAAGAGGCAGTCAAGTCAGCTAATTTAGGTATTGACAATATTTCTGGAGATTTTGCTGAAAAATTGGATCAAAAAGCCAAAGAATTGGTTAAAGAAGCTTGTCAAAGAGCTAAAGATAACGGCAGAAAGACAGTCATGGCCAAAGATTTGTAAAATCTTTGGGCGACCAAAAATCTATGATTTTTATGTATGGCTAAGGATCTTTAAGAAACCAGTCTTTTTAACCAGGCAACCATACCTTTTTTCTTCTTAGGTGGCGGCGGTGGCAGTTCTTTAAATTCCAAATTCTTTTCAGGCATCTTTGGAAACATCATTGGTCTTTGTAATTCTCTTGGTGGCTGCATTCCTCTTGGCGGCTCTGGAGCTTCCGGAAAAATCATCTTATGTTTAACTGGACCGGATTGAGGATGGAACATTTGAGGTGGAGGAACTGGTTTAGGACTTGGACCCATGGTTCTCAGCTCTTGTTTTTTCTTTTCCACAACTTCAATTCTTTTGGTAATCAGTTTTTCTCTCAATTCAGCCAATCTATTAGAAATTTTATCCAGCTGTTCCTCGCTGTGTTTGCCTGAACTTTTCAAGGATTCATATTTTTGTTCTAAGGAAGCTACTTGTTTTTCAAGTTTAGTAATCTCTTCAAAATTTTCTTCCATTTTTTCTTTAATTTTAATTTCCAGTTCTTCCATTCTTCTTTCTCTGTCTGTTTTGATATTGATGAAGGTGTTGATTCTGGAACTTAACTCAGCAATTAAAAAATTAATCCTCTCAATTTTTGGTTTTAAATCGTCAGTTTTAGTTAAGGATAAATGTGATTTCAGACTGCTTATCTGATTTTTCAAATCTCTGATATCTTTGTCTTCTTTTTTTAGAATTTCAGTTTCCAAACTAGCCACTTGTAAAACCATATCTTCCAGTTTTTCAAGCTCTTGTCTAAAAGTTCTTTTGACCCCTGGCAAAGCAGCCATTTTTTTTACTTTAGCCAGTTGCTTATTCAAATCATCTCTGTTAGACTGGCCGGCATCTCTTTTTTCACTGGCTTCTGCTAGAAGCTGGGCAAAACGAACTGTTTTAGAAGGATTAACATCAGCCATTTTATTTTTTGAAGAACATTCCTAAAAGTCCTTTTTTGTGTGGCCCTGGTGGAGGAGGCATTTCTGACGGCATTGGAGCTCCGCTCGGTGGTGGAGCTAAGTGTGCTGTCGGTGTTGGCCTTCCTGAAGGAGCTGGTGGTGGAGGGGGCGGCATACTCGGACTTCTTCCTGGTGGAGGAGGCATTGGACTATGTGCCGGCATCCTTGGCGGCACTCTTGGTACTGGTGGTGCCACTCTGATTGGCGGTGCCATTGGCGGTCTCCTCAAAGTTTCCACAATTGAAACCAAAGCTGTGGCAATTTCTTCATTTTGTTTTGCCAATTGGTCTATTTTTTTGCTCATACCTTTCAAAGCTGCTCCAGCGTCTCCTTTTTCATCAGTCTTTATTTCTTTTAAAGCTATCTTAATAGCTTCCATAAAATCATGAATTGTATTTTTTACTTCAGCCATAGAAACAAGCAATTCTTTACCAACCTCATCTTCTGGCTTAGTTAATTTCTCCTTTAAGAGCTCGATTTCGTCTCTTAAATC
Source organism: Nanobdellota archaeon (assembly GCA_042577865.1). Classification (GTDB taxonomy): domain Archaea; phylum Nanobdellota; class Nanobdellia; order Woesearchaeales; family JAGLXL01; genus JBHPDN01. The sequence goes on from JBHPDN010000001.1 coordinate 20,422, forward strand.
AGAAAGAATTTGATGAGGGATAATTTCGTATTCTTCTTTTTCAACAGGTTTAGCTACCATTTAAAACCACCTTTTTTCTTGATTAAACTGAATTAATCAATTTTGGTTTATAAAGATTGCGTTTAATAAAGTTAAATATATAAAAGAGCAGGTCAAAAAAGTTAGCATGAATCAAAGGGACTTGCTTTGCAGTAGAATTGACCATTATTACATCAAAGATTGTGTTGGCAATGGTGGTTTCTCATGGGTTTACCGGGCTCTTGACCTTGAAAATCAAAAGTATGTCATTCTCAAAATCTTAAACCCTGACAAATCAGAAAATCCAATAGAAGTAGCCAGATCTGAACGTGAAGCAAAAATTTTGTCTGAACTTGACCATCCTGGCATCATCAACATCATTGGAGACGCTAAGCTCCCTCCAGAAAAAAAACTTTCACATTATTTAGTTTTAGAAGATTTTCCTAGTTTTGATTTAGAAAGTTGGGTTGGAACAGGCTACACTCAAAGATGGAGCTTATCCAAAAAAGCAGGCATTATTTTAGACACTGCCAGAGCTCTGGACTATTGTCATCAAAAAGGTTTTATCCATCTTGACGGCAAGCTGGCTAATATTTTATATGATGGTAAAAAGGTCAAGATTATTGATTTTTACCTGGCCAAGGATTTGAACAGACCAGAACTCAATGTCAGTCGTGGCCGGGATAATGTAGTTTATGGCACAGCCCAATTCATACCTCTTGAATTACTAAGTAAAAGAGACTGCCCTGCTTCAGATATTTTTTCATTAGGGGTTATTTTTTACAGTCTTCTCAAAGACAGAACTCTGCCATTCCCAGGTATTGAAGATGCTACTGATGCCATCAGAAAGCTGACAGAAGTTCCTTATCCCTTACATGTCGGAGCCAAAAGAGAACCCAAACAAATTCAGGACATTCTCATGGGCATGACCGAACCATCAGCTGGCGACAGACCCCGAGCTGATGAAGTTGTTTCTGCTTTAAAGAAAATAGTTTAAAAAAATAAAAAATTACATCCCCATTCCAGGTGGCATTCCGCCAGGAGGCATTTGTGGACCGGATTGTTTACCGCTGGCAATGACGTCATCAATTCTAAGAATCATTTCTGCCACTTCAGCTGCTGAACCAACTGCCTGTGTTTTAATTTTCAACGGTTCAATAACTCCACTTCGCCAGGCATTAATAACTCGGCCGGTAAAAACATCAATACCACCCCATTTCTCCTTCTTGGCATGAGCTTGATTTAATTTGGTCATGACATCAATCGGATCCAGACCAGCATTTTCAGAAAGTGTCCGAGGGATTACTTCCATCGCATCTGCAAAAGCATTGATTGCCAACTGTTCGCGACCTTTGTGATGACCTGCAAACTTACGCAACAAACGAGCCAGTTCAACTTCAGGAGCACCAGCACCACCTACAGCCTTTCCATTCTTAAGTGTCGCAGCAATGTCACCGATAGCATCGTCAATTGCTCTTTTGATTTCATCAGAAACATGTTCTGTTCCGCCTCTAATCAACAAAGTAACAGCTTTTGGATTTTTGCATTCCTCAACAAAAACCATTTCTTCATCGCCGACTTTTTCCTCACGGACAACACCAGCCATACCCAAATCTGCTGCAGTTAAATCATTCAAGTTAGTTACAACTTTAGCGCCAGTTGCCCGAGCCAACTTGTCCATATCAGATTTTTTAATCCGTCTGACAGCAAAGATTCCAGCCTTAGCTAAAAAATGCTGAGCTAAATCATCAATACCTTTCTGACAGAAAATAACACTGGCACCAGAAGCAATAATCTTGTCAACCATATTTCGTAAAGTTCTTTCTTCCTGTTCTAAAAAAGCTTCAATCTGTGACGGATCAGTTATTTGAATCTTAGCGTCAATCTCAGTATTTTTAATTTCTAAAGCGCTGTCAACCAAAGCTAGTTTAGCATTTTCAACTTTTCTAGGCATGCCTGCATGAACTTTTTCCTTGTCAATTAAAATACCTCTAATTAACTCACTTTTCTCAGCAGAACTACCCACCCTTTTCTCAATTTTAATATTTTCAGTGTCAATAAAAAAAGAGCCGTTTTCAATTTCAGCCACATCTTTGACAGCCTTAATCACCAGACCGGCCAAAACTTCTTTGGCAGTTTCAGCGCCCTTGCCAGTCATAGCAGTCATGGCAATATTTTTCAAAACAGCTTCATCCTTCATGCTTACTGTTTCAGCCATATCTTCTAAAATCTCATGAGCTTTTTTAGCTGCCAATCTGTAACCTTTGGCAATAATTGTTGGATGAATCTCTTGGTCTAACAAATCTTCAGATTTCTTTAACAATTCACCGGCTAAAACTACAGCTGTAGTGGTTCCGTCACCAACTTCATCTTCTTGTGATTTAGCCACTTCTACAATCATCTTAGCAGCCGGATGTTCAATATTCATTTCATTAAGTATAGTCACACCGTCATTGGTCACAATGATATCATTCATAGAATCAACTAGCATCTTGTCCATGCCTTTTGGACCCAGTGTAGTTCGAACTGTCTGAGCAACTGCTTTAGCCGCCATAATATTCATTCTTTGTGCATCTTTTCCAGATGTTCTTCTAGTATCTTCAGGTAAAATAAAGATTGGTTGTACATTTCCTTCAGCCATAGATATCCCCTCGCATTTATAAGAAAACTTGATAAGTAGTTATATATAAAGATTGTGGTTAGTTAATCATAATTAATCTAAGGAATTATCTTAAAATCAAAAAAGAACCATATAAAAACTTAACCATAACCTTTAAAAATAACAAAGAATTCCAACAAAGCATGCCAAAAAGACCAGTCCTGGGTTTAACCGAAAAAATCACTGTTATCGGACCAGAAAAGAAAAAAACTGTTATGGCTCGTATAGATACCGGTGCCACTAAATCTTCTATTGATGTCGCCCTAGCTGCCGACCTAAAACTAGGCCCGGTTATTTCAAAAAAATTAGTCAAATCAGCCAGCGGAACCATTATGAGGCCGGTCATCAAAGCAAAAGTTACTTTAATCAGAAAAAATTTCAATGAAGAATTTACCTTAGCCGAAAGAAGTCATCTCAAATATCCTGTGCTTATCGGACAAAATATTCTTAAAAAAGAAAAATTCCTCATCGACCCTTTAAAATGAAAGCTGCATTAATCTCCCTTGGTAGTAAGAGTTCAGAATGGACTGTTGAAGCCATGAAAAAGTATTTTGACGAAGTTGAAAATGTTAATCTAAAAAATATTGAAGTCAATCTTGGAGAAGAAGGAGAAGTTCTTTACAAAGAAGAACCCCTCAAAAAATATGACTGTGTTTTTGCCAAAGGTTCTTTCCGTTACACTAATCTGCTCCAATCTATCGCTTCACTTCTCTACAAAAACACTTACATGCCCATCCAACCAAGAGCTTTCACCATTGCTCACAACAAACTTCTTACTCACTTGGAACTGCAAAAAAATAGAATTCCCTCTCCTAAAACATACATCTCTCCCACACAGGAAGCAGCCAAAGTCATTCTTAAAAAAATCAATTATCCTATTGTCATGAAATTCCCAGAAGGTACACAGGGCAAGGGTGTCATGTTTGCCGATTCTTTTGCTTCAGCTTCATCATTACTAGACGCTCTGGGCGCCCTAAAACAGCCGTTCATTATCCAGGAATTTATTGAGTCAGGCAATGTTGATATCAGGGCTTTTGTTGTTGGTGACAAAGTTGTAGCTGCCATGATGAGAAAGGCAGAATCATCAGAACGCCGGGCTAACATCCATGCTGGCGGCAAAGGCAAAGCTGTTGAATTAGACCGTCAGAGTACTAAAATTGCTGTGGCTACTGCCAAAGCTCTTGGTGCTGAAATTTGTGGGGTAGATATCTTGGAAGGGCCTAAAGGTCCGCTAGTCCTTGAAGCTAATATTTCTCCTGGTCTGCAGGGCATTTCTGCTGTTACTAAAATTGACATTGCTGACAAGATTGCTAAATTCCTTGCCGACAAGACCAAGGAATTTGTGACTGTTAGGAAAAGGAGCAGTGCTGAAAAAATTGTTTCTGAAAAGATTGGCAAAGCAGAAGCCAAAGAGATTATTACCACTCTTGATTTCAGAGGGGAAAGAATTCTTGTTCCAGAAGTTATCAGTAAACTAACAAAATTCAACGAAAGGGACAACTACACTCTTAAAGCTCAAAAAGGCAAATTAAGTATTGAAGAATTTAAATAAATTTTGACAGGCGGGAAATAACATCTTGATGATTAATACTGTTGCTTCCCACTACTCCGCCGCCGATGATTGGTTCTGTCACACTGTATTCTAAAGGTTTGTCATAAAAACTAGTTATTTTTCCCTTTGCTTCTCTTAAGATTATATCTGAAGCACATACTCCCCAATGATGGACTGTATGTGTTCGAATGCAGGCATCATATTCACCGTTAGCCACCAAACATAATTTCAATCCCAGACTTCCCATGCCTTTGACTGAACCAAAAGGCACTTCTTTTACAATATCAGTTAGTTTGGGGTCAACATTAGAACGGGTTACTAAAATTTTTGAGGTGTGAAGACTTGGAGTATTAGAAACAAAAATTTGTTTTGGTTCTCCTCCACTCTCTTCTAAATAAGCTCCTCCCCCTTCAAAAGCATAAAACAATCTGTCAACTGCCGGCAGATAAACAACACCCAAAACCGCTTTGGTGTCTTCTACCTTACCCAACATGATTGAAAACTCTTTTCTATTATTCACAAATTCAACTGTTCCGTCCAAAGGATCCAATAACCAAAAACTCCTTGGATTTGCCATTTTTTCAGAACCTTCTTCAGAGATAATCCCATCATCCGGGAAATGTTCTTCTAGTTTGGAAACAATATAATCATTAGCACCCTTGTCAGCGCTGGTTACTGGAGTTAAATTAGCCTTTTCTGTGACATGATAGATGCCAGTATCATAAAATTTCATGATTATTTTACCGGCTTCCCTGACAATGGCCTTGGCCAATTCCATTTCCCTGGCTAATCTTTCACTCATTTTTCCTCATCAAATATTTTCCAGCTCCACCACTGCGAGTCGTTAGCTGTTTTTAATAATTGTAAATCATTGAATAATAATCTTCTGATAAAGTCAAGATAACCAGTTACTCTTTTTTCTCCTCTGCCAATGCCTTGCCTGATTGGCAGTCCCTGGCTGCCAAAATAAAAGTCAAGGTTGCTGGCCAGCCTTTTCAACTGAGCTGTATGGATATCTTGAAGTTTGTAAGTCGGACATTGTCGCAATAAATCATTTATTTGTCCAGGACTGTATTTTGTTCTCACTGCCGCAATATGGATTGTCTGTTCAATAGCTGTGGCCAAATAGGTTACATAAGCCTGGGCAAAATTTTCTTTGCCAATAACATCATTGACTAATCTGGCCAGTTCATCAACATCATGGACTCTCTCAACCTCGCCAGTTAATTCACCTCTGTAGAATGCTTTCTGACCTTCATAATAAGCAATCACAAAAGGAATCTGTTCAACCGGGATCTTGGTATTTTCATCAATCAAATACCTGGTCGGATCTAAAATTAATTTTCCTTTTCTGACATCTTCAAAATCAATTAATTTATCTAAAACATGGGCTGCATTTAAGTCGCCGTGAATAATTCCAACTTCATTAGTGTCATTCATGGCCTTTCTTCCTTTTCTAATCAACTGTCCGGCCATCTTGTCTATATTTACACCCAACTTTTTCCTGATTTGGCCCTTTGCCTTTCCTTCCTTGACCATAATTTCTTTAAAATGGTGGAAATAAGCTAATCTTGTCAGGTATTTAGCATAAACCCTTACCTGTTGGTTGACAGGAGCATCTTCCAGATTTATTCGGTTAGCAAAATTAGCAGAATATTGCTCGCAATAAGCATGGAATCTGGCAATCATATCCATGGCTTCATAAACCAAAACCATTTTGGCTTCATCCAGTTTGTCTCTAACCCTCCTAACCTCATCAGTATTCTCTCCCTGCAATGCACTAAATTTTTCTTTTTCTATTGCTGCAAATTTTTTCCTGTGGCAATCACCATGAACCCATTCTCTAAAGTATAACAAATGCTCCTTATTATAACCTAAAAATTGAGGAATAAGTTTAAGAGCTACACTAGGATCAGCTTCAGAAAGAATCTTATTAATGCCAGTTTCCCTGTAATGGGCTAAACTAGGGTCATTAAATTTTCTTGAAGTAGAAGTCATACCTTGAGCATATGAAAACCTTTTGACCATGATGTCCAGATCATCAGGTTGGACTCGGACACGATAAATTGTAGAATATCTTCTTTTATAAGTCTCTAAAACTTCGAAACCATCCATGGGTAATTCCAGTCCTTTAAAGTCACTTCGTTTCAGTCCATTCCTTGCCATTTTAATTCGATTTTCAATCAACCCTATTTAAATTTAACTAAAAATAAATACATCTTCCAATATCTTGTACAGTCAGAGTTGTTTGTTTCAAATGATTGACTAAAAAACCAATTTTCTTTGCTGATTTATTTTCAAGATAGAAGTCATCTAACTTTCTGATAGCCGGTTCTTTCTCTGTTGACATCTCATAAGCTAAATTAACGTCTTGGTTGTGATAAGACTTCATCATGTTTAGATAAGTGCTCTCCACTTGGGCTAAAATCTGGACAAATTCTTTTTGCTTTGCTTTACTCAGCTGGATTTCTCTCATGATTTTGGCAACCCTCTTGACAGTATCACCAATATGTTCAATATTGGCTGTCAAACGCCACAACCCCAATAAATTCCAAGGTTCCAGATCAAACAGTTTTTTAGCCACCAAAGGATTTTTTAGCCCATACTTTATGGCTCTGAAAATCAAATAAGTTAAACGATTTATATCCCCATCTCTGGAATAAATATTATCAAAATTGTCTTCTTCAAAAGATTTTTTAGTATCAACCATCATGGAACGTACAATGATATCCATTTTTCTGATTAGACTGGTAATTGAAATTTCCTTCATATTCAGAAAATCCTTGGCCACTATTCTGTCGCCTGTCTGCTCCATGGTTTCCAAGGCAATCAGACCTCTAATCAGTTCTTTGATTGGTTCTGCTTTTTCTTTTATATCCTTACCTTTAAGAACTATAGACTCAAAACCATCAATATATGCAGGTATAATTTCCCTATACAACTGTTTTACACTTTTGCCTTCAACATTTATCAGTATTTCTTTTGGTTCAGAAGGCTGGTCATTTTCATTTATCTTTGGCTGTAAAACGAGATTTCCATACTCTTGATCCAAACGGATGAGATCTCCTTTCTTTAGTTTATTTTCAAAAACCCAATTTTTAGGAATAGAAACAACATAACTGCTTTTTCCAAATGATATTAATTTTCTGTATTCCATATAAATCCCCCCAAATAGCATATACACAAAATAATGCATATATAGCATTTAGGAAATGTATTTATATATAAATCTAACTGTTATAACCAACCAATTAGTAATACATCAACTAAAGGGTATTATAGACTATAAAGGCAATCTAAAATGTCTATGAAAACATTATTGGGGTTGGATGATCTAAATATCACAGATCGAGAAATCATGGCCAGATTCAAACAGGCTTATGACCAAGGTTTGAATGAAGTTGAATTTTTGAATTCAAACGGCTCTAAAGTGATTATCAAACTGCCGCTCATGGATCATTCAAAATACTACGACCCTTGGGACTGATTAATTTTTTCTTAAGCCCAATAGTTTTTAGAATATCTTTTGGAAGACTTTCCTTTTAACCAACCAAAGAACAAACACCAGCCAGATAATAGCAAAAGCATAACCGGCAATCACATCACTCCAATAATGTGTTCTCAGGTAAACTCTGCTCCACCCCACCAGCAGAATAATCGCTGCATTAGTCAGGATAAAAGAATATTTCTTGTATTTATTGGTGATTTGGTCTTTGAAAACAAAAAACAGGATTGAAAAGAACAACAAAGACTGGACCGCATGTCCGCTCGGAAAACTGTAGCCGCTTATTTGGATCAAAGGATTTTCTGGTCTGGGTATCTGAAAGATTTCTTTCCACAAAAAGTTCAGCAAAGACCCAACCATAAAACCAAAGACAACCAAAAGGGCTTGCATCTTTTTCTTTTTGTAAAACAAAAAAAGAATTAAAATAAAAGATAACGGCAAAAGAAGCCACAAATCTCCTAAGACAGATATATAGTTTGCCGCTTCAATCAAAAATGTCATAATCCAGGAACATTTCCAGGACTTAAATATTTTTCCAATAATGTTCTTTAGAAAAGAAATTAATTTAAACTAAAAAATAATTTTTTATTAAATGCCACATTTTCAATATTTAGGATTTGCCAATATTCTTTTCGCTTTAAATGATTCACCTAATTTTGAATTTAAAAGAAGGTGTCCTCGATTTGCAGACGGCAGCCGCATGATTTCAACAGATGGGTGGAAATCCAATCACAAGATTGACAGGGCAATCTGGAGAAAGATGGGTCTTGAAGTGTTAGTGTACAAAAAAAATGACATCTATGTTGCCACAATCGGATCAAAAGAAGATTTTTCATCTGTCGGAATTGTTCTGGAATCATTGGGTGCTCCATCCCAGTTTCGTTATGGAAGGCATTCAAACATGGATTTTAGATATGATAAGCTATACAATGAAGGAAAAGTTGAAGAGACTTATGTGCATGTTGATAAGATTGGCAGACCCCCTTGGCTGCTCGAAAAACCAACAAAAATAAAGGAAATCACTGATTTAATCGAATATTCGAGGGCTGTTTAGGACTTTTTCTCGTCGATAAACCAACCGCAACCTTTATAAAGCAAGACATCCTTTTCTGATATGGGTTTTCTCGTCGATAAAGATGTAAAAAACACCATTACTTTACCAAAAAAATGACCTCAGATTACAGCGCAGAGCATATCAGAAAACTAAGTGGCAGACAGGCTGTTAGACAGCGCGCTCCCATGTATATTGGAGACACATCTATCAGGGGTTTCCATCATTTAGTCTATGAAGCAGTAGATAATTCCATAGACGAAGCTTTAGCCGGTTTCTGCAGCAAAATTAAGGTCATTATCCATCAAAACGGTTCTGTTTCTGTTATTGATAATGGTAGAGGAATTCCTATTGCTATCCACCCAAAACACGGCATCTCAGCTTTACAGCTAGTTTTAACCGAACTTCATGCTGGTGGAAAATTTGATAAAAAAACATACAAAGTCAGTGGTGGCCTCCATGGTGTAGGTATTTCAGTTGTCAACTTCCTCTCAGAAAAATTTGAAGTTATTGTCAAAAGAAACGGCAAAAAAGTCAAACAGCTTTATGAAAAAGGAAAACCTGTAACCGAAGTTGAAGAAATTGGCACTTCAGAAGACAATGGTACTAAAGTTACTTTCAAACCAGATGTTGAAATCTTTGGGGAACTTGAATTTCATTATGATATTCTTGCCAAAAGACTCAGAGAACTGGCTTTCCTTAATTCAGGAATTGAAATAGAACTGTTAGATGAAAGAGATGATAAAAAACAAACTTTCAAGTACGAAGGCGGCCTCAAATCTTTTGTTGAATTCCTGAATAAAAACAAAAATCCCATCACCCCCATCATCTACGCCAAAAAAAGTAAAGATGATTACGGACTGGAATTTGGTTTTCAATACAATGATGGTTATCAGGAAAACATTTACACTTTTGCCAACAATATTAACACCATTGAAGGCGGAACACACCTGTCTGGTTTCAGAACCGCTCTCACCAGAGTTTTAAACAATTACGCTAAAAAACACAAGATTGAAGTCAAGTTCTCAGGAGACGATGCCAGAGAAGGACTAACAGCTATTATTTCAATCAAACTGGCCAATCCTCAGTTTGAAGGTCAGACCAAAACCAAACTAGGTAATTCAGAAGTTCAGGGGATCGTTAGCTCGTTAATTAATGACTCTTTATCAGAATTCCTTGAAGAAAATCCTGGTGTAGCTAAAACTATTCTTAACAAATGCGCTGAAGCAGCCAGAGCCAGAGCAGCCGCTCAAAAAGCCAAGGAATTGACCAGAAGAAAATCAGTCTTAGAAGGCAGCACCTTACCTGGTAAATTAGCTGACTGCTCAAACAAAGATGCTTCCAAATGCGAAGTCTATATTGTAGAAGGAGATTCAGCTGGTGGTTCTGCCAAACAAGGCAGGAACAGAGATTTCCAGGCCATCTTACCGCTAAGAGGTAAAATCCTCAATGTTGAAAAGGCCAGATTAAACAAAATTTTTGAAAATAATGAAATTGTCAATATGGTTACTGCCATTGGCACAGGTATTGGCGATGAATTCAATATTGAAAAAATAAGATATCACAAGATTATTATTATGACAGACGCTGATGTTGACGGTGCCCACATTAGAACTTTAATTTTAACTTTCTTTTTCCGTTACATGAAAGCTTTGATTGAAGCCGGCCATCTTTACATTGCTCAGCCCCCTTTGTACAAAGTTCAAAAAGGAAAAACTTTCAAATATGCTTTTACAGATGAAGAGATGAAAAAACTGACACAGGAATTTGGTGAAGGTTGCCATGTTTCTCGTTACAAAGGTCTGGGAGAGATGAACCCAAAACAATTATGGGAAACCACTATGAATCCAGACAACAGAATTCTCAAACAAGTCACTATTGAAGACGCTATTGAGTCAGATAGAATTTTCACCATTCTTATGGGAGACGAAGTCGAACCGAGAAGAAAATTCATCCTTGACCACGCCAAAGAAGTTGTTAACTTAGATATTTAAAATGGATAATTCTCAAGAAGAAATAGGATACAAAAACGCAACCGAAACTCTTGATCAAAAGTTCCTCAATCAGGAAAACGGCATAGAGGAGGTTAGTTGGAGAGAGGAAAAAGTTAATTTAGAAATAGCATTCAAACAATTGCCTGATGAGTTACAAAAAACTTATCAAAAAGATTACGAGGATTATCTTCGCGCCATTGATTTTGCTGTGGATCACCCTGACCTTATGTTCTGAAATTAACCTAAATAAACGTAATCTTTATAAATACCCTATAATTTTTCACACACCATGGCTAAAGTTAAAGCAAAAGTAACAACTAAGGTTAAGAAGAAATATTGGTTTCCAATAATTGCTCCTAAGCAGTTCCACAATAAAGAGTTAGGAGAAATTCATTTAATCAATCCAGAAAAGGCCATTAACCGGACTCTTCGTATCAATCTTCAAAATTTAACCGAGAGTATGCGTGACCAGAATGTTTACATTAAATTCAGAATCACTTCTGCTTCTGGCAATAACTTAAACACAGAGCCAATTGGTTATTTTATGGTTCCTGCTTCTATCAAAAGAATGGTTAGGAGACACTCTGACCGAATTGATGAAAGTTTTGTCATTGAAACTGCTGACAAAAAGAAAGCCAGATTCAAGTTCATCTTGGTGACTTTGAACAACACCAAGAGATCTGTTAACACCAGCATCAGAAAGGCTCTTCTTGAAAATATTTCTCAAGAAATTCCTAAGATGACATTTGAAGAAGTTCTTAGCAAACTTATTCCTCACCGTCTTCAAAACGAGCTTAAGAAAAAACTCAGCAAAGTTTATCCAGTCAAAATAGTTGAAGTTAAACACTTAAGTATTGAAAAAGAAAAACTTGGTTTGAAAGCTAAGAAAGGCGAAGAAGTTGAAGAAAAGCCAAAGAAAGAAAAAATCATTGATGAAAAGATCAAGACTCCTAAAGAAGCGGTTGAGAAAGTGACTGAGAAAGCTGTTGAAGAAGTTGTAGAAAAGGTGGAAAAGCTGCCAGAAGAAGAAGCAGAAAAAGCAGCTGAAGAATTAGTTGAAGAAAAACCAGTTAAAGAAGAAAAGAAAGAATAATTCTTATTTATTAAACCTTATCAAACCAAAGATCAAACTCTTCTCCTTTTAATTTCTCTTTAGAATGATGTTCATGGTTTCGGGCAGGCCCTAAATTAGAAATCTTAATTTTAGAGGCGCCGCATTTCAATTTAATGTCTTCTTCAAAGTTTTCTAGCATAGACACCATATCTTCATTGACACCAATAAACAAAACAATGGAATCTATCTTCTCTAAACCTGCTTTCTTACGCAGCTGCTGCACCCGTCTCATTAATTCACGGGCATAACCTTCTGCTTCAAGTTCATCAGTCACTTCCTGGTTCAGATAAACAAAACCGTGCTTGAACTCAGCTTCTTTGTATGGATAAGGAATATCTTTTTCAACCATCAGATGATCTTTAGTAATGCAAACTTCCTGGCCGTCAATTTCAAATTTATACCCATGGTTATTAACTTTATTCAAAATTGTTTGCGGGCTTTCCATAGCCAGCTTAGCAATTATTTTTGGAGCCAAAGCACCAAAAGCCGGACCCAGCTTGGCATAATCAGATTTGATTTTCTCAGAAACACCTTCCATTTCATTCTTAACCACGACTGCTTTGACATTAGTCTGATTTTTAATGATATCTTTCATAGCTGTAACAGCCTCACGGACATTTTCATCTGAAGAAACAACCACTATTTCTTTGCACGGCCATCTCAATCCCCTTCCAACCTTCTCACGGGCATTCAAAACACCTTGAATAACAGAACCAGCTACATCCATCTGCACTTCCAGTTCAGAATCAATCAAGCTGTCATCTGAAACAGGCCATTTCCAGTGGTGGATACTTTCTTCTTTCAAATCAAATTCAGATTTCAAATTCAAAAACATGGCTTCAGTAATAAACGGGCAGATTGGTGCAAACATTTTCAAAGTTTCAAACAAGACACGAGCTACTGTGTAAAGAACAACATTCTTGTCAATTTTAGAACCCACCGCACTCTTTTCTCTGACCATTTGGATATAAGTTCTGCTCAAATCTAAAAATAACCCTTCAATCGGTGAGATAGTTTCATCCAAACGATATTCATCAAATAAACTAGTTACTTTTTTAATTGTCTGATTCAATCTGGACATAATATATTTCTCTTCCAAACTAAATAAATCCTGAGCTAAATCAGGTCCTAATTGAAATGGATTGACAGAATTTTCTTTAGCCAGTGAAATCAATAATTTATGAACATTCCAAAGAACATTCAGATGTCTTTCTTTCAAAGCGAGTTCATCCCAACTAAATCTCATTTCCTGGCCGGCATTGACAGAACAGACATAGTATCTCATTGCATCTGCTCCGTGTTTGTCAATCAGTTCATATGGTGAAATAATATTACCAAGAGACTTACTCATCTTTTGACCGTCTACTCCAAGCAGCATTCCATGCATATAGACATTCTTAAAGCAATTTTTGTCAAAACCTAATTGCGAGCAAATTGAAAGCATACTAAACCAAAGACGAACCTGTTCAGTTGCCTCTAAAATAAAATCAACCGGGAAAAACTTTTCAAAATAATCTTTGCGCTGAGGATAATGCAGACAAGCCCAGGAAGCCACACCAGCATCAATCCAGACATCAATAATATCTGGAATTCGTTTCATCTTGCCGTGGCATTTACAGGTCCATTCAACCTCATCAATCCAGGGCCTGTGTAAATTGTCAGGAACCTTAACTCCCTTATCCTCTAATTCCTTAACAGAACCAATCACTTCAACTTCATCACAGTTAGAACATTTCCAGATTGGTACGGGTGTTCCCCAATATCTTTGACGGGTAATTGAATTGTCTTTCAGATGAGATGTCCAGGCTTCAAAAGCCTGTGTTTGAGGCACCCAATGAACTTCCTTGTCAGCTTTGATCATAGCGTCCTTCAAATCTTCAATCTTAAAGAACCATTGTTTTGTGGTCTTGAATATAACTCCATTATGGCATCGCCAGCAGTGAGGATAATCGTGCTCTACAGGAGTGGAAGCAATCAAAACACCTGCTTCATCCAAATCTTTGATAAATTTAGCATCATCTTTCTTGGCAATTCGGCGGGCAAAAGGTCCGTCAGCAGGAAACTCTCCCTGTTCGCTTAGATTGTTGTAAGGAGGAATTTCATTTTCCCGACCCACCTCATAATCCTCAGGTCCGCAGCCAGGAGCCATATGCACCAGACCAGAACCTGCAGAAAAATCAACAAATTCTTTTGATAAAACCACTGTATAAATATTTGGATACTCTTCCTTTAATTCCTTTAAACCAGGAGTAGTTTCAAACCAAGGGTGTTCATATTCAACACCTTTCAAATCAATTCCTTTGAACTCCTCAAGAATCTCCATTTTTTTATCTGCCACTGACTGAACCACTGGTGCCGCCAGAGACTTTCCTAAAATCCAAATTTCATCCTCAACCTTAGCCTTAACATAATCTAGTTCAGGATTGACCATAATACCTAAATTAAAAGGAATTGTCCAGGGAGTGGTCGTCCAGATAATCAAATATTCATTTTCTTTTCCCTTGACTTTAAATTTCAAAAAAATAGAATCATCAGTTACTTCCTTGTATTCACATTCGTGTTTTGCCAAAGCAGTTTCACAGTCAGCACACCAAGTCATCACCTTCTCTCCCAAATACAATCTTTTTTTCTTCCAGGCCTGCTTGATCATCCACCATTCTGATTCCATGTATTCATTTTTCAAAGCCATGTAAGTGTCTGAATAATCCAAAGTAGAACCCATTCGCAGAAAATCCTTGGTCATCTGCTCACCCATTTCCAAAGAAAAAGCAATACATTCTTTGATAAACTTGTCAAGACCAAATTTTTCAATGTCTTCTTTGTATTTTAAATTATGTTTGGCCATAACCTTATGGGCAGTCGGCAGGCCGTGAACATCATAACCGTTTCTGTCCCAGACATCAAAACCCTGCATTCTTTTGTAACGCAATGACATGTCTTTCAAAACAGTATTCCAGGCCGTTCCCAAATGAACTTTGCCGGAAGTATAAGGAGGACCCTGCAAAAAACACCAGCTTGGACCGTTTTTGTTTTTCTTGCGCAGATTCTCAAGAATCTTATTATGATCCCAATGTTTAACTAATCCAGGTTCAATCTCAGTATGTTTATAGACAGGATATTTCATGTTAGTGTGAGAATAGAGGGTTATTTAAAAAGATTACGTTGAAAAGTTAGGCCTTAACCTTCTTGCTCAATTGAACAAACTTAGAACCAATCTCTTTCAAATAACTCTGCTGTTTTTTGTTCAGTTCAACTAACTCCTTAAGATAAACACCATGCTTGCCGTCAACCAAAGCCATATTACTTTCCAAATCCAGTCTTTTTCCCAAACGGTAAATTATTTTTTCATAGAAATCCTTAAACAAATTTAACTGAAACTTGATATAACCAACCTCATCAATCACTTTCCTGATATTGATTTGATTGTCATTCAAAAACTTATTTCTTGCTTTCTTGACTTCATCTTCATCCCCTGTTAAAGTATGAACTTGAAGTTTCATCAAATGATTGGCCAAAGAGATTATCTTTTCATTGACCACCTGGCCGTATTTCAGCTCCTTAATGATTTGACGAAAAGCCCTCAATTGCTCCTTGTCTTCATCATTCAAAAAATCATAAGTATTGGATCTGATCCAGTATTTGTTGAACAAAGAAATATTCTTGTCAAAACTCCCTAAATCCTCAACCTCTCTCTTTAATTTACTCAAATCCATACTAAGAAACAATTCAATTTGGTTTATAAAGATTGCTTTATTTAGAATAAAATATATCTATATTCAAAAGATTTAAATATCTCTAAGTCTAAAAATACTAAAATGGAAGCTTTAGAATCACGTTTGAACCATGTCGAGTCTTTCAACACAGACGTTGTTGGACTTTATGAACCTGCTGTAGATGATGCCTACAAAAAAATGCAGAGTGAACTAGAAGATTTTCTTGAAAAACACGGCCGGGTAGAAAAAGTTCAGACTCGAGAATGTATTTGGGGAGAAACAAACGAATGGCAGTACAAGGTTTATGATAAAGACGGCCAGTTAATTGCTGAAGTCCATTACAAACAAGGCCAAGAACAGGTTGTTGTAGCAGAACATCTTAAAGATGAAAGTATGAAAAAAGAACTGGACAATTACTTTGGCAAGGATTTTGATAAAAACCTTAAAAAACATGCTGAAGAATTCAGAAAAAAACATTATGGTGTTGGTAATCTAATCCCGTTACCGCGAGTTCCAGGAGGCCCAGATGATTATGAGAATTTGATTCCTTTACCTAGAGCTCCAACTGATCCAGAAGATTTTGTTCCTTTACCTAAAGCACCTTAGAAATATTCTCCTAACTTACTTTGATCTTTGCTTTCAGAAAGAGCTTCTTTAGTATAACCCAAAACATTAAAGATTCTTTCAACTGCTGGCACTACTTGGTTATTAATATAATAATCATCATCATATTCTCCTTCAGAAATTTCTTCAGGCAGTTTGGCTCTTTCACGGATAATACCTTTGCCAGGAGTTACCACCCATTGAATCAACGAACCAGGACCCACATCCTGACCCATACCCATCATTCTTTTGGCTACTGCCACATGAGGGCCGATTGAATCATAACTGGCCACGTCTCTCTGCAGTTGAGTATTAATGATTACTTTACTGTTAGGCACTCTATGTGCCCGCAAGTCATTGACCACAGAGCGGACAAATTTAAAGGCCTTTTCCACATCTTTTTCACGTAAAATAATATTCAAAACTTTCTCCTGAGTTTCCTTAGCCACCAAACTCCAGTTACGACGAACAGCCTCAAAACCGGCAATTTTCAAATTGCCTTTTTCAGACAGTAAAGCATATTTTTTCTTAGCACCAAAAGCATTTGCTTTAGCTGAAACAAATAATCCGCGCGGATAAAATCCTTCATATTCCAGTTCCATCAAGCCCGGCAAATCTGCATTAATTAAATCAACAAAATTCATAGCTTCTTCTTTTTTCTTATCACCTAAAGTCAAAAAAACACTGTCTGTATCTGAATACAAAACTTCAAAACCAGCTTCCTGTGCCTTGGCAATAGCAGAGGTGATGTAATTCCTGGCATAAGCTGTGATTGACTTGGCGCATTCCAAACAATACCATCTTGCAGCAAAAAATCCGTAATAACCGTAAAAAGCATTGGCCAGTAATTTCAGGGCATTGGAGCGTGCTTTCAGCAAAACACTTTCTTTTTCTTTCATGATTTCTTTGATTCTCATTCTTCTGGTAATCAAATTCTCCAGGATTGTCGGCAAAAAACCTTTTCTCTTGGTACAAAACCAATAATTCTCGCCAGGAACCTTGGCATTTTCACAGCAGGAGCATCCTAAAGTGCTGCCTGAAATATTATGTGAACTGATAATAGTTGGATACAATGATCTAAAATCAAAGATAATTAAATCAGAATACAGTCCTGGTTTGGGTTCAAAAACAAAACCTCCTTTGTAAGTGTGCATCTGCCTGGCTTTGATATCGTTATAACCAGGCCTGTTTGGTGCCAGTGCATCAAAGTGTTTTAATTGACTGAAGATATATCCTTCAACTAATCTTGAAAAGCTCATTCTACAGACCATGAACAAAGGCAGCCTTACAATTTTGACCATCTCTTCAAGATTAGGCAAAATCTTCTCACACAATTTAAAAGTCAGATAAGAGTCACGCAGATTATATTCACAGTATTTTTCCAAAGCATCTAAATTATTGTCCCAGTCATCAGCCAGATTGTCCAACTCCACTTCATATTTTCTTTCACCTAACAGTTCCTGTCCTACTGCATCCAAGGTAAAGACATCAGTCTGCAAAGTTGTGGCCATGGTTCGCCTGATAAACTTAAAAATATCCAGATGAACAATACCATGAATTTGAGTTTTTTTCTCTCCCCTTTTGCTCATGGAAATTTTGTTATAGTCAAGACCCAAATCCAAATTGATTTTGTATTTCTTGGCCCTAGTCTCAAGATAAGGAAAATCAAAGCCGTCAGAATAATAACCAGTCAGGATATCTGGTTTGTACTGTTCCACCAGCTCCTTAAACCTATTGATCAAAGCAGCTTCTCCGTCAACAAACTCAATATAATCTAAATCTGTCTTGAATCTTTTCCAGGTGATCACCTTCTTAAAGCCATTCCCATACAAAGCCAGCATAATAATTGGATGTTCTTCTGGCAGAACTCTCCTTCCCAATGGATTGTAAGTTTCTATATCAAAAGCCAGTATTC
Source organism: Nanobdellota archaeon (assembly GCA_042577865.1). Taxonomy (GTDB): domain Archaea; phylum Nanobdellota; class Nanobdellia; order Woesearchaeales; family JAGLXL01; genus JBHPDN01. The sequence continues at coordinate 38,546 of JBHPDN010000001.1, forward strand.
TGTAATTTTCATACGAATCTTCAGAAAAATGTTCTATTTTTTCAGCTAAAAAAACAGGTACTTTGCTTTTTTCTTGGATAAATTCTCCTTCAGCCACTGCTGTTGTCAAAGGCACCAGTTCCACATCCATTAAATAACGTTTGATAAAGGGAATATCATATTCAAAACATTTGCCCACACCAGGATGAGCTTCAATTTCTTTTTTAATCAAAGGCACATGTTCAGGCAAAGCCGTTATCACTTTAATCAAGCTCAAAGTTTCATTAAAGAATTTTCTTTCCACCATCTCTGTTTGAACCACTGAAGCCTGTGTTTCTTTATAGTCAACTTTCAGAGCTTCTAATTCCCTGCGCAGACCAGTTACATTGGTCCCTTCACTTGGTTGTATCAAAAAATAAGGGGAAAATGAAGCATCAACTACACAAATTCTTTTGCCGTCAGTTGTTCTTCCATAGATATAGACCCAAGGTTTTCCTTCCTTTGATTTGTAGGTAAAATCAAGAGGATGGAACTGAATTGACTCCCCCATTTTGCTACTCGGGGGTGTTGAGATATTTAAAGTTTTGCCCAAAAGATTTTTAAAGAGTCAGAATATTTCTTTTGTTGAGGTGAGCAAATATGAAAATAAAATACATGCTGCTAATACTAACTCTTATTGTTATTGTGGGTTGTTCCGGAGAAGTCACGGTTGTCAATCAAAACGGAAATACTGATGACACAACTTCAGTGGATGACACCACCAGTACAGATGCTGATAATATTGTAGTTGTCAATGGTGATTCTGTCGACACTGATACAGATGATGACACCACAGACAATACAGATGATGATACAACCCCAGTAGACAGTACTAATACTTCTGATACAGATAACACCACCATCACAGATCCAACACCTGCACCAATTATCCCAGACCATATCATTGAAATTGAAGAGTGGGAGATTAATCCGGATGATTTAACTATTGATGTTGGAGAGAGTGTCACCTGGATCAACAAAAAACCTACAGGCAAAAGAAATTCTGGTGCTTTCCTTTTTGAAATCAGGGGAGAATGCGGTGATATGCCTTCAGCAGTCCATATGGTGGAATTACTGCCAGGGGAAGAAGTCACTTACACTTTTGATGAAGTTGGCACCTGCACCTATAAAGACAATCTCCAAGGAGAGTATGCTGCTAAGGTTAGAATAGAATAAAACCCCAACTTTTTTAAACTCTTTTCTTTTTTCTCTTTAAAATGTATGATGTTATTATCATCGGAGCCGGACCAGCTGGTTTGACTGCTGCTCTTTATACTGGCAGGAAAAACCTCAAAACCCTAGTTATTTCAGTAGATATTGGCGGCCAGTGTAATTTGACTAGCCAGATAGAAAACTATCCAGGTGTTAAGTCCATGCCTGGTTTTGAACTGACTCAGGAAATGGAAAAACAGGCTAAGAGTTCTGGTGTTGAATTTGTTTACGGCAAAGTTGAAAAGGTAGAGAAAAAAGATGGTTTTGTTGTTAAAATTAAAGACAAGGAATTCAAAGGTAAAACAGTGATTCTGGCTGTTGGCCGCGTTCCTAGACCTTTAGATATTCCTGGGGAAGCAGAATATCTTGGCAAAGGTGTCCATACTTGTACGACCTGTGACGCTCCATTATACAGCAAAAAAACAGTAGCTATGGTTGGTGGCGGCAATTCGGCTGTTGACGGTGCTTTAGAGCTTTCTAAAATAGGCGCCGAAAAGGTTTACTTAATCCACAGGAGAAAAGATTTCAGGGCAGATGATTCCACAGTTGAAAAAGCTGAACAGGACAAAAAGATAGAGATTGTCACTCCATATTCGCCAGTGGAAATCAAAGGTGAAAAATTTGTTCAGGCCATGATTCTCAAAAACAATGAGACTGATGAAACAAAAGAATTAAAAGTTGATGGTGCTTTTATAGAAATAGGCTCAATAGTAGATGTCAGCGCAGTTAAAGATTTAGTTGAAATAAATAAATTTAATGAGATTGTTATCAATGAAAACTGCCACACCTCACATGAAGGTGTTTTTGCTGCCGGAGACGCGACCACCATAAAATACAAACAAGTGGTCATTGCTGCTGGTGAAGGAGCCAAAGCTGCCCTTGAGGCATATAATTATTTAACAGGAGGAAAAGGCCTGGGTCTTCTGGACTGGGCCAAGAAATAAAAAAATGAAATCACAATATAAAGACCAAAGAATTGGAGTTTTTGTTGATATACAGAATTTGTATTATTCTGCCAAGCATTTGTATAAGAAAAAAGTTAATTTTGGCGCTGTTTTGAAAGAAGCTGTTAAGAATAGGATTTTAGTCAGGGCCATTGCTTATGTTATTAAGGCAGAAGCTATGAAAGAAAAGACTTTTTTTGACGCTCTGGAATTAATGGGCTATGAAGTTAAAAGCAAAGATTTGCAGATATTTTACGGTGGATCTAAGAAAGGCGACTGGGACATAGGTATTGCTATGGATGCCATTGAAATGGCTCCTAAATTAGATGTTGTGGTTATTGTCAGCGGTGACGGTGACTATAAAGAACTAATCCAGCATCTGCAAAGAGCTCAGGGCTGCAGGGTAGAAGCAGTTGCTTTTGGTCAATCAGCTTCCAGCAAGCTTAGGGATGTTGCTGACCAATTTGTTGACTTGGACAGGAACTCTAAAAGATTCTTAATGATGAAATAATGATCAAAAAAGTTTTTTTTGAAAACAGCCAAGGCCAAAAATTAGCCGGAGTTCTTATTGTTCCTGACAAAGAAGGTAAGTTTCCAGCTATTCTTAGATTACATGGTTTCCGAAGCGGCAAAGATTCTCGATCAGGTGTTGTTTTTGACGAAAAATTCAAAGAAGATTACATCTACTTAAGATTTGATTTCTTTGCTCACGGCGAAAGTGAGGGTGAATTTGAAAACCTAACACCTTCAGAAGAAATAGATGACGCCAAAGCAGCTATTGATTTTGTAACTAAATTAGAACAGTGCAATGGAGATGTCGGCTTGATTGGCTCTTCTTTAGGTGGCATGGTTGCCATCTACGCTGCTGCTAATGATCCAAGAGTTAAAGCTGCTATGTTTGGCGCTCCTGTTTCGGATTTCAAAACATGTTTTTCTAAATTAGAAGACATAGAAGCCTGGAAAGAGCAGGGCTGGAAATACACTTACAATTTCGAAGGCCAGAAATTCAAAATCAAATTTGATTTTTTTGAAGACGGCTGCCAATATGATCTTTACCAAGAAGCGGACAAAATTGAAGTGCCGGTTCTAGTTCTCCAAGGTGATTTAGATGAATCTATTCCTATGGAACACACCCAAGAGTTGATGAAACATCTCAAGAATGGAAAATTAGAAATTCTTAAAGGAGCAAAACATCATTGGGCTTCCCAGCCAGAACATTTCAAAACATTTGTAGACAAAACAGTGGAATTCTTCAAAGAAAATCTTTAGATAAAACCTAAACTCAAATCTCCTTCTTGGGAACCGGCGCGCTCATCAATAAATTTCTTAACTGATTTATAACTGTCAATAACTTTAACTTCTAAATTTCTGTTAAAATCCAAAACCCCTGTAGCTGTTTTTTGGACTGTTCTTTGAATTCCCTTACAAAGAATTTTAGCTTTGGGACCAACTACTTCAATCCATTCAAATCTTTTCCTCCTAATTTCTTCCTGAACAGAACCTTGAAATTGGACTGGAATAGATATGTGTCTACCTAATTTCTTAGAAGTTCCCTCTACCGTATTGTCATAAGGCAGGGCATCGCTGTTAGCTACAACCACTTGATGTAAAGGATGGAAAACATCACCTTCAGATAAGATATACTCTTCTAATCTTTGAGCTGCTTCTCTAAAATACTTGGTATGAAACGCAGCAGAAACCAGACCTTCCATAGAAACAACCTTTTTGACCAAACCTTGTTCTTCAAGATATTCTTTAAAATTCCTAATGTCTTCTATTGGTCCGCCAACTGTACGGTTTCCCGGACTATTGAAGATAGCAGGACTGATATCCAAACCAAATTCCTGGGCAACTTGAGACAAATAATTATCAAAACTAATCAGTTGATCTTTATAATCAATTTCTTCTGGACCAATCACCGCTGCCATTGTGGTTCCTTCACCAGCTTCACTCATTAGTTGTCCTCTTCTCTTGGCAATCCTGAAGGCACTGGTCAAAGGTATCTTACCAGCAGCCACTAAAGCATATAATTCTCCAAAAGAAAACCCTATTCTGACATCACCTGGATTATTTTTACCAAAACCCAGATATTCATTGCCTTCTATTCTGATTACATCACCAGTTGAATAACCTAAAGCTGCAGTATTGGCTAAAATCAAAGGCTGTTGAACAGCAGTATCTTGCTGTTGTTCTGGTTTAGCATTATCAGATAATTCTCTTAAAGGCATACCTGTTTCATCTTCCCCAATAGAATAAATCTTAGTTACTCCTTTTTTAATTTCAGGGTGGTCCCCAAGAACTTTCTTATGCATCCCAACATATTGTGTCCCCTGACCCACATAAATCTTTAATTTACTCAAGCTATCACCTTCTTTTCCCTCTAGAATCTTCTTTTCATTTAAAAATGTTACTTTTCATCATCACACAGTTCTCAACAACATTTATAAAGAAGTTCGATTTCATTTTTATTGAATTTTTGAGTAAACAAAGGAGGCGATTACATGAAGATTAAGGTTTATTCCACACCAGTTTGTCCTGAATGCAAGGTTGTTAAAAGTTTTCTCGAAGCGCTTAATGTTGACTTTGAAGAAGTCAATGCTGCCGGCAACCAGGAAATTATTGAATATATAGAGAAAAAGACCGGCCAAAGGCGCGTTCCTGTTATTGAAGCTGACGATCAGATTATCATTGGTTTTGACCAGGCAGCTATCAAAAAAGTTCTTAATTTGAGTAAATAATTTAAACTCTTCTTTCTTTCTTCTTTTTATGAAAAGAGGTGTTTTGATTGCCATCATTATTTTTGCTGTTTTAGCTACTGATTTCTTGAGCTTATTGGCTTTTCAATCAACAGCTTTCCAGGACAAACTCTATCAAACAGAAGAGCAAATCAACACCATTGAATTTCTTAAAGACAATGAACCATTAGAAGTCAATTATTCTGAAAATGAGATTTCTCATTTAGAAGACGTCAAAAGTCTCATGACGAAAATGAATTATTATTTTATTGGTGTCACTGTTCTCATCATCTTGTCTTTGCTTTACATCTACAAACAGGATAAAAAACAAATCTACAAAGCTTTCCTTTATGGAGGTATTGTTTCATTTGCTGTTCTCATGGCCATCTTGCTTTGGATTATCATTGACTTCACTTCCATCTTTGATATTTTCCACAAACTTCTTTTCCAGGACGGCACCTACACTTTTGGTCCGGATGAAATTCTGCCAAAAATTTTCCCGGTTTCATTTTTCTTCAATATCTCAAAAGAAATTTTTACCAAGACAGTCATCTCCAGTGCTATTTTCATTGCCCTTGGTTTTGCTTTAAAGAAAAAGAGGAAAAAGAAATGACTCCAGTAATAATCATCAACTTCAAAGCTTACAAAGAATCTATTGGTAAAAAAGGATGGAAACTGGCCAAAATTTGTGAACAAGCAGCCAGGAAATACAACTCTAAAATTATCATCTGCCCTCAGGAAATTGATCTTTCTCTATTCGCTCAAAAAATAAAAATTCCTGTTTACGCTCAGCATCTGGATCCAATAGAACCCGGCAAAAAGACCGGCTTTATTACTCCGGCCGAAGCCAAGGCAGAAGGTGTCAAAGGAACTCTTATCAACCATTCAGAACACCCTTTAAAATTAAAAGATATCAAAACCCTTGTCAAGCTCTGCAAAAAATACAAACTCATTTCAGTTGTCTGTGTTCCCGACCTAAAAACTCTCAAAAAAATTAGAACCTTAAAACCAGATTACATTGCTTACGAACCTCCATCTTTAATCGGAGGAAAAGTCTCAGTCACTAATGCTAAGCCAGACATCATCAAAAAAGCTGTTAAATCCACCAAAACAAAAGTTCTAGTCGGTGCCGGTGTCAAATCACATCAGGACCTCAAAACAGCCCTTAAATTAGGCACTCATGGAGTTCTGGTTGCTTCTGATATTGTCAAAGCTAAAAACCCAAAAAAAGAATTAAAAGAATTGATTAACGGATAGTAATATACAACTTCTTAACTACATCATACTGACTGCCGTCTTTTGAAACATAAACATTAAAGACATATGTTCCGGCCGGAGCATTCTTCGGTACTTCAGCTAAAATCGCATCCTTTCTCTGTTCATTTTCATCAATTAAAAAAGTCTCTTTGTCATATCTAAACCAATCATCTGCATCTATTTCATAATCTTGTATTGGCGTGACCCCGTCTTTTTGCACTGCTGTGCTGTTGGTAACCTTCATACTAAAAGTACCGCTGTTTCCAATGTTCAAAATACCAATGCCAAAAATGTGACTGTCTCCCCTACTAATTGTTTGCCTATTAAACGGCAGAACGATCTGCTTCCCACCTTCTAATAATTCTGTCAGCTGCCGGTCAGTCTGTTCATCCAAATCTTTTTTGATATCTCCAGCACCACCGATAAAGGTATTTAACAAAACAATTCCCAGAATTAAAAGAACCACCGCTAGCACGATGACGACTATGAAACTTATTGACAATTCAAATCCTTTTTTCATGGTATAAAGAAAATAAAAAGAAATTATTTAAGTATTTCATACTCCTTGACAATCACGACTACAAAGACAATCAGAAGTATGGCTCCAGCAATCATATACCAAATTCCTGAAGTGATGGTTTCAGTCAGAGATTTATACATCCCCCAGCCCATGACAATAAATCCCAACCAAAGGAATTTATCCAAGACCAATTTAAGGATTTCAAACTCCTGGTCTGAAGTCATTCTTTTTTTCATTTTTCTGGTCATCTTGATCACCCGACTGTTACAAAGCTAAGTTTTGTTGCGTAGATACTGGTTGTATTTCCAGTACATCCATCACCAGGATATTCTATAACATTAGCTCTTAAAGCATATGTTCCTGGCGCCGGTACTGCTTCAGCTCGAATACCAAAAACTTGTGCATCTGCTGGCGACATCTGCAGACAACCTTTGTCCCATCGCAATTCAAAATCATCAGGGTCTGTATCGGTAAGATTAAAATCACTGTTTTCCAGATCCCAACTCATATCGATTTTGAAATTCAGTTGCGACCCGCCAGTGTTTTGTACACCTAAAGTCAAGACTTTGCTTTCTCTCCTGTTCATTTTGATATCTCTTGGAAAGTCAACTTGTTCACCAGAAGTTCTTAATTGAGCAGTAATCTGTTCTTTAACCTGCTGCTGAACATCTGTCCCAATACTGGTTATTTGACTGAATTGGCTCCTGACAAAAGCCAAACCTAGACCAAGAAGAGTCATCGCAATAACAATAATTACAATCACTTGGATAGAAAGATTAAGCGAACCTCTTTTTGACATTTTTTACACCTCTTCTTTTAAATATGATTAAGTCTAATTAATTGTTTGTTATTTTTAAATGTTTCTATGGGTTTAAGCCGGATTTAACAAAAAACTTTATAAATGGCCTGTTAATTCTTAAGGGCTATGGCAAGATTAAGAAAGTTTAGCGCTTATCAAAAGGTAGAACGTCCTTATACCAGAGCCAGCAAGTTCAAGAAAAAGAACTTTGTTAGAGCCGTACCTAATAGGAATGTTGTCAGGTATGACATGGGTAATCCCAAAGGCACATTTGACACTACCCTCAGATTGATTGCCAACAAAGACATCCAGATCAGGCACAATGCTTTGGAAAGTGCCAGAATGACTTCTAACCGTTATTTAGAAGCTAACTTAGGCAAGCCTGCTTATCATCTTAAAATCAAAGTTTTTCCGTTTCATATTCTTAGAGAAAACCCATTGGCTGCCGGAGCTGGGGCAGACCGTATGTCAACTGGTATGAAAAAATCATTTGGCAAGCCTATTGGCACTGCTGCTCAAACCTCAGTTGACCAGACCATCTTTGAAGTCAGAGTCAACAAGAAAAATATTAAAGCCGGCAAACTTGCTTTGAAAAGAGCATCATATAAATTGCCTTGTTCTTGTAGAATTATAGAAGCTGCTTAATTATTTAGCTAATTTTTCTATATCTTTGTAAAGTTCAACTATTTTGTTGAAATACTTTGACTTTTCCTGGTAAGGCAGTCTGTTGTACAGTTTGATTATCTCATCATAATGCCCTTTCAAAAGAAGCAGATTTTTCTTAGGCAGCATTTCAAATGATTCCAAAATTAAGGCATCAACTTTTTTCATGGCCATCACTTCAAAAATCTTCAGTGAACCTAAAGTTGTCGCCACTACAAAAACTATTGAAAAGATTGCAGCAAAGATAATGATTGGCCAGATATTAATTGGTTCATCACCCGGAATAGTGATTGGTGTCTTTTCATCTATGATCCAGACACATTTGTTGTTTTCACATTTGTAATTGTTGATACAGTCAGCATCAACCTGACACTCAGGCGCTTCAATACAGACACCATTACTGCATTCATTGGTTAGACAGTCTGAATCAAACAAACACAGTTCATTTACAGCACAGCCAGTACAGACTCCACCGCAGTCTACTGCAGATTCATCCTGGTTTTTGATTCCGTCAGAGCAAGTCTCTAGTATTACAGGTTCACAGAATTGTGTTTCATTTGGTTTAGTTCCCAAGATCAATCTATATCCTCTTTCTTCACATCTATTTGAATCATAGCAGAACCTATTTTGGACTCCTAAAATACAGTCATTCCATTCTGAACATTCCCAAGTGGCAGTACATGAACCTCTGCTGCCTCCTCCTCCACCGCTGCTGCCGCCACTAGATGGTACATAAACAGTGGTGGTTTCAGTGGTATTGACTTGATGACTCACAGTACCTGAATAATCTGTCTGTATAGAATTAGTTTTTGTTCCTGATGATGCACTGGCACCGACTTGCATAGTAATATTAAAGGTCACACTTGAATTAACAGTTATATTTCCTAAATACCAAGTGTTATTGGTTGCATTTGGTGTTAAGGTGGCATTGACAAAACTAAATTCTCCTGGATAAGTTTCAACTAAAGTGGTGTTGACAGCAGTTGAAAACCCGTTGTTAGTTATAGTGATTTGATAATCAAAACTATTGCTTCTCTGAACAGGATCAGCACTGTCGGTTTTAGTCACTGCTAAAATTGGTTCAGTCGGAGTTACTAATGGCAGATAATCTCCTCCGCTGGTTAAATCACCACCTGAAGTATAAGGTATTGAAGTATCACCTATACCATCTCCTGTATTATCTGTTCCTGCATAGTCATCCCAATAATTACCCCCAAGATATGATCCACCTAAAATATTCGTTCCTGCTGTTTTGGAAGTGTTCCAGTCATTCAAAGCAGCATTGTCATCATAACCATTTCCTGTACCTGTGGCTGAAAAATAATTATTGTAAATTAAATGACCGCTGGAATCAGCACTGCCAAAGGATTGAGTGAAGTAGATATTATAAACACCAGTTGTCCCATTAACCCTGTTGCTAAAAATCACACCATTATGTGAGTCATCAGAGTAAATTCCAATAAAGTCATCAGTCAGATTATTGTAATAAACTGAAGAATAATTTGAAGACCACAAATAAACTGCTGAGACAAAGTTATTCAATGTCCAGCCGTTCCAGTTGAAATTGTTGTAATAAATCATTGGATAATGTGATTCTCTAAAAACAATCCCTCCATCACTGTTGTTGAATAAATCATTGTAGTAAAATGAAGTGTTGTGAGAAATGTAATTATAAACACCAATACAAAAAGTACAACTTGCCGAATCCCATCCATTCTCATCTATGGTGTTGTGATACATTTTTGTGAAATTAGAATTGAAAGGATTGATTCCTGTTTCATTGTTATACTTGACAATGTTGTCGGTGATGTTGTTATTATTGGAAGTGTCTAAAGCAATCCCATAATAGTTGCTAGAAACATTATTATCTAAAATAAAATTATTATGAGAAGCCAGTTCTAAATAAATTCCAGTTGATGGTGGTCCGCTGGCCTGCTGGTCTTGGAAAGTTACATTATTTCTTTCAACATAATTAAGATTAGCATATTGGAACAAGATTCCATCAACCACATTACTGTAAATCTCATTGTCCTGAATAAAACTGCTGTCAGTGTCATTAAAGAAAATTCCTTCATCAAATCCAGTAATATCACAATTCTCAATTGTAATATTCTGTCTGCCTTGGGCATAAATCCCATAACCAGAACCGCTGCCAGTCAGAGTATAGCCGTCACAGTCAATCACTATATTATCATTAGTGATATTAAGACAATTTGCCCCTGTAGATAAATTGCCAGTCACCACACCACTTTGATTGATATTGCCGCAACTAGTGATGTTTGAGGCATTATAAGACATGGTGCTGTAATTTGTCCAGTGAGTCACATTGAATTTTAAAGTGCCGGCACTGTAGGTATGTGGTGTGCAAACACTGGTTGGACATGCAACAAATGCTCCTCCTCCAGGATTATATACAATTTGCATGTAATTTGGATCGCTGTAAGGCAGGCCTTCTAAAGTTATATTGGCGCTGACATTAAAGCCGATTTGGGATGAATTGACATAAGCATTGTTATCTGAAACAGCTACATCACTGCCTAAAGTCAAATCACTTCCTGACTGAGTTATTGGATTAAGAAAAGCTATCCCTCCAGAACCTGTTTTTTCTATTTCAATTGTAGCATTGGTAAAATTATACGAATCAATTCTGGAATCTGCAATCAAAACATCAGAGGCAACCTGTAAACTGAAAGCTGCATTGTTAGTTAAATTATTATTTTGAATATGTGAGTTAGTAGTGCCATTGTAATAGACTCCAATTGAAAAATTGATGATATTGCAGTTGACAATTGTCACATTAGTATGAGCACCAACATAAATTCCCCAGCCAATGTTGTTTCCTGTCAAAGTTCCTCCTTGACAGTCAATCACCACATTGCTGGCATTGACAATGATACCAGTTCCAGAACAGTTCAAGCTAGGAACAGTAGTGCTTGAAGTTACTGTCTGCCCGCAGGTAACCCCACTACCAGTTGCTGTCATCAAAGGCAGTTCATCTCCTCCTGTTGTTATTGAAGTTGAGCCTTGCCAAGGCAGTTCTGTATCTCCAATACCATCACCGGAAATGTTATGAGGATAACTTCCTCCACCATTATCACTGCCGTTATAATCACTCCAGTAATTCCCACCAGTACAGTTGTCTCCAATGATATTCAAACCAGCAGTACAGTTGTAAGTTGTATTCCAGTAATTGCCTGCTGTACCATCTAGTACTGTATTGGTGCCATCAATGTAATTGTCATAAATCAAATTGCCGGCAGCCTGAAAATAAAGATTGTAAGTAGATTGGTGGCTGATATTATTTGAAGTAACATTATTACCGAGACTGCTGCTAGCCACTTCAATCCCATATTTGCTGTAAAGAATTTCATTGTGAGTAACAGTATTATAATTTGAGGAAACAGAAAGTCTTACACCTTCATTGTCAGCAAAACTTTGATTAGTCATATTATTAAAATGATTATCAGAGGCCAGATTATTAGTTGACTGCCAAAGCCACAGTCCTATTCTTATATTTTTACTTCCATCATTGTAAGTGATGTTATTGTAATGACAAGTCTCAAGAACAATTCCTAAATAATTATTATAAACATCATTATAATTAATCTCATTGTAGTTGCCGTTATTACAAAGTATCCCAGTATCCAAGCTTGATTCATTTTGGTCATAAACAGTATTGTTTAACACATCATTGTAGTCAGAACCAGTGTTTAATTTAATTCCTTCATTTGTGTTTTCGTAGACAGTATTGTTGAAAACTAAATTATCATCAGAATCAGAAAAGACATAGATTCCAATGTCATCATTGTTATGGACTTCGTTATTCAAGATTGAACCATTGTCAGCATTGTTGAAATAAATTCCATAGTAATCAAAATCAGAAATATTGCAGTTCTCAACAGTCACATTGCTGAAACTATTGACAAAGACACCAGAGCCAAAAGTATTGCCCAAACCTTTTATCTCATAACCTTGACAGTCAAGAACAACATCTTTGGCGCCAATTACAATCCCATCAGCAGGACAGCCAGTCAAACTCTGATTCATCTGACAGCTGGCAATAATAGACCCCCCACAACCAACACTGCAATTAGGCAAAGCCTGAACTTGATAATCTCCAGCCACAGAAAATCCAGTTATTTTAAAATCATCATTAATCAGAAAAGCACCGGCAAAAAGAAGCAAAACTACACCAATCATTACTCCTATAGCAATAACATTACCTCTTTTGTTCAATCTTACCCCTCAACCAGAAAAACGCTTTTGTTATTTATAAAGATTTCCTTATTTTTTTCTTTAAATCGTCGATAGAAACAATCCCTTTATACTTTTTAACTAATTTCTCATCCAAATCCAAAACATCACTTTTGCTGAAATAAACTAAAACTTTCTTTTTTTCCTGTTTAAGTGCCTTAAACAGCTGTTCCTGTTTCTTCAAAGGGAAAGGCTCACTTAAATCAAAAACATAAATCACCAGGTCAGCCAAATACTTAATCGCCAGATAAGCCTGCCTTTCAATATGGTTCATGGTTTCCAAACGGTTCAAAGTTCCGGGTGTATCAACCAGTTGTATTTTCCTGCTGCCTTCATCCATATAACCCAAATTCAAACCTTTGGTGGTAAAGGCATAACTGGCAATCTCTGCCTTGGCCTTGCTTAATTTACTTAACAAAGTAGTTTTACCAACATTTGGAAAACCAGCAATAGCAATAGTTGGCATTTCCTTGACATTAGGATAAGTTCTCATCACTTGCCTGACTTTCTCAAGATAAGCCAGTTCTTTTTTGATTCTTTTCAGGACAGAGCTGATTCTTCCGTAAAATTCCCTTCTTAACCTGTCAATCACTTTCAAATGCTCTGTCTTTTTGATTTTCATAAAATATTCTCTGTGAAATTCTTTTATTTTCTTGACCGCTGAATTGACAGCTCCTAAAGATTTCTTCAAAGCCACATAATCTACGGTTGTCTTGATCAATTGCTGGTAAAATTCATTCAAAGAATCGATGCTTGGAAAATCTTTCAAGATATTGATCAGTTTTTCTTCCAAAACATCCTTGACTACATCAAAACGGGAATATTCTACTATTTTTTGTTTGGACATATCTGTTCTCTTGTATCTGCTTTTCAAAGCGCTGGCTTTCTTCTTAGCCCTGGAAAAAGCACCGTCCAGATAATTGTCCACTGTCCCAATTGGTCGAATATATTGGAAATTCATAGAAGTGATAATAAAGGTGGCCTTTTTAAATCCTACTGTTTCTTGAACAATACCACAACTCTGCCCACTGATCTAATCAAAACAGCTCCAGTCTTAGAAACAATCTCGTCAGCCAGTTTCTTTCTGTCGCCGGCAGATGATAATAATTTAATCTTGATCAGTTTCTTTTTCTTCAGTATTTTAATTATCTCCTGAATCACAGAGTCAGTCAGTCCGCTCTTGCCAATCTGCAGAACAGGTCCCATAGAATGGCTTTTTGCTTTTAATTCTCTGATTTCTTTGTTGTCCATCTTATTCTCAATAATCTCTTCCTATTTTAATCTTACTCAAAATCCACAACTTTTATAAAAGAAAACTGCGTTCTTTTTGCTAAAGGAGGTGAAAATATGTATGAACATAAATGTCCTTTGTTGGGAACTTTAATCCTATTGGCGGCTGGTATCTGTTTTCTTTTAGTTGATTTAGGTGTTTGGGACTTTTGGAAGATTAACTGGTGGACCATAGCTTTCTTGTTTATTGGTGTCATGAAACTCGGAATGTGTTTCTGCAAAGAATGTAAAGTTAGCAAAAAGAGAAAAAAGTAATTTTCTTTTTTTATTTTTTAATTCAAAATGAACACATACCCTTTAATGATCATTGGATTTGCCGTTGCTTTGGTTGGTTTTTCTATCGGCCGCATTACTGACAAGTATGGCGGACATTATCTCACCCCCCATCATTGGATTTATGGGTTTGGTCTGGCTGTTTTTGGAGTGGTTAATAACAATGAATGGGGCTTTTTGGGTTTTTCTTTTGGAATTGGTCTTTTTATCAGTGATTTCAGGGATTTTACAAAATTAAGATTCATCAGCCGTGATAAAAGAGAGAAAGAATGGAGATTCTGGGATATTGACTGATTTACTTCTAAAAAACTTCCAAAAATTTATAAAGTCGAAGAAAAATTTTTGATTGGAAATGATTAAAAAAAAGCATCTCACTCAGTATTTTAGATATATGATTTTTGGAGGGATTGGTGTTATTCTTAATTTATTGATAACTTTTACCCTCACCGAATTTGTCCTGGGCAGGCCGAATTACTGGTATGCTTTTCTCATTGGGACTATTTTCAATGTCATTTTCAACTTTATCTTTTACAGCAGGTTTGTCTTTGCTTTTAAGAATATATCAAAAGAAAAAAAATATCTGTTTTTTTTGTTTAGCGGACTGATTTTATCCCTGCAGTTGATTATTACTAGAGAAATTGTTCCCTGGTTCAATCTGGATTATTATTTGTTGACCATTATGCTGGTTATATTTTCCTTAGGCATTGGCAGTTTTTTCTTTTCAAGGACTTTTGTTTTTTCAGAAAAAGAGATAACTTTCAACCATTGCCTCTATCTGTTGCTGACAGTTTTTTCTATTATTATCATTTATCTCATCATTGAAAATAAAATAATGTTTTGGGATACCGGAGTCTATATTGGGATGGCTAAGTATTATTTTTCAAACGGTTCTCTGGGCATTATGGAAGTCTTCAGGCCGCCGGTCCTGCCGTTTGTCCTGGGTTTGTTTTGGTGGCTAGGCCTGTCTCCAAACATTATCGGACATGTTCTTGTTTTACTGTCAGCCATCGGCAGCCTTTACTTTTTATACCAGATTGGAAACTATTATGTTGATAAAGAACACTCCTTGATTCTGGTCTTGCTTTTGGCTGTGACTTCTTCTTTTATATTTTTCAGTGTACAAATTTTGAATGATATCCTTGGAGTTTTTTTGGTCATCTATGCTTCCTATCTTTTAATCTATAAAAAAAATAATTATTGGCTGGGGATTGTTTGTGGTTTAACAGGGTTGACCAGATTTACCTTGCTGCTGGTTCCAGTGGCCATTGGTTTTTCATTGTTATTCCTGAAAAAAGGCTGGAAAAACAGATTAACCAAATCTTTGATTTTTATTTTGGGCCTGGCCACTGTCATCATTCCTTTCCTGATTTACAATTATGTAACTTTTGGAAATTGTTTATTGCCTTTTTTAGAAGGTTCTGCCATCATCACCAGCATTGGCAATTCAATCAGTGAGGGATTTTTATTTTACCCGCTTGGTTTAATTTTAGAGTCAGTCTTTGTCTTGGTGGGTGTTGTGGGCATATTTTACTGCAAGAAAAAAAAGCAGGACCTGCCCATCATGATTCTCTTAGTGCTTTTCTTAGTCTATCATTTTGTTCTGGCCAGAAAAGAGATTAGGTACATGTTGCCCTTGTTTTGGATATTTTATTTATTTGCTGTCAGGTTTTTCCATCGCTTCAGGTTGAAAAACAAGATAAAAAAAGGTTTCCTTTGTCTTCTGCTGATGGTCATGCTTCTACAGGGTCTTTACGGCCTCACAGCCAATTATCAGCATAATTATTTTGATATCAGCCAGGATATCAAAGAAAACTTTTACCGGGCTGAAGTTTCCGGCCCTATCATTACCACCAGCCCCAACATCATGCAGTATCTTGATGAGAAAACAGTTTTGATTGTCTGGACCAGCGACCACATCTATGAAGCCCATAAAAAACATTCACCTCAATCTTATCTCATCAACACCTGTGATCTATGGTGTCCGGCTAATGACCAGGAATGTTTTTCTTACAAAGATAAATTAATAAATGAAGTCAATGTTGATTATGAATTAAAGTATCAGGCAAAACACAACCAGTGTGATTATTATGTTTTTGAAATGGATTAGACTAATACGGGTGGGTCAGTGGTATAAAAATTTATTAATTTTTGCTGCTTTGTTTTTTTCAGGTACTCTTCTGAATATTGATTTGTTATGGTTGTGTGTCTTGGGTTTTGTAGGACTGTGCCTTACATCTTCTTCAGGCTACATCTTAAATGATATCCTGGACAGGAAAATAGATTCTGATAACAAAAAGAAACCAATTGCCCAAGGAGAAATTTCTATCTTTGTAGCTGTAGTTGTTTCGATTCTTTTTCTGACTGTTGGTGCTGTCTTACTTTACAGTCTCTCATTCAAGGTCCTTCTAGTTGGCCTCATCCTGTTTTTATCCACTGTTTTTTACAGCATCATCTTCAAGAAGATGGTTTTTCTGGACATCATCTTGATTGCGGTTAACTTTGTCCTGCGTGCTTTGGCTGGAGTATTTTTACTGGATGTCAGGCTCTCTTCATGGTTTTTAACAGTCATCTTTTTTACCGCTCTGTATCTTGTCAGTGGAAAAAGGATTGCTGAACTAGTTCAAAAAACAAAAAAAAGTATTTCTCAGCATTATACTAAAAAAATACTGGAAGGCATGACTTACATCTTTCTTTCCATAGATTTAGTTCTGTATGTTCTCTACTCTTATTTTGAAGGAAAATTATTTTTGATTTACCTTTCACCTATTCTTTTATACATGTTTTTAATTATCCAGTCTCACATTCATCAAGGAGACAATTACATCAGGCACTTTGAAAGCATGTTCAAAGACAAAAGATTTCTGATTGCTTCAATTATCTATCTTCTCTTGGTCTTTGCTGGATTTTACTTGTAGAATTAACTTCTTGGATGCTCGTGACCAATGCCCTGTCTTCTCTTCAGTTCATCAATGTGTTTTAATTTTAATTTCAAGATCTTGCCCAAATCTTTTCTGTACTTTTCAACCATGAAAGAAATATGTTCTCCTCCCAGGAAATGAGGCATAATCACATAGTCAGCCCCGTATTGGTAAAGTTTCAAAGCCTCATCAATTTGATTGGCTGTCACAATTGCCAGGCCTTTGGGATTGACTTCTTTTAGTTTCTTGATCAACAACAGATTGTCATAGATATCAGGCACTGTGGCAATCAGCATCTTGACGTGCTTCAGGTTCATTTTGTCAATGATTTCTAAATCCCCGGCATCACCATAGATACAGGGCATTTTTTTCTTTATCAGACGCTTGACCACTTCTGGATTGTAATCAACTGTCAGGATTTTCCTTTTCATGTTCTTTAATTTGTGGTAAATAGAATAACCGATTCGGTTATGCCCAACTAAAACCACATCAAATCTTTTCTTAGGCAAATAATGCAGCTTCTCATCAGAGCTGACATTAAAATATTTCTTGAATTTCCTGTAAAGCCAGTTGTCATAGATAATCAGATAAGATGAAACACCAATGGTTAATGTAGCAATTACCGCTATGATAGAAACCACCTCACTGGTCAGATGCCCCAGTCCAAAACCCAAAGCAATGATAACAATCGAAAACTCACTGATTTGGGCCAGTGAAATAGAAGCCAAAAAAGATGTTCTTGGTTTGTACTTGAAAAACCTCATGACAATGTACATAATGATAGGATTGCCGATCAAAACAAACAGACAAAAGATGATCACCGGCAGCATATATTTTTTCAAAGGTTCTAAAGCCACCTGCATTCCTAAAGTCACAAAAAAAGCCGTTACAAAAAAATCTCTCAGTGGTTTGACTCTTCCCACAATCTCCAAAGAGTACTGGGTGCTGGCCAAACTTACCCCAGCCAGTAAAGCTGCAATCGCCACAGAGATTTCCAGATAAGCAGCCAAAGCAGCCATACCAAAAGCCCATGACAAAGCTGTGATCAATAATAATTCTCTTGACTTAGCCACCACACGGAATAAATAAGGTAAAATCAAAAAATAAGCAGCTAAGGCCACGGCAAATAAAAGCAGGATGCCAAAAATCCTAACCAAAAGCTGGTCAATGGCAAAGTGTCCCACAGAAGAAAATAACATGATCGCCACAATAGCCACTAAATCCTGTATCAATAAAACACCAATTGCCATTCTGCCGTGCAAAGTGTTGATTTCATTCTTGTCTGTCAGCAATTTAACCACTACTACTGTACTCGACAAAGTCAAAGCCACTGCAATATAAGCTGAAACCAAAGTGTCAAAATACAAAGAAGCAATAAAAAATCCAGCCAGACCTGTAAACACCACTTGAGCCAGTCCCACCAGACTTGCCTGCCAGCCCACATGCTTTAATTTCTTGACATCTAACTGCAGACCGACAATAAACAAAAGAAAAACAATACCTAATTCTGAAAACATAGCAATGATTTCCTGGTTTTTGATCAAACCCAGACCTACCGGCCCGATGACAATTCCTGCTGCAATATAGGCAATCAGCAAAGGTTGTCTCAGAAATCTGGCTAGAATAGCCAGCAAAGTAGCTGCAATAATAACTAAACCTATTTCCAGGAATACGCTCACCATCTTTTTCAGTTAGAATGAATTTATTTTGGTTTATAAAAGTTTTCTTATTTCTTCGACCATATCACTGGCCAGAAAAACATAACCTTTCTTTTTCTTTAATAGAATGTCCCCGATCTGCTTGTTTAGTTGGGAAGCTGCCACTGCACTGTCGAACAATTTATGGCTTTGCGAAAGAAAACCAGCGCAGAGACCGGCTAAAACATCACCTGTTCCTGCTTTAGTCAGACCAGGATTCCCGCCAGTTATTTTCTTTATTTTGTTTTTAGAAACAACCACATCTGTTGCTCCTTTAATCAGCAAAACATTATTGTCAAGGTGTTTTTGTATTTCTTTTATTTTTTTGTTTTTATTTTTAATCTGATTGATTCTATTAAGACCTGAATTTTTCAACAGCATTTCCAATTCTTTGGCATGAGGTGTGATAATTGCATTATGAATTTCCTGCAAAGACAGTAATTTAATTCCGTCTGCATCAATTACCTTGAGTTTGTCTTTGGCTCTGGCCACTAATCTTTTGCAGAGAAGTTTTGTTTGTTTGTTCAGACCAATACCATTGCCTAGTTCCAGAACATCATGGTTGTCAAGCATTTTACTGATTACTGACAGATCCTTTGGAGTCAAAAACTTTCCAGTTAATTTTTTAGTCACTAGATCTTCACTTAAACAATTGACTGCCCAGGCCACTTTTTCAGGCGCCGCCACTGTTACCAAATCACAGCCAGAACGCAAAGCAGCCAAACCCACTAAAACTAAAGTGCCTGTATAATCTTCACTTCCCCCAACAACTAAAACAAAACCATTTTCCCCTTTATGAGAAGTTTTCTTTCTTTTCATCAAAGTTTTGATGTTCATCTTAAAGAGTAATCATTTGCTTTTTATAATTTTAACTGAATTTTTCATAAGTTTTATAAATCACCTCATTAAAAATTATTTTATGAATTATGCAGAAGGGACAAAAACACCTGAAGAGAAATTTCTTGCCAAATTTGAGCAGGCCGATAAATATGTTGATGACCATGCCTCAATCTTGGATGAAGAAGTTCATGATTTTGGAAAATTAGAAAGTGACTTGACTCAAGCTTTTGAGAATATGCCTGAAGCTCTAAGAAAAAAACATAAAGGGAAATATGAAGATTTAAAAGAAGACCTTAGTCATTTTGATGATATTCATAATGGGATAGCTCTTTAAATTATTTTATCTCACAGCCACCACTCGGCAAAAACTTTGTAATCTCATCCAAATCTCCGCCTAATTTATGTTTTATTTTCTTGGCTGTTTCTGATTTTTTCTTTTTGCCTGGCACCACTACCTTAAATTTGTCTGCCTGTTTTTTAATTGCAGCAGTCGGACCGCCAATCACCACACCATCCTTAACACCGATAGCCATCTCCAGTCTTGGACGCAGATACAAAGTCTTGCCGTAGACCATAAAAGCTCCTTTAGGCATGAATTCCCCTGATTTGGCTGTCTTGCTCACCTGCTCTGGCTTGACATAAAAGACATCCAAAATACTTAACCCTAATTTCCAGGCCCGGGAATAAGAAGCAGTGGCCTGAGCCGCCTCCTTGATTGTTTCCTCTCCAGCTTCCTGACCATTCTTGATGACAAAAAATGGCGAACCGGCCATATCTGTATGTAAAACTAAATCATTTTCTTCAGTGTGTTTCTTAATCACAATTTCATTGGAAGTGGCATCCCGGCCGCCAATACATAAAAATCCTTCAGAACTCATAAACCAGTGGAACTTCTCATACCATTCTTTCTTATGAACTTTTTTCTCTACTTTTTTGGCAGAAATCTTTTCCAAAACTTTTTCCTTCTCTTTTTCCAGTTTCTCCAGTTCTTTCTGGTATTTTTCTAAAGTCTCCCGGGCACCCTTTAGTTTTTTCTTGGCTTTTTTGGCTCTTTCAAAATAGACTTCTGCATTTTGCTCTACTGTCTTGTCTAAATACACATCAACTTCAGAATTATTTTTTACACTCTCTGACATTTTCCATTTCAATACTTTGTTCAGAGCAGATGATTTCTTCATCATAAAGTCTGACTTTTGGTGTCAACTTAAACTGCTTGATATCGCCGTAAGTTGTATAATCATAGTCAACATATTGCATGGTTGTGCCTGCCTTTTCCACATCTGAACCTTCCAGATCCCTGACAAAAATAGCTTCTGAACCAATTACTCTTAATCTTAAACCAGTCAAAGGCACATTAGGTCCGTTTTCAGCAATAAAATAAATTTGATTGTTCAATTTTTCATAGCATAACTGCTCTTCCTGATTCAGTTCTACAATTGTCAGACCAATGTCAACTGCGCATTTGGCTGAAGATTCAATCTGGGCCCTGCCAAAGTTCATAACCACTACACCAACTGCCACTGCCAGGACTATTAAGAGAATAGTTGCTAATAACGGTCCAATCCCTCTTTTATTCATATTTATCTAACAAAGTTTCCAAATTTATAAAATTTTCTTATTTAGCCACAAAAACATTTATAAAAAACAAAGCTTTATGGTTATTCATGGCTCAGCAGCAGATGACTGATGAACAAAGAAAGGAGCTTCAGGAAAAACTTTCCAAGATGTCACCTGAAGAACTGAAAGAATTTCAGAAAAAGCAGTGTATCTTCTGTCAGATTATTTCAGGTCAGGTTGAAAGCCAAAAAGTGTACGAAGACGAAAAGCATGTTGCTGTTTTGGACATTAATCCTGCCAATGTTGGCCATATCCTTCTTTTGCCTAAAGAGCATTATTCTATTCTGCCGCAGATGAAAGATGAAGAAGTCAGTCAGATGTTTACTGTGGCCAAACATCTTTCACAGGTCCTTCTCAAAGCTCTCAAAGCTCAGGGCACCAATATCTTTGTTGCCAATGGCATGGTGGCTGGCCAGCGTGCCCAGCATTTTATGATCCATGTTGTTCCTAGATTTGAAGCTGACAAAGTCATTGGCTTCCAGATACCTCAAAAAGAAGTCACTGAATCAGATTTGAAAAAACTCAGGGAAATTTTGGCTAACAAGATTAATGAGCTCATGGACATCAAAAAGAAAGTTGTGGTTGAGCAGCCTCAAGAAGAACCAGAAGTCAAGGAAGAGCCAGAAAAAGTTGTTGAAGAAGAAAAACCAGACAAATTTATCACCAGTGCTAAAGCCAAAAGATTTCATATTGAATCATGTCCTTTTGCCCAGAAGATCAAGGATGACAAAAGGATTCTCCTTGATTTAGAAGAGGTCAGTAAAAGCCGGGAGCCCTGCGATTGTACAGGTTTGAGGAAAAAAGAAACTAAACCAAAAAAAGAGTCTGCAAAAAAAACCCCAAAGAAAAAAACAACCGGCAAAAAAACAAAACAAAAGGAGGAATCCAGCTTGGATGACATAGCTGAATTATTCAAATAATGGTTGACTGTGAATTTTGTGATGTTGTCAAAGGCAAGGAAGACGCTGAAATCATCTTTGAAGATGAAAAATGCACTGCTGTTCTTCATCTCAAGCCTGCTCATCCTGGACATGTCCTTCTTTTTTCCAAAGGCCATTACCCGATTATGGAGCAGGTTCCTGATTATGTTGTCGGCCACATGTTCAAGATTGCCAATAAATTAAGTACTGCTCTTTTTGAAAGCCTCAATATCCAGGGCACCAATATCATTGTCCAGAACGGTGTGGCAGCCGGTCAGACTATTCCTCATTTTGTTATTCATGTCATTCCTCGTTCTGAAGGTGACGGACTCAATTTCCAGTGGGAACCTAAACAGCCTGGCAAAGAAGAAGTTGACAAAGCCATTATTGTCATTAAAGAGCAGACTGCCAACATCCATCCTTCTGGTTTCCAAAAAGAAAAAAGGGAAATCAAAATTGACCGGGATGCTGTCAGGAAGATTGAATCAACTAAAGAAGAAAATTATTTGATTAAACAGCTAAGAAAGATTCCTTAATTCTCAGAATAAAAAAGCCAGCCAGTTTCCTACAATAATTGTCAGTAAAAAAGCAACTAAAAAACTTGGCACAAAAGGTATGCCTTCTTTGATTTTTATTTTTTTGACCTTGCCTTGAGAATGCAGTTTGATTAACTGGGCAATATGTTCCTGGTCAATGCCTAAATCTCTTGGTCCGCAGATCTTCTTTCCGCCGACAACAACATCTTCTGCAATCCAGTCCCCTTCTGTCAGTTGTTTTGGATTGACCTGTTTGTAAAAGGCAAAATTCTCCACAGATTTGATTCCCATCCAGGCATACATGGTGCCCAAAGGCATGATGCCGATGGCTAAAAACAAACCTTTTAACAAACCCGGCACTAAAAAACTTCCCACTACTGCTGCGATGCCTAAGAAAAGTAAACCCAACTTTATGTTTTTCAAACCCTGATTTTGTTTTTTCAATTCATCTAAAAACTTGCTTTTGTTCAAAACAGCCAGCATCACCAGCCAGATTAGACCGTAAACAGCTCCTATGATTAATAGATTCAGGAAAAAAAGACCTAAATTAGGCAGAGGATTAAACTGTAATTTTAAACCAATCAAAGCTCCCAACCCCATCAGTAACTTGCTGTCTCCTCCTCCCCACTGCCCCATGTAATACATCATGTAAGCGATGACCACAAAAACCAGAAATCCTATTAATCCTTCAAAAAAAATACTCCAGTTAAATTCTTTTAAAGAAAAAACCAGTCTCAACCCCAGGCCTGTGAAGATCATACCATAGCTTAGCCAGTCAGGTACTTCTCTTGTTTTCAGATCAGAATAAGAGCCCGCCACTAAACCAATTAAGGCAATTCCATACAATATATAATCAAAAATCATATCCCAAAGTAATCAAAATTTATTTATAAATGTGTTGGAAATTAAATTAGTTCACCTTTCCAAAAAGATTTATTACAGTTTCTTTGAGTCGGGTATATTGTTGTTGAACAACCTTAAAATTATCTTTGCTTCCCCACCAGTGTTGTTCATTATGATATATATGGTATTTACTTGGATCATTTCCTAAATGAATATCAAATTCTGCAGGATTATCAAATACAGGCGAACCCGGTAAAGGTACGAATCTGTAAAGGGCAATTCTTCTAACAAAAGGTCTCAATTCTCTTAGCATCTCAATAGTTTCACTAGTGGTGGTCTCATTCTCACCAGGAAACCCATGCATCAGGAACAATTTGGTGAATAATCCTCCTTCATGGGCTGTTTTAATGCCTTCTCTGAACTTCCCTAGATTTGCTCTCTTGTTCATCCTTTCAAGAAGATACTGGCTGCCGCTTTCTATTCCAAATTTGACTTCCATACATCCGGAATCACTTAAAGCGTTCACTATTTCAGGTGTCATCCTATCAGCCCGGCTGCTTATTACATAGTTGATATTCAAGTCTTTTAATTCAGAAGTAATTTCTAAAACATGCCTTTTGTTCAGTGTAAAAGTTTCGTCCATAAACAATAAGCCGCCCAGTTGATCATACTGTTCTAAAAGTTCCATTACTTCAGCTTTAATATTTGCCGCCGACCTGTATCTGACTGAACCATTGTTTAGATTAGCGCAAAAATTACATGAATATGGACAGCCCCTGCTAGTGACAATGGTGGTGATTAATTTGTCAGTTCCCCTCAACCTGTTTTCAAGCAGAATCCTTTCTTGAGGCATCAGATTTCTCGCCGGAAAGGCAAGTGAATTAACGTCACTGACTTTGTTGACCTCTTTGTTTGATCTTATATTTCCATAGCTATCAAAATAAGTAAAACCTTTTAATTCCCCCACTGCTTCAGGAATAGAGTTAGAGACAGTTAATCTTCTCAAGAAATCTGGAAGTACTACTTCGGCTTCTCCTTTGATGACTGCATCTAAATTTAAATCTTTTAATGTTTCAGCAGAGAATACGTGGCTGTGTGTGTTTCCTGCCAATTTAACTGTAGTTCTTTCAGATAAAACCCTGTCTGATAATCTTTTGAATTTATGATAGGTTGTTGAAGCTGTAATTGCCAGACAATCTACCTCACTTTCAGGCAGTTCTTCTGTATTTTCATCTATGCCAACAACTCTTACATCATGACCGGATTCTTGGAGAGATGAAGCTACATAAAGCATCCCAAGCGGTGGGAGCTCTGTTCTGTTGGCATCTCCTGCAACTTCTATATCTATCGGATAAATTAGGTTTACTTTCATACTTGATAATTAGGGCTAAAAGTCTTATATAAATATTTCTGATTAAGAATATTTATAAACAATTAAAAAAAACAAATTGCATGGATAAAAAAATTCCTAGAGTTGCTATCGGAGCTGTCGTCTTTAATGATAAAGATGAATTGCTGCTTCTTAAGTCTAAAAAGTGGCACGGCAAATACATTCTTCCCTGCGGCCATGTTGAATTTGGTGAAACACTGGTTGACGCTGTAAAAAGGGAAGTTAAAGAGGAAACAGGTCTAGATGTGGACAAAGTTGAATTTTTGCGTTATGGTGAAATGATTAATTCCTCTGAATTCCATGATGTTGACAGGCACTTTGTCTCACTTAATTTTAAGTGTTCCACCAATAACAACAATGTTATCTTAAATGAAGAGGCACAGGAGTTTATTTGGGTTAAAATAGAAGATGCGCTTAATCTGGAAACTGATTCTCTGACCAAGGCGTCTTTGGTAAAACTGACGAAATAATTAAGAAAATTTAAATAATAATTCTGCTCCGGGTATAACATGAAACCAAAACATCTGGCTTTTACCACTGACGGTCTTAAGGAGGATTTAGTTAAGAGTTTTCAGTTGATTAGCCAGTTAGTTGATGAACAGATTAAAAACAATTTACCTGTCCTGACTTTTTACATCACCCACAAAAGAAATCCTGATGCTGAAATTTTATCTGCTTTTACCAAACTTTTATCGTCTGAAGAGTTTATGAGCAAAATCAATTCCAACAAAGTCAAGATTACTGCTTTAGGTAAATGGTATAATCTGCCTCAGCAGACTTTGGATGCTGTCAAAAAAGTCATTGATGAGACCAAGGATTATGACCATTACTTTTTGAACTTTTGCCTAAACTATGACGGACAAGAGGAAATAGTTGATTCCTGCAAATTAATCATAAAACAGATTTTTGCCAACAAGATCTCTGAATCAGCTGTCAATGAAGAAGTTGTTAAAGAAAACTTGTATACTTCTTACTTTATCCCTCCAGATTTAATCATTAAATCCGGCGAGCAGAAACTGACTTCTTTTTTATTGTGGGATTCAGTCGGTGCCAGTATTTACTTCACCCAGAGGCCTTTCTCCCAGTTCACCTTGGAAGAGTTGAACCTGATTCTACAGTAACATTTATAAACAACCCCTTTCAATTCAACCTTAACCTGTGATTTATGAATCCCTAACGGGAGGAATGAGGGGTAATATTCTGATTACACCTTCAAGGAGGAAAAAATGGCAGATGAAAATACTGATAAAATATTGGAAATAATTGAATTAGCCAGCAAGACTGGTAAAATCAAAAAAGGCTCTAATGAAGTTACCAAAACTTTGGAAAGAGGCACAGCTAAATTGGTAGTTGCTGCTCAGGACACCACACCTAAAGAAGTTATTATGCACTTACCTCTTTTGTCTAAAGAAAAAGGTATTCCTTACAAGGAAGTTCCTAAGAAAGACGAACTGGGAGCTGCTGCTGGATTACAAGTTGGCACTTCAGCTGTCTCTGTTGTTGAAGAAGGAGAAGCAAAGAAACTCATCGCTGGATTAAGTAAGTGATTCAAATGAAAAAAGATTTCAAGAAAAAAGACGAAGGCAAGAAAGAAGGCGGCGAAGTCAGATTTTCGCATGCTGTCCCTGCTGAAGTCAAGGAAGTTGTCGGTCGTACTGGCACCCGAGGGGAAGCCACTCAAGTCAGAGTTTTTATTTTAGACGGACGTGACAAAGGCAAGACGATCCGAAGAAATGTCAAGGGCCCTGTCAGGGTTGGCGACATCTTGATGCTCACTGAAACAGAAATCGAGGCTCAGAGATTAAATACTGGGCGAAGAGGTTAAAATGGCAAGATGTTCATTTTGTGAAAAGACAATCAAGCCGGGTACCGGCAAGATTTACGTCAAGAAAACTGGAAAGATCTTTAATTTTTGCACTATGAAGTGCGAAAAGAACTTGTTTAAATTAAAAAGAAAGCCGGCCACCACTGTGTGGACTAAAACTTTCCAAAAGGAAAAAGAGGGTAAAAAATGAAAGAACAGACTTTGGTCCTTATCAAACCTGACGGTGTTCAACGCTCTGTCTCAGGTGAAATTATTACCAGATTTGAAAAAGTTGGCATGAAAATCATTGGCATGAAAATGGTCTGGGTTGACAAGAAGTTTGCCAAGAAGCACTATGCTGCCCATGTCCAGAAGAACTTTTATCCTGGATTAGAAGCTATGATCACTGAAGGCCCGGTTATTGCTATGGTCCTTGAAGGTCTCCATGCTGTTGAACAGGTCAGAAAAATGGTCGGTGCTACCGAACCAAAGACTGCTGCTCCAGGAACTATTAGAGGAGATTACGCCCACATGAGTTATGCTCAGGCTGACAAAAAAGGTGTGGCTGTCAAGAATTTGATCCATGCTTCAGGCAATAAAGAAGAAGCCAAAGCTGAGATTAAACTCTGGTTCAACTCAGAGGAAATACACACTTACAAAACCGTTCATGAAATGCACGTATTTTAGGAGGAAATAAAAAAATGGCAGAAAAGATGGTCGAAAAAGTAACCCGACTTATGAAAAGTCCGAAACAGATTAGAAATATTGGTGTCTGTGCTCACATTGATCACGGTAAAACCACTTTCTCAGATAACTTATTGGCAGGCGCTGGTATGATGTCAGAAGAACTGGCTGGAAAAGCTTTACAGTTAGATTTTCACGAAGACGAACAGGCTAGAGGAATCACTATTGACTCAGCTAACGTTTCTATGGTCCATTCACATGAGGGCCAGGAATTTTTGATTAATTTGATTGACACCCCGGGTCACGTTGACTTTGGCGGTGACGTTACCAGAGCTATGAGAGCTGTTGACGGAGCTATTGTCTTGATTTGCGCTGTTGAAGGTATCATGCCTCAGACAGAGACAGTTTTAAGACAAGCTTTGAAAGAAAGAGTCAGACCTGTTTTATTTATCAACAAAGTTGACAGATTGATGAAAGAACTGCAGTTGACTCCTGAAGCCATGCAGCAAAGATTTGTCAAACAGATTGCAGAAATCAACAAATTGATTGAAAGTATTGCTCCTGAAGAATTCAAAAAAGAATGGCAGGTTAGTGTTGAAAAAGGCAGTGTTGCTTTTGGTTCAGCATTCCACAATTGGGGAATGAGCTTGCCTTACATGCAGAAAAAAGGTCTTTCTTTCAAAGACATCATTGACGCTTACACTCAGGGTGAAGAAGCCTGGAAAGAATTGAAGAAAAAAGCTCCTTTGCATGAAGTCATACTAAACATGGTTATTGATCACAACCCTAATCCGGTTGAATCTCAAAAATACAGGATTCCTAGGATTTGGCACGGTGATTTGGAATCAGAAGAAGGTAAGTCTTTGCTTTCCTGTAATCCAAAAGGACCTTTGTTCTTTGTCATCATCAAGGTTGTTGTTGACCCTCAGGCCGGAGAGATTTGTGCCGGTCGTTTGTTTAGCGGAACAATTTCCAAAGGACAGAATGCTCATCTTAATTTAGCCAAGACTGATTTAAGAATTCAGCAAGTCTATATTTACAACGGTGCTAAAAAGGAGATTGTTGACAATGTTCCTGCCGGTAATATCATTGGTTTAGGTGGAATTAAAAGCGGTCTGCCTGGTGAAACCATTACTTTAGAACCGACTGAACCTTTTGAAAAAATATCTCATTTATTTGACCCGGTTGTGACTAAATCTATTGAAGCTAACAAACCTTCAGATCTTCCTAAACTGATTGAAGTTTTGCGTCAGGTTTCAAAAGAAGACCCAACTATTGTCATTGAAATCAATGAAGAGACTGGAGAGCACTTAATGCATGGTATGGGTGAATTGCATTTGGAAGTCATTGAAAACAGGATTAAAAGTGAAAAAGGTGTTGACGTCAAAACTTCACCTCCAATTGTTGTTTTCAGGGAAACCATTTCCAAATTAAGTCCTGAAGTAGAAGGAAAATCTCCAAACAAACACAACAAATTTTACATCAAAGTTGAACCTTTGGATCCCGAAGTTTCCAATGCTATCAAAGAAGGTAAACTGCCTATAGGCCGTTTCAAGAAAAAAGACCTTGGAGTTGTTGAAAGTCTTAGGGAACTTGGCTGGGATGCCAAGACCGCTGCCAAAGTTAAAGAAATCTTTAACGGTAACATGCTTGTTGACATGACCAGAGGTATTGTTCATATCGGAGAGATCATGGAAATGGTTATGGACATCTTTGAAGACGTCATGAAAGCCGGTCCTTTGGCTAAAGAACCTTGTATTAATCTTAAGGTTAGCTTGATGGATTGTAAACTGCATGAAGATACAATTCACCGTGGTCCTGCTCAGGTTTATCCTGCTCTTCGTAGTGCTATCCGTGGTGCGATTATGCATGCCGGTCCTGTACTTTATGAACCATTGCAGATCCTTCGAATTGAAGCTCCTACTGAATACATGGGAGAAATCTCTAAGTTAATTTCAGCCAAGCGTGGTCAGTTATTAGAGATGGATCAGGAAGGTCCTTTGACTGTGATTAAAGCTAAAATGCCTGTTAATGAATTGATGGGCTGGTCATCTGACTTGCGTTCAGGTACTGGTGGTAGAGGAAACAGTTCTCTTGTAGACCAGATGTTTGAAAAGATGCCAATGGAACTTCAGGATAAGATTAAGAAACAGATTGTTGAACGAAAAGGTCTTTCTGAAGGAGAACTTGGATCTTAAATCCCCAGAGGGGCACAAAAGAGCTTGGCTCTTTTCGTGTTTTTTTTATTTTCTTTTTTTAAAAAGAGTTGATTCTTAGATAAAATGGGAATACAAGCAGAGATTTAAGTTAATAACTTAAAGTTTTTATTTTTCTGATTTTTTAGTGTCTTTACTTTCTAACAGATAACTGGGGAAAGACGCCCAAAGAGACTTGGCAATAACATTATATCTTGGGCTGCCGTCAATAGACCAGCCATCATCTGTGTTGGGTACACCCTTACCAAAATCATAATGGTGCGATTGTATGATGCGCATGACATGACGCCGATTTTTTTGGTGAAAGTTAGAAGCAATCACCCCATATTCAACCATCTTTAAGAAAAGTTCTGCTGCCTGGTCTGCTCTTGCCAGTAAAACCGGATCTTCAGATTCATTGTGTTCCAACATAATCTCAAAAAGAGCCCGATGATAACAGACCAAAACACATTTAGCCATGTTAAACAAAGAAGATTCACCTGATTCAAAGTGTAACTTCATGACCTCATCATAAGCAGCCTTGAAATAGATCAAACGATGTTCATTTAAGGACAGATCCAAACCAGTGGGTTGGTTAAATTCTTCGATTTCTTTGATTAAACTTTCGAGTTCCTTAGGATTAGTTATCTTTCTTGGTTCCATTTTAAATTTCAGTATTTTTATTTTGATAAAATTTTCTTTTGAGTCTGGTTAGCAGTGAATCATGGCCTCGGTATGATTCTAGTATTCTTGACAGGAAGGCAGCGCGTTCTGGTGTCATTTCTGCGATTGTCCTTTTTTCATCTGCCTGAAGAAATTTGTAAGCTTCAGAAATATTGTTTAAGGTACTTTGCAGGGTTACTTGCCGCATGCCTTCTGGAAGCGGTTCTCCTCTTGTGTATGCCAGTGCTCCGGAGATGCCCTGGTCTTCAGCATAGAACGAACAGCTTTTACCAAAACTTCCTAGAGAACAGGCGCGGGCAATGACCTCTCCTTCCTTAGGTATTAATACATAAATTCTTATTTTATTTACGCCTGCTTGTTTAAACATCTCCATATTTTGATTAAAGTCGTCTCCTTGCCCGAATAACCTCTCAGCAAATTTTCTTTGAGTCTCATTTAATAGTTCATAGTTGAAAGTGTGAATTTTAAAATAAGTTGATTTATCCTCGTATCTCTTATCTTCTATCAAGTTTAAGTCAGATATTTCTATTCTCAGTGTATCTTTTGAATTGATGACGGACTGTACACTTTCTGTTCCTGTTACGAAAAATGCATCTGCCCCTGCTGACTTATTGGTACGGCTCTTTATTCTTCTTGTGTTTTCAAAGATAATATTTTCTTTTCCTCTTGCCAGATAAAGTACGGGCTTGCCGTCTTCAACCATATACAAAGCAAAATCTGCTGTCCAGTAGGATTTATCTCTTAAACTTTCATCAATTCTTCTCTCATTTGTTATTTCGTCAGAATGCTGGATAGTGTCCGGATAGAATTGCATGCATGTTTCAGTTAACCTATCTAATTTATCTTCTAAAGCCATTTATTAATTTATTTGTTTTGGAGTTATTTATATTTTATGGTTAAATTTATAATAGTTGGATGTTTACTTCTCTTTATGACAAAGAAAAAATATCCAGAAGGCCATTTTACCGGCATGTGGATGGGCATTGGCATTGCTATTTTTACTGGTGTTGGTGTTCCTTTGAGCATTTCTACAGGAAATTATGCTTTTTTTGGAATCGGCCCTGCACTAGGTGTTGCTTTTGGCCTGGCTGTCGGCAAGTCCATTGAAGACAAGCACAAGAAAAAGGGTTTGATTAGACCATTGACCCCTAAAGAAAGAAAAAGAAAACATATGGGGATTTGGGCTGGTGTGATTTTCCTTGTTTTAGGTGTCTTGGCATTTTTGTTGATGCAATTGAGGTAAGAAAATGAAAAAGAAAAAACATAACAAGGCATTATTTCCAATGGGAGTTATATTTGTTGGTGTTGGAGTGGTGTTTATGATATCTGTCAATAAGGCATTAGGCATCGCCTTTATCGCTTTAGGTCTGATTTGGATGATCAACACACAAAGAAGTAAACACAAGAAAAAATGAAATACAAAGTCCATAAATTACAAATTAATTTAGCAAGGGAGCCAGATAGGTTAGAAAGCTTTTTGAATAGTTTGAAAGGAGAAGTTGTTTCAGTTATTCCTGATGTTCAAAGCTTTTTTTTATTTTACGGAGCCAAAGTCAGGACTGTAATTGTTGTTGAGAAAGTCAGAAAATAGATTTAGTCTCAATAAAAAAGCTTAAATAATCTCAACAAATCTTTCTTAAGATGAAAAAACTCATAAAGAAAATAATAAAGAAGCTGGATAAAAAGCTGGAAAAGAAATCAAAGGAGTGCGATTGTTGTAAAGAATGTTCCAAGAAATAATCTACTGGATCATTTACCAGATATCTGGACTTCAGCCAACCACAAAACTGGCCCAGTCAATCAATTTCTTTATTTATGACACCATTAAAATCTTACTGCTTTTATTTGTCATGATTTCAGTCATCGGATTTTTAAGGACTTACCTGCCTCAAAAGAAAGTTAAAAACTGGTTAAAAACAAAATCACCCTTTGGCAATATTGTGGCTTCATCGTTTGGAGCTGTGACACCCTTCTGTTCCTGCTCATCCATACCTATTTTCTTAGGTTTTTTAGAAGCTGGCATCCCCTTGGGTGTGAACTTTTCATTTTTGATAACCTCCCCATTGGTTAATGAATATCTGGTTGTTTTGATGTTTGGCTTTTTCGGCTGGAAAATTACTTTGTTGTATGTTCTATTTGGTATCTTGATTGGTGTTGTTTCAGGGCTGGTCTTGGGAAAGATGAAGCTGGAAAGGCATCTGGTTAAAGATTTGGTGGCTAAAAAAATCGAAGATAAGAAATACACATCATCAAAGCAAAGAATCTATTACGGATTAAACGAAGCCAAATCTATCACTAAAAAAGTCTGGCTCTGGATCATCATTGGTGTTGGTATCGGCGCTATTATCCACAACTACATCCCCCAAGAAGTCATCCAATCAATCGTCAGTAAAGGAGGTATCCTAACTGTTCCCCTAGCTGTTCTCCTGGGAATTCCAATGTACGGCAGCTGCGCTGCCATTGTGCCGATTGCTGTTGTTCTTTTTGAAAAAGGTGTTCCTTTAGGAACTGCTTTGGCTTTTATGATGGCTACAGCTGCTTTGAGTTTACCTGAAGCAGTCATCTTAAGAAGAGCCATGAAACTGAAATTAATTTTAATTTTCTTCAGCATTGTGGCTCTGGCTATTCTAGTTACCGGTTACTTGTTTAATTTCATTTTTAGGTTAAATTTATTCTAAAAAAACTTACCAAACTGATTATACACAGTAATAATACTAAACACTCCAAAGAAAAGGAAGATCATGATCATCACTAATTTTCTCCATAACTTTGCCTGTACTGCTTTTGGCAGTACTTTGTGATTCATCCAATTTACTAAACCAAGATGCACAAACATGGCCACAGCATTAATGACTGCTCCCACTACAATTAAAGTCAATGGTTCTTTGAAATTGAATAAGAAAAGTATAATTCCAAAAGCAATCTGCGCCCAGAGAAAAGTATAGTAAATTTTTGATAAGTTAATCTTTGATTTTTTCTTTATTTGCATTTTCTTGATGGCAAAATTTTCAGACATGATTCTTGAAGTTGAATCCAGAACACCTAATTGTGTCTGGAAAAGCATGATCGCTACAACTACTAAGAAAATAATTCCGAAAATAGGTGAAAGATTGCTGCCGATAAATGTACTTTCAGTAATCACAAAACCAATGTTGGCTGATTCAGCCACTCCTTTACCAAAAGTAGAGCTGTATGACAAAAGCATTAGCATGCACATGGTAAATAGACCCATGAACCAGAAGACAATGAAATGTTCTCTTGAAACTAATTTCCACCATTTTTTGAAATTACTGATGCTTTTCTTTGAAAAGTCGCATTTTTCTCCTTCTAATTTTAGTGTTTGATGTTCTTTTTTCCTGAAAAGTCCGGCCATTCTCTGTGAATATTTTCCCATACCGTATCCTTTTTCTTTGACGTAGATAGATTGTGTTAAGTTAAGGTTTCCGCCTGCCCCGGCATAAGCAAAAGCTGCTAGAAAAGCGGCTAAACTGATTCCTATTGGAAATAACCAGTAGCCAGTTGCTTGTCCTACCGGTTCGCCAATACCTATCAATCCTTTTGCTAAATTCAACCAGCCTGCTTTTGTTGCTAAGATTATGGTTAGTATGAAAACAAAAGGTGTTCCTATCAATAGAACAGTTTTTGTTATTTTTTCCATCATACCATAAACAGTCTTTCCTAATGAGAGGATTGCTCCGATTATTAATAGGAAGGCAATAGCTAACCATTTATGGTCAGAAAGATTGAATAGATGTGAAGCTACTTTTGCTGAAGCTGCGATAATACCTGGAATTCCAAAACCTATGAATGTTGAAAGAATAAACCAAGGTACAGCTGCTTTGAATTTCTTATTTAATCCCACAAATACAGATTCACCTTTTACTAGGGCGTATCGTTCAATTTCCATATTCATGAAATATTGGAAAGTGATTCCTAGTAACGCTCCCCAGGCAATGCCTAATCCATAGACTGAGACTAGATATGGCCATAGAATTACTTCACCTGATCCCAAACCTAGAGCAAGAATAATAAAACTTGGCCCCAATAACTTCTTAAAAGGAATCGTTTTAGGAAAAGGCTTTTTCATAACACTTGTTAATTTATTTTCTTTTAAAAATGTTTTGGATAGAATCAAAGGTGATGAGATTAAAGTAACCATTGATACTAAAGGGAATATTATTTTGGCTAAGCAGGACTAAATGAGTAACCAAGGTCTAGAATATTACTATTTTTTTTATCAGTAAGATATGTTGTTCCTTCCCCAACAACCTTTCTAAATGAAACTTCCTCATCAATACCCAATCCAGAAGAAAGACGCCGATAATGAATTTTTAATTCTGCTGGTCTACCCAGATTATTTTCAATATGAAGAGTCCGCCCCACTGCAGTAATTTCAACTGGTTGGTTTGGTTCAACTAATGAATTAGAATAATTTATAAAAGATGCCCACGGGCTAAAAGCTATCAATAATAAAAAACCCACAACAACAACAACACCCGCGGTTCTCAATAATCCAAATGATTCTCTAATTGGTTTTTCAATTGGATAAGAAATTGGAACTTCTTTTTCTCCCCGACCAAATGGTGGTTTTGGTAGTTTATCTATATAATCTTTAACTTGTTTAGCATACAAGTCAGGGTCTTTGTGAACTTCACTAGCATCAAATCTTAAGGTAGTCCAACCCTTAGACCAAGTAAAATAATCTCTTCTATAGTCTTTATCTTTCTGTTCTTCTGTTTCATGGTCTTTTCCATCTACTTCAACAATCAGTTGTTCATTCACAAAACCGAAGTCTACTTCCATCTTACTTATCTGTAAAAGTGGAGCCGGGTCAAGACCCCACTCCAGCATGGCTTCATATAGTTTATACTCAGTTCTATTCAGATATAATTTCTTTGAACCCCTAATAACAAGTTTATCTCTAATCTCTTTCATTTTCTTTTATGATGTTGATAATATTATCTCCATATTTGGAAATCTTTGTTTTACCAAAACCTTCGATTTTTTCTAATTCTCTTAATGATTTTGGCTTAAGTTTAACCAATAAATTAATTTCTTTGTTTGAAACACATCCCCATCCATTCCTAAAATATCTAAGTTCTTGCGGAATCAGATCTTCTTTATATAAATTAAAAACATTATCTAAACTATTTCTCCATTTCAATAGTTCAGCTTTAAGAAATCCCGTGCAACCAGTAGATTCAATATCAATTTTTGTTTTGGGGACAGATTTTAGTTTTTCCTGTTTGATAAATATCTTTTCTGTCATTAATCTTTTTACTAATTTCACATCAATACCATGTTCAGAATCATAATCTTTTGATTCCCTTAAACCTCGAATCCAAGACTTATATTTATAGAGATAATTGCAAGGTAAACATCTACCTTTGTGGTTTAACTTTCTGCTGCACCTTTCACACTCTTCAGTTTTCATTTTATTACTACTTATCAGTGATAAACTAGTATATAAATGTTTTGGTTTTTTAAAGGTAAATTTATAATAATCAAAATATTACTTGTTCTTATGGCAAACAAAATGAAATATTATGAAAAATACCCAATCTCAACAATCATCCAAGTACACATCCTAAATCTTTTAGTTTATCTTACAGGAGCTTACATAATGTTTAGATTGCATCTAATCACAGGAATCCTATACTTGATTTACATTGTCTTGCTGGAATTCTTTGTTTACAAACAAGCTTGTCCGCATTGTTATTATTATGGAAAACGTTGTTTTTCAGGCAGAGGACTGATAGCCCCGCTTCTTTACAAAAAAGGGGATCCAAAGAAATTCTGCTCAAGACCAATAAAATTCACAAACTTAATTCCTCAAACACTTGTTGTCGCAGTTCCCGTTATCGTTGGAATAGCATTGCTGATCTCAAGAGGATTTCATTTGCTTACATTGATCGCAATTCTTTATCCGATTTTACACTGGTTTGCAGCCAATCCGATTATCTTTGGCAAACTGGCTTGCCCACACTGCAAGCAAGGAAAGAAATGCTGTCCGGCATTAAATTATTTTAGTAAAAAGAAGAAAAAATGAATTATAAGTTTAGTCCTTCAAACTCTTTCCGGATTTAATTTTCTTAACATTTCTATTAACCCGGTTACCTTGTCTTTATCTGCTGGAGTACCGCTGCTCGGAATAATTGGCTCATAATCTGGATTGGAAGCTATTCTTACGGCTTCATCAATAAATCCCTGAACTGTTTTGTTGTGTTCTCCTTCATCTAAAGATTTCCATACAAGCTCGTTGCTCCAGTTTTGTAATTTTCTGCATTTATACTCGGTTGACTCTACTGGGATTCTGATTCTACTTAGGCCCCTAGTAGTAGCTCTTAAGAAAACATGCCAGTTTTTGACTTCTATTCCAGAATCCCTTTTCCAAGTTTTAAGTCTTTCATCCCTAATATACATTAGATTAGGTATTTCTGCAAACCAGTAATTGTAACTATTCCCAGTAAGATCATATAAATTTCCTTTTTCTAACATTTCAAATCCCCCAAGAACCTCTTTTAAGAGTTAAATATAAAAGTGGTATAAATATTCTTTGGTATATGTATAAATTTTCACCATCATCACTGGGAATCTTAAGAGACTGCCCTAGATGTTTTTAAGTTAAATTTATAATTGATCAAGTTATTTCTAAAGTTATGAAAAAAGAGGATAAGAAAATTAATAAATTTTTAGAAAAATATTGGTTTCTAGTTTTAGGAATAATTTTTCTGTTCTTAATGATCATCTTAATTTTTTCAAGCTATTATCTTGACTATGATACAAAACCCAACAATAATAGTTTTAATATTTCAGAATCTACCAAGGAAGAAATTGTTGTTGAAGAGCCAATTGTTGAAGAAATAAAAGATTATTCTGGAAAGTTCAAATATTGTATTTTTGTTTTTAATGAAAGCTATCAAAGGTATGTAGAAGAACATGAATACATATTTGATGATTTCTGCAATATTAGTGAAAAATATCCTTATATCAGTGATTTATTTTATCCAGAGTACAATGTAGAAATTAGAGAAATGGATAAGGATTATGTTTTGGCTTGGTATATTGGGAATGGAAATATTGAAATTAATAAGAAATATTGGACATTAAAGACTCTGGATGAGGTTTTGTCACACGAAATAATTCATAGTGTTACAGAAGATTTATGGCTACCCAATTGGTTGGATGAGGGAATAGCAGAATATTACTCTTATTATTTTTTAGATCAAGTTGAACAAATTCGTCATGTTTATATTAAAGACGTAGAACTTTGGAATAATTCTGATGATTATGGAAGAAGCGTCAAAGCATACAAACAATCTAGATATATTGTAAAAAAGATGATAGAAAGATTCGGTGATGATTTTATTTACAAATTGTTGGTTGAATTAGAAGGAAAAATAAGTCCTTATGACACAATAGAAGAAAAAAACGATATTATTTTTGATGCCATTAGAGAAGTAGCAGATAACGAATCCATAACAAGAGACGAGATATTATTTCCACAAGATTATTGAACTTATTTTCTTTCTGGTTTACTATCAATAGTATCCATTCTTTTTATTGTATTTAACTTTAAAGAAATTAAATAATCTAAATCGACAGGATGGTAATTGGTTAATTCAACACCAATATTGATCCTTTTCTCTTCCCCATTAATGAAAGGACATTTTTTAATGTCATTATTATGAGTATGTCCATGGATTACCCATCCATCCCATTTTATAGGTAACTCTTTTGAATCATGAACCAGAAGAAACTTATGTTTTTTGTATTCTAAAATTTGATATTTTTCATATTCTTTTTCAGGATCATGATTTCCCTCAAGAAAAACAACTTTGCCATTTAATTTCTTTAGATAATTATTAGTTACGTTTAATTTTTGATGACAACAAGTCAAATCACCCAAAAAGTAAACTGTATCTTTTTTAGAAACAACATTATTCCAATTATTGATTAAAACTTTATCCATTTCTTGGGGTCGCTTAGAAAAAATAAAAGGTCTTGTACAATAATGGATTATATTTCCATGACCTAAATGTTGGTCTGCCGTTAAAAAAATAGACTTTTTCTTTTTGTAATTCTTTTTTTGAGTTTGCATTCCTGTTTTAATCCTAAATAATCTTAATGTTTTCTTCCATTCACGTCGGTTTAAAGAATATTTTCTCGGAAGTAATCTTTTCTGAAGAAAATCATATTCACATATTATTCTACTTTGGTTATTCAAAAAAGTACATCTTAAAGCGTGCATTGGTAGGTATAAACTTGTTCTTTTAGTTTTTCCTTCTTTAGGAAAAATAAATGAAAGAATCTTATTTATCAAAGAATATTCTTTGTTTTGTAAATAAGACCAAAGTTTTTTGAATTCCTTATTTGTTAATTTATATGCTAAAGTGATATGGAATAAGAAATCATCTGTTGGTTTATCATATGGTTTTGAACTAGGTGTTATTTTGTACAATTCCTTAGCAAGTTCTTTTCTAAACTTTTTAAATTCTTCAGAAGGTTTGATTTTAAAGAAGATTACATAGCCTTTTTTACTTTCAGTGTAATCAAAACCATCAATCAAAAAAGGTAGAAATGGGTATTTCTTACCAATTGAAATAAGAAGTTTCTTTATTTGTTTAACTTGATATTGGCCAGCAGGAAATGCTCCATAAAGAGTTAGATGGGGCACCCCATGGACTTTACCTCTTAATTTAAATTGCTTACTAATACTTTGCATTAAATACTTTAATTTCCACTTACCGGGTCCGATACGAATTTCTAATAACATCACTATTTATGCAAGCTTTGTTAATATAAAAACCTTCCCCTAAAACCCCTTAAACTAACGAAACCTTTATAAATCACCACCTAACCAATAGACAAATATTACACTTAAAACGGAGGGGTAAATTAAAATGGCAAAAGAAAAAACACACATTAATCTCGTCTTTATTGGACACGTTGATCATGGTAAATCAACTTCAGTAGGTAGATTACTATTCGATTCAGGTTCAGTTGACGAGCAGGCTATGAGAAAATTACAGCAAAAAGCTGAAGAATTAGGTAAGAAAGGTTTTGAATTCGCTTTCGTTATGGACGGTCTTAAGGAAGAAAGGGAAAGAGGAGTTACTATTGACCTTGCTCACAAAAGATTTGACACCAATAAATACTACTTCACTATCATTGACGCACCTGGACACAAGGACTTTATCAAGAACATGATTACAGGAGCAAGTCAAGCAGACGCTGGTGTTTTAGTTGTTGCTGCTAACGATGGTGTTATGGCTCAGACCAAGGAACACGTTTTCTTGTCCAAAACATTAGGTGTTAGTCAGTTAATCATTGCTGTTAACAAGATGGACATGGTCAACTATGATGAAGCCAAATTCAATGAAGTTAAAGGACAAGTATCTACTTTACTGAAATCCATTGGATACAAACCTGATGAAGTTGCTTTTATTCCGATCGCATCCCTAAAAGGGGACAATGTTGCTAAGAAGTCAGAAAACATGGCTTGGTACACAGGT
This sequence comes from Nanobdellota archaeon, assembly GCA_042577865.1. Taxonomy (GTDB): domain Archaea; phylum Nanobdellota; class Nanobdellia; order Woesearchaeales; family JAGLXL01; genus JBHPDN01. The sequence continues at coordinate 78,154 of JBHPDN010000001.1, forward strand.
AAAACCTTATTAGAACAACTTGACGACTTAAAAGAACCAGACAAACCAACAACTTTACCATTAAGACTTCCTATCCAGGATGTTTATAACATCACCGGTATCGGAGTTGTTCCTGTCGGAAGAATTGAAACAGGAGTTATGAAAGTTGGACAAAAGGTTATTTTTGTTCCTGGCCGTGAAGGTAAAGGAGTTCCTGGTGAAGTTAAGTCTATTGAGATGCACCATGAACAAGTTCAGGAAGCAGAACCTGGAGATAACGTTGGATTTAACGTTAGAGGCGTAGGTAAGAAAGATATCGCAAGAGGCGATGTTCTTGGCGCTGCAGACTCTCCTGCTACTGTTGCTACTGAATTTACTGCACAGATTGTTGTTTTGAACCATCCAAGTGTTGTGACTGTTGGTTATACACCAGTATTCCACATCCACACTGCTCAGGTGGCCTGTCAGATTATGGCTATTGAGAAAAAGCTTAATCCGGCAACTGGTGAAGTGCTTGAAGAAAACCCAGACTTTATCAAAAACGGCGATGCAGCTATTATCAAAGTCAAACCGGTTCAGCCATTGGTTATCGAAACACAGAAGGAAATTCCTCAAATGTCTCGATTCGCTGTACGTGACTCTGGTCAGACAGTTGCTGCTGGTATGTGTATCGACTTAGTCAAGAAAACACTTGAATAAATTTTATTTTTTTCTCTTATTTTTTTAAATTTAAAAAAAGAGTTCTGATTGTATACTAAAATGGAAAAATTTGATTTAGGGAAGATGTATTTTGATGCTGCCGTATTACAGATGGAAGAATACAAAGATAACCCCTTAAAAAACAATTCAACACAGCTGACCATCATTGAAGAGAATCTGAATTTTGCCAAGACTCATGGCACAGATATAACCCAAGCATATCAAAGACTCGAAAGATTACAATTAGAGGAACAAAAAAATGTCAATCCCACTCTTAATTGTTGATGAAGGAAAAGGAGAACTGTCTGATTTGGCCAGTAATCTTTGCCGTTTTCATTTGGATCCTAATGTCATGCCTTACCTGGCAGAAGATGTTGACGATGCTTTGGATGTTTTCAATGAACACCGGGGCAGTCTCAGGCTCACTCTTCTTGATTCCGAAGGCCAGGAAACCCATGACGCTTTAGTGGCTGCTGGTTACCGGGGAAGGTTTTTGGTTTACGGCCAAGGAAAGAATTTACAAAAAGACTGGGAAGACCGCGAGGTTGGATTTCTTGATCCCAGCACACCTATAGAACAGGCAGCCGGCACCATTTTAGACAAATTGCCTTACTTTGGATAAATTATTTAAATCATCTAATCTACAACACTCAAAAAGAGGTTCTAAGGAGGATTTTTAAAATGCCAGAAGATACAATAAAAGTTAAGACAGAAATTACTCAAGTTAAAGATGGCCGTGAATATAAAGGAAAAATTACTGTTGATGGTGCCATAGTCTTTGATTACAACATCAAATTTAACAAACATATTGAAAATTTAGGCGAGGGCATGGATGAAATTCTGAGCGCAATTCATCTTAAGGTCAACCAGGGAGACAGGAGTGTTCCTTTGATAGAAGGTGAAGAAGCTCACAAATTCTTTCATTACTTGATTCTCAATGGCACTATAGATTTTTATTCTCATCCTCAAACCAGAGGAGGCCAGAATCTTGTTGCTATGAATCCCCAGTTGGCTGCTTTTGGAGCCAGCACCAGCATCGGCATGTCATTTGAAGGTTCAATCAAAAGATCACTGGAGTTAGAAGAAATCATGGCAGAGTACAGAGCAGAAACACCAGAAGAACCAAAAGTCCCTGCTGAGCCAAAAGAAGAGACACCTTATGAAAAGCCAGAAGGCATGAATCACTTGTTTATCTGTCGGCATGGAGAATATGGTAGAGTAGATTTAACTCCCAATGGAATAAAAGAAATAGAAAACCTTGGCAGAAAAATCAAGGACATTCTTGGAGATTCAACTGCATATATTCTTTCTTCAACTGCACCCAGAGCCCAACAAAGCGCTGGAATCTTAGCTGTTCAATTAGGACTGCCAGAAGAGTTTGAAACCTCACAGGAACTCTGGACTGGTTCAGACTCTACTAAAGAAAGGAAAAAATACTGTGATTCTGAACTGCTAATAAGAATGGTTGATGAAAGAAGGGACAGAGCAGACGGATTAGTCTTGGCTACCCATTTCGAAGTTTGCCGGGATCTTCCTGGAGATTTTTATCAAAGAGAATTTGGAAAACAAAAACACTTCGGAAGGCTTGACACAGCAGAAGCTCATTATCTCAATCTCCAAACTCAGGAACATAAAGTTATTGGTTAAGGAAAAATAAAATGTTTGAATCTATAACAAAACGATTTTCAAGAAAACCAGAAGATGTCTACTGTCAGCATTGCGGCCAGGACTTGACTGCAGCCGGTGGTAATGTTGCTACTAACGGAAAAATTTACTGTTTTGGATATAAAGAAGGCAGTAAAATGAGCTGCCTTGAAAAGGACCTCATTATTAGCACAGACACCAAAAGGATAACCAGTGACTTCTATGATCCCAAGATGGTTCAGCAAGCCATTAAAGCAAAAGAACTGACCCAGTTTGGACCTTTGGAAGAAAAGGTTGACGGGAAGGAATAAAAATAATTCTTTTTTTAACATTTTTAACCGCAATATTTATAAACAACCCACTTATTTTTTCTTCCATCCGCATACAATATATAAAAACGGATGGTAAACTCTAAGTTTATCATTATTACAAAAATGGCTCAAAAAGCTCGCATAAAACTGGCAAGTATTGACATCGACAAGGTCAATCAAGTTTGTAACGCTATCAAAGAGATAGCTGACAAGACTGGTGTAGAGTTAAGAGGGCCAATTCCGTTGCCTACCAAAAGGTTAAAAATCACAACCAGAAAAAGTCCTGATGGTGAAGGCAAGGCTTCTTGGGAACGTTATGAAATGAGAGTTCATAAAAGAATGGTAGATTTAAGTGCTGATGAAAGAACTCTAAGATTGGTTATGAGAGTCCACATTCCAGAAGGTTTGAACATCGAAATTGAAATGATGGAACAGTAAAAGATTTCTAATTGTATTTTTTAAGTCATTGATAATAAGGAAAGTTTTATAAAGGCCCCCTTAAGTTTAAGAGGAAATGGCATTATATATGCCAAATAAGTATAACGAGGAGAAATAAAATGGAAGAAGATAATCGACATGACGCAGTATGCGCTGAGTGTGGTAAGAACTGTAAGGTTCCTTTTAAACCAAGCGGCGACAGACCAGTTTACTGTCAAGAATGTTATCGAGCAAGAAAACCACGAAGAGACAGATATTAATTCTCTTTTAGGACAAATTAATTCTAATATTTTTTTTAATTTTTTTTTAATAAACTATTTATATTACTTCTCTTATTTTAACTTAAAAAGAGTTCTGGTTGTGTTTTAAAATGAAAGAAACAAACTTAGAAACCTGCATCAAAAAAACCAAAGCAGAAAAAGCTAGGGAAGTTTTGAATTCCTCAACAATCCCAAGCGTAGTCAAGTATTATGGGATAGGCTGCTATAGTTGTGACGGTAAGGACAAGACATGTCAGAAGTATGATGGCAGTAAAAAAGAGTTCTTTTGAAAATGAAAACAGATATCTGCTTAGTCAGTGTAGCTGGCAATAAGGAACTGGGGCATTCGCCTAATGTTGGATTAGCTACTTTAAGCGCTGCTCTCAAACAAGAAGGTTTCTCCAGCGAAGTTATCCATCACAATTACCGCCGACCTATGAATCAGATAGACACTCTCGTCAGGTCAATCAAAAGCAAAAAACCAAAAGTAGTCGGTTTTTCTTTATTCTGGAATAATTATCATGCTTCCGCAGCCATGGCAGAAGTAATCAAAGATTTTGACGATCCGCCAACAGTAATTTTCGGTGGAAACCTGGCCACTGCCGCTTCAGATCTTATCCTAGCTGACACTGAGGCTGTTGACTACATTTTCACCGGCTACTCAGAAAAAACCCTAGTTGATTTCATGAAAGGCAAAAGAAATGGCAGAGTCATTGACGGCAATTTTGAGGATATCAACCAGACACCATTGGGAGATAGAAGATATCTCTGGAACCAGCACAAAAAAGAAAAGCATATTTCCATAGATGTAGCCAGAAGCGACTGCCAGGGAGGCTGTAATTTCTGCCTTTCCAGTTTTATGAGAAAGAATTATATTAACGGCCAGAACCGTTACCGAAGTGTTGACAGTGTTGTTGGAGAGATTGAATACTGGAAATCAAGAGGTGTTGAGACTTTCCTTCTCAATTCAGAGGATATTCTTGCCAATCCATCTTACTTCGACAATTTCATCAATGCTCTTGGTGAAGTCAACCACCAACTAAACTTAAAATTGGAGATGAGAGCACCTTCCATTGTCAGACATCAAGATCTGGTAAAAAAAATGTTCAGTCACAGACATATCTATCCAATCATTGAAGTTGGCCTGCAGACTTTTTCAGATGACATGCTCAGCATGATGGGTAATGGCTCGACCAGTGAAATTAATTTCCAGGCCATGGATTTTCTCATGGACCACTTTGGAAAAAAAGGAGAGAGAGGCTCTGGCGCCAGTGCTTATTTCTTGTTTCCTCATCCAGATATGACTCCGGAACAGCTTATGGAAAATATAAATCTTTTCAACGAACACGGAGATTACCTTGATGCGGTTGCCAAAGTCTTTGCTGTCCTTGCTTTCGGACGCTTTGACGCTTTCCCAGGCACCAGACTCTTTGACACGTTAATAAAAAGAGGAGAACAGCCCGACCCCAAACAAGGTTTCACCATTGACTACAAGTTCACCCACAAAAAAGTCCAGAAAGGCTGGGAAGAATACCAAGAAACTTGGAAAGAAGTAAATTATAAGTAAAGTTTTTATATTATTTAACCCATTTTAATAAAAAGACGGTGATTTCTAAACAAAAATGAAAAACTTAGATGACTATGTGGCCTATGAAGCCATACCCTTAAAAGAAGGCAACTTTCCCCAGCCAGTCAGCTGGCCGCCAAAAAAAGGTTTTGTTAGAGGGGACGATCAGAAAACTTTCTATGGACTTAACAGAAAAAAATTTCTAACCTTACCAAAAAGATCACACCCCATTCTTTTGATCACAGACAATCCCAGAAGGTATTTTGCCCTGGATAAAAACAACCAGACCATACGTTTTGCCAAATCAGGGAAAAAATTTAGGACTTCTCTTAGAAAAATAAATCCTGAAGGAATCAATGACACTCATTTTCTTCCTACTATGTTGGGATATCAATTTTTTGATCTTGAAACAGGTGTACTGACCCCTCATTTGCCTGAAAAAGTTCATGACTTAGTCATTTTCAGGAATAGGAGTTATGACCGAAGTCCTTACCATGTCTTGTCAAGAGATGGTCATAGCATCTATAATTTACTTAATACAGAACAGGAATACCAGCTCAACACCCCTACTAGCCCTGAAAAAATCAGTCAAATCAACTCATGGGTTCTTTTTGTCAAAGTAGGGAATGGTTTTGTTGATCTTAGAGATCTAAGTGGCATTAGTGATAGATTTAGGGCTTATGGTGTACATGTAGATACAGCAGACCAAGTCTTTTCAGCCCAAGGCAGGCTTTGGCTGCAGCACAAAGATCGCACCATAATTTACAGCATAGATTCTAAAGCGCTTTATGGTAAACTGGCTCATGATGAAGAAATTGTCCTTCAATTTCCTCAGGGAATCGACTTGTCAAATGTTGTCAGTATTGAAGGCCAAGACCATGCTATGGGCCTTGACCAGCATACTTTTTATGATATCGCCGGAGAAAGATTTTCCTTTGATCTGCCTAGAGAAATAGCTTCACCTCTTCACCAGCTGCCAGACGGAGAAGTTTTAGGTTTAGGGCAGGACCGGCAGACTCTGTATTCTTTAGTTTTTAATAAGATTGTCCGCGGGAATTATGGAGAGATAAAAAAAGTTTTTGAAGCGGCTGAAAAAACCACAGACTAAATTATTTCTTTTGTTTCTTTTTCAGATAAGGTATTAAAACTATTAAAATAGCTAATCCAATCCCTAATCCAATCATCATAGTCGAGAAGACTTCTCCAGTAAAACCAAATTTGTAAATTGTCCTCAAAACAATAGAAAGACCAATCAAGATAGCAACAACGATAAAAATAGTTTTTTTTTGATTTTTCTTTGCCATAATTAAAGAAATAATTGGATCTATTATAAAGCTAACCTAATAAGGACGGGTAGAAGAATGGTCATCAGTCCGGTCAGCAAGTTCTGTCATGCCTGCTGGTTTTATTACTTTCACAACCATCCCAAGATATTTCTGGAAATCTCTAAAGGCTTGACTTTCCTTAATCTCAGCAGGACTCCCCGGAATAGAAGCGCATTCAATGCCTTTGTCATAAGACATTAAAAGCAGCATATAAGTTCTGTCATGGCCGTGGTAATTGTGAAGTTCTGTCTGGACACCGGCCAGAATCTCTAAAGCAGATTTCCCGTTCCCAGTGGCTATCTTATTTCTGGCCCGGACAATATCCTGTAGAATGTCTTCATGTCTCTGCTGGTCAGTCTGCATAATAAAACTAAGAGGAAAGCAAATATATAAATTTAACTCCAGAACAATAATATTTTAATAGTTAAGAATCAATTAATCTTAGATGAAATGGATTTTACTGTTAATCCTAATCATCGTCATGGGCTGTGCTGTTGAAACAGAAGTAGAAACAGATACTGAAACAGATATTGATTCTCTTCTGGATGAGCTCAACCTTACTGAAGATAAACCGTTAGTCAGCACCTTCACCCCAGATCCTTCAGCTGTCTATGATAAAGAATACAATAATTTCTCAATCTATTATTCCTGGTCAGGTCCTTGGTCTCGAGGAGAACATATTATCAACATTTCTCAAAACGGCTCTTTTGAATACCTGCAAACCAGTTTTGCCGCTGAGCCAGGAATAATCAACCATATCGAAGCAAAATTGACTTATGATGAACTCAAAGAACTGGCTCTTTTTGTTGTCAAAGATAATGATTTCTTCCACATCCCTGAATCAATGGTGGACAGAAACTGTTATGACGCTAATTCCGAACGTATTGGTGTGACTTTTGGCAATCGTTACTACGAGGTTGGCGCTTACTGCAACGGAACCCAAGAATATGACCGTATCCAAGGAAGAATTCTTTCATTTAAAGATCAGTTTACCTAAAAACTTTTATACTACTAGACCATTTTAATCAAAAAAGGGGTTCTGATTGTATTTTAAAATGAAAGAATTAGAAAAGAAATTAAGAAACCGCAGGATGATTTATGATGATATTCCTTCTACTAGAAGATATGGTTTTCCTTTTCCTACAAAAGAACATATCAGTGTTGTTGACGGAAAATATATAGTTCAAAAGAGTAGAGGAGATTATGGTTTTTACAACTTAAAGACAAAAGAACCTTGCGGCAGGATTAGAAAATTAGTTATTTCAGAAATCAGCAAAGTCGGCAGGAAATATGTTGTTGCCGATTACAACGGAAAAATTTTCTATAATTTCAAGACCGGTCGTCCGGAAAGGGAATTTTCCGAGAATACTGCAGGCATTGTCAATGAGGTCGAAGGTCAGCCTTTGGTCAGAGCAGAATTCAGAGAAGATACCTTTCTCGATTTCAATACAGGGAGATTGGCTCGTGTCTGGAAGAAAAAAGGCGGCCTCTCCAGTTTCATCAATGAAGTCGAGAACCGTTACATTGTCTTAGGGAATTATGAAAGGACTTTTTATGATTTCTTTACCAGAAAACCAGTCGTCAGTTTTCCTGAGCCTGTTGAGCCAAGGATTTTGGAAATTGAAGACCAGTTGTTGGTTAAAGTTAAATACAGGGGAAGGTTTTATGATTTTCACACCGGCGAGTTGGTTTTTGATTTAAGATGGAGTCCCAAAAAAATTTCTATGGTTGACGGCCAGCCCCTTCACATGGTTACTGAAGGAAGTTTTCTGGGTAACACTGCCAAAAGTATTTTCAAAAGACTAAATTTCAAAAAAAGAAAAAAGATTGTTCAAATCACAGGTATCACTTTAAGAAATTTAGAAAAAATAATCAAAGAAGTTGAAAAATGAAAGAACTAGAAAGAAAACTTGCACCTTACATTTATCATGCACCTGCTGTGCGTCTGGCCCATTACACTAAAGGTGAATGCTCAAGTATTGTCAATCCTGTCGGTGACCAGCTGCTTGTTCGTGTTCGTGACAGCAACTCATTCCGTGATCTCAGGACCAACAGGACAGTTATTAGTCTTGATCACGATGTTGAAGACCATATTAATTATGTCAATGGCCAACACATCATTCTGTCACTCGAAGACAAAAAAACTTTCTATGATCTCAGGACAGGAGAAGAAGTTACCCGTTTTCCTTACGAGATGTGTCCGGTCGTCAACAGAGTCAGAGGACAGAATCTAGTCAAAAGAATGCATGCCAACAGTTTTTATGATTTCGAGACTAAGAAAAGAGTTAGAACTATCAGGAAAAGGAAAGCCATGGTAATCAGTGACCACATTGTCAGATTTGGCAGAAGAAACCTTGTTCTGGGAAAAAAAGGACTGGTTTTCTTTGATTTAGACACTGAAGAAGTTTTTGCTACCAATGAATTCCCGGTTATGCCTTACATCCACAGAGTTGGCAGAAAATATTTGCTGCAGAGCAGTCATTTTTCTATCAAAGACCATTTTTGTTATCTTTTTGATAAAGGGGAGTCTTTCAAACTGGATGCCAAAGTTTACGGGCCTCTTTTCAATGATCAAGGTAAACTCATCTTCCAGGGAAACAATGACCATTTCTTTGAGCTTTTCTTTGAAAAAAGAATCCGTGACTGCCCTCTGGAAAAACTGGTCAAGATTCTTGAAAAAGAATAAACCAAAATCTTTATATAAAAACAACCATTAAACAATAGAATGTCAGCTGAAATTATTTTCACTATCATCATGTCTCTTATTTCTATTTTCATCTATGCCAAAGCTCTGAGCTATCTTCTCAAAAGAATCAAGATTAAAACAAACTTCAAAAAAGAATTGGCCTACACCTTTGCTTTATTCATTCCTATCAACATCGCAGTTTTTTTAATTACTTTTTACCAAGCCAAATCAGCCTGGAACGGAGTTCTTTTATTGGCTCTTATTGCAGGGATTATCTTTCCAATCAAATACTTGTACAAATTAAAATGGAAACCGTCTTTAATGATTTCAGTCATGTGGTTCATTGCCATCATTTTCATTGGACTCATTATGAACATTATTACCGGCCTACTTCTCTCAGGTGCTTTGTACTACTAAATAGTAACAAAAATAGAAACATTTATAAACCCAATATAATTTTTAAGCTAAATGGTAGGAGAACGTAAAACAAAGAGAGTCATCAGATGCCCAGGCAGATTTAGTGAATTAAGAGAATATATTCACTTTGAAGCTGTTCCAACAGTTCTAGAAGACAGTACAACTGTTACCAAAGATAATCTAAAAGATATTTGGGACCTTATTGAAACAGATGTTTTTTCACACGATACTCAAGACCCTTATTTTGCCAATGCTAAATGTGATTCAGTTAGAAATGAACCAAAACCAGGTTACCTTTCTTTAGTACCTTTGTTTCCGTCAACTTTTCATCTTGATGACAAACTTGTCAGAGAATATTCCAAATCAATGGGTAACAGGCCAGATATTGCTAAAATATTAGACAAAATGGCAGAACAACCAGGCAAGTTTTTCCAGTCAGTTCTCAAAAGAGAGCCAAGTAAAGTTTTTTTCCCTGGCGGAACAAAACTTTCTGGTTATGTCATCTCGGCTAATTTTGGAATTGGTACAGCCAGCTCAGGCGGAGTCAAGAGAGGCGGTATCAGATCAGATTCTCCTTATTTACTAGAAGTTTACAGAGTCAGCAGAACCACAGACGAGCAGAATTTAGTTGCTGTTGTTGGATTCTGGGCTCAGGAAAATAGTATGTTAGTTTCACAGATGCAGTCTTGCAAAAACGCACAGCTTCCAGAAGATGTGCCTTTTGGTGTTGCCTGTCTTTACATTGCTGAAACAGCTGCCAGAGAAATGGGTTTTGATAGAATTCTTGCTTACAGTGCCAAGGGACATCCTATTTTCAGAGAACACCCAACCAATTGGAGCCAGTTCGGCAAAGAATTTGTTTCTTTATGGGATGGTTCTGCCAGAAAATTAGGGTACAAAGCCACTAGCGGACGTAATGGCCATTATATTAAAAATCTAACTAATCATTCTAAAAAAAATAATTCTAAAAAATAAAACGCCAGCAGCAGGAAATTCAACAACAGACTTTATTTCTGCTATCTTTGAACCTGCAATCCCAGAGGGATCCGCTTTCGAGGCGGACGCAATACCGAGTTATGCGATACTGGCATGAACAAAAATAGAAATTCTTGATTTAATAAACTTAACTAAAATATCCTTTTAAAAATTGATATAAAGGCGACCAAAGCGCCCCAAAAGTAAAGGCCCAAAAATATTCTTCAACTTGTATGCCCAAAACAAAGATACCAAGCACATGTTCATGATTAAGGATTCTTCCAATTGCTCCTGGAAAAATAACAACAAAAACAAACAAAACAACCATAATATAAAGAACCAAAAAAAGTAGGCCACCATATAAAGATTCTTTAATCAAATCCTTTCTCAAAAGGCAGATAACAAGTGCACCAAGAACCATAGAGATTATGCCCGTGTAAATCAGATTCATCTTAAAGATAAAACTTAAAAAAACCATTGATGCCAGTAAAACACCAAACAAAATAAAAAAATGTTTTTTGTTTTTAGTTTTTTTTAATTTCTTTATTTTTTTTTTGAACAACACCTTATACAATACAGACACACACCCCCCAATCAAAAAAGCAAAAATAAAACTTTCAATCCCCGGCCTCAAATTAAAAAGAGTTTGCGGATTCCAATACCAGGGAATAAAAATAAAATCAGATAGACCCAAAGGCAGGCATAATAAACTGGAAAGAACCATCACTTTACGCAAATCATTTCTTAAAAAATATAAAATAAACCAAAACACAGCCAGAATCAAATCCATGACTAAATATTCATACACTTTTAACACCTTTTTTTACTAAAAAAACCAAACCCTTATATAATATTATCTCAAACTTTAGTTAAAAATACATGGAGATGATGATTATGCCAATCAAGAAAGGAGATAAGATAAAAGTTGAATACACCGGAACTTTTGATGACGGAACAGTTTTTGATTCAACAGAAAAACACAACAACCAACCGCTAGAATTCGAAGCCGGTGCCGGTAATGTTATCAAAGGTTTTGACGAAGCAGTCATTGGTATGGAAAAAGGAGAAGAAAAAGAAGTTAAGATTCCTGCTGACCAGGCTTACGGCCAGCCTAATCCAGACCTATTAAAAAAAGTTCCGAGAGACAAACTGCCAAAAGATCAGGAGCCAAAAGAAGGTATGATGCTTGTTCTTGGTTCACCAGACGGCAAACAAATTCCAGCCAGAATTGCTAAAGTGGAAGAAACTGAAGTCACTATTGACTTAAACCATCCATTGGCAGGAAAAAATCTTAATTTCAAAATAAAAATTGTAGAAATTAATTAATTCTTTTTTATTTATTTATTCTTGCTGCATCACTGCCTGGACTTTTCCAATCAACTGAGTAACAGTATAGGGTTTTTGGATATAATCTCTGGCCCGTTTTAGTATCTTATCTGTTTCCTGTTGTTTTTGGCCGGTTGAAATGATTACCTTGGCCATAGAATCTGCCTGCAGTATATGTGCCATAGCATCTTCACCAGACATTTCCGGCATCACCAAATCAAGCAAAACCAAATCAATCGTATCCTTATACTGTAAAAACTTATCAACCCCTTCCTGTCCGTCTTTGGCCACAATGACATCATAACCATATCTTGATAATATTTTTTCAGCAACCATTCTCACAGGCAGTTCATCATCAACCACCAGAACAGTTCCTTTTCCCCGAGATAACTCTTCCTGCGCCTTATATCTGATTTCTGTCGGCGCTTTTGCTTCTGGCAGGTAAAGGTGAAATTTAGTACCCTGGCCAACCACTGATTCTATATTAAGATGTCCGCTGGCAGTCTTGGTAACAATTTGATAAACCATGGCCAGACCCAAACCCTGGCCTTTGATAGAATGATGTTTTTTTGTAGAATAAAAGGGGTCAAAGGCTTTTCTTTGGACTTCAGGAGTCATTCCTACACCTGTATCCTCAAAAACAAGATGAATATAATTCCCCTGAGCTAGTCCTCTGCCGCTTTCAGTCATCACATATTTTTCTGCACTCACCCTAATGCAATCTCCTTTCTTGGCGCCTTTCTCTTCTATGGCATGGATAGCATTTGTTCCCAGGTTAAGCAGGACCTGGTGAAATGCAGAAGGGTCCATATTGACATAAAAAATTTCAGGATTAAAATCAACTACCTTGTCAACAATCCTGTCAGTTGTTTTCCCCAAAAGACCAAAGACATCCTGGGCCACCTCATAGACATCAACGCTTTTTTTGCGGCGCAGCTGTCCTTTTTCTGAAAGACGCTGCAACTGCTGAATCAGGCTGGCGGCATTATAGGTTGTTTTGAGTGATGATTGAAGAGCTTCCATTTGTGATTCAGATAATCCTTCAGAATCTGTGGTCAGGACCAGATCAAGATTACCCATGATACCTGTCAGCAGATTATTGAAGTCATGGGCGATTCCTCCGGCCAAATTTGATAAAGCATCCATTCGTTGTCTTTGTTGAAGCTGTTCCTGCATCCTAACTTTTTCAGTCACATTAAAAGTGTATTCTACCATATGGGTCAGGTTGCCCCGGTCATCAAACAAAGGATAGCCGTAAACTTCACCGTGAATCTTGCTCCCGTCTTCATCAAGATGGACTTGACCGACCATCACCGGTGCCTTGGTTCTCTTGATAATTTCAATTGGACAGGGATGTTCTTCCATTTCACAGGGCACATCTATGTCATGCGCTACTTTATGGCATGTCTGACCTTCTACACCATCACCCAGGGAAGTATTAGCCAGCACAACTTCAAAAGTGTTGACATTGATGACATAAAAAGCATGGCTCAAAGAATTTAAGATTTTATGGAGTAAGGGTAATTGTTCCTTAATTTTTCTTTCTAGGTCATCACAGTTGTTGCATGTCAAATAATTCACCTCAAAATAAGTATCATCAATTAAAAATCAAGAAGTTATATTTATGTTTTTCGGAACGTTATTTCTTTAAAACCTTTTCAATCTCATGATTTACCATTTCTTCAGGCCAGCCCTTATCTGTCAGAGCTTCCTTAATCTCGTCCTGAGAATATCCGTTTTTAATGTTATGGCGGATGGCCAGGTTCAAGTTTTCCATGTAAGGTTTTAATTTTTGTTTTCTGTAATAGAAATATCCGCCGACAAAACCTACAATTACCACAACCAGCACAACAAAAGCCAGCAGCATTCCCAAGACACCAGATCCCTTTTCTTCTTCAACAGAAGGCAATTCCACTAGTTCAGCTGGTTCTTCTTTAATGGCAGGTAAAAAAATCAGTTCAGATGTTTCTTCCTCCGTAGGCATCTCACAGTCTCTGGTTTCTGGCCGGCTGTTTCCGCAGCCGTCAGCGCATGACCTAACCTGAATACCATTGGAACAACTGCTCCATGAAAAACAATTCCATGAAGGAGTACAAGTTTCTGCTCTGCTTGATCCTCCTCCGCCAGTCGCAGAGATTGATGCTGCTGAAGCAATACCTGAATGTTCTAATAAACCCACCACTGCGGTTGTTCCATTCATTGTGCATGTAACTTCTTGTGCAGTTCCAGGACAACTTAATCTAAATTCTCCAGTGTCCTGACAACTATCATCTGCGCTTAATGAAGCAAGATTCTCTGTATCTAATATACACAAACTAGATGATGAATTATGGAAATAAACTGTTTTTTCTGCTGTCATTCCTGTTATCTTGACAAGACCTTCTGTTAATTCAATGGTTAAATTTGATAAATCAATAGTTCCATTTCCTGGAACATTAATAACAAGAACGTTTGTTCTTCCTTTCATTATTGTTACATCTGTGCTTCCGCCTGGCTTTGCTTCTTCTTGTGTTTCAATTCCTTCAGGAACTCCTATCGCAACAGTACGCTCTACAAGGTACATATCTAAGAATCCAGATGCATCATCTGTACTGCTTCCGGGTTCTGTGTCTTCAGGATATGTCCATTCAGGGCTTAAAGTACCATACCCCCAGAACATCTTTCCGGTTGGGGAATTGTTTTCAAGAGCCTCGATAGGTATGGCCACCTCAAAGTATCTATGAGAATAATTTGCATTTTCAGTCACATTAAATCCAGCAGAACCCAGGAAGGAGTCTGCATCACACAATCCAAAGAGGCTTTGGTCGCCATATACAAACCAAGTGCCGTCAGGACCCTCTTCATCACACCATATATTATCATTATTTCCATCAAACTCAACAGCAAACACATCCTCTCTTTCTTCAGTATTGTCAGGAGTCACATCTGCTGCAAAATATATATAATTGTCATCATGCAACTCATAGATATAGATAGTTCCATTTGGATGCTCTGATTCAGGTACAAAGAAGAAAGATATAACCTTTGCATTCACCCATTCTTCTAATGAGAATATTCCATCTTCAACATCTGGGGGATTTAATGTGGAAGGAACCCGGTTTTCACAAATATCCCCCATGCCTGAATTATCTGTATCATTTTGATCAGGATTGTAAACATAAGGGCAATTATCACATTTATCTCCTATTTCATCTTCATCTTCATCTTCTTGTTCAGGATTATAATCATTAGGGCAATTATCACAGGCATCTCCTAATTCATCTGCTTCGCTGGTTCTTATATAACTAAATCCTCCTCCCCCAGTTTCCTGCCACCATGTCCAGTAAAGATTATAATAATTATCTGAACTTAGGACATGCAGGCAGATATCTTCTCCAGGCAGATTATTCATGCTCCACCACATTGCATCTTTAAGATCATCTTCATAAGATGAGGTTTCTTCTCCGCATAAGCCTGTTGCCCATTCAATTGGCTCTTCTTCAGTATTATAAGGAGACCCTTTTCCTGCTCTTGTTATGCATACTCCTTCTTCTATACAGTCTTCTGAGCCGTGGATGGTAGGACATTCAAAATCTGTTGTTCCTCCTTCTCCATCATCCCTTGTATAGCTGAATCCTCCTCCACCTCTGGATTTCCATCCTGTCCAATTGATATTATAATAATTATCTGAATCTATGATATGCAGGCAGCTATTTTCTCCAGGAAGATCACTCATGCTCCCACCAAATGCATCTTTAAGGTCATCATAATAATCTGAATCTTCATCCCCACATATTCCCATGGCCCATTCTATTGGAGTTCCTCTCACATTATAGGGAGATCCTTTTATATCCCTAGTTATACAAACTTCTTCTTCAATGCAGTCTCTTGCAGCAGGAACAAGACCTGGGTTGTCAAATTCTATTGTCCCATCTTCTCCATCATCTCTCTCATAAATAAATCCGCCTCCTCCACTATAATCATCATTACCAGACTGCCACCATATCCAATGTATATCATAAGAATTATTAGAGTCAATAGCATGCAAACAAGTATCTTCTCCAGGCAGATTATACATACTCCATCCTGTTGCGTCTTGAAGATTTTCTTCATAAGATGAAGTTTCATTTCCGCATAAGCCTGTGGCCCATTCTATTGGAGTTTCATTAATATTGTAAATTGAGCCTTTCCAGCTCCTTGTTAAACATATGTCTTCTTCTATACAATCTATTAATCCATGGGCCGATGGATTTTCAAATTCAGTGGTGCTCCCATTTTCATCTTCCCTGATATAACTAAATCCTCCTCCTTTACCAGATTTCCATCCTGTCCAATTGATATTATAATAATTATCTGAATCTATGACATGCAGACAGCTATTTTCTCCAGGAATGTATTCCATATTCCATTCAAACGCATTTCTAATGTCATCATAATAATCTGAATCTTCATCCCCACATATTCCCATGGCCCATTCAATTGAAGTTTCCCTGATGTTGAAAATTGATCCTTCCCATCCACGAGTTATACATACACCTTCTTCTATACAGTCTTTTGAAGAAATAGTAAGACCAAAATTGTCAAATACTTCTTCCACTCCTTCACTGTCATTCTGGCCAGGATTATAATCATCAGGACAATTATCTTCTTCATCACAAACACCATCTCCATCAGAATCCTCACACGCAATTGATGTGTCAAGTACATCATATCCAGTTATTTCAAAATCATCTTCAATCAGAAACGCACCGGCAAAGAGAAACAGAACTACACAGATTAAAACGCCAATTGCAACTGTATTGCCTCTTTTTTTCAATCTAATCCCCTTTTAAACTACAACACATTTAACGCTTATAAATGTTTTTAAAGAATTTTCTTAGCCAATTCCAAAGCCTTATCATAACTCAAAGAAGTTTTCTCCAAACTTTTGTCAAAAGGCAGTTCATATCTCTCAGGAAATTTCTGGCAGACAATTGGCCGGTCAGGATAAATCAAACACAACTTATCATAAAAAGGACAGACATCATGGTCAATTGACCAGTCTAAAACTTTAACTTCATCACTGACACCAACAAAAATCCTTTTCGGAATGAATTTTATTTTAATCTTCAAATCCCTAGCTCTCTTCTCCATAACATTCATCTCTTCTTCACTCACAGAAATAGTATATCTGTCCCAGGGAAATAAATAAACAACCCCTGTCTTTTCAAACAGTTTCCTCTTTAATTTATCTTCTTCTTCAGCAGAAAAGCTGAATGACTCCCTAAAATGGCAGCACTGCCCGCATTTGACACATTTTCCCTTCTTATTGCATGCAAATCTCATTAAAACCCATCCTCACAAAACCATTTATAAATTTTTCCAGAAATATTTTTAAATAATCAGTTTCTGCAAATTTTTATGGATAATAAAAACAATTTAAACACTGAAGAAAGAAGAGAATCAGGCCGGCAAAAGAAAAAAACCAAAGAGATTGTATTAGAGCAAAAAAGAAAAACCAAAAAATTGAAAATAGAGAAGTGGATGCAGAAAGAAGAAGAGCCAGTAGAATATGTCGAACTGGCCAACCCTGCTGTGGCTTATGTTATTGACCAAGAGTACGAACTTTACGCTGCTATTTACGCTGATTCTGCTGAAGAAGCAGAAAAAGGTGTTTTAGAAATTGAGTTAGGCATGGAAGCCCATGAAGCCGGCCATGCTGCTTATGAATTTGAAAGAACTATCAACAGGATTATAATTGAAGAGGGTTTGGGTGGTTTGGAAAGAAATTCTCAAAACATTCCTAGGGATGATTCAACTTACACACCAGTAATCATCATCTCTGGCGCAAAAAGAAGTTTGGAAACTTTGGATGATTGTTTGATGGAATTCAGAAGTGACAATTACAGAAAAATAGACAAACGTACAGACAAATAATTATTTCTCCACCAATTTAATTTTATTAATTTTCAAAACACCGGCATGGTCAGCATATTCTTTAGAAGTTTCAACCAAAATAATTTTCTTTTTATGCAACGGAGAATCTAAAACCAAAGTTTCTATCTCTCCTCCCTCGCCGGCCGGGTGAAAACCAATCTCTTCCTGCATTTTTTTCAGCTCCTCAATCGCCGAAAAATCAATTTTCCTTCCTAACCATTTTTCATCCATAGGATAACCAGCCACACCCACAATCACCACCTCAAAACCGTCAGAAACCAAACCCTTCAATAATTCAATTTGATCAATTCCCCACAAAGGATTAACACAGACCAAATTCATCTCCTCGCAAATTTTTCCAATCCTAGAAGCCTGATACTCAGAAGCCACAGCACCAGTAACAATTCCTTCAATCTTAAACTTTTCAACTGCTTCAGAAATAGCTTTTTTCAAATCAACTAGTTCTTTTTCCTTCTCACCAGCCGTCTCAAATAAAAGCAAAGGAATTCCCAGAGCCTCTGCCTGCTTCTCAATCACTTCAAAGGCTGGGGTGTGGAACATATAAGATTCAGGGTTCAAAGACCGCAAAGCAATCAAACAAACAACTTCATTTGATTGCAAAGCTTTGAACAAAGCATAGGTGCTGTCTTTGCCTCCTGAAAATAATGCTCCTAGTTTCATTCCGACTTAACCGTAAATGCTTTCCAAGGCAGCGGCAAACTTTAAAGTGCCTTCACAAAACCCTTCATAACATCTCATACCATCTGTCAGTCTTTTTTCCTCTGAAGTTGGACTGAACGGGTCAAAGCAGTCTTCAAGGTTATTACAAGAGATATAATCCCAATTTATTCTTATTTTTTTGAATTTTGTTTCTTTGCATTCCCAGTCACTTAAAGAAATTTCTCGGAATTCAGGAACAGCGAGACAATCTGAAACCTTTTCACACAAGACACCGACACCAATTTCTGGAAGAGGGCTCCCAACCCCCTCAGGTGTTTTGACTACACATTCTTTCAGAACGATTCCTTCTTCTTGTTTATCTTCAGTCACATCTTCAATTACATCTTCAATTACATCTTCAGATGCATCTTCATTGTCTTCAAAAGGATCTACAATTTTTGTTTTGACATCTCTGTCTTGAGTGTCATTGTAGATAAAAATCACCATTAAGATTAAGCAAATGATTATTCCCACGATAATTAATATTTCTAAAATAGATTTCTTTTCCTTCTTTTCTGCCATGTATTCCCCTCCATATAATAATATAACTCATATAGAATCAGCTTATATTTATATTTTATC
>JBHPDN010000002.1:0-86592 GCA_042577865.1 Nanobdellota archaeon
TATCAGAAACAATAGCTTGAGGATCATATATCACTTGTACCCTGGAAAAAGATAAGGGCACTAAATTCATATACCTCAAAGGAAGCATATAGTTACTGTCTTCATCACCAAACCGATCGTGTCTTGAAGCCAAACTAAATTCAAATAAATCAGAACTGTTAACACAAATAACCAGATCATGACTTTTCTTGGTATCATCAACCCATTCTTTGAGTTCACTTACCTGAAACCCATCACGCAGTCCTTTTACTGCCCATTCCATACCCTTATCTACCCCACTCTGCTTTTCCCATGTCTGATATTCTCTTTTGCACATGGCTCTGTAGTATGACATAATATTTTCCATCCAATCCACGGGAAATGGTTTGTTTATAAACTTTATTCAGAATTCAATATTGATGCTGATATCAAGGCTTTTAGAAGCATTGGTCAGAGCAGAACCAATGGAAATAAAATCAACACCTGTTTGAGCAACGGCTTCGATGTTTTCTGGATTGATGCCGCCAGAGGCTTCGACTTTAGTTTTTTTATCAATCAACTCAACTGCTTTTTTCATTTCTTCCAAAGACATGTTGTCCAGCATGATCCAGTCAGCGCCTGCCTCTAGAGCTTCTTTAACCATTTCCAAATTCTCTGTCTCAACTTCTATTTTCAAATCAGGATGTTTTTCTCTGGCTTTGGCAACAGCACTTTTGATTCCGCCGTTGACCTTGATGTGGTTGTCTTTGATTAAAACCATATCATAAAGACCCATACGGTGATTAGTTCCGCCGCCGACTTTGACAGCGTATTTTTCCAGTTCTCTTAACATGGGAGAAGTTTTTCTGGTGTCAAGAATTTGAACTCCATAAGGTCTGACAATCTCTGCGTATTTTGAGGCAGTGGTGGCAATGCCAGACAACCTTTGCAGGAAATTGAGAACGGTTCTTTCGGCGCTGAGTAAGGCCTTGGCATTTCCTACAGCTTTGGCTAAGATGTCTCCTTGATTTATTTTTTGTCCGTCTTCAAAAAACTTTTCAAATTTTATTTCTGGATCAAGTTCTAAAAAAATATCTTTGGCCAAATCAATGCCACACAAAACACCATTGTCTTTTGACAAGATAGTGGCAGTAGCGGTTTTGTCTTCTGGAATAATTGAATTGGAAGTAACATCACCAGAACCAATGTCTTCTTCTAATGAGGCTTTGATTAATTCTTTAGTATTCATTTTAACCTAAAAATTGTCGGATGTGGCCGGCCTTAAGCATGTTTTCCTGAACAGACAAGACATCCTGTTTTTTGATAGCTGATAAGATTTTACCAGTGGCTTGTTGGTGTTCTTGATTGACTTCATAATTAAACTTTTCTAAAACAGGAAGCACTTTTCTCTGGATTTCCTGAGGAAAAAAACTTAAATTGTCTTTATTGAAATATTGGAAAGCGTCTGCCATATCTTGATCAAGATTAGGATAACAGTTCCTAATCTGGTCAATTTCTTTTTCATTCAGAGCTGACAGGCCAAAGATTTCTGGCGGCAGACCTAAAGAATAAAGGGAGGCACAGAATTTGATGGCACGGGGCAAAGCTACCCCTTGGTTTTCACGAGCATAACCAAACAAACCAACATGTAATTTTCTTTTTCTTCTTGGCGGAATGTCTTTGCTAACCAAGTTGATAATAGGAGCCAAGGTTCTGACGGCCTCACCATAATCTTTTTCCATCTTGTCGATTAGGATTAAAGATTGGTCAATATCAACTGGATAGGGTTCTTTTCTTTGAATGTTATTGATTTCTTCAACACCGGCCAAGACTTTTTTCAAAGGAAAATCATATTTGAAAGCTGATTGGGCAGTGAAAGTTTGAATGCTAGGATAACCTCTGACCATGTTTTTGATATTAGTGGGTTTGAAGTTTCCCCGGAAAGGAGAAGAACCACAGCCAATGATGGGCATGATATCGATGGAAATTTTTTCCTGCAATTCATGCAACTTAATCAAACCAACTTTATTGAGAAGAACAGCCGCCACAGAACCGTAATTAAGTGCTGGATCGCTGCGGGCAAACCAAACCCTTTGCATCTCTTTTATTTTTTCAGACTGGATATATTTCTCAACGTAATCTGCAGAATTGACAATAGCATCTTTAGTCTCAAACAAAGGAGTGACTTTGATGCTTGGCGGGCCGAATTCTCCCAGCCACTGGGACAAGGAAATATCTCCGTTGATGGTAAGACAATTCTGCTGGCCAAAAATATGTTTCTGATAATACTGGCTGATTCTGATAAGGTTTTTTTCAGAAGAGCACATAGGGACAACTACTTCAAAGATAGGAGCAATTTCTTTTTGGTAAAATAGTTTGGCGAGGTCAAAATTCCTGGGAATGGAATTGAGTGATTCCAAAAGGATTTTTCCCTGGGTTTTTTCAACATCAGGATTGGGAACTCTTAAGGTAAGGAATTTATTTTGGCCCAAGATATTTTTCTGAAAGAATGAAGAATAGCGAGTGAGTAGTTTTTCAATAACAAAATTATCTACTTCTTTTCCTTCTGCATCCCACAACTGTTCATCAATATCAAGATGAGAGTAAGTGTAGAAAGCTTCTTTGACTTCGTCGTCTCCAGAAATGATATGGTTCTGGGCGAAAAATGGAGAAGAAACATTATCTGGATGCTGGGTTGACATTAATCTTGATATCTTCATTAAATCACCTAATCACTGCAGTAAATATGAGTGGCGGTGCGGAGATTTCCATTTTTTACAAAATTTGAACTCCGGACTTTCACGTCTCTCAGCTAGTTGAGGATAATCATCGGCATCAGCCTCATCGCTCAACTCTTATGAGCGTGACACTCTAACCAGACTGAGTTACACCGCCGTGAGAAAGAAAGTTATTAAGGGCTTATAAAAAGCTTTTGATTTTGAATTCTATTTCTTTCATCTCTGCTTCGGGAATTTCTTTGACTTTAGAAATATCAACTAATCCGCCATGCCCGTCGTTTTCAAAACGTGGAATTAAATGAATATGGGCATGAGGGATTTCATCACCCATAACTATACTTTGCACGTAATCTGTGCCCAGGGCTTTTTTCAAAGCATGAGCAATCTTGTTAACGACAGCAGAATATTCTTCTTCAATATCCCAGACCCAACGGTAATGTTTTTTGGGAATAACTAAACAATGTCCTTTGTTCAAAGGACGAATATCAAGAAAAGAAAAAAAATTAAAATTTTCAAAAATTTTGTAAGCAGGAATTTCCTTGTTGATGATTTTACAGAAAATGCAATCAGAAGTCATCTTCTGTGTCTACGTCTTCTTCTGGTTCCGGCTCTTTTTCATCGGTATCGAAGTCATCACCCATATCATCCATATCTCCTAAGTCATCATCCTTATCTTCATCGTCGCCAGCATCAAAACTATCGTCAATCATCTCTTCATCATCCATTTCTTCCTCAAGTTCTTCTTCAAATTGTTCTTCTTCCATTGTATATTACCTCCCCCTGAAATTGGATTTTACTCAATAAAAAAAACTTATATTTAAGTATTTCGGAATCACTCAAGACGAGTCAGCAATCCTGTTTTTTTGGCTTTGTTGAAGCTGGAGTAAAAAAAGAGCACTGAAAGAAAAGCAAACAAGACTGTCAAGACAATGGCATTGAACAAAGAGATTAAACTAAAAGTACCAGTCATCAGGATTTCCCTCATACCTTCAAAGATATGGGTGGTTGGGAACCAGACAGCCACTTTTTGCAGCCAGACAGGCAGACTGTTCAAAGGATAAAAAACACAGGAAACCGGCTGCATCAGCCAGCCCAAACCCCAGGCCAGAACCTGGATACGCATACCAAAGCGGAAGATGAGGCCGGCAACAAAAAGGCCGACAATCCAACCAAAAACTAATAAGAAGATGAAAAAGACTAAGACATAAATTATTTTGATTGAAAAAATATTAAAGGCATACAAAATAAAGGTTAAAACTGAAAGGAAAGCAAAGGAAGCTATGGCTCTGAAGAGGCCATTTAAACATAAAGCAACAATGACTTCTGAGATTCTAGCCGGAGTGGAATAAAAGTTGGGCAGATTACGGCTCCAAAAATCTTCCAAAATAAAAACACCCATGTCCGTGTTGGCTCTATTGAAGATGCTCCAAAGAACAGCACCGCCTAAGAAAAACCCAATGATAAAATTTTCAGAGAGCGAGGAAATATAATAGGTTGTTAATCCCCAAACCAAAACATCAATCGTAGGCCAATAAAAAACA
The DNA here is from genome assembly GCA_042577865.1 of Nanobdellota archaeon. Classification (GTDB taxonomy): domain Archaea; phylum Nanobdellota; class Nanobdellia; order Woesearchaeales; family JAGLXL01; genus JBHPDN01. The sequence goes on from JBHPDN010000002.1 coordinate 4,238, forward strand.
TCAAAGAGTCTATCTAAACGATTCTTGGTGATGTAATAATATTTCAATAATATTCCTTGAATGATATGCCATCTCATTTTCGAGCCATTTTCAGGAAAACTTTTTCCAGGTTTGGTTTTTCAATATGAATGTCTTTGATTTGGAATCCTTTTTTGAATAAAGGCTGAATTAATTGGTGTAACTTGTTTTCGGCAAAGTCAAGTTCTATTTCAGCATGGTTTTTGGTTAAGTTGATGATATTATGATCTGTTTTTTTGAAATAATTAATCAGTGATTTGCTGCTTGAAAAGAAATCAAGTTTGACAATCTGTTTTTTGATTAATTTGTTAAGTTGTTTTGGAGTGCCTAACTTGATAATCTTGCCCTGGTGAAGGAAGGCAATTCTGTTGCAGAGTTCTTCAACTTCAACCATGTTGTGTGAAGTAAACAAAATAGAAGTGCCATATTCGCTTTGTTGTTTTTTGATGATTCTTCTAGTTTTTTCAGCAATGTCAGGATCCAGGCCCACAGTGCATTCGTCTAAGAGAAGGACTCGAGGGTTATTGATGAGGCCCTTGCAAAGATTTAATCTGGTTTGTTCTCCTGAACTAAGGGCATAGGCTTTTTTTCTTCTTAAATGTGAAATTTCAAAAATATCTAAAAGATGGTCAATTCTTTCTTTGATGTTTTTGACATTGTAAATTTTACCATAAACCTTAAGATTTTCATCTACTTTAGTTATTCCTGAAAGCCAGGCATAAGCAGAGGCATAATTAATTTGGTGTTTAACTTCATCTGGATCTTTGTTAAGAATTTTTATATTACCAGAATCATGAGTGAGAATTCCTAACAAAATATTGATAGTAGAAGTTTTGCCGGCACCATTGGGTCCGAGAAGTCCAAAGATCTCATTCTTTTTTACTTTAAAAGACACACCCTTGAGAGCTTCAACACGCTTCACTCCTTTTTGGTATGCTTTTCTTAAATTCTCAACTTCAATAGTATACATAAGTAAGAGTGATTTATTGACATTTTATAAAGATTTGCTTAAACAAAATGTTTAAATAGTAGTTTGGTTTATTCTTCCTTAAAAATGAGGGGCAGATATTTGATTTTAGGTTTAGTATTAATTCTATTAGCTGCTAGTGTGAGCGCTACTTCCTCGTACAGTAATACTCCAGTTGATAATACTATTTTGTTTGGTGAAAAGGCTTTGTTTGAAATTACAATTGAAAACCTGAGAGAAGAAGCACAGGAATACACTTTCTTTCCAACAGCCAGTTCCATTTCATGGGACGTGCAGGTGCTGCCTTTGGGAACAAACTCCATGATAATTGGTTCACAGGAAAGCAGAACAATCCAAGTGGAAGCCCAGCCAATTGGCCGGCTTGATCCTGGTGTTTATCTTTTTAATATTAAATTTGAAACAAATTTTGGAGAAAGCCATTCAGAATCATTGAAAGTCTATATTGACACTGAAGAAAGAAGAGATTATCTGCCTTCACTGACAGGCAGCATTGACATGAATGAAAAGATTGATCCAAGGGAAACCCAGTCAATCAAATTATTTTTGGAAAACGATAACTGGCTTGATTTATCAAATTTATTGGTAACTTTGAAAAGTGATCTCCCTGAATTTAACCAATTTAGAAACTTGAATATAGGTCCTTTTGAAAATAAAGCAGTTGAATTTACCATTACACCAAACCCTTACCAACAACCTAAAGATTATGTTTTGTTTTTTGTGGTGGAAAGAAATAACGAAACAATTAAAGTGATTGAGAAATTTGTTGAAATTCTGCCTTTAACACATGATTTTGAAAAATCAAAAGAAGAAACCAAATCATTCTTGAAAAGTACAGACAAAGTAACCATTATTAACACAGGAAATGTCAGGAATACACAACAAGTCAGAGTGGAAGTAAGTTCTTTTGGTGATTTATTTACTTCAACATACCCTGAAAGCACAGTAGTCAAGGAAGAAGGAGTAAGATACAGGGCCTGGGAAATCGAACTTGGCCCAGAGGAGAGTATAGATGTATTAGTAACAACCAGTTACAGAATACCAGTTGTTATTTTGATTATATTAATTGTGGCTTTGATTCTTTACTTCTGGTTTAGGAATCCTGTTTACATCACCAAATCAGCTTCAAACATCATAATGCACGAAGGCAGTGTTTCTGGTTTGAAAGTCACTTTGGTGGTTAAGAACTCCAGCAACAAGCCGATCAAAGACTGCGAAGTGTTTGACACAGTACCAAGCATTGCCTCTGTGGAAAAAGATGTAGAAGTAGGAACATTGAATCCTTCTGATATCTTGAGAACAAAAACAGGAAGCATATTGTTGAAATGGAAAATCAGCGAGATTGACAGCAAAGAAGAAAGACTGATTACCTATAAAGTCAAATCAAAATTAGACATTGTTGGAGACTTTAAATTACCTCGGGCAAAAATCACATTCAAGGATGCCAGACACCGCAAAGGAGTTTCTTATTCTAACGCCTATCTGGTAGGTAGCCCTAATAAGAAAGGGTAAATTATATAAACCCCATATTTTTTAATTGCCTTAACCCCGCTTAGTTCAGTGGCTAGAACGTCCGGCTGTAGAAATTGTTCGACTGCGTCATTCTGACTAGGGATGAAAAACAATCAGCTGTGGTCACCGGAAGATCGCTGGTTCGACTCCGGCAGCGGGGATTTTTTTTCAAAAATATTCTTCCAGATATTTGTCAACAGAAATCTCTTTCAGACAGCAAAATAATTCAATATCCCACAGAGAAGAAAAACTTTTCACGAGGAAGATTTTTTCTACAGGTGTTTTTGGTGAATCCTGGATATGATAATCTCTTCTACCTGGATGGTAAATCCTTAGTTCTTCAGGATTGGGGTTACAATGTAAAACTAAAGGTACCCCTCCATGCTCTCCAGCCAAATCTTTGGCCAGTCTTGCTGCCACTTTTCTTTTCAAAAATATCATACTTCCATTATAACTAATAGAAATAGGATTTTTAATAAAATAAATTTTATCTGATTCATCCATTTCAATGTTCTTGCTTTTGTCAAAGATCCCGGTCGCTGGATCATATCCTTTGTTAAAAGAAACTGAGTTGATTCCTGTGAAATATCTGTCCATTTTTACTCCCTATAGAAATCAAGCATTTTTTCCTGGAAATCCCTAAGATGATAATCATGGGTGTCTCCTGGCAGGGGTGCCAGTTCAAAATTTCTGATTCGATTTCTACCCATAAAACTAATGAGATCTTTAGAACTCAACATGGGGTCTTGGGTGTTTTGAACAAAAAGAGTTGGAACTGAATATTGTCCCAGTAGATTATTTAAATCAATACCCCTTTCATCAGCCCATTTAGCTGGTACACCAAGATAAACACATTTTTGCGGATTGATTTTACCTTGCTGAATAGCCTGTAAAGATAAAATCACACCAGCTGATTTGGCCAGAATAACAAAACTGTCCTGCTGAGTAGCTTTAGTTTCCAGGACTTTTGATTCATTATCAAAATCAATTTCAGCATCGCCGACCATTTCCCAATGCTGGTAAATCAAAGTGTCAACAGTATTGAAATGTTTTTCAAGTGAGCTTCTTAACTCTTGAGACCAAAAATGGTTATTAGTGCTGTTGCCAGGAAGAATGATTAAATTAGTTTCTTCTGGCCAAGGGAGGTCTTCTCCTCCATCCCGACACAAATATTTTGGATAGTTATTAGTACCCCTATTTCGATCATTTAAATCTACATTTGCAGGATAGACACTGACCCTCTTACCCAACCTAGGACAAACGAATTCAAAGTAGTCTTTGGGGGTGTTGGGTGGAAAATCAGGAAAGCCGCAAGTGTACTGAAGACCGCGCATACCTTGAACTAATTTCCTGCCCCGGTATTGGGTTTTTCCATCAGTATCAAAACAGGTTTTGACTCTTGCTTTATTAACTGGTTTTTTCATTTTTACCTTAAGAATCAGCTCTTTTTAATGTTAAAAAGTGAGCTTTTATAAAAATTTTTTGAATTTTAACCAAAATTACCAAAAGCTTTATAAGGGGGCGGTAAATTCTTTATCGAACAATGCCGGCAATCCTTCTACGACGATAGACCAAACTGTTGTAGATAGATTTATATTGTAGCTCCAAAAATGGCATTGAAAAAGCCCTGGTAGTGTAGTGGCCTATCATGGAGCCCTGTCGAGCATCAAAGTGCATTGAAAGGCTCCGACCCGGGTTCGACAAGGTGATAAGTTTCGGCTTATAACTTCGCAAGTCCCGGCCAGGGCGTTTTTTATTAAACGTTTGGGCCGGTAGCTCAGCCTGGTAGAGCACCTGACTTTTAATAAAGTCAGAAGACATCAGGTGGTCGCGAGTTCGAATCTCGTCCGGCCCGCTCATAATCGAAAAATAAAATGGCAAAAATCTCAGATCACCTTTTGGTTCCTCAGCACGTCAAGTTAAGTAAAGAAAAGAAAAAAGAACTATTTGAAAAATATCATATTTCTGAAAAAGAGCTGCCAAAAATAACAAAAGAAGACGCAGCCATTGCTCACTTGAGTGTTGAAGCTGGCGATATCATCAAGGTTGTGAGACCGAGCACTACTTGCGGCAAATCAGTTTATTACAGGGTGGTTATCAGTGGATAAATCAGCTTTAGTCAAAAAATATTTTGAGAGCCGGAAACTTTTAGAGAGTAGTATTGAAAGTTTTAACTGGTTTATTGAAAAGGGTATGCAGGAAGTAGCTGATGAAAACAAAGAAGCTGAGCCAACCATCATTCCCCATAACATTGAAAAATTTGTCATCAAATTCAGCAAGATTTGGGTCGGCAAACCAGAAATTACTGAGGCTGACGGAAGCAAGAGGCAAATATTTCCAATTGAATCTCGGTTAAGAAAAATTTCTTATTCTGCTCCTATTTTTATCGAAGTTTCTGCCCATGTCAATGATGTGCAGAGAGAAAGTTTTGTAGCACAAATCGGCAAGATGCCAATTATGCTGAAAAGTAAATTCTGCCATCTGCATGGTTTGAGCAGAGAAGATTTGATTAAACACGGCGAAGACCCTGATGATCCGGGAGGATATTTTATTATCAACGGGACTGAAAAGGTATTAATCAATGTAGAAGATTTGGCGCCAAACAATTTGACTGTAGAAAAGGATACCACAGGAAATTTTATCGGCAAGGTTTTTTCTGAACGGGGTTCATTCAAAATTCCCCACACTATTGAAAAAAAGAAAGATGGTGTATTTTATCTGACATTTACCAGAGTAAAACAAGTTCCAATCATTTTAGTCATCAAAGCCTTAGGTCTGCTGAAAGATGAGGAAATTATCAAAGCAGTCTCTGAAAAGGAACAGTACGACGAAGTTTTGGTTAATCTTTATGAATTAGGAGATATCAAAAGCCAGGAAGACGCTCAAGACATGATTGCCAAGAAAATTGGTATTACCCAAGCCAAAGATATCAGAGTTGAGAGGGCCAGGGAAATCCTGAACAAATATTTGCTGCCTAACTTAGGTATTGAAGAAGATGATTTAATTTACAAAGCACACAATTTATGCAAATTACTGAAAGGTTATATTGACGTAAGCAACGGCAAAAAAGGTTTGGCTGACAAAGACCACTACATGAACAAAAGACTAAAACTAGCAGGAAACTTGCTGATGGATCTCTTCAGAGTAAATTTCAAGGTTTTGGTCGGCGATTTATTATACAACTTCCAGAGAATCATCAAGAGAGGAAAATTCCCTTCAATCAAAGTAATCATCCGGGAAAAATTACTGACTTCAAGAATCTATTCATCTATGGCTACCGGTAGTTGGGTAGGCGGAAGAAAAGGTATCAGCCAGAGGATGGACAGAACAAATTTCATCGCTACGTTATCACACTTACAAAGAGTTGTTTCACCGCTAAGCGCTTCTCAGGAAAATTTTGAAGCCAGAGCCTTGCACAGCACTCATCTAGGAAGATTGTGCCCGATTGAAACACCAGAAGGAACCAACATTGGTTTGAGAAAGAACATGGCTTTATTATGCACTATCTCAGCAAAAGATGAAGAAAAGGATATTTTGAACTTAGTTAAGAAAATAGGATTGGAGCCAATCAAATGACAGAAGTTTACCTAAACAACAAATTTATTGGAAATGTTGAAAACGGAGAAATGTTTACTAAGCAGTTCATTGAAGAAAGAAGAAAAGGCAATGCCACTCCTAATGTCAATATTCGTTTTAACAAAGAAAATGATGAAATTTATATGGATGGTACGGGCGGAAGAGCACGCCGGCCTTTGATTGTTGTTAAGGAAGGTCAGCCTTTGCTAACTGAAAAACATGTTAAACAGTTAGAAAAAGGAGAAATCATTTGGACAGATTTGATTGAACAGGGAGTAATTGAATATCTTGATGCTGGTGAAGAAGAAAATGCATTAGTGGCTACTGATGAAAGCCAGCTAAGTTTTGAACATACTCATCTAGAAGTTGTGCCTTTTGCTATAGCTGGTATGACTACTTCATTTGTACCTTATGGTAATTTTAACCAGTCAACCCGTCTGAATGCCGGTTCAAAAAACCAGAAACAGGCTTTGGGTTTTTATGTTGCTAATTTTTTGACCAGAATGGATATGGATGTTAATCTATTGCATTATCCACAAGTACCAATTGTCCAAACAGCGATGCACGACATTGCAGGTTATGACAAACATCCAGCCGGACAGAACATTGTCGTGGCAATTATGAGTTTTGAAGGTTATAATATTGATGACGCTGTTATTTTAAACAAAGGTTCTATTGAAAGAGGATTTGCCAGAAGTTCTTATTACAGGCCAAGTGTGGCTGAAGAATTAAGATACAGCGGCGGTTTAATTGATACTGTTTGCGTACCTGACAAGGATGTCAAAGGTTATAAAAGTGAACATGATTACAGATTATTAGAAGGTGATGGTATTGTTTACCCAGAAGCCAAAGTTACCGAGGGAGATGTGGTTATTGGAAAAACTTCACCACCTAGATTCTTAAGCTCACTGGATGAATACAACCTGGCAGCAGCAACTCGACGTGAAAGTTCTGTTTCTTTAAGACACGGCGAAAAGGGTGTTGTTGATTTTGTTTTAATTACTGAAAATGAAGAGGGCAATAAACTGGTTCAGGTAAAAATTAGAGACCAAAGAATTCCTGAAATCGGCGATAAATTTACTTCAAGGCATGGTCAGAAAGGAGTAGTGGGTTTGATTGTTCCTCATGCAGATATGCCATTTTCCTCTTCAGGGATTACCCCAGACTTAATCTTTTCACCACATGGTATTCCCTCACGTATGACTGTCAGTCATTTGATCGAGCTGGTAGGCGGCAAAGTAGGCGCTTTAGCCGGCCGGCATATTAACGGAACTTTGTTTGAAGGAGAACCTGAAGAAAGATTAAGACGTGAATTGTTAAATTTAGGGTTCAGAGAGGACGGAACTGAAACTTTTTATAACGGACAAACTGGCAATAAGATGCAGGCCAGGATTTTTGTCGGCAATATGTATTATTTGAAATTAAAACACATGGTAGCTAACAAGATTCATTCACGGGCCAGAGGTCCAATCCAGTTACTGACCAGACAACCAACTGAAGGTAGAGCTAAAGAGGGTGGTCTGAGATTAGGAGAGATGGAAAAAGATACTTTTGTAGCCCATGGAGCTTCATTATTGCTAAAAGAAAGGTTTGATTCAGACAGAACTATTGTACCGCTTTGTGAGAAATGCGGATTAATTGCAGTCAAAGATGAGTTCAAAAACAGGAGTTATTGTTTGCTTTGTGGAGAGGACTCTGAAATCAATGAAATAGAAATATCTTATGCTTTCAAATTATTAATGGATGAATTCAAAAGTTTAGGGATTTATCCTCAATTAAAACTAAAGAGCAAATACTAAAATGGAAGGATCATACGTATACAAAAAAGTTGACAAGGTTGTTTTTGGAGTTTTAGGTCCAAAACACATCCATAAGATGGCAGCAGTTAAGATTGTAACGCCTGAATTGTACGATAAAGAAGGTTATCCAGTTGATGGTGGTTTGATGGATGTTCGTCTGGGTGTTATTGACCCAGGATTAAGATGTAAGACCTGCGGCGGAAAGCTTAAAGAATGTGCCGGCCACTTTGGTTATATTGAATTAGCCAGACCGATTGCTCATTTCAAGTTTATCAGAATTGTTCTTGATTTGCTGCGTTCTTCATGCAAGCATTGCGGCAGAATCCTGATTCCTGAAAAGAATATCAGCCGTTACAGAAAGACTTTAGATGCAGTGGGTGAAGAATCTGGTTTGTTGGGACGGCGTAATAAAATCAAAGAAATCATCAAGAAATTAAAGACAAGAACCAAGTGTCCTCACTGTAATAAAAAACAGAACAAGATAATCTTAGAAAAACCAACTACTTTTTATGAAGAAGAATTAAAATTGAGTCCAATTGAAGTCAGAGCCCGTTTAGAAAAGATTCCTGACGATGATTTATTCCTGTTTGGAATCAACCCTAAATTTGCCAGACCAGAATGGATGATCCTAACAGTACTGCCGATTCCACCAGTAACTATCAGACCTTCTATCACTCTAGAAAGCGGAGAAAGGTCAGAAGATGATTTAACACACAAATTAGGAGATGTTGTTCGTATCAATCAAAGATTATTTGAAAATATTAATGCTGGTGCCCCTGAGATTATTATTGAAGATTTATGGGACTTACTGCAATATCATGTCACAACTTATTTTGACAATGAAGTAACACAAATTCCACCGGCCAGACACAGAGGCGGACAGCCGTTAAAGACAATTACAGCGAGGATTAAAAGTAAAGAAGGGCGAATCAGGCACAACCTGGCTGGTAAGAGAACTAATTTTTCAGCAAGAACAGTTATTTCACCAGACCCAATGCTAAGTCTTAATGAAGTAGGTGTACCATTTGAGATTGCTATTAAATTAACAGTTCCAGAAAGGGCAACTGAATGGAATATTGAATATTTGAAAAAGTTTATTGAAAAAGGTCCGGGAATTTATCCTGGAGCAAATTATGTTATCAGGCCAGACGGCAGAAGAAAAAAGATTACTGATGAAACCAAGGAAGAAATTTTAGAGGAACTAGGTCCTGGTTATCAGGTAGAAAGACATTTGATGGATGGAGATGTGGCTATTTTTAACAGGCAGCCATCCTTGCACAGAATGAGTATGATGTGCCACAGAATCAGAGTTCTGCCAGGCAGAACACTGCGTATGAACCCTGCTGTCTGTAACCCATACAATGCTGACTTTGATGGGGACGAAATGAATCTGCATATTCCTCAAACAGAAGAAGCAAGATCAGAGGCTGAAAATTTAATGTTAGTTCAGTCACAGCTGATTTCACCAAGATATGGTCTAAGTGTTATGGGTTGTAAACAAGACGCAATTACTGGTAATTATATATTGACTAAAGATTTGGAAATGGATTATGAAGGGGCAGTTGACCTGCTGCATTCAATTGGAGTGAGAGACTTTAGTAATCTGGCCAAGAGGAAGACTCTTTCAGGCAAGATGGTCTTTTCAGCTCTCCTACCTGACGATTTTTATTATCTGGGCAAAAGCAAAAATGGCGACAAAGTTTTTATCCAAGACGGCCAATTAATTGAAGGTGTAATTGATTCTAAGGCCTTAGGTGAAGAAGCTGGTTTGTTATTAAGAAGTCTTCACGAAAAATATGGCGAAGACACAGCAGTGGAACTGTTTGACAAATTTTTCAAATTAGGCATCAAAGTACTGCTAAAAAATGGTTTTTCAATGGGTATTTGGGACACTGACTTGCCTCAGGAAGCCCAGGAAAAAATAAAAGAAATTATTGAAGATTCAAGCAAAAGAGTCGATGAGTTGATTGCTGGTTATGACAGAGGAGAACTGGAAGCTTTTCCAGGAAGGAGTCTGTCTGAAACATTAGAATTAAAGATTTTGGAAGTCTTGAACCGTTCAAGAAATGCCTGTGGAGATGTTGTTTTAGAATTCAGCAGAGACAATGCTTCACTGACCATGGCTAAAAGCGGGGCGAGAGGTAATGTCCTTTACTTTACACAGATGTCTGCCATTGTTGGCCAGCAGGCTTTGAGAGGAAAGAGAATTGAGCGCGGTTACGAAGGCCGAACTTTATCATACTTTAAACAAGGGGATTTGAGCCCATCTGCCAGAGGTTTTGTTAAAAACAGTTTCAAGTCTGGTTTAACACCTCATGAATTTTTCTTTGGAGCAATGACTGGGAGAGATTCGCTGATGGATACTGCTTTGCGTACCCCTAAATCGGGTTATCTTTACAGAAGATTATCAAATGCCATGCAAGATTTAAAGGTGGCTTATGACAAGACTGTCAGGGATGTCAGCAATAAAATCGTCCAATTCAAATATGGGGAGGATGGAGTTGATGTTTCCAAATCAGAAGGCGGAATAATTGATGTTAAACGAATCATCCAAGAGGTCAAATAGTTGGAGAGCAAAGCTCTCTAACTCTTAAAAATACGGAGGATTTTAATGAAAATGGATAGAACTTGCAGTGCTTTGCTAAAAAAATTCCAGGGAAAGGTTCCTCCTAAAATCTACGAGGAACTAGAAGAGAATCTTCCCGATAAAATAAGCAAGGCTAGGTTACTGAAAATACTTAAAACAACCCATAAAAGGTTCAAGGATGCTCAAGTTCATGCCGGAGAGGCTGTAGGATTGGTTGGAGCCCAAAGTATTGGTGAGCCAGGCACACAGATGACCCTAAACACATTCCATTTAGCAGGAGTAGCAGAAATGAACGTTACAGTCGGTCTGCCAAGAATCATTGAAATTTTTGACGCCAGGAAATTAATCAAAACTCCGATGATGGAAGTTTATTTCAGACCACCATACAATACTTTTGAAAAAATAAAGAAAATGGCAGCTTTGATGAAGGAAACTAAAATAGGAGATATTGTTTCTGAATATGGTATTAATTTGTTAGAGCAAAAACTGACAATCAAGATGAACATGAGAAAAATGAGTGAAATTGAAGAGACAACCACTAATCTCAACAAATTAATCAAAAGTAAAGTAAAGAATATTGTTATTAAAACAGGAGATGATTTTATTGAAATAGTCAGCAAAGGCAAATCTGATGACATCAACAAGATTTACAAGGTTAGAGAAAAAATTAAGGGTTTAAAAATAAAAGGAATTAAAGCGGTTTCCCAAGTTCTGCCAGTTAAGCGTGGTGAAGAATATATTGTCTTAACAGCTGGTTCAAACTTAAAGACAGTCCTGAAAATGAGAGAAGTTGACAGCACCAGAACAACTTCAAATGATATTTTTGAAATATATTCAACATTAGGTATTGAAGCAGCCAGAGCAGCCATTATTAATGAAGTTTTGAAAGTTGTTGAGGCTCAAGGTTTGAATATTGACAGAAGACACATCATGTTGGTAGCAGACACTATGTGTCTGAACGGTGAAGTGAAAGGAATTACCAGATATGGGGTAGTCAAAGAAAAAACCTCTGTCTTGGCCAGAGCTTCCTTTGAAACACCAATTGTTCATGTGATCAACGCTGCCTTAGTGGGAGAAGTTGATGAATTAAATTCAGTCGTAGAAAACGTTATGATTAATCAACCAGTCCCTTTAGGAACTGGATTACCAGGTTTAATTACCAAGGTGAAATAAATGGCTAAAGTTGATGAAGAGAAACTGCTTAAAGAAGCTGTTAAGGAAAAGAAACTCGTAATAGGAACTGAACAGGTAATGAAGCTATTGAAAAAAGGGAAATTAAAAAAAGTTTACTTATCAAGCAACTGTCCAGAGGAAGTTGTTTCAGAAGTTGAACATTACAGCAAACTGACAGGTGTGACAGTGGTTAGGTTAGAAAGGCCGAACAAGGACCTGGGTACTTTTTGTAAAAAACCTTTTTCTGTTAGTGTTTTGGGACTACCATGAAGATCAAATACACAAAAGAACTTCTAGCCTTGATGAGTATTTTTTCTGCAGTAACTGGATCTAGACTGAAAGACTGTTTTGAAATTGAAGATTTGATTTATTTTGTGGTCGAGGAAGGCCAAATTGGCAAGGCAGTAGGAAAAGGGGCAATTAATGTTAAAAAATTGCAAGAAAAATTTAATAAAAAAGTTAAAATAGTTGAGTTTAGCCATGATTTAGTTAAATTTATCAAGAACTTGATTTTTCCTTTCAAAGTTGACAATATTGCTGAGGAGGAAAATGTGGTTGTATTGAGAAGCGAAGACAGGCAAACAAAAGGCCTTTTAATCGGCAGAAATGCGAAAAATTTAAAAGTAATGACAAATGTGGTCAAAAGATACTTCAATATTAACGAAATAAAGGTTGAATAAATGGGAAGCAAATCAAGAGGATTAAAAGCCGGGAAGAAATTAAAGACACGAAGAAAGCAATTCAAACAAGCGAGAGCTTTTATCCTAAAAAAGAAGTCTGATCCTTTGGGTGGGGCTTCACAAGCTAAAGGTATTGTTTTAGAAAAGATTCAATTAGAAGCTAAACAGCCTAACTCAGCGATGCGTAAGTGTGTCCGAGTTCAGCTGATTAAAAACGGAAAACAAATTTCTGCATTCTGCCCTGGAGACGGCGCTACGAAACAAATTGAAGAACACGATGAAGTGATTGTGGAATGTATTGGCGGAGCTAAGGGAAAATCAAAAGGAGATATTCCAGGAGTTAGATGGCAAGTTACTAAAGTTAATGATCAGTCACTTAATGCTTTATTAAGAGGCAAATTGGAGAAAGCTAGAAGATGAAGGCATTCAATCGTTGGGAAACTGAAGGGATTAAGATTGTGGATCCTGGTTTGATCAATTATATTTCTTTAAAGGGCAAAATTGTCCCTAAAACAGGGGCCAAGTATGCTGGTTTTAGATTCCATAAATCAAAAGTTTTTATTGTTGAAAGATTAATCAATAAAGTTACGGTTTGCGGCCACAAAGGTAAGAAGCACCAGAAAAGTTCTGGCCATATGACTGGCAAAAAAGATAAGGCTTATCAAGCTGTTTACAAGGCCTTTGACCTGATTGAAAAGAAACTGGGCAAGAATCCAGTTGAAGTTTTTGCTAAAGCAGTTGAGACAGCTGCTCCTCGTGAAGAAATTGTCACCATTGAATACGGTGGAGCCCGTTATCCAAAAGCAGTTGAAGTTGCACCTCAAAGAAGAGTTGATGTTGTTTTACGAGTCATGACTCAAGGGGCTTATGCTGCTTCCTTTAAGAAAAAAACATCTTTGGCTACTGCTTTAGCCAATGAAATCATTGCGGCTTATCAGGTTTCTGCTAAATCTTCAGCAATTTCCAAGAAAAGAGATTTGGAAAGACAAGCTGCTTCTTCTAAGTAAGTTTTTGGATTAATTCGTAGCCTTTATCTATTAATTGTGGAAAGGTGTAAGCGACTGTGGTTAAAACACCAGCGGCCATTTCAGTGCACTGTCTTAATTTTCTCCAGAAGTGGGTGGGTCTGTGTTCTTGATGTTGATATTCTTCTGAAACTCTTTGAGTGAGTTTATCTATCATTACTTGCTCACTTTTATGTACACTATTTATTCCAGCAATCCTTTTTCTAAGATCTTTCTTTGTCCAATATTTGAAGGCTTTTGGGAGGTAGCTTCTTTCTTTAGTTTTTCTTCTTTTGAGAATGCCTAAGATGTGTTCCGGCCTTTCAAGGTTAATAATAGACTGCAAATCGTCCCTGAGCTGCTCTGGGTTTTCATAACGCTCATCTCTGTTGAAAACCAAACCACCAGCCATAACCAAAACAAAATCATGAGCCCACTGTTCGGCCTGGTCTTGGTAATAATCAGAAACCCAGCGGCTTTTATCTGCCCAGTCTTTTTTCTCTAAATAAAATTGTTTTAATTCACTTGTTTTTGGAGTCGGCCTTTCAGGAGAGATAAGAGCGGCAAAATCAAACTCACCTTCCCTGATGTTTGGCGGCTTGCCAGTCAGCAATTCATATAAAGTGCCAATAGTAGAATATATGTCTGCTTTGATATCTGTGTCAGCGACCATCATGGTTTTCCCTTTGATTTTAACAGCTGTTCTCTTGCTTTGTGTCTGCTCAAAAGGCATATAAGGTGGTGTTCCTAGCACTTGACCATCTCCAGTCAACAAAGTGGTGCCCTTCTTAGTAACATCCTCTAGGAAATAACCTGCCAAACCAAAATCATTCATTTGAATTTCCTGACCATCATACATAATATTGTCTGGCTTGATATCTCTGTTGACGACTCCCAAACGATTATAGAAGCAAAGCATTCTTGAGAGATGGTGGGCAATTTGAAGTGATTTTTCAATATCGGAGTTTTGAATCATCTCTTTTCTGGTTTGATTTTTTTTGAAAAGTTTTGAAATGTAAATAACCCTATTTTGATATGCATAACCTGTAAGGAAAATAGGAACCGCACCTTCATGCATAAGACCAACAAAGTTGGCTTCCCTCCTGCTTCTAAAGCTGGCCTTTTCTGGTTTAAGATGTCTTTGTTTTCTTTTTGGATCTCTGGTGATAGCCTGAAGATAATCTTCTTTTGATTTTTGTGTTATTTTAACGGGGTCTCTGGAAATCTTGATAACACATTTGCCATCTTTTGAAATTCCTCTTTTTCTAAGCTCTTTCATGGCAACCCTTTCCATAGTTTGATCATTAAACTGGTCGTCTTTTTTGAAAACTCCACATTTGATCAAGTAGTCTATAGTATCTTGATCGTTGTTTTCGATTAAATCCCAAGCCTGCTTGAGATAATCCTTGCCCTTTTCAGGGTCTTCTTTGACACGCCTCACTTCTCTTAAATTGTATCCAAGAAGCAAATCAAGGTTTCTTTTTTTTCTTTTTAGATTAAAATCAGCGACAATCTTGTCATCAAGTTTTTCTTTTAACCTAAGATTAGCAACTAAATCATCATCAATCCTGATTCTGGTGATATCATCCCAAGATATGCTTAATTTTTCCTTGAGGCCTTCTATCTGCTCTTCAAGGTTGTCTTTGGCAGCAAGTTTATGAGCCAAGGTATTGGCAAAGATTTTTTTGAAAGCCTGATGTTTTCTGGCTTTGTCAAAATCTATTTCTCCTTCAAGAACAAAATATTGAGCACCAGCACCAATATCATCTCCAATTTTAATAAATCCACTAATTAAATCAGCTTCGTTAACCAGATTGCCGTCAAAATATTTTAATGATTTGAGATAACCATCGTTGTCTTTGATTTCCCTTCTAAGTATTTCTAGAATCTCTTCGTCTTTTAATGGTTCTAGTTCTGTGTCAAGTTTAGAATCTTCTTCACTGGAGTATTCAGTCGGTGGTCCTGGAAATTCATCAGATAACATATGGCTCTTTTCTGTGTCGATTGTTTATAAATCTTTCGTTGTTTAATCACTTTTTAGTAGTAATAGAAAAGAAAGAGAATGAAATTGGTTGATGGGGGTAAAGAGGTGGTAAAACCCCATCCTGGAGGTGCGCCAATTTCAATATTTGTTAGTGTGGGGTGGTTTATATATCTCTGGTTAACACCTGTCCAGTGTCCAGTGGGGAAAGTTTTATATATCATAGAGGGTATAATAAAGTTTTAATGAAAAAAACAAAGAAGATTCTCAAATCATATGTCAATCAAAAAGTAAGCGACTTAATTGAAGAAGAAGATATGGATGATTTTGACATATTAGTTGCGTCTTAGATATATTTAAAAAAAAGATTAAGAAAAAATTATTTCTTTTTTTCGCACTTTTCGCAATAAAAAGAGCCCTTAGCACAAAGTCTGTCCTTGCAAACTAAACATTTTCTATTAGGTTTTACTTTTTCGACTCTACTCCAAATCATATTGATAACTCCCTCAATCAGAACTCTTTTTTTGTTATGGGTTGGGCCCACTATTTAAACTTTTCTTTAATAGATGGTTTCAAAATCATCTGGCTGAGGATAACCAGGATAAAAATACCATTGATCGTCTACTTTAACAATATGGGCCTCTCCAATATCATCAAAAAATTCTCTACCAAAGCCATTGGTTGCCTTTCCAACTGGTTTAACTTTGATAATATAATACTCTGTGATTTTGGTGTCTTCTGGAAGATTTTCCAATGAAATAGCTCTTTCTTTTCCGACAATAAGAACTTTTTCCAATTTGATACATTCAGCATCTGGGCCACATTCTTCTTCAAACATTTCATTCATTTCTTCTACTTCCCATTCTGTTACAGCTACTTCGCCGTCAGCGTCAACTATTTTATCAGCAAGAGCGCTGAAGTCTCCCTGACTCATCTTAGTGACAAAAAACTTAGCCAAATCTTCTGGAGTGCTTTCTTTTTGTGGTAAGACGTCTCCAGAATAATCATAAGAACATCCTGCAACAATAATTAAAACCAATAAAAGTAATATTCTTTTCATCTTATTAGGAAAGAAGAACAAGTATTAAAACTTTACTCAAAAAGAATGATTTTTAGTTGATTTGTCACAAAATGGTTAAATTGTGGGAGCAGTAAATCTAGTTATTTCTTAAAAGAAAAAAGATAAAAAAAATAAAAAACTTATGTCAAGAATTATTCTTCTTGTTTTTCTTCTTCGTCAGCTTCTTCGTCAGCTTCTTCTTCAGGCTGTTCTTCTTCAGGAGCTTCTTCTTCAGGTTGTTCTTCTGTTTGTTCTTCTTCAGCTGGTGCTTCTTCTCCTTCCATTTCACTGCCTTTCTTAAGCAACTTTACGTCTTTAGCTTGTTTTCCTTTGTCGCCATCAGCAGGCTCAAAAGATACTTGGTCGTTTTCACGGAGAAAGGTCCCTTCAGCTAGAGCAGTGTAATGAACAAAGTATTCTTCGCCATCATCACCGGCAATAAATCCGTAACCTTTTCGTGAGTTAAACCACTTTACTTTTCCTTCCATTTTACTTTTCCTCCAAATACTTGATTTAATAGTAAATTTGAGCTTCTCTTTAAAAAGTTTTGGGTCAAAAGAGGTGTTTTTTCCAAAGAAAAGATATTTAAAGTCAGAAGAGTTTCTACTGGTTATGGCAAAACATCATACAGTTTTGATTATAGCAATAATTTTGGTGATTATAGCATTGGTTATTGCTTATACACAAGGTTATTTGGATTTCATCCCTTTTTTGAATTAAGTTAAGGATTTTCTTTAATAGCCTGGTCAATTAATGTATTTCTAATTCTATACTTCAAATCCTCAAAATGAGCTTCGGTTAAATCAGGAAGTTTGTCGCGATGATTTCCAGTCAGTTGGTCTTGGTTTTGTTGGAGAAAGGAAGCTAAGGCGCCAGGGTCTTTATCCATAACTGCTTCCTGTAACCCATCCAAATATTGTTTTTCCTCAAAGGTGGGTCTGAGAAATGATTCTTTTTCTTTGAAACTTGGTGGATCAGTCAATTGACCAACTATTTCTCGAGCAAAGGTTTCATAAGCTGCAAATTGAAAATTGTTGTAAAAACACATGTAGAATTATAATAAAAACAAATATTTAAAGTTAACTAAAGAGTAACCTTTTCATACAACTTAGGAATGTGGCATGTAAACCCTTCTTTTTCCAGTTTTGTTTTCAAAGCACGAGAGCTTTTTTCTTCACCATGAACAATAAATACTTTTTTAGGTTTTTTCTTAAAGCCTTTTGTCCATTTAACTATCTCATTGTAATCAGCGTGAGCTGAGAAGCTGTTGATTTTATCAATATCTGCCCTAATAGAAATCTTCATGCCCATCATCTTGAGTGTTTTGGCACCTTCTAAGATATACCGGCCAGTGGTTCCTTGAGCCTGATAGCCTACAAACAAGACTTTGTTTTTAGGGTTGTCAATGCCGTGCCTGATATGGTGCCTAATCCGTCCGCCAGTAACCATGCCTGAACCAGCGATGATGACGCAGGGTCGGGGATATTTGTTTAATTTAATAGAGTCTTGTGTTTTGAGTGAATAAACTAGCTGAGGAAAGTTAAATGGATTTTTGTATTTAGTCAAAGCTTCGATGTCATAACAACATTCTTTGTGTTTTTTGAAAATTTCAGTAGCTTTGATAGCTAAAGGGCTGTCAAGGAAAATCTTTTCACTGGGAAATTTGCCCTGTTTGATCAATTTGTTGAAAGCGTAGAGGAGTTCTTGGGTTCGTTCAATAGCAAAAGAAGGGATAAGCAATTTGCCTCCTTTTTTAAAAGTCTCTTGGGCATGTTTTAACAAGAGATCGTCTCGAAGTCCGACATCTTCGTGCAGGCGGTCACCATAGGTCGATTCAACCAGAACATAATCGGCGTCTTCAATCAAAGTAGGGTCTTTAATGATAGGAACATTCCACTGTCCAAGGTCGCCGGAAAAGACAATTTTCTTGTCTCCGTCCCCTTCGTTGATGAACATTTCGATAATGGCTGAGCCAATAATGTGACCGGCGTCCCGGTAGCGAACTTTAACAGAACCAAACTCATAAAGTTTGTCGTAATCAACTTTTTTGAAGAGAGACATGACTTCCTTAGCATCTTTTTTAGTATAAAGTGTTTTTCTTGGCGGCAAACCTTTCTTTTTTCTGTATCGGTTCTCGCGTTCAGTGTCTTTTTCCTGCAAACCAGCACTGTCTTCAAGCATGACTTTACAGAGATCAACAGTGGCTGGTGTGGCCATGATTTTTCCTTTGAAGCCTTGGGAATATAATTTAGGGATGAGGCCTGAATGATCAATATGGGCATGAGTTAGAAATAAATAATCAATTTCCTGCGGTTTGAATTGAAAAGGTTTGTAATTCAACTGAGTGGTTTCTTTTTTGCCCTGAAACATACCACAATCAACCAGAATTTTCATACCTTTAATTTCAATCAAATAGTTAGAACCAGTAACTATCCTGGCTGCTCCGCAAAAAGTAAGTTTCATCTCAACACCTCTTTTTCTGGAAAGTAAAGGTTATTTAAAAAACTTCTTAATTAATAACAAGGTGAAAAAGCAAGGTCTTCCAGTTCAGAATCAGCAAAAACTTGGTAACTCTTATTGATTTCTTTTTCTATGATTTTGCTTAGGGTGTTGTTTGGTTTTTGGGGTTCTTCTTCTGGTTTTTTAGGTGTCTTTTCTTCATCTTGATAAGTTGTTTTAGTCTCAAGACTGAAATTAGTAAAAGATCCAAGATAATCTTTTGAAGACTGAGAGATGCCCATATAAACTTTGTCAATGACAGGTTTGGCATAGTCCTGGAAAAGATTATAGACTGCTGTTTTTTTCTCCTGGAAATTAAAAACAGGATTCCAGGATTTAAGTTTGACACCAATCAATGAACTAAGACTTTTTCTGGGAGTCATCAATGAAGGTTTACTGCCAGGTTTGATTTTTTTACTCTTTGGTTTGTTGCTTTTGTCCCGAGCAATAGCTTTGAGCCGATAACTGTCTGTTCTTACTCTAAAGGCAACAGCCAGTCTTCTGACTATATCATAGGCTCCCCTGGAAGGCAGTCTCTTTCTTAATCCAGAACATATCCTTCTTAAATACAAAACATCTGAGTCCATTAAAAAAATAGGAAAAAATAATGGTTTTTAAACTTTATCCATTACTTTTTCTTTTTGGTTTTCTTTGGTTTTTTAGTTGTTTTTGACTTCTTCTGGAAGAAAAGCAGATAGATTATTGGCAGAATGCCGGCGGTGTTCAAGATAAGCAAAACAACAAACCAAGGTAATTGGTTATGCCTGCCACATTTCCACAAAGCAATACCTTTCCAGATTAAAGACCAGATTGATACTACAAAAAGAATGATTAAAAAAGTACCAACACCTGGATCCAAAGATGCACATAATTCACAAGCCATTTTTTCACCCCAATCAATAAAAAAACAAAACTGGTTTAAATATTTTTGTCTTGACCGCAAAAATTAAATAATAAGTGGTCTTTAGTTATTTGATAGGGGTGGTCTAAATGACTAAACAAATAACTATTAAGTTAAATTATGAATTGTTTAGACCGTTGATTGACAGTTTAAGGCATTTTTCTGGACAGGGTGTAGTATCGAGTGACAGTGATTTGGTTGGCAAAGCTCTTTTTTTTGCTCACTTTATTATTCGTCATCCAACTAAAAAAGGCAAAACTAGATTTGAAATTTTGGCTGAAGATGCTAGTGTTGAGAAACCAGAATCCATTGTCAACTTTCTTAATGAATTTTACTTGTTTAAGAAAAACGGCCTTAAATATGTTTAGATGGTCACCAATAGTGACAAAAAGTATTAAAGTTCAATAGAGTTCTTGATGTAAACAACCTCCTTTATACACCTCCTGTATAGAGATAAAATGAACAAAAATATATTTTATGGAGTATTTGTAATTCTTATTTTATTAGGGGCAATTGTGCTGTTTAAATTTGGTCCAGAAATGACGACTGCTTCTGTAAGCCACGGCTACAAATGTGTTGTTTCCCAGGAAGCTGATGGTTTAGTAAATGATTTTGGTTGTGAAGTGGTTGATGAAATCTGCACAGAACCAAATTTTGTAGGTGTAAGGTGCCCCTAACTTGAATTTTAGAGGAAGATTTATAAATCGCTGAAAATTATTTTCTTCTATGGAAATAGTCAATATTGAAGCCAAATATAAAGGTGAAGTGAGACTGCCAAAAGATTTGTTAGATGAATTGCCTTCTAAATTGATGTTATGCACGACAGTGCAGTTTATTGGTTTTATTGATGAAATAAAAAGACAGCTTCGTGGGAAAGAAGTGGTTTTGTTTAAATCACGCCATGGTTTTTATCCAGGACAGATACTAGGTTGTGATAATTTTAAGGTTAATTCTGATGTGGAAGGTTTTCTTTATGTCGGTGATGGGATGTTTCATCCAAAGGCTCTATTGATTAATGAAAAGCCAGTTTTTGTTTTTAATCCTTTTTCTGAAGAATGGTCTCGTTTGGGTGTCAAAGAGATTAATGAATATAAGATTAGGAAGAAAGTTCATCTGAGCAAATTTTACTCTGCTGACAAGATTGGAGTGGTGGTTTCTGTGAAACCAGGCCAGTATAACATGAAAGGGGCTTTGGAGCTGAAAGAGAAATTAAAAGACAAAGAAGTTTATTTTTTTATTTGTGACAATGTTGATGAGAAAGAATTTGAAAACTTTCCTTTTATTGAAGCTTGGGTCAATACAGCTTGTCCGCGTATAGATTTATTGCATGTAGATGAGATAGATTAAAGATTATGACAGAATTATTGGCGCCGGTGGGAAATTGGATTATGCTGGAAGCAGCGATTAAGGCAGGAGCTGATTCGGTTTATTTGGGTGTTCAAGGTTTGAATATGCGGGCGGCTGCTCGTAATTTTTCTTTGGAAGAATTGGAAAAGGTTGTCAAAAGGGCTCATAAAGACAAAGTCAGAGTATATCTGACTGTCAACACCATTGTTTATGATGATGAGATTGAGAAAATCAAAAAGGTTTTGAAAGGGGCAAAGAAAGCAAAGGTTGATGCAATTATCTGCTGGGATTTGGCAGTGATTAGTGAAGCCAAAAAATTAAATTTAGAAATTCATCTTTCAACACAGGCTTCAGTGAGTAATTTTGAAAGTCTGAAATTGTTTTACAAATTAGGAGTAAGGAGATTTGTTTTGGCCAGAGAAATTTCTTTAGATCAAATCAAAGAGATAAAAAAGAAAATTAAAAAAGAAAAACTCAAAGTTGAGATTGAAGTTTTTATTCACGGAGCCATGTGTGTTTCTGTTTCCGGCCGATGTTTTATGTCACAATTCAGTTTTGGTAAAAGTGCCAACAGAGGTGGGTGCTGGCAGCCCTGCAGGAGAGAATATTTGGTTAAGGATATTGAAGGTGGGGTTGAATTTAAATTAGGAAATAATTTTGTAATGTCCCCTAAGGATTTATGCACCATAGAATTCATTGACAAATTGGTTGAAGCAGGAATTGATGTCTTTAAGATTGAAGGCAGGAACAGAAGTCCTGAATATGTCAAGACAGTAGTAAGTGCTTACAGAAAAGTAATTGATAATCCAAAAGATAAAAAAATAATCAAACAACAGTTAAAAAAATTAAAAACTGTTTATAACAAAGGTTTTAGTTCTGGTTTTTTCTTAGGAAAACCCATCAATGAGTGGAGCGGGGTTGAAGGCAGCAAAGCAACTGAAAAAAAAGTTTATGTCGGCAAGGTTTTGAATTATTACAGCAAAGTGAAGGTGGCTGAAATTATTTTGGAAGCCAGTGATTTAAAAATTGGAGACAGGATTATGTTCCAGGGAAACAAGACTGGTGTAGTTGAGGAAAAAGTCAAAAGTTTAGAAGTTGACAAGAAAAAAGTCAAGAAGATTTCTAAAGGTAAAAGTGTGGGAATTAAAATTAAAGGCAAGGTCAGAGAGAATGACCAAGTTTATAAAATGATTAGGCAGCCCTGAATAAAGCTGCCGTTTCAGTCAAACCAACTCCGAAACCGATTGTCATTACTAAATCTCCTTTCTTGATTTTTCCATTTTGATAAGCTTCAGCAACAGCATACATACAAGAAGCAGCTGAACCATTGGCCACGCGATCAATATTAACATACATTTTTTTATTTACCTCATCGACACTGAGACTGTGGTCTTTAGCGATTGGTTTGAGGGACTGGTAGATAATCCTATAATTTGCTTGATGAGGAACAATAAGATTTACATCTTCTAGAGAATAGGGGGTATCTTTTAAAATATCACGGACAAGTTTGCGCATGGCTGAAGCTGCAAATTTAAACACTGGCCCGCCTTCCATATACATATAACGGCTAGGTACAGCCTCATCAAATTCCCTTCCCAATCGATCAAAAAATTTCTTTAAGAACTGAGAAGGTCTAGAAGGGATTGTATATTCTTCCCTTTCTGAAAAATCTTCTCCTCGAGGAACTAATCTGACCATGTCTCTGCCGCTTCCATCAGAATAAGAAACTGTTTTGATGATACCTTGTTCTTCATCCGAGCCCTGCAAAATCATGGCTCCAGCTAAATCTCCAAATAAAATAGAAACATTTCTATCAACATAATTGATTATTGAAGACATTTTTTCACTAGCCACTACAGCCATAGTTTTATATTTGCCAGAAGTGATTAAGGCGTCAGCAACTTCAATTGCATAGTTGGTTCCTGAACAACCAGCTGGAAGATCCAAACAAGGAACATCCTTATGATTGCCTCTTTTTTTATTGGCTTTCAATAAATCTTGAATGTGGGTTGCTCCCATTGGAAACATATCTTGGTGAGGATTGGTATCAGTTGTTAAAATAATACAATCTAAATCAGCAACACCAATTCCACCATCAACCCAATTATGGGAATCCTCTAAAGCCTGTGCCAAAGCTATATGTCCCATGGTAGCATTAGTTTCATCAGGGCCGGCAATATATCTATTGGTTATACCTGTTCTCTCTAAAATCCAAGCCTCATTAGTTTGCAAAGGAACTTTTAATTCCTGGAATATCCCAACCAAAAAAGGATTGGTTAATGAAAAATCAGTTGGAGCATAAGCACCCAGCCCGACTATCTTTGAATAATTCATTTAAGGCTCAATTTGAAACTTCGTTATAAATTTTATCATACTTGAGAAAACATGAGCACGAAAACTATATAAACAGACTTAATTTTATAGACGATAAGGTGGTTTAAAAATTTTCAAGGAGGTTGTTTAAATGGCTAAAAAAGTTGCAAAAGTAGGTATCAAAAAGGAGGCTGGCTGGTTATATTTTGTCGACAAGCAAGGAGATGTTTCTGCCGCTGAAATGAGCAGAAAGGGCAGAAAAAAAGGCAAGGCCAAGAAAAAGAAAGTGGCTAAGGTCGGCGTCAAAAAGGAGAAAGGTTATCTTTACTTTATTGACAAACAAGGAGATGTTTCCTGCGCCAAAATGGCCAGAGGAAGGAAATAAATCCTTTTCATTTCTTTTTTATTTTCTTTTTATTAACGATGATAAAAATAAGGAAAGCTAAAAAAGAGGATTTGGAACTAATCACTGAGTTAGATATTGCTCTGGCTATGGAGATTAGTAAAAAAGATTTCTGGAAAAAAGATGAAAAAATTTTTAGAAGATTAGATAAATCTTATTTGACAGAAGATTTAAAAAAAAATTATATGTTTTTTGTGGCTGAAGACAAAGAGAAGATGGTTGGTTTTGTAGCGGGTTCTGTCAAAAAAAATCCTGGCTTTTTTAAAGTAAAAAGATATGGTTTTATCAGAGAAATTTACATCAGGCCATCTTATCGTCACAAGGGATTTGGACAGCAGTTGATGGGGCAAATGATAAGGTACTTCAAAAGTAAAAAAATAAAAGCTGTTCAGCTGAATGTTTTAAGCAACAATAAACAGGCTTTGAAAATGTATCAAAGCATGGGTTTCAAGGAAAACAGAAAGAAAATGGTGAAGAAATTATGAAACTTGCCGAACAAGGTGAGCACAAGTGAATAAATTTGAATGGAGTGAAAATTTATGAAAACATTTAAAATAATTTCAATCTTATTGCTAACAATGTTCTTATTTGGATGTACAAAGACAAACCAAGTCACGGTTCATGGTGATGAAAAGGTCAAGTTTGAGGTAGAGGTAGCTGACACTTTTGCCAAACAAACTAAAGGGTTGATGTTCAGAAAAAGTCTGGATGGAGACAAGGGAATGTTGTTTGTTTTTAATTCTCCAAATATCAAGAGATTTTGGATGATGAACACTAGTGTTGCTTTGGATATTATTTTTATTGATGAAGATAAAAAGATTGTTAATATTGAAGAAGCAGAGCCTTGCGGACTGATTCCCTGCAAACTTTATAATTCTACAGGTGAGGCCCTTTATGTTCTGGAAATCAATCAGGGACTGAGCAAAGAATATGGTTTCAAAGAAGGGGATAGGGTCGAGTTTGATTTAGAATGAAAGAAACCACCAAAGGCAAGATAGCAATCATTATTTCTGCGATTATTTGGGGTTTTGGTTTTTTGTGGGTCAGATTTTTGTATGATTGGGGATACAGTGTTTCAACCTTTATCTTTGCTAATTTTGTTTTTTCTTCTTTGATATTTTTTATTATTCTAAAATATAAAAAAATTAAAATTATTCCAAAAAAAAGTAATTTCAAATGGTTGATTTCATTAGGAATAGTTGATGCTATTACTGCCTTAACAATCATATGGGCGTTTATTCTAACTAAGGTGGCGGTGGCTGAATTTTTACATTACACCATGCCGTTGTTTGCTTTTCTGATTGCTGTTTTTTGGCTGAAAGAAAAGATAACCAAATGGAAGTTCTTTGCTTTGGTAGTCGCTATTATTGGAATTTTCCTGGTTTTTGATTTAAGTTTTATAAGAAATGGTTTTAGTCTAACTAATTTAGGAAATCTTTTGGCTCTGATTTCTGCCGTCAGTTTTAGTTTGATTGTTGTTTTGGGTAGAAAATTAAAAGATATGTCGGCTTATGCCACTTCTTTCTGGAACAGAATTATTGGTGCTACCATCTTGTTTTTCTTTTTTATCTTTGACAATACCTTGAAAGGTTGGCAAGATATTCCAATATTCTTTGTTTATGCCTTGCTTACATCATTAATTCCATTAACTCTTTTGTTTTATGGCCTTAAAAAAACAGAAGCCACGACAGGCAGTATCCTTTTACTTATGGAAGTCCCCACAGCTTCTATTTTAGCATGGGTCGTGTTTAGTGAGTCTCTAAACTTGAGCATTATTGTTGGGGGCATCCTTATTATCATCAGCGCCATTATTTTAATTAAAAGAAGAAAAAATAATTAATTTTTAATTTTATCAATGATTTCTTTTTTAGGAGGCAATGATTTGGTGTACTGGTCAACAAGATGTTTAGGCCAGCCTTTACTGGAAAGAGATTCTTTAATTTTTTCTTCAGTGAATCCTTTTGTTCGGGCTTGAGTGATAAATTCTTTCAGGACTTGAGACGCATTGATTTTTGAATGGTATGACTTTGGGTGGTGTCTTCTTTTGAAAAATAAAATTCCCAAGACTAAACCAATAATGCCTGGAATGATAAGGAGATAATAATACCAAGATGATGAAGATTTTGGTTCTAGCGGAGTATCACGCTGAATGACAAATCCTCCTGTAGGTACCGGTTCTGAAGCAGCAGCGCCAGTAACTTCAAAGCCGGGTGTTTCAGCTAGTTCCTGTGTATCTGGTGCCGCAGTTGGATTTTTTTCGGCAGCAACAGCAAAATAAGAAAAGCCTGGTGACTTGGCTTGGTAATGATAACTGCCGGCTTCTTCTTTGATGAAAGTGGTAGTAAGCTGAGTCCATTTGTTATCTTCATAATGGTAAAGGTAAGTTCTCTGGTAATCATAATTGTTCTGTTCAAACCAGGTTCTGTTGACTTTGAAGTCAATAATTGGATCATACATTTCAGTGTTTTCAATGTTTTCTGGGTCAATCTCTAAATATTGGTATGAATTAATCAAGGTGGTTGGTACTGATGAAGCCACAGAAACTTTAATTTTAACATTATTCTTAGAGACAGATGGTTTGACATTGATTTTGGTGATGGAAATAAGGTCTTCATTGACATCCATATCATATGATGACCCAGCAGCCATAGAAGTGTAATAAAATGTTCTAGAGAGTGATTCAAGAGCGACATTGCTTGGGCTTCCGCCTCCACCTCCGCTGCTTCCAGAATAACAAGCTCCGCAATCATCACTGCAGGAAGAACAAGTCTCATCATTAGATTGACAGTCTCCGTCTCCGCAATAGTCAACAGTAAAGGTGTAATTATTGAGGTCAGAATTTGAATATTCATCAACAACTTGGATGGTGAAGTAATTGCTGCCACCATCTGGCGAATCTAAAGTCCAGGAGTAAACATCTCCGCTTTGAGTTTTGTTCTGGACAGTGCCACCATAAGTCAAATCAGTAGTGTTGATGGTGGAGTAATCAGTAATGTTGGCATCAATATCTAAGTCTTCTCCTGAGTAAATTGTGGAAGAGTAAGTGACAGAGTTAAAAACAGGATGGGTTGTGTCTGAAACAACTAAACTAATGGAGTCGTTGTCAGAGAGACTGCCATCAGTGGTGTTTAAAGTAACAGTAAAATTGTTAACAGCAAGATATTGATGGGTGGTGTTGACAGAGTTGTTGGTTGAAGAATCTCCAAAATCCCAAGTGGTAGTTAAATTTTCATCACCTGGATTTGAAAGATTACAAGTAAAATCATAAGTGGTGCCTAACTCAAGAGTGGAATTGTTAGTCGGTGAAAGTATCTGAATAGTTGGCGGACAATTAGTATTGTTAACCTGTACATTCCAAGATTGAGTGGTGTTGATGTAATTGTCTGAGACAATAAGAATTAAATCATAAGTTCCGGCATCAGTGCAGCCAGGTGTGAAGTTCCAATAACTGGTGGTGGCCTGCAAAGTTCCATTCAACTGCCAGGCATAAGATAAGGTGTCATTGTCTGCATCGGTGGAGGTGTGGTTGAAGAACAATGATGATAGCTCTGCTACAGAAACATTGGCAGAACCAGGAGAGTAAGAAGTGATATTAGGAGCTGTGTTGTTGACTGTTATCTTGTAAGTGTCAAGCTGGGCAGAGTTGCCGGCTGGATCCTGCAAATAAACCATAAAAGTATGATTTCCTTTGGCTAAGTTGGTTGTTGTTTTTTGGTAAAGCGCCTGGCTGTCTAAAGACATGCTGTAGTTAGTGCTATCCATTTCTAAAGTGGTTGTAACAGTCTCTGAAGCATTAATCTTTACAGTGATGGTATTGTAAGGTGTTTGTGTATTGTTTGATGGTGTTGGGGAGATGTAAGAAGCTGCTGGAGTTGTATTATCTACAGACAAGAGAGCAGCATAAACATCAATCCTGGGACGAGTGATAGCATTGGTGTCTGTTTTGTTGACGCCGGTGCTGGCCAAAACATTTTCAAGTTCTGTTGGAGTATAAGTGTTGTTGGAAATTATTTTTTTGTATTGGTTAAGCAAAGCAGCAGCGCCAGAAACATGAGGGGCAGCCATGGAAGTGCCGTAGAGATCAGCATAACCATTGCTAGTGCTTAAAGAACGGATTTGAGATGATGAGGTTCCGCCTACAGCCAGCAAATCAAGCAGAGCGCCTGAATTTGAATATGAAGGAATAGAATCTGTTTTGTCAACTGAGCCAACAGCTGTGGCATTAGGAGAACAGGCAGGTAAGGAAATGCCGTTTTTATGTCCATTGTTACCTGAAGAAACAACAAAAAGGATACCCAATCCAACAGAAGTGTCAATAGCTGAATCAAAGGATGTGGGACAAGTAGAAGAATTGTACTGGCCATTATCACCAATACTCATGGAAATAACAGTGATGTTGTAAGTGGTGGAATAATTATTGCACCAATCAATACTGGCAAGCATGGCTGAACCAGCACAGGAACCATCAGAGGCACAGGCTTTCAAGGCAACCAAATCAGCTTCTGGGGCCACACCTTGATAAGTTGAATCGTTGGAGGCGATGATGCCGGCAACATGGGTTCCATGACCATTATCATCAGCAGGGTCGGTGTCGTTGTTGTAATAATCATAACCGCTTAAAACCCGATTACCCCAACCGCCACCCAAAGATGGATGATTATAATTGATTCCAGAGTCAATAACACAGACAGTCTGCCCTTCACCAGTCAAACTGGTTGAATAATCCTGAACAATTGAATTAGTTAAAGTGGAATTGATTAGTTGGGTCGAATCATTAAGATTAACAGTAAAGGTTCTGTCTAAGTAAATACTTTCAACATCTGGGTCGTCCTTTAACTGCTCGAATTCTTCCTGAGTGATTTTACCGGTAAAACCGTTGATAGTTGAGAATTTGTGAAATTTATCATTGGCGCTGGAGACAGAAAATTCTGAATTCTGATCTAAACGATCTAGGACTTCTTGCTGATTTTGTTTGATATTGGATTTTTTTTCTTCTAAGAATGATTTCTTGTCTTCAACACTCATAATTCCAAAATTTTGTTTAATTGGTTTTTCTTTAAGGATAACAATAACAGAAACTTCCTGGTCTTGTTCAAAATCAATATCAGAATCAACCATAGCTAAGGCTGGGCTAATCAAAACTAGCAGGGCTATTAAAACCAAATATTTTTTCATTTTAAACTCTGATACCAAGAGTGTCTGTGGTGTCAAAGAGAGACTGACCCATACCAATACCAATATAATAAAAGAATGGAGCGGTTGTTTGGGTCAAGGCAGACAAAAGACTAGGTCTGCTTTCATAACTGACATAATTAATTTCTTCTAAACCAAAGTTTTGTATGAGATATTCCTCGGCAGTCTTGGTGTTTCCTAACTGGTCAATCAGACCAAGATCAAGGGCTTCAGTACCCAGGAAAATCTCGCCAGTGGCAATAGCTGCTACATTTTCACGCGGCATGTTTCTATTTTCAGCAACAGCGTCAATAAAAAAATCGTGAATCTTGTCAAGTTTAATTTGTAGAATATTCCTTTCTTCTTCAGTCAGTTCTTTGAAAGGAGTGCCAACGTCTTTGTACTTTCCAGCAACAAGCCTTTGATAAGTGACATTATAATTTTCTAATAATTGAGAAATCTCCAAATAAGATGAAATAACACCAATAGAACCGACAATAGACATACGGTTGGAAATAATCTGGTCGGTGGCACTGGCAATCCAATAACCTCCACTGGCCCCAACTTCGTGGATAACTGCCACAGTTGGTTTTTCTGTTCTCTTAAGTGCTTCTGCTATTTCGTCTGAAGCAACAGCTGAACCGCCTGGTGAATTGATATCCAGCACAATGGCTTGGATATTAGGATCCTGATTGGCTTCTTCAATAAAGGCAACAACTTCCTCAGCAGAAGTCAATTCCTGACCAAGCATTGAAGGAGTACCGTCAGCAACAATCGTACCTTTGATAGGAATAAGAGCAACGTTACCTGTTTTAAAAGAAAAAAACATAGGAATAAGAATGATAGTTAATACACAAAGAGCAATGACAATGTAAAGAAATGTGTTTGATTTCCTCTTTTTCATTTAGATTAGAAATACCTTTTCTTTTTTAAATTTATTGTTATAAAAAAAATAAAAAAAAGAATTAATTTATTTTTTGAAATAGCCTAAGACTTTTTTCAACAACAAAGCAATTACAATACCCAAACCAAAGTATCTGACTAATGGGTCAATAACGCTTGTGAAGACAAAAGCTTCGGTAACTTCGACACCAAAAATGTCGGTAATAGTCATCCAAGCCGGAGTGAACAAGTAAAAAACACCAGCACCTACCAACAAATCCAGTAAATCATATTTTTTCAATCTGGTTGCAACAATAAAACCGATAACTAAACCTACTGTTCCCAGAATTGCCATAGCTTCCCATGCCATTTGATTCACCTCTTTTTAAAATAATTTTCTTAAGTAAAGGTTCTACCTTTTAAATAATTTGCGGAAACTTTTATAAACAAGAGACATGTTTAGAAGCTTTATGCCAGAAGAACCACCAGAAGGAGTAATTCGTGTCCGTTTGCCCAGAGGCAGAGAAGTTTTTGGAGTAGTGCAGCAAAGATTGGGAGGCAGCAGAATGAAAATTCTTTGTTTAGACGGCAAAACAAGAATCTGCCGGATTCCAGGACGTTTGAAAAGAAGTCTATGGGTAAGAGAGGGAGATATTGTTTTGGTTGAACCCTGGGAGTTGGGCGGCGATGACAAGGGGGATATTGTTTACAAATACAGAAAAATTCAGGCTGCTTTCTTGAAGAGAAAAGGTCATTTAAAGAAATTTGAAGACCTCGAAGAATTTTAATCACAATCGAGTAAGAATTTTTTTTATTTACTCTGGGATAGAAATGTTTAAATAGAAGATATATTTCGATTGTAACATGGCAAAAGGCAAAGTTGGTGGTGTTTTATTGAATTTAATTCTTTTATTTGTCCTTTTTCTGAGCCTAATCTACACAGTGTTTGATTTTGGCGGCAAGATGTTTATTGGAGAACTCATCATTGTTTTGTTTTTCTTGCTGCTGGCATTAGTAAGTTTAGGAATCAAAGCGGCCAGTGGAAAAAATTCAGGTTTGTTTTTATTGTACGGACTGAATTTGATTAATTTTGTTTTTATCTGGGGCATGACTAAAGAGATTGTCTGGTTAGGATTGTTAGTGGCAATTCTTGGTTTTTTAATTGGCATGGCAACCCACGGAAAAAAATCTGATGATTTTGACGACTCCTTTGACGACTTCAATGTAGAAGAAGTTGAACCAGTCAAATCAGTGAAAACAGAATTTGAACCTGGAAAGTATGTGGCCAGCAAAACAGGCAAGAAGTTCCACGCTCCTAAATGTGACTGGGCCAAGAGAATCAAAAAGAAAAGCCAGGTTTGGTTTGATGATAAAGACGAAGCCAAAAAAGGAAAGTACAAAGCTTGTGATTGTGTAAAGTAAATTTTATTTCTTTTTCCAAAAATAAACAACAAGACCAATTACTCCAACAGAGATAGAAATATCAGCGATGTTGAAGGCCGGCCAGAAAGCAAAACTGATGAAATCAGTGACAAAATTGTAAAGAATTCTGTCAATGAGATTGCCAATGGCACCACCAAGAACTAAAGCAGTTGAAAATAACAATAATTTCTGATTGGTTTTAATTTTTTTATAATAGTACAAAATGAATCCAATGATTATTAAGGAGATAAGAATTAAAAGTAAATTAAAACCCTGCAGCAGACCAAACCCTGCACCAGTGTTTTGAGTATAAGTTAGGGAAAGAAACTTAGGAATAATTTTGATTGGTTGAATAAGAAACTTTTTTACAAGAATCTTGGTGAGTTGATCAAAAATAACAATCAACAAGGCAGCAGAAAAAAACAAAATAGGTTTTCTATATTTTTTGTAAAAAGAAACCATTAGTAATACCTTTTTTGGTCTTCATCACCACGAGCTATTTTTTCCAAATTAGCGAGTCTCATTTCTACAGAGTTAAGCATGGCCCGGATAGCATCAAGCTTGCTGTTAATAACTTCCATCTGAGGATTAACCATAGGGGCAGTCGGCCTCATCTCTGGCTGCTGCTGCATAGAGGGAGCAAGACTTGGTTCTTCAAAGGCCTGTTGATGTTGAGGAGGCTGCTGTCCTGGTTGAGGCGGCTGACCTAATTCAGGCATGCCCCAGCCTTCTGGTGCTTTTTCTCCCTGAGCAAGACCCTCGTAACCAGGGACGCTTTCCTTTTCCTTTTTTCCAAATAGTTTACTGAAGATTCCCATTTTGTATTGTTTTAGTTAAATCCTCCACTATACCCAAGGGCAATATTTTTATAATTTTGAAAATGATTGTTTCTGGATAAATTTCAAGATTATTATTTTTTAATTGGAAGATAATAAATAACTGGCCCTGGTCCTCCATGGTTTCTTGGAGCAGTTGGCCAAAAAGTATAGCTTTAAATTCATCATCGGTTTCAATAGCTTGTTGTGATTTCATATCTTGAAGAGCTTGTGCTTTTGTTTCTTCTGTAACAGGCACTCCTGATTCTTGGAGATAATTTACAATAAAATCATCCAAAGCAGTTTCTGACTCCAGATATGAAATAATTTCCTCTCTAGGACGGTCTTTATCAGCTAAATAAACCGTATTAACATTTTCAAAGGCCTGGGAGTTGATAATTAAGATTTTGTAATTAGAACCGAGAATTTCTTCAAGTTGCTCCTGTTGGTATTCTTCCTGGATTGGTTGGATATCATCAATGAGGATAATATCTTCCCCTTCATTCAATTTTCCCTGGAATCCAGCCAAGATCTGATCCTGATGTTCTAACAAAACTAATTTCTCCTCTACAGGGAATTGGTCTTTGAGTTCCATAGCATCTTGGTAAATAAAAAATCCTAAAATGGTTAGGACAACTCCAAGAACTAACGAAGCAATGAAAACTATCTTGAAAGCTTTCTTAGCAAATTTAAAAAGTATAGCCAAGACAACGAGAAAAATAATTCCGACAATGATTAAGGAAATAAGCATTTTTTAACCTCTTTTTTGGAGGTTAATTTATTCTGCTTTAAATAGGTTTTGGATTAGTAGGTTGAGTTTGTTCTTGTTTCCAAGCCAGATATCCTTGGGCTAGAGTTGATACTTTGTTACCCAAATGATAATTAATTCGTTCCATATACAATGGGCTTAGGATTCTAGTTTTTGAAGTATCTTCATACATTCCAGGAAATCTTTCTGCAAATTCCTCTTCGGTAATGTTTAGAATTTGAAAGGCATCTTCGTAAGCGTATAGGCCATTTTTTGGACCAGAAGGCACTTTAAAAACACGAGCTTTGAATTGATTGTCTTTAAGATTTGAGGTTTGGATGCCTTGTGCCAATAATTCAGGACTTAATTGATTACTAAAATATTCCAGAAGTTCGGAATAACGGCTGCCGTCTGAACAAACATCAAGAAAATATCCCCTTTTTGTTTTTCTACCTATATCACCATAAAAATTATGCTCAAAATCACCAGAACGGCCGCAGATAGTTTCATCTAAAGAGACACTCACTGAATTTTGTCCTTTCATGAGTCTTCTTTTGATTTCTTCAAACAAATCTTCTTTTGATTTCTTAGTTGAACTTCTAAAGGCCATAGAGGTAAATCTATTTTTCTACTATTTAAATCTTTCGGTTATTAGTCACCTAGAAGTAGTTATTTTACTAAAACAGCGTTGATATTGCCGTCCTGGCCTGGCCTGGAAGTAACTTTGGCTTGACCTAATTCAGTTTCAATAACAGCACCTTTAGTGATGATGTTACGTCTAGCTAAGTGTTTGTTAGCAGGGTTGTCAAGAACTGTTTTAATCTTGATTTTCTTAATCTTGCCGTCTTTATCAGCGAGATTGACTAGATTGCTTCCCAAAAGCTTGTTTTTATGATTATTTCCCAGAGTTCTGACTGTCTTAAGTTTAGGTTCTTCTAACTTAGTCATAGCTGGATAACCAGTCAACTCATACTTTCTTTTGCTCCGATGGGAATGGTATCTTCCGCCTGAAACTTTCTTTTTGGAGCGGTATTTTGTTTGCATGGGAGGAGATGGATTTTAGGTGATTTATATACTTTGCTATTTTAAGAAGATTTATAAATGAAAAAAAGTTTCCAAAGCATGGTGATAGATGTGGATGTCTTTAGCTTTGCTGCTAAATCAAAAGGTTTGGATATCAGGAATAAATTAAAATTGGTTCTTTTTGCAGCAGGTATTAAACCCAATACTTTTGTTGTTTTACGTATCAATCCTGACAGCTTAGAGGAAGAGTATGAATTAAAGGAAATTCTGAAGAAAGAGGGTTTTATTTTTCATGCAAGCCGGGCTAAAAGTTATGAGGAAATAAAAACAATTGAAGGAGACAAAGTTGTTTGGGAAATAGCCGGTGCCTGGGTGGGTTTTGATTTGTTTAAAGATGAAAAAAGCGAGCAGGAATTCAAAAGATATGTTGATCTGTTGACTAAATTTAAACATAAAGAAGCTGACAGAGTAGCAGGCAAACTTTATGATTATCCGGACTGCTGTGTCAAACAATTGGTTAGAGAGCACGAGCCGAAATATTTGAAAAGAAGTTACAACTGTTATGAATATTATAAAAAATTGCATGATTTAGACAGAAAATTTCCCTGGGTTTTTCATCAAGCTCATTCTCTTGACTGCAAACCAACAGCTGAACTGAATAAAAATTATTCAAAAACAATCAAGAAAGTTGATGAAAAATTGTGGAAAGAATACGACGAAAAAAATTCTTTCAAAGCTGAATTGTTGGTGGGTGGTTACTCAGATGTTTTGATGAAAGAAAAGAGTATCTGGCCGGAAAAAAATGGTTATGAATATGAGTTGATTACGAGGAAACCCATCAAAGACAAGTACTGGTTGATCTCTTTTGTGACAAAAGAAAAATATGAAAAAGGAGATTTGTTAGAGGGAGAAATTGTTTTCAGGCATGATTATGTTGATGTAGCTGTCAAAAAAGTAAAGAAAACAAAAATTGAAAACTTACATCATGAAAGGTATTTGCCTTTGTTAGGCAGGAAATTCTAGTTTTTTTTCAGTAACATTTAAATACCGATAGAAATTTTGGATAATTATTCCATATTTTGGGGGTGTATTTTAAAAATGTCCGACGAACAAAGTTCAAGACCATTAGATGCTTTAAATCAAGCACGAAATAAGAGAGTCATAATTGACTTGAAAAACAACCATCAGTATGTTGGCAAATTAAAGGCCTTTGATATTCATATCAACACTGTTCTTGAAGAGGCTGAAGAAAGGGCCGACGGTGAAGTCAAGAGAAAACTAGGAACAGTCTTTATCAGAGGAGACACAATTATAACAATTTCTCCGGAGTAAAAAAATGACAAAAGGAACGCCTTCTATGGGTAAGAAGAGTGGTAAAAAGAATATGATGCCATGCCGAAGGTGTGGCCAGCGTTCTTATCATATGAGAAAGAAAAAGTGTGCCAGCTGCGGTTTTGGCAACAGCTCTAAGTTGAGGAGCTACTCTTGGCAGAAGAAGTAATTTCTTCTAAACAATTTTCATTAATTGATTGAATCTCAATTTGTTCGCAGATAGATAAATCTTCGAGTTGGATGGCAATCTGACGGATACAACTGCCTTGGGCAACGCGATCTTCTATTTTTTCACAAATGGTTTCATCTTCTAATTGCTGAGCAATTTTATTGATGCAAGTTATTTGTTTGTTGGAATCTGTGAGAGTGAGGCAGAGTTCAGCTTGGTCTGATTCTACAGCTAAATCAAAAAAACAAGTTTGTTTCATCCTATTAGAGGTAATTTTTTGACAAAGTTCTTTATTGGTGTCTTGAACAGCAAAGAACTTAAAACAGATATTAGACCAGTATGAGTCTTCTACTTGGTCACAAAGCTCTAAATCATTGGTTTTTTCTGCTATTTTTTCATAACAATGAGCTACGGCCTGAGGATTTTCTGATAATTCACAAATATCCAAATCTTCTCTAAGAATACCTAATTCGGTGTAACAGAGGTCCCTGAGATAAGGTTTTTCTCTTTGGGAGCAGAATTCTTCTGTTTCAGCTGTACTTTGACCAGTGATGTTACCACAGGCACTTAAGATAAATAATAATGTTAATAAGATCGGGATTAGTTGGGTTATTTTTTTCATAGATTTGAAGGAGATGAAGTGGTTTATATATTTTATTTAATTTAAATCCATACTTTTAAAGGGGAATTTTTAAAAAGATATAAAAAGAACAGGTTTTTATCAAACTAAATATGCGGGTGCAGCGGAGAAACTTATTTCTCCTGGTACCCGCCTTTCATGCGGGTGTGCCGGAGTGGTCAAACGGGACAGGCTTAGGTTGTTTTTAACATAAGTAACCTGTTGGGTTAGTCCCTACGCAGGTTCGAACCCTGCCGCCCGCATTAAAACTTATGAGCGAGATATGGCATTTAAAAGGAGGATTTGAGATGAATGATTTTCTATTGAGGAGTGATAACGTGCTGAAATTGTTAATTTCTCGCTCTAGAGAGGTTGTAAGGGTTTGGTGGGGTTTAGCAATTGGTTGTCTAGAGGGCAATTGCGAAAGCTTTATAAATCAAACACAACTATTGGGAACTGCTAAAGTAAAAAGCATTAGATAGGAAAACAAGTATCAAAGAAGCTTTTTACCGAGGCAAAGGTTGTCTAATGATAGCCCAAAAAGAAACACGGAGGTGTTTAGATTGAGAATAAAAAAGGCGATTAAGAAAATTGCTGCATTAGGTATTGGAACAACAATGCTGGGAGCTACCTTAATGGGTGCATCTGCACTAGCAGATTTGAGTTTATATCCTGGCGACATGGTGACTGGCTCTACCTTTAACGGTAAGATTGTAGCTGGTAGAAATTCTAAAGCGATTGATTCAATTGCAGTAGCAATTGTTGCTGGTGACATGCCTGAATTAGCAGGTGGCGGAAGCACTGTTGTTACAACCGGAATTTCTGGTGATGACCTATGGCAAGTTGGAACTGTAACTGACCCATTAGAAATTGGTGAAGGTATCAGCGAAGTTACTGGTTTTATTGATGGTAGTGACTTAGATGCTTTGGGTGACGGAACACTGAGCAACTCAAAAGGAACCTTTGAATATGAACAATTCCTTTACTTTAACAACGCTATGGAAGAAGTCTTGTACGAAGAAAGTGATGATGATGTAACTGACGTTTTCTTTACCCTTGATGACGACACCAACATTGCTAGATACAGATTAGACTTTACTGAAAATGCTGAATCAGACATTGATGGTAGTGATAATTTCAACTTAGATGATTTTGAAAACAAAGAAATCACTATGATGGGAGAAACATTCACTATTGTTCAAGCAACAGGAACCACTAGTCCAAGTGAAGGTGTTGAGCTAAAATTAATGAGCGGCGCTGTTAAAGATGACTTGGATGAAGAACAAGAAGAAACCTACACTATTGATGGTGAAACCTATACTGTTCAGTTAACCTATGTTGATGATGACGAAGCTGCTTTTACTGTTAACACAGAAACCACAGGAAAAATGGCAGATGGTGAAACATACACCTTAAGTGACGGAACTGTTTTAGGTATTGGTGACATTTACTACCAAGCTTATGCAGGTGGTATCCACACAGTTACCTGGTTCTTGGGTGCTAACAGCGTTATCTTGCAAGATACCAACATTACAGACACTGTTTCAAGCAATGAAGTTCAGGTTAATGAAGAAACCATTGACGGTGCAGATGTTATTATCAAAGGTACTGTTTTGGACACTGCTACCTCAACTGATGATGGAGAATTGCGGATTGAATTCATTGACGTCAATATGACTGCTCAGGATGATTATTGGGTAGCTGCTGGCGGAAAACTAAGTGACGCAATTGATGACAATGGTGATGAAATGGGCATCTTGTTTACCAACAATTGGGACATCCAGTTTGCTGGTTTGAGTGGTGACGATACCAACGAAATTGACTTGGATGCAAAAGCTGCTGACGACGAAATGTGGTTAACATTCACCAACTTAGACGGTGATGAAATCGAGTTCCCAGTAGCTTGGACAGATGATACTGATGTAGGACCTGGTGCAGAAGATGACGCATTAATCTTGAGACCTGGAACAACTCCGGTAGCAAAAGATCAGTATTTCATCTTAAATGACGACACTGATGACGACTCTATCACTCAGGTAATCCAATACACTGGTTCTGATGATGACGGTGCAAGCAACCCAGAAATAACATTTAAGAATCTGGCTAACGGCGATACAATTACCAGAAGTTGGGATACAACTGCTAACACAGCAACTTTGACTTTGAGTGGAACCCAGTACACTATTGCTAACGCTACAGGAACTGGAGCTGATAACTTTAACATCACTATAAGTGGTCAGGCAGCTACTGAACTTGGTACAGGCGGAAACAGTTGGGAAGCTAACTATGTGATTACTGAGTTTGGTGGAAAGGTTTTAATCAACGACACAAATGCAACTGACACTACAGAAGCATTAGTTATGGTTTTCCAACAAATTGACTCAAACAGAGTTGATGAATTGACAACACCAGAAACTTTAGCAACTGCAACTCTTGGTGAAGGTTCTGACATTGTTCTATCTGTAACAGAAGGAGCAGGTCTTAGTTTTGTTACACCAGAAGATGATGATGAACACAGCTACTTGTACAGTATCTACGGAGCTTGGTTAGACTTGTTTAACCCAGACAGTGGAGCTAGTTCATTCACCATAACAATGCCTGAACAACAACTTGAACCTCAGCTGTATGTAACCTCTGGAGCTACAACCTCAAGTATGAGTTCAACTACTACTGGCAACAAAGTAACAGTACTTGCCGCAGCTAGTGTACTTGATGACGAAGTAACAGACTATACAGCACAAAACTTAATCGTAGTTGGTGGTCCATGTGTTAACACCATCGCAGCAGAATTGATGGGTAACCCTACAGACTGTACCGAAGGATTTACACCTGGCGAAGCTATGATTAAAGTCTTTGAAACTGGAACCTACGAAGCTATCTTAGTTGCTGGTTACAGTGGTGACGGCACCAGACTAGCTGCTTCAGTTCTAACCAATCCAGCTGCTTACGGATTGTCAGGAACAGAAGTTACAGTAAGTGGTCCTAGTTTGAGTAATGTTGTTGTAGAAACAGTTGCTTAAAAAGGCTAAAACCTTTTTTTCTTTTTTTTCTTTCTATATTTTTTTTGCAAAGAAGATATTATGCTTATTTCTAATGATTTTTACTTTGACTTCTTTATTGGTTTTTTCTGAGCAGTTGATAATAGTAATGTTACGATCCTGGGCAACAGCTAATTGAGAGTGAGGAAAACGACCAGGAGCAATGATTTTAGCTTTGATAATCTGGTCCTTTTGGAATGGTTTAGGAAGAGGTTTGGTTTCCTGGATATCAAAATCTTCTTTGAGGTTGAGGATTAATCTGGTCTTGGTCTTTTTTTCTAAATCTTTTAACAAATCAGTAAATTGGTCCCAAGAAAGGGCCTTGACTGGATTACGGCCTGTTTTATAACTGAGGAAATTTTGGATGCCAATAATTTTTATTTTGTTTTCCTTAACAAACTCTATAATTTTTATCATTTCTTGATTGTTGTAGCCAGGGACGAGCAAAGGAGCGATAAGGATATTTATTTTTTTGGCTGCATATCTAATGATGTTGAGTACATGTTTGAGATTATAGGTTGTGTTGGCAAGTTTTTCTGCTACTTTTTGGTCGAGAGCATTGAGAGAGATGTTGATTCTTAATTTTTTGTATTGTGAAAGTTGATCT
Source organism: Nanobdellota archaeon (assembly GCA_042577865.1). Lineage (GTDB taxonomy): Archaea > Nanobdellota > Nanobdellia > Woesearchaeales > JAGLXL01 > JBHPDN01. The sequence goes on from JBHPDN010000002.1 coordinate 43,903, forward strand.
ACAATCGGTTTAGTTAAGAGGGTAGCATTGGTGTCTAAGGAAAGGGTGTGGACCTTTTCTATTTGATGAAGGTCATGAATCAATGGTAAGAGGTCTTGATAAAGAAATGGTTCCCCCTGGATGCCGATATGGGCTTCTACGGGGTGGTCAACGAATTCGAGAAGTTTCTTGAATTCCTGAATGAGATAATCTTTTTCAACAATATAATCTGTTTGTTTTGAAGAAAGACCTTCTGAAACAGAACAATAGATACAGTTTAGATTGCAAAAAGTTTGTGGTTTAACTTCAATAATAGAAGTGTTACGGTAGATAAGGCCAAAATAATTGTTGCCGATCAAGGGGATGTTGGAGTTTTTATGGATATAAACAGCAGGATTTTGGGTGATATTATTTTTGAGGTTTTGAATGTTAGTAGTGATGAGATGATTAAATTTTTTTTCTGCTCTTGACTGAGAGCATTGGAAATCAATTTGGTGGCTTGATTTTACCTTGAAAGGGGCTATTTTTTCAAGTTCTTGATTAGGGATGGTAAAAGAGAAATGTCTATAAAAAATTACCTTGAGATGTTCTTTTTCTTCCTTAAAACTGAGGTTTTGAAAGATTAATTCTGCCATTGAATGGATTTTTAAATTAGGGTTTATAAAGGTTGTGAGAATTGTATGGTTGAAAACCTAAATTTATTTATATTGATTTTATTTGGAGTGAAATATGGGGGATGAAATAAACATAACTTTTGAAACATTATATGACTTGCTGCGCCGGGAAAAGAGCAAAGAAGAACTTCAAGTGTTGGAGAAGACTTTCTATGCAGATGTAGTTACTTATCTGGGTGAGAAATTAAAATTATTAGACGGACGGAGCAATGAGGACGACTTATTTTCCATGGGTGAGAAGGAAAAACTAGAAACAGAACTGAGGAGCATCAAGAAGATTCTTAAGGAATTGTATGAGAAGAGAGAGAAGAAAATGATTGAGATGGCCTTGAATCGAAGCAGGACAGGCAGCAATATTATTGACACTTCAGCTCTTTTAGATGAGGAAAAATCTTTTTATGAAGAAGTAGTGGGTTTGTTTGATAAATTTAGAGTTTCAATTCTTTTAAATATGTTTGAGGGGAATACTCCTGTTTTAGAGAAAAGTGTTGTTAAAGAAGTGGAAGAAAAAGAAGAAGTTGAACAAAAGGAAGAAACAAAGGAAGAGGAAACAACTGAAGAAACAAAAGAAGAAAAACCCGATTTAATGAAAATCAGATTTACTAATGCAGTGCCTAGGTTTGTAGGTACAGATTTAGAAGTTCACGGCCCTTTTGACCAAGGTGAAGAAACTGAGCTACCATCTGCTATTGCCAGGCTATTAGTAGAAAAGAACAGGGCAGAACTTTTGCCCTGATTTTAAGTTTAAACAAACAAAATCTTTATAAACAAGCCCTATTTTTTCTGACTATAATGAAAATACCTAAAATCAGAAAGACTTACTGTCCTTTTTGCAAGAAACACACTGAGCACAAAACAACTCAGCAGAAATTTAAGGGTTTGAATGCAGCACACCCCATGAGCAAAGGGTCAAAAAGCAGGACAAAGAAGCGCGGTTCAAGGCGCGGTGCAGGAAATTTAGGCAGATTCTCAAGGCCTCCAATTGCTTCCTGGAAGATGACCGGTGCCAAAAGCAGCAAGAAAACTGATTTCAGATTTGAATGCAAGGAATGCAAAAAAACTCACATTAAAGGAACTGGAACTCGTTCTAAAAAACTTGAGATTAAGTAAACTATTTAAATAAGTGCTTAATAAACTGGAAGAAGGAGGATTAAAATGCAATCAGAAAACCCTAAAAGTAAATTTATCAAAGTCAGATGTTCAAAATGCAAAAATGAACAAATTGTATTTGGCAATGCAAGCAGTGTAGTCAAGTGTTTGGTTTGCGGCCAGGAATTAGCTTTACCAACTGGAGGCAAGAGCAAGATAACGGCCAGAGTGTTGGAGGTTCTTGAATAATGCTTTACAGGAGGGAAGGATTCCCTGAAGAAGATGAGTTTGTTTTTTGCACAGTAACCAAAATCTTTCATAGTTCTGTTTTTGTCAATCTTGATGAATTTGATAAGAGTGGTATGATCCACATCAGTGAAATTGCTCCAGGTAGAATTAGGAATATCCGAGATTATGTGACGCCAGGGAAAAAAATTGTCTGTAAAGTCTTAAGACTTGACCAAGCCAAAGGACACATTGATTTAAGTTTAAGAAGAGTTTCTGATGCAGAGAAAAAGAGAAAGAGTGAGGAGATTAAGCAGGAACAGAAGGCAGAAAAAATAATTGAAATGGCTGCCAAAGAAATCAAAGAAAAGATGGAAGATGTTTATGACAAAGTAGCTGACAAGGTTTTTGAAAATTATCCTTATTTGCATGTTTTTTTCAAAGAAATGGCTGAAGAAAAAGCTAAAATTGAAACTTTAGGATTGGACAAGAAGTTGACTGGAGTTCTTAAGGATTTAATTGCTGATAAGTTCAAGGCAGCCAATGTTATTATCAAAGGTGTCTTTGAATTAAAAAGTTATGATGCAGATGGCGTGAGTATAGTCAAGAAAGTTTTGATGAAAGCAGAAAAAAATGAAGGAGTAACTATTTCTTACATCGGTGGAGGAAGTTATCAAATTAAGGTTGAATCAAAGACTTACAAAGAGGCAGAAAAAATATTGTCTAGAGTGGAAGAGTCTGTCTTATCTGATATGCGCAAACACCAAGGTGAAGGTGTTTTTAAGAGAGAATGAAACACAATAAAAATCAAAGATTTTTAAGCGTTCCATTTTTAACAAAATGAAACACATTCTTAAGTGTGATAAGTGCAGGAATTATACTATGCAGGAAAAGCACTCTTGTGGTGGATTGGGAATTAATCCAAAACCAGCCAAGTGGCAGCCAGATGACAAATATGGTCGATTGAGACGGGAAGCTAAGAAAAAGGAGTTTGAGGAGAAAGGTTATTTGTGAGAAATTAAAAGTATTCAAAACCTTTATAAACATTAATTCTTTTTATAGAGTCATGGCAACTTGGCAATTAATTAAAGAGGGACCTACCCCTAAAATGAATGACCCCATTCTAGTTGAAGGTTTACCTGGGATAGGAAATGTGGGAAAGGTGGCCATTGATTTTATCATTGATGAATTGAAAGCCAAGAAAATTTACTCTTTATTTTCACACACTTTTCCACACTCTGTTTTTGTAAATGAAAGAAATGTAGTGGAACTGCCTTCGATTGAAATTTATTACAAGAAGATGAAAGGCAAGAAAAACGATTTATTGTTTTTGACTGGAGATGTCCAGCCAATCGATGAAAAAAGCAGTTATGATTTTTGCGCTACGGTTTTGGACTATCTAAAGAAGATTAACGGTAAAATGGTGATTACTACAGGAGGCATAGGCCTGCAAGAACTGCCGGAAAAACCAAAAGTCTACATCACTGGCAATGACGAAGCTTTAGTCAATAAGTTTGCCAAAGGAATCAATGTTGAGAAAAAGATTCATGGTGTGGTCGGCCCAATTATTGGTGTAACTGGATTGTTATTAGGTTTAGGAACAAGAAGAGGCATCAAAGGAGTGGCTCTTTTGGCTGAAACTTTTGGACATCCAATGTACTTGGGTGTCAAAGGGGCAAAAGAAATGCTAAGGATTTTTAATAAAAAATTAGGACTTAATATAAATTTGAATAAATTGACTAAGGAGATTGAAAAATTAGAAAAAGAAACAATTAAAAGGACCAAAGAATTGAGTTCAGTTACCAACCAAATTGGTACAAAAAAAATAAGTGAAACAAGTTATATTGGATAATTTTTAAAAAAAGAGGTGAATCAAATGGCCAAAAAGAAAAAAAAGGCTACTGCTGTAAAATCTGGCCTGAAGAAGTTGGTTGAGGAGTACAAAGACAAAGTTCTTTTAGTAATGGCAACTTTTCTTGAGAAAGAAGCAATGAGTGTCGTTGAATGGGTTAAAGACATCGCTAAAATAAAAAAGAGAGTCAGAACTTTAGTAGTATTAGTGGGTCTGATCTTTGCCGGTTTGTTTTTAGTGGCTATGGGAATAACCAAATTTGTGGTTTTCAAATTTCCTGTCTTGGAAAACGGCTGGGGAGAAGTTGTTGTTGGAGTGTTAATTGTATTGGTAGCTTACTTCATCAAAAAATTATCTTAATTTTTTTTAATATGAAAATAAAAAAAATTTGGGCTAGAGAAGTTCTTGACAGCCGGGGCAATCCCACCCTTGAAGTTGATGTTTCTGTAGGTGATTTTTTGACCCGGGCCATGGTGCCCTCTGGAGCATCGACTGGAATTTATGAATCTTTGGAGTTAAGGGATGGCGGCAAGAGATATTTAGGCAAGGGTGTTTCTCAGGCAGTTAGTAATGTGAATAAAGTTATTGCTCGAAGGTTGGTAGGCAAAGACTGCAGAAAACAGCAGGAAATTGATGAATTAATGCTGAAGTTGGATGGGACTGGTAACAAAAAGAAATTAGGGGCTAATGCTATTTTAGGTGTATCTATGGCTGTTTGTCGGGCAGGAGCAATGAGTTCTGGTTTACCATTGTACAAATATATTGGTAAATTATTTGGTAACAAGAAATTTGTTTTGCCTCGTCCTTTTTTTAATGTAATCAATGGTGGAAGGCACGCGGATAATAAATTAAGTATTCAGGAATTTATGATTTCTCCAAAACAAAGAAGTTTTAAAGAAAATTTAAGGGTAGGGAGTGAGGTTTATCACATCTTGGAAAAAGTGATCAAGAAAAAATACGGGAGGGTAGCTGGTGTTGGTGATGAGGGAGGATTTTCTCCTTCGATTTCAAAAGCTAAGGAAGGTCTTGATTTGTTGAAGATGGCCATTAAAAAGTCAGGTTACAAAGTTGACATTGCCATGGACTGTGCTGCTTCTGAATTTTATAAAAAAGGAAAATATTTTGTTGACGAGAAGTGGTTGACAAAGGACAAGTTGTTTGTTTACTATTTAGGTTTAGTAAAGAAGTATCCAATTATTTCTGTGGAAGATCCTTTTGAACAAAATGATTTTGAAAGTTTTGGCAGTTTAGTTAGAAACTTTAAAGGCCAGGTAGTAGGGGATGATTTGACGGTCTCCAATATTGGCAGAGTAATTGAAGCGGTTGGGAAAAAGAGCTGCAATGCTTTGTTGTTAAAAGTTAACCAGATTGGTACGGTTAGTGAGGCATTGGCCGCTACTAGATTAGCTATGGATAACAAATGGAAAGTAATGGTTTCTCATCGTTCGGGTGAGACAGAAGATCCTTTTATTGCTGATTTGGCCGTGGGTATTGGTTGTGGCCAGATTAAGTCTGGTGCACCGTGCCGCTCGGAGAGATTAGCTAAGTATAATCAACTGTTAAGGATTGAAGAGGAATTATGATTAGCAAGTTGAGGAAGGAAATTGATAAAGTTGATTCTGGAATTGTTTCTTTATTAAAGAAGAGAGAGAAATTAGTTTTGCAAATTAAAAAGATTAAGAAGAAAGAAAAGATGCCGATGAAAGATTTGAAACGTGAGAGGCAGATTTTTAAAAGAGTTGGAAAGTTTAAGAAAGTTTTTGAAAGAATTGTGGGCTAATTTCTTAGAGGTTATGGAAGGCATGGCGGAAAGGATCAAAGCCATAGTGAGCAATGGCAAATTCTTGAGTGAAAACTTCTCTTTCCAAAGTAACTTTTCTTGGTTCGATGTCTAATCCAAGAAGTTCTCTGGGATTTTCAAAAATAAATTTATGAAGTCTTTCTTCCCTGATGCCTAGAATTTCTCTTAAATATTTGATGCCTCTGGCCCAAAAATGAAGAGAAGTGACGCCAGACATGTGTTTTTGTAATTTTTCTTCTTTAGTGTGAGGGGCATGGTCAGTGCCAATACACCAAATATTTGAACCAAGGCCATAATCGGCCAATTGTTTTTCTCTAACAGGAGGATTACATTTTAAGTAAAGGCCGTTTTCTCTTTTCATGAATTCTGTGTTAAGGAGGAGGTGTTGAAAGGTAGCTTCGCAAGTGACTGACTGCATGTTATCTTGAAAATAAGGGTCATTTTGGACTAGCCAATTAACATTATTGATACGATCAACAGATTCAACTGTAGATATGTGGGCAAAATGCAACTTGCCGCGGAAATTGTTTAAAAAAGCATACCCTATGACTCTATAGACCATTTCAATTTCTGACTTTTCAGGCCGAGCATTATTCCAAGTCCAAGGTTTTTCTGGTATCCATTTCTTTTTGTTTTTTCGGTTGATATTCTCATCTTCGGCATGAATTTGGATGACTCCTTCATAACCTTCTTCTGCCAGTACAGAAAAAACTTTGTCCTGGGCATGATAATTAAGGATGCCTAAATCACCAACTGAATGACAGGGAAAGAATTTAAGACCTACAACTTGGGGGTTGGTTCTGACCAATTCTACGGCTCGGCGAAGTTGGTCTGTTTGATATTCTCTTTTTTCTTTATCATAATTCATAGTAACACCAACCCAACCATAGAATTGGACAGGAGAATTTGCTTGCTTTGCTATTCTAAGGTAATCTTCAACAGTTTCTTTATCAATCAGAGAAGGTTTGGTATTGGGTTCAGCACAGATAGCAGTCGCGCCTGTTTTTTCGGCCACATACAGAGCATGTTCGATAGTTTCTTTTTTACTTTCTTTTAAATCCCGACAATGAACGTGAGTATCAATATACATATTAAATTTGAAGAGTGGGTTGTTAATAAGTTTTTTGAAAACATTTTTAAATAAAAGTAGAATAGTAAGGAATAGGTGATTGAATGATAATTATTGGTTTGTCAAATTCTCGGGAATTGGCCAGAAAAGTGGCCAAGAAGTTGAAAGTAAAGTACTCTTCTTTGGATTTTGAGCAATTTCCTGATGGTGAAGTCTATTTAAGATTTAGAGACAAAGTTAAGGGAAAGAATGTTGTTTTAATCCAATCTATGCAACCTAGGGTGAATGACGCCCTGATAGAGACTTTATTTGCCTCTGCCACAGCAAAAGATTTGGGAGCCAAGAAAGTTATCTTAGTGGCGCCGTATTTGAGCTATATGAGGCAAGACAAGCGGTTTAAGCCAGGGGAATGTATTTCTAATGAGATTGTAGCCAAATTTATTGATGATTATGTTGACCAGGTTTTTGTGGTGGACCCTCATTTGCATAGGGATAAATCACTGAGTGTGTTTTTCAAGATTAAATCAACTAAATTAACAGCCAATCCATTGATTGCTGCATACATTAAGAAGAAGATTAAAAATCCTTTACTAATTGGTCCTGATTGGGAAAGTTACAAATGGGCACGGGCGACGGCTGAAATGATTGGGGCTGAATCTGTGATTTTGAAGAAGAAGAGATATAGTGGTAGACGAGTTAAGGTGTACTTTGGTGAAAAGATCGATGTCAAAGGGAAGAACGCGGTTTTGGTCGATGATATGATTTCCACTGGCGGAACTTTGCTTCGGACAATTGAACATTTGAAGAAGTTGGGTTTAAGGAAGTTTACTTGTGTGGCAGTGCATGGTGTTTTTTCTGAAGGTGCCTTGGGAAAATTGAAAAAGGCTGGAGCCACTGTTATTACCGCCAACACCATTGAAAATCCAACAGCTAAATTAGATATTTCTGGAATAATTGCTGATGCTCTAAAATGAAACCTTTTGTTTTGATTATTATGGATGGTTGGGGAGTTCGTCAGAGTAAAAAATCCAATGCAGTTAAGCTAGCCAAGACGCCTGTTTTTGATAAATTATGGAAAGAAAATTCTCATTGTGTTTTGAAAGCTGCTGAAGAAGCAGTAGGTTTACCAAAAGGTTATATGGGCAATTCTGAAGTTGGACATTTTAATTTAGGTGCTGGCCGGTTAGTCAAACAAGAAGTAACTAAAATCAATGAGTCAATTAAAAATGGTTCTTTTTTTAAGAATAAAGTTTTGATTTCAACAATTAAAAAAATTAAGAAAGATGGTGGAAGATTACATTTAATGGGTTTGTTGAGTGATGCAGGGGTTCATTCACATATTAATCATTTATTTGCCCTGATGAAGTTGGCTCGAAGGTTTAAAGTTGATGTTTTGATTCATATTTTTTCAGACGGAAGGGATACTCCACCAAAATCAGTTCTGAAATATATTAAACAACTAAAGAAAAAAATCAAAACAGAAACAATTGCCACAATTTCTGGCCGGTATTATGCCATGGATAGAGATAACAGGTGGAATCGGACAAAGAGGGCTTATGAAACAATTATTGGCAAGAAAGGTTTAAAGGCAAAGAGTGTTGAAGAAGCGGTTCAAAGGTCTTATAGTAAGGGAGAAGGTGACGAGTTTATTTTACCAACAATTATTTCTGATTATGATGGGGTTAAGACCGGTGATGGTTTTATTTTCTCTAATTTCAGAGAAGACAGAGCCAGACAGTTGACCATGGCTTTGGGCAAGAATAAGTTTGGCAAATTTGGCAAGACTTGTTTTGCCTGTATGTATGAATATGATTCAAAGTTGGGTTTGCCAGTGGCTTTTGGCAAACCTCATTTGAAAAATGTCTTGGCCGAAGTTTTGAGCAAAGCTGGGAAGAAACAATTTCATACTGCTGAAACAGAAAAATATGCCCATGTGACTTATTTTTTTAATGGCGGTAAGGAAAAACAATTTAAAGGTGAGAGTAGGAAAATTGTTCCAAGTCCGCACGTGGCAACCTATGACAAAAAACCAGAGATGTCTGCGGCTAAGGTTTGTGATGGGGTTTTGAAACAAATGAGCCGGAATGATTTTGTAGTGGTTAATTTTGCCAATCCAGATATGGTCGGACATACGGGTATTTTGAAAACAACAGTTAAGGCTGTTGAGGTTGTTGATAAGTGTGTGGGGAAGATTGTGAAGAAGGCTTTGAGTTTGGATGGGATGTGTCTAATTACAGCTGACCACGGCAATTGTGAAGAGATGGTGGGTAAATGGGCAACAAGCCATACTTTGAATCAAGTACCATGTGTTTTGGTTGGCCGGAAGGTTAAATTAAAGAACGGTAAATTAAGTAATGTGGCACCAACTGTTTTGAAATTGATGGGTTTGAAAAAGCCGAAAGAGATGGGTGGAGCTTTGTTTTGATTTCTCTTTAACAAAATTTAAATAATCATCAAGAAAAGCAAATAAAATGTCAAAAGTTTCTATTATCGGAGCAGGGAATGTTGGTGCTACAGCAGCTTTTGTAATTTTGATGAAAAGACTGGCAGATGTGGTGATGGTGGATATTGTTGATTCTGTTTTAGGTAAAGCCTTGGATATGCAACAGGCAGCGACAATTGAAAAAATAGATAACAAGATTATTGGTACAACTGATTTTTCCGAGATTAAAAATTCTGATATTGTGGTGGTTACGGCCGGCAAACCAAGAACTCCAGATATTAAAACTCGGGAGGATTTGCTGGAAGTCAATAAAGGTATTATAGACAATGTTTTGACTCAGGTCAAACAATACTGCCCAAATGCTATTCTAATCATAGTGACTAACCCGCTTGATCTTTTGGTTAATTATATTATTGGCCAAGGATTTGATTCTCGGAAAGTGATCGGCCAGTCAGGTACTTTAGACAGCGCCAGATTCAAGACTTTCTTAGGCAAGGGTTCAGAAGGTATGGTGATTGGTTATCATTCTGATGATATGATTCCTGTTGTGAGTGCTGCTAAAATTAATGGTGTCAGTGTAAGTGAGGTTTTGTCCCAGGAAGAAATAGATCAAATTATTGAAAGAACAAGAAAGGGCGGCAAGGAAATCGGCAATCTTTTAGGCACTACAGCTTATTATGCTCCTGGAGCTGCGATTGCACAAATGGTTGATGCTGTTCTTAATGATGCAAATGAAGTTATCCCTTGCTGCGTCAAAGTTGACGGCCAATATGGGATTGTTAATACTTGTTTGGGTTTGCCTTGTAAATTAGGAAAGGAAGGAGCAGAGATTGTTGAAATTGAATTAAGTGAAGAAGAAATGAATTCTCTTAAAGCATCTGTAAATAAAAGAAAATAAAAAAAGAAAATTTAAAATTTAAACCATTTCTCGCCGTACTTACCAATAACAGGCAGAGGTTGTTTTTTACCGGTGAAACCATTAACCATACCAATAATCCAGAGGATAAAGAAGAATATTCCTCCTGCGATTAATATGATTATACCTACTAAGATAAACGAGGTAACAATACCAATAATGGTAACAACAGTACTGAAAATCCAAAGAGTTAGCAGTTGTTTAAATTGATAATCAATAAATTTGTTGTCTTTTTTGATGGCCCAAATTATAATACTAACAATTATACCAAGAAGACCAAAAATAGTCACCAAATACATCAATCCAGCTAAGCCCTTACCTTCATCAACATCTTTAGCCATTTAATACACCCCCTAATTTTTATGACCTTAAGTAAAGATAAAAGATTTATAAAGATTGTGTTTCATGAATATTAATATGAAATTCAAAGATTTGAGGGAGAGAGTGCCGGAGAAATTGTTTGGAATCTTATCTGAAGAAATTGGAGATTTAAGACCCTGCCAAATCAAAGCAATTGATGATGGATTATTAGTGGGTGAGAATTTATTGGTATGCACACCAACTGCTTCAGGTAAAACATTGATTGCTGAGATTGCCTTGATAAAAAATATTTTAGAAGGCAAGGGAAAGGGTGTTTATATTGTGCCTTTAAAAGCCTTGGCTCGCGAGAAATACAAAGATTTCAAGACAAGATATGGTAGTTTATGCAAGGTAGCCTTGTCAATGGGAGATATGGATAAAGGTGATGGTTATCTAAGTGATTTTGATTTAATTATTACTACTTCTGAAAAATTGGATTCTTTAATCAGGCATCGGGCACCGTGGCTGAATAAAATTGGAACAATTGTAGTGGATGAAGTTCATCTGCTTAATGACGCAGGCAGAGGTCCAACTTTAGAGATTTTACTGACTATTTTGAAAAGTATTCTGAAAGCGCAGATAATTGCTTTGTCAGCAACAATTGGTAATCCAGAAGAACTAGCTAAATGGCTAGAAGCAAAATTAGTGATTGATGACTGGCGGCCAGTAGAATTGAAAAAAGGGATTTATCTTGATGGTAAAGTAGAATTTTATTGATCAACTAATTCCTGCAATCTCTGAAGCATATCAAGCTTCAAAAACAGTTGTCCTTTTTTAGATAATTTGGCCAGATCTTCTCTAGTCAGTTCCCCCATTGGTTTTGGCAACTCAACATGACCCCACAAAGTGCCATCTGTGGAATATACTTTGTCTTCTCCTGGAAAATAACTCATTATCTTAGCCGCACCATGGCTTCCCAGAGATTCAAATCCAGCAAGGTCAACTAAATACAAGGGCATTCCGTCTTCAATATTTTTACCTTCAAGAGATCTATAATGTAGAAATCTAAGGTCGCTTAGAATCCTTTCTTCTATCGCAGGAGAAGGTTGATGACTTTCATCCAACAAGTGGTAATCTAATCTCATAATTTAATCAAAAACTAGCCCATATTTAAATTTTTTACCTAATATAAAAAGAATTACTTGATTTTTTCAAAGGCTCTTCCCAGAAAAGTTAATGAAATGATGAGAACTATAAATTGAGTGTAGCCGATGATAAGGAAAGCTCCGCCAACAGTGTAGCCTAGCAGGGCTGCGATAAACCCTCCGATGTAGCCGATGATAAGAGAAAAAACAACTGCAAGCAGCCAAGCCAAAAACCATTGTTTAGTAAATGCTTTTTTGAAGACACGGCGCAAGTGAAAAGCGTCATTGAATCTTTCTTTTTTACCATACATAAAAATAGCAACTGGAGTAATGTAGGCTGTGATAATAATGATGAAGAAAGATACCAAAACACCGATACTGGCGCTGGCTACGGCAGTAGTGATGTCACCAGTGTTTAAAGAAGTGACAAAGGCGACTGTGCCAAAGACAAGCATGATGATGAATAATGGAATGAAATAGATTAAGGCTATAATCATCATTAAGAATCCCTTGATAAAAAGTTTTTTCCAGTTGGTCCAACGCGGCAGGGTTTTTTTGTTTTGTGCCAAAGCAGCGTTTAAGGAATAACCATAAGCAAACAGTTTAGCAATGAGGCCAAGGAAAAATACTGTAAAACCAATGATAGTGACAAGAAGAGGGATGTCAAAAAAAGTAGCAGCGATGCCCAACAAAGGAATAGTAAATAAGAGAGCTCCAATGGTCAGGTTTTTGAAACTAGTGAAAGGCCGTTTGATGGTGTCCCAGAATTCAGCCATTGCCAATCACCTCTGGTTCTGGGCACATGATTTGAACATCTTCAAAACATTCCAAATCATTAAAGCAGCATTCTTCTAAGCAGGGGGTGTCGCAGTCATCACATTCATTCCAGCAGTTTTCAAAATGAGTGGTGCCAGGCAGAAGAAAAGAAGCGCCGACAATCTTATTATTGAAGTAAAAAAGTGAAAAGAAGAAAATAATAACTAGCAACTCAGCAGCAATGATAATCACGTCTTTTTTGTTCATCTTATAAGCCCAAGTTTTCCAGAACCATGGTTGAATTAAATTCAGTCAAATCATCATAGTTTTGGCCTGTGCCTATAAAGAGAATTGGTTTTTTAGTTATAAAACTTACGGAAATGGCAGCTCCACCCTTTTCATCAACATCAGCTTTAGTCAAAACAATGCCATCAAGACCAATGTGTTCATTGAATTTGCTGGCCTGTTCCACACAGTCATTTCCGGTGATGGATTCGCCGACAAAAATTTTCATGTCTGGATTGACAACCCTGACTATCTTTTTGAGTTCGTCCATAAGATTGACGTCTGAATGTAGTCTGCCGGCGGTGTCGATGAGAACAACGTCAATGCCTTGTTTTTCTGCATATTTGAGTGCATCAAAAGCAACAGCGGCAGCATCAGCCCCGTAATCGTGTTTAATTATTTTAAGATCTAATTTGTTAGCATGTTCTTCTAGTTGGTGAATAGCAGCGGCTCGGAAAGTATCTGAAGCTGCTAAAACAGAAGTAAGGTTCTGTTTTTTGAGTAAGTGTGCAATTTTAGCAATAGAAGTGGTTTTGCCTGAGCCATTGACACCGAAAAAGGCAATGACAAATGGTTTTTTTGTTTTTATTTTATTGATGAAATCAATTTCTTCTACATCAAGAACTTCCCTGAGACTTTTTTGCAGGGTTTCTTCAATCTTTTTCCCAACATTTCTTGGTAAGGGTTTGTCAACCAGTTCTTCTTTTAAATCTGACTTTATTTTTTCAATCACTTCAACAGAAACATTGTTTTCTAGTAAAGCTAATTCTAAATCCCAGAAAAGCGTGTCAAATTTATCAGCTGAAATCTTTTTAGTTGAGATAATTTCTTTGGCTTTTCTGAAGAAACCGCGTTTTTCTTTGACTTCTGGTTCTGGAGCTGGTTCTGGTTGTTCTTCTACTTTTAGTTCTTCTTCAGGAATAAGTTCCTCTTTAACTTCTTCTTGAGGTTCTTCAACAGGAGCTTCTTCAACCGGTTCAGGAGTTGGCTCTTCTTTGACTTCCTCCCTTACTTCTTCCTTAGGTGGCTCAGGAGTTTCTTTGATTTCTTCTTTTGGCTCTTCAACAACTTCTGGTTCTTCTTCGACAGGTTCTTCTAACCTTTCTTCTTCTACTGGTTCCTCTGCAATTTCTTCTTCAGCTTTTTTTGAAAAGACAGAAAGGGTTTTCTTGAGCCTATCTTTGAGTTTGCCAAACATTTTCTTAAGAAAGTTCTTGGATTTCCTTGAACAAGGAGTTTATTTGTTGGTTGATTTTTTGAATGTCCTGATTGATTTTCATCTGTGCTTCTTCAATCTCACTAGTTTGTTTTTGAATCATAGCCACAACTTCAGAAACTGTTTTTTTGACTAAAATATTAGCTCCGACATTGACAATGAGGCCTTTGTTTTCAGTCAGCTTGCCTTCAGCAAAGATGCCGGAAGCAAGTGGAAAAAGGGTGTCTGAATTAGGAGAAGTCTTTTCAAAACTTGTCAAAGATTCCTGAGTCTCTTTAAATTCAAGATTTTTCTGTTCAATTTCTTCTGTATACTTGGAAAGATGTTCAACCTGCTGCTGCAGCATCTGAAATTGCATGTACTTCTCTTGAAGTTCTTTTTCTTTTTCTTGAGTTTCTTTCATTTTATAATTTTTTGTCCAGTTTTAACAAAAACTGGTGGTAGCGTTCTTGGGTGGCCAGAAAAGGAATATCCTTATCTTTGAGCAATAAACTGCTTAAAGGAGGCGAATTAACTTCAATCATTTTGAATTTCTTTTCCTGAGTTTCAATCTGATGAAGTTCTTTCTTAACCAGTATTTTCAGGGCCAAACGCTCGGATTTTGTAAAAGCCATAGAGATCACCTTTTTAAGAGAAAAATCGGTTAATCATATATAAATTTATTTATAAAAAAGAAAAAAGAAAAAAATTACATTGGTGGCATGCCTGGTCGCGGCGGAGCCATTCCTGGTGGTGGCATTCCCTGTGGGGGCATACCAGCTGGTTTAGACGGGGCATGAGCATGACTTTCGCCAGTCAAATGTTGGACACCTATAAAAATAAAGGTCAGAACAAGCAAAGCCAAGGCAATAGTTGTTGAACTAAAACCTGCATCAATAACAGCTATAACAAAAGCAATTAAAGGCAGAACTATTTGCACAGCACCGACAATTTTTGGATTCATCTTTTCACCTCCTTTTATGATTTTAAAAAACCCAAAACTTCATCTAAATGAACAGCTTCTGGACCTCCAGTACGCTGGCCAAAGATAAAGCCGTGATTATTAACAACAAGACCGGCCCCTATATAAGGATTACCTAAATTAACAGTGGCCTTATGGGCTTTGATTTTGAAAAAGTGTTCTATCTGACTGGTTTCCTTGTCAGAAGCGAGATTGGAAACAGCAACGCCTTTTTTAGTTAAGGCAATGAGAGAGCCAATTGTTTGAATTTCTCCAAGAGAAAATGTTTTTATCTGTTTGACCTTAAGTGCTTTTTTAATTTCTGACTGATAGTCGGCCAAATCTGGCGAAATTAGAGCAGCGTTGTTGTTGGCAATAATATTGTTGCCTAAAGCAGTATGGTCTGTGGTAATGATATGATAATTAATTTTGTTTTTTTCTAAGTTTTTTAATTCGGCATCTAAAGTAATTTGAGGCAGAAGCAGACAGTGGTCATTACCAGAAGCAAAAACACCATTAAGATTAGTACCGCAGAGATTGGTTTTGATTAAAGGCACCTTGAGCACTTCGTGAATAGGCTTTTCTAATTTTTTTGGGATGATAGAGCTAAGAAGGCAAAATTTATTGTTAGTATAAAGATAAAGCCCGACATTAGAACTTTGATGGAATGAGGTTTTTAGTAAGTGGGGCATTTTATTCTATTTCTTGTTCAACTTTTTTTCTGGCTTTGTATAATTCCACTTCAATCTCACCAAAATGTTGTTTTTGCCATAAATCTATTTTTCTTTGGTTATCTAAGTGGAGTAGAGGGATAAAAGTGTAAACTTTGTCTTCTTTGGAATCTGAAGGAAGCAGCTGGCTAAAAGTTAATCGTTGATTTTTGTTTTTGAAGAAAAAAGTTTTGATAGTGGTGTAAACATCACGGATGATTTGGGAAATGTCAACTTTTTTCTTTGGAATTTCCATAAGTTCTTCTGGATAGCCGCGAATAACTTTTCTTTTTTTAACTTCCATGGCTTTTTGCAAGGCATCGGCCAAGTCATAGATGGAAATTTTTCTCTGCCTTGGCTGAGGTGTTCTGGGAATTAATTGCGGCTCTTCCTGATCAAGTTTGCTGTGGGCATTGAAAAGGTCGTCGCTGAACTCTGAAAAAAATGATTCTTCTGAATCTGCTTCACTGGTTCTGGCAAAGAGACGGTCCAGCTCATCGATGTCGTGGCCCAGGAGACGGATAGATTTGAGTTTCAATAAGTAGGCGGCTGCTAACAAGACTTTGCCCGAGATTCTAAGATCTAACTGCTTCATTTTTTTGATAATGTCCAAATATTTGTTGGTAAGGAAAGAGATATCAACATCCCAAGGATTAATCTGTTCTGTTTTAACTAAATCAAAAAGAATGGTTTTCCAACTGACATCATCCTCTTCAAGAATTAAATTCATAATTTGGTCTTGTTTCATTCTCTTTTTTGTTTTAAGAAAGGGTTTTGATTTTTAAAACCTACGGTTTTTAAACTTTCAAAACAAGTTTTGAAATTTATAAATTTAATTAAATTTAAATAAAATGATAAAATTCTTTGGAGTATGGGTGATTGGGAATCTATTTTTAAAAAAGAGGGAAAGTTCTTTCTTAAGCCACAAGAAGATATGTCTCGGATAGTAAAACTTCTAAAAAAACACAAAGTTAAGAAAGTTCTTGATTTGGGTTGTGGTTCTGGCAGACATGTTGTTTATCTTGCTCAGCACGGTTTTGATGTCTATGGGACAGATGTTTCTGAAACTGGTTTGAAAATTACTAGGAAATGGTTAAAAGAAAAAGGATTAAAAGCTGTCTTGAAGAAAGCCTCTTGTTACAAAAAGTTTCCATTTAAAGATAATTTCTTTGATGCTGTAATTTCAACACAAGTAATCCATCATAATTTCCATAAAAAAATTAAATTTTGTATTTCTGAGATTGAAAGAGTATTAAAACCCAGAGGGGTTGTTTTTGTTACAGTAACTAAGTCTGGCTATAAGAAGTGGGCTTGTAAATTTAGGGAAGCAAAACCTAGAACTTTTATCCCTCTTGATGGTCCAGAAAAGGGTCTGCCGCATTTTATTTATACTCAAAAAATAATGAAAAAGGATTTCAAAGGTTTTAAGTCGATTAAGATGTGGGTTGATTCTAGAGGTCACAATTGTTTATTAGGTTCAAAAAACTAAAATTTTATAAAGTCAATATTTTTCTACTCATTAAATCGGGCCCATGGTTTAGTGGCTATAACATCGCCCTTACACACGAGGAACTTGATTCCTAGTGAAGACAGGCGAGGGTCGCCGGTTCAAATCCGGCTGGGCCCATATGCGGTGGTAGTATAGTGGCCTAGTATACGGCGTTGCCAACGCTGTGACCCGGGTTCAAATCCCGGCCGCCGCATTTTTTTTGATTGGGCCCTGCGTGCCCATTAGCTTCCCGCAGGTGTCCTTGGAAGAAGAAGCTAACGGGCCCGTAGCTTAGTTCGGTGGAGCGCCAGTCTTATATGGCAGCGTTTCATACAAAGCTCTAAGAGAGCTGGTGGTCGTGAGTTCAAATCTCGCCGGGCCCACTCTTTTCTAACGAAATTCAACAGAAACATTTTTAAATAAAATCCAATATTTCTACAAATACGCCCCGTTGGTGTAGTCCGGCCAATCATACTGGATTTTCGTGGCGAGGAATTGGAGATTCCTGAAATTTCCGACCTCGTCGAAAACATCCAGTGACTCGGGTTCGAATCCCGGACGGGGCATTCTTTTGATTTTTAACCTCTAAATAGTGACAAAACCGAAAGATTTATATAGGGCCAGTCAAGACTTGTGCTAAGAAGCATTGATGAGGGAGCACTTGCTCATTTTTATGAACATTTCGCTTTTTCTGGAGAAGTGCTAAATATACGAGGTAAAAATTATGAATACATTTGAAAAGTTTAACTTAAGTGATAATCTAATGATGGCTATCAAAAGATTAGGATTTACTAAACCAACTCAAGTTCAAGAAAAATCAATTCCACATATAGTTGCAGGGAAAGATGTAGTCGGAGAATCAGCAACTGGTTCTGGAAAAACACTAGCCTTTGGGTGTGGTGTTGTTGAACATGTAATACCTAAACAAGGTTTACAGGCATTAATTCTGACTCCGACCAGGGAACTGGCAGAGCAGGTCAAAGAAGAACTCAAAAAACTTTCTTCTCAAAAACATTTGAAAGTTATCAGTATTTACGGAGGAGTCGCTATTGACCCACAAATTGAAGGTCTGCAAAGAGCAGAAGTAGCTGTAGCTACTCCTGGCAGACTATTGGATCATCTTCAGCGAGGAACAATTGACACTTCAAAAATTAAACTCTTAGTTTTAGATGAAGCAGACCGTATGCTGGACATGGGATTTATTGATGATGTCAAACAAATTATCCAAAACTGTCCAAGGAAACGACAGACTTTATTTTTCTCAGCAACAATCTCATCTGAAATAGAAAAATTGACTCACAAATATATGGACCAACCAATTGAAGTCAGGGCTACAAGTATGGTTGACCCTAAGAAGCTCAAACAAATTTATTATGATGTTGAAAACAACATGAAGTTGTCTTTGCTAATCCATTTGTTGAAAGAAGAAAGGTCAGGATTAGTAATGGTTTTCTGCAATACTAGAAGAATGACAGATTTTGTTGTCAAGAATCTTCGAGCAAATCAAATCAAGGCTATTCCCATTCACGGCGGATTAACACAAAACAAACGAACCAAAACAATTCAAATGTTTGAAGGCGCCAAAGCAGGAGTATTAGTATGTACTGATGTGGCAGCCAGAGGCCTGCATATTGAAGATGTTTCTCATATCTACAATTATGACTTGCCAAAAGATTCTAAAGATTATGTCCACAGGATTGGCAGAACAGCCAGAGCTGGTGAAGAAGGAAAGGTAGTCAATTTACTTTCTGACCGAGACCATGACAATTTTTCAAGAATCTTGAGAGACTACACTTCTTTTGAGATTAAGAATGTGAGAAAACCCCATGTAGAAAGAATCAGAGCGGTTAAGGGAGACGACGACCGAAGAGGACCAAGAAAAACTGGGTTCCCACCTAGGGGTCGAAGAAGTAATGCTCACCACAGACGAAGATAACGAAAAGTTAATATATCAGCTTAACTAAATATATTTTGTTCTTTGTTTTTAGGTTGTCTAAATGATTAAAGGCTAGACTCCAAAATGACTGATGATTATATAGAAGCGATGAGGAAGTCGGCGGACGACCACCATCCTGATGATACCAGTACTGAGGAAACCTTAGGCTTTGACAGAAATTCAGATGATTTCTACAAAAGTTTGTTTGGCAGAACATTTTCAAGTAATGGTGAAAAGGTAACAATTGATGATTATGTTGGCGAAGGAGCCATGGGTATTGTTCTCAAGGGAAGATGGAATGACAAAGAAGTGGCAGTTAAGATTCTTGATCCTAATTTAGCCAGGAAGAAAGATTTGAGAGATAGGTTTTTGCACGAGGCAACAACCCAAGTAGATTTGCCAAAACATCCTAACATTCTTGAAGGATATTTTGGTGGTGAAGATGAAAAAACAAAATTGGATTTTTTGGTGATGGAGTATATCCCCAACACAATTAACCTGAACAGACCGGAACCTTTCCCATTAGACTTTGCCTTTGAGGTAATCAAAGAAGCTGGAAAGGCATTGGCAGTTGCTCATCGAAAACTTAAGGCTCATCGAGATGTCAAACCAGACAATATTCTAGTTAAGGAAGATTCTTCAGTGGTAAAATTAGGTGATTTTGGTTTAGGAAAAGGACTAGATGACCTGACTAAAACCTCACCAGAAGAAATGGTTGGGACACCCCACTTTATGTCGCCTGAACAACTTAGAGGAAAGGCCAACAATTCTTCTGATATTTATGCATTGGGAGCAACTTTTTATAAATTAATTACAGGGAGACATCCTTTTGACGCGGCAAATATATTTGCGTTGATGGAGCAAATCAAGGGTGAGGATCCAAAACCACCAAGTAAAAGGAATTATTTTATACAGCCGGAAGTGGATGATTTTATTTTAAGAGCCATGGCTAAAGACTGGCGGCAACGTCATTTCAATGCAGGTGAGTTTGTTGATGATTTGAGATTACTAAACAACCAGAAAGTTTTGAAAAGATGGGTCAATCAATATGAGAGAGAACACAAACTTATTTCTGGAGAAGGCCAACAATTTATTCAAGATTTAGAGAGTAATGATTATTCTTTTAGTTTTTTTGATTTTCCCATCAAGGCCAGAAGGATTGTTGACTGGTGTTGGGAAAGAGAAGGAGAAGAGTTAGGTTCAAGGATTAATTCAATTCTAGTAAATATTAAAAAACAAAAATTAGAAAGGGTTGATATAGAGCTGAAAGAAGCCTGGATAAGTGATTTAGAAAGAGCCTTGCAGATTAACCGTCGAACTGAAGAAAATGTTCAAGAGAGAATCACTTGGTTAGAAACACTGAAGAGTTTGTATCTTGATTTATCTGCTGAGAATCCTGATTTGCATTTAAGGGAACTTTCTATGAGGAATAAATTAGCTTATGAGATAGATCAAAGAAACATTTTGATTCCTTCTGAAGCACCGAGAGTTGGTTACTGGCAAAAATACAAATGGTATGCTTACATCGGGGTTCCTTTATTAGTTGCTTTAGCAGCGGTGGCTCTTTTAGGCAAAACTCATCTTGACAAAAGAAAGGTACGTTTGGATTTAGAAAGCAAAATTGTTTCTGTTGAGAGCAATATCCTTATGGAAATGCAGGACGGTGATTTGACTGAAGATAAAGAGTATGAAGCCATCAAAAAAATAATTAACGGAGAATTCAGAAGTGTTTGCGCCAAAAGAGGGGATTCTTTTGAAAACAAACCAACAGGATTATTGGAAAGACTAGAAGAAGAAAGAGAAAAGGATTTTTATCAAGAGGCGAGGGTATGGGTTGATGAAGCTAAGAAAGATATTGATAACAGCGATAAGGAAAAGGATTTGGAAAAGAAAATTGCATTGTTAACACAAGCAACACAGAAAAACAAAGCTGCTGAAGGAAACTTAAGATATCTAAAAGGAGATAGGGCCAGAGAGATAGAGATAGATGTGAGACGGAATGAAGAAATGATTGGTCCAAAAGAATCTCACTATACAATGTTTGGCAATATTCAAGGCGAGTACAAACAATTAGAAGAACAGATTTCTTCTTTACGAAATGCCTCTGAAAAGGATGAACTTACTTTTGCTCAAGTCGAGACCTTGGCTCTGAAAATCAATACAGCCAGGAGTAATTTGAGTATGGTGGGTAATTCATTTGTTTCAGGAATAGATCCAACTTCAAATCTGCCGATTTATATTTCAAGTTATGCTGATTTAACTAGGAATTTGGGGAGTTTGAGAGATAGTGTTGTAAGTATAGGACAAGAACTGTCTTCAGAAGTATTGGATGACGCCAAGACAGATTATGTAGATAAAATTGCAGAGGTGGTTGCCTGGTTAACAGAAGGTAAAAATTATCTTGATGAAAGTGCTGTCAAGAAAAGCGCATCGATTGAAACCTGGAAAAAAGAATTTGAGGAATTATTAAGAGGGCTGAATAATGCTTTTTTAAGCAGTTATGATAAGAAAAGAAAAAAGAGGTTGGGAGAAGATTTGGAGAAAAAACTTGAAGAAGGAAAAGAGATAAGGGAACAACTGATACATGTTGAAGATTTAAGAAAAAGAGCTGCAGAAGGAAATGCAGAGGCAGCAGTAAGTTTGATTGAATTATATAATACCAATGAGCTTTATGCTATGGGCGAAAGTTTGTATGACAGAGTAAAGGATAAAAGATTAATTAGTAAGTATTTAGTTAATTCTGCTTTGAGGGCTTTTGATGAGGGCAATCATGGGAAGGCCAAAGAATGGTTTGGTCAAGTTAGTGATAGTGTGCTAAGGGTTAAGCATAAGGTAGATGTTTACCTAGAAATTATTAGAGTTGATGAAGAAATAAAAAAACCAATAATAACATCAGATGGATATGATGCAACAATGCTGGCTGAGTTGAAGAAAACAATTGATTCTTATATTGAGACTAGAGAAGGAGAAGAGGAAGTCATAAGGGATTTGCATGAGGTAGAGGGAAAAACATCTTTTGGCAAAGGAAAAGACGGCGAGAAAAAAAATCTAGTTGACACGCTTGGAGAAAAACGAGAGGCAGAAGTTCTGGGAAGAGAAGGTGCTAAGGAAGGGATTGATGATTATTTGAGAAGTGTTTATGATAGTGTGGCAAAGGAATTAGGAGTCAACCCAAAACTGATCCAGGAGCGCGAAAGGTTATACAAGATTGTTGGTAGGACACCACCTGGTTCTGATAAATAAGAAAACCTTATAAATAACTGTTAATTTTTGTGCTAAATTATGAAACGAAGTTCACGCCGATGGAAGAAAAAGAAACAAATGCGCTGGAAGTGGCAGCGTAAAAAGATGAAGAAGGCCAAGAAGAGACGACGTGCCAAGTAAGTTTAATTCTAATTAAATCAAATCGAAATCTTTATAAACAACCTACTTTTTTAAAGAGGAATCAACTCCATTCTCGATACTACAAACCATATGGTTTGGAGAGATTAATTAAAATGAATACTTGATCTTAGAATCGAGTACGAAGCAGATTGGTCAATTTGTAAGTTTCAATAATATGCTTTGCAATCGAACATGAATAATTCCCGTTGATCCTGCGGGAGATTGCTGCTATTGGGATTCGATTAAGCCATGCAAGTCAGAGGGTCTCTTCGGAGGCACAGGCAAAATGCTCAGTAACACGTCAATAATCTGCCCTTAGGTCTGGAATAACCTTGGGAAACTGAGGCTAAGACCGGATAAATGAGAGCTACTGGAAGGTGCTTTCATTGAAAGGCAACGCCTAAGGATGAGTTGGCGGCCGATTAGGCTGTTGGTGGGGTAAAGGCCCACCAAACCTACGATCGGTAGGGGCCTTGAGAGAGGTAGCCCCGAGAAGGGTACTGAGACACGGACCCTAGCCCTACGGGGTGCAGCAGGCGCGAAAACTCTACACTGCACGGAAGTGCGATAGGGGAATCCCAAGTGCTCATGCTTTGCATGGGCTTTTGCCAAGAGTAAAGATCTTGGCGAATAAGTGGTGGGTAAGACGGGTGCCAGCCGCCGCGGTAACACCTGCGCCACAAGTGGCAATCGTATTTATTGGGCCTAAAGCGTTCGTAGCCGGTTTAGTAAGTTCCGAGTGAAATCGTTCTGCTTAACAGAACGGCGTGCTTAGAAGACTGCTAGACTCGAGACCGGGAAGAGTTAGGAGTATGTTGGGGGGAGCGGTAAAATGCTATAATCCCCGATGGACTACCTGTGGCGAAGGCGCCTAACTAGAACGGGTCTGACGGTGAGGGACGAAAGCTAGGGGAGCAAACCGGATTAGATACCCGAGTAGTCCTAGCTGTAAACGTTGCGAGCTGGATGTCGCACATTTTATGTGAATGTGCGGTGTCGTAGCGAAGGTGTTTAGCTCGCCGCCTGGGAAGTACGGTCGCAAGGCTGAAACTTAAAGGAATTGGCGGGGGAGCACCACAAGGGGTGCGGCGTGCGGTTTAATCTAATTCAACACAGAGAATCTCACCAGAAGCGACGGCAGGATGAAGGTCAGATTAAATGTCTTACCTGACGAGCCGAGAGGTAGTGCATGGCCGTCGTCAGCTCGTACCGTGAGGTGTCCAGTTAAGTCTGGCAACGAGCGAGACCTGTACTTCTAATTGCTAACGGTCGCTTTAGCGAGACCGAGCACATTAGGAGGACTGCCTTGGAAACAAGGAGGAAGGTGCAGGCAACGATAGGTCTGTATGCTCCGAATCTTCTGGGCTACACGCGCGCAACAATGGTAGAGACAATGGGATGCAACTCCGAAAGGAGAAGCTAATCCTCGAAACTCTATCCAAGTTCGGATTGAGGGCTGTAATTCGCCCTCATGACGCTGGAATCCCTAGTAATCGTGGTTCATCAAACCACGGTGAATATGTCCCTGCTCCTTGTACACACCGCCCGTCAAACCATCCGAGCAGAGTTAGGATGAGGCTTTACTTCTAGTAAATTCGAATCTTAGCTTCGTGAGGCGGGTTAAGTCGTCACAAGGTAGCCGTAGGGGAACCTACGGCTGGATCACCTCCTATTTTTTTTGACCAATTTGCTTTTTCATATTCATTAAATGGGCCTATAGCTCAGTCCGGTAGAGCACCGCCCTTGCATTTTTCTTACGAGAAAGGCGGGGGCCGCGGGTTCGAAAGTTTCGGAGAGACATTCTCCTAACTGAATTTCCCGCTGGGTCCATTTTTTATTGCGTTCATAAATTGAATTTATGAATGTTGACGAGATGATATTCATTTATTATCAATGAGTCGTGTACAAATCAAGCCGAAAAGTAAATTATGCTACTAGATGGATAACTTGGCTCAAAATGCTGATGAAGGACGTGGCAAGCTACGTTATGCTCCGGCGAGTCGCAAGCAGACTTTGAACCGGAGATTTCCTAATGGGACTTCCTCTTGAGTCCGCAAGGACGGGTAATGCAGGGAATTGAATCGTCTTAGTACCTGCAAGAAAAGAAACCAATTGGGATGTCGTTAGTAAAGGCGATTGAAAACGACACAATCCAAACCGAATCTTTCTTAGAAATAGGAAAGACATGTGGTGTTATAGGGCCACCTAGTCCTCGCTTGGGAACTTGAAGTTTTCTGGAAAGAAATGCCAGAGAGGGTGATAGCCCCGTAAAGGCAACTAAGCAGGACCTTTGGTGGATCTCTTGAGTACTGTTTATTGGAAATTAAACAGGAATTTGGGGGGCATTAACCTCCAAGATTAAATACATTTTGAGTCCGATAGCAAACGAGTACCGTGAGGGAAAGTTGAAAAGAACCCTTGACAGGGCGTTAAAAGAACTTGAAATCTAGTAGCTATAGTGTGGTAGGGCTCTACGGAGTTCTGCCGTGCGTTTCGAATAACGTGCCAGGGAGTGCGTCTAAGTAGTGAGGGTAATAATTAAAGTACCCGAAGCGAAAGCAAAAGTCCGCAGTTTACGAGGGACGAGGTGTGAAGGTGCCTTAAATTACTTAGACGAGACCCGAAGCCGAGCGATCTAACCCTGAGTAAGGTGAAGCAGGGGTAACACCTTGTGGAGGCCTGAAGAGGTTCTACGGGCAAGTGTTCTTCTAACTTGGGGTTAGGGGTGAAAAGCCAATCGAGCTCGGTGATAGCTGGTTCCTGCCGAAGTTGGCCTTAGTCAAGCCTTGGACGAGACAGTTAAGATTGTAGAGATACGGATTGAGGATTTAGGCGGAGAAATCTGTCGGTTTTCTGTCCAACTCCGAATGTTTTAACGTTGTAGACTCCAAGAGACGGGGATCCGGGGTAAGCTTGGATTCCGAAAGGGGAACAACCCAGACTATAGTTAAGGCCCCTAAGAATCAATTAAGTGCGAAAGGGTGAAAAGTGTCCGTGGCCTTAGACAGCGAGGAGGTTGGCTCAGAAGCAGCCATCCTTTAAAAAGTGCGTAACAGCTTACTCGTCAAGGTCGTGGGTCTTGAAGATGGACGGGACTAAATTGGTCGCCGATACTATAGACTATGAAAATAGTGGTAGGCAGTGCGTTCCTTTAGGGCAGAAGTATCTTCGTGAGGAGATATGGACCTTTAGGAAATGAAAATCCTGGCGGTAGTAGGAGCTAAAAGCAGAGTGAGAATCTCTGTCACCGTAAGGGCAAGGGTTCCTTGGCAATGTAGATCAGCCAAGGGTCAGTTGATCCTAACCAAATTCCTAACAGGAATGGATGGAAAGGGAAAAAGGTTAACATTCCTTTACTATTTTAGTATGCGCGGTAACGCAAGCCTAGTTTCTGACGCTTTGGGATAGACTGACACTGTTTCTCGACAGTGTTAATGAGAGCAAATCAAGGGAGTATCATTATGATGAGAACTTGATTAAATCTCAGAATAGCGGGTTATGCTCGTTCAGTTGATTCCTGGAGCCCGTGAAAAGGGAATTAGGAAAAATCTAAAATAATCATACCCAGAACCAGCACAGGTGCCCCTAGGTTAGAAGCCTAAGGTGTGAGAGTTTAATCTAATTAAGGGAATTCGGCAAATTAGCCCCGTATCTTTGGTATAAGGGGTCCCTGTAATCGTATCTTCGGGTGCGATAGCAGGGCTCAGTGACTCGGGGGGTCCGACTGTTTAACAAAAACTTAACTTTCTGCTAGTCTGTAAAGATGTGTATAGAAAGTGATGTCTGCCCAGTGCCAGCACTTTAAAGCTCGTTTCAACGGGCCTAAGAACTGGTAAACGGCGGGGGTAACTATAACTCTCTTAAGGTAGCGAAATGCCTTGCCGTTTGATTGACGGCCTGCATGAATGGCATAACGAGATCCCCACTGTCCCTAATTAGAAGCTCCCGAATACTCTTTCCTGGTGCAAAGGCCAGGGATCTCCAATGGGAAGCGAAGACCCCGTGAAACTTTACTGTAGCTTGTTGTTGTGATGTGGATTTTGTTGTATAGTGTAAGTGGGAGCCGTTTGATCTTCAGATCGCCAGATCTGAATTAGGCAACAATGTAACACCACTCTTCAAAATCTACGTCACTCACTCCGAGAGGAGGACATCAATAGGTGGACAGTTTGGCTGGGGTGGCACCCCGCTGAAAATGTATCAGTGGGGCCCAAAGGTTGGCTCATCAGGTTCAGAAATCCTGAGTTGAGTGCAAGGGCATAAGCCAGCCTGATTGTGTTCCGACTAGAAAGGAACTCAAACGCGAAAGCGTGGCCTAGCGAACCTCTGTACCTCCTTAATGGGGGTCAGAGATGACAAAAAAGTTACTCCGGGGATAACAGAGTTGTCGCGCCTGAGAGTTCATATCGACGGCGCGGTTTGCTACATCGATGTCGGCTCTTCCTATCCTGGTGCTGCAGAAGGTGCCAAGGGTGGGGGTGTTCACCCATCAAAAGGGATCGTGAGCTGGGTTCAGAACGTTGTGAGACAGTTTGTTTGATATCTATTGGAGATGTTCGGTATTTGAAAGGAAGGGTCTCTTAGTACGAGAGGAACGGAGGCTCGAGGCCACTGGTCTATCGGTTATCCGACAGGGTAAGCCGAGCAGCTACGCCTTAAGGGATAAGTGCTGAAAGCATCTAAGCACGAAACCCACCTTAAAAAGAAATACCGCGAACACCCGTTAAAACACGGGTTTGATAGAACCGATGTGTACGTGCGAAGCTTCGGCGACGTATTCAGCATGCGGTTACTAACAGTTCGTATCACTTTAAGCTTGATTTGTACATGACTCAATTTTTTCTTTTTTTAAGTTAACTTTTTATATGAGGTAGATTGAGGTCTGTTAAAATGAAAGTTTTGGGAATTGAATCAACAGCGCATACTTTTAGTATAGGAATTATAGATGGTAAAAATGTTTTAGCTAATGTTATTTCTGCTTTTACAACTAAAACTGGTGGGATAAAACCTTTTGAAGCGGCTGAACATCATGTTAAAGTTTGTTTTGATGTTTTGGATAAAGCTTTGAAGGAAGCAAAATTAAAAATTTCAAGTATTGATCTAATTGCTTTTTCACAAGGTCCTGGTTTAGGACATACTTTACGGATTGGTGCTTTTTTTGCCAGGTGTTTGGCTGCTTTTTATGGTAAGAAAATTGTTGGTGTTAATCATTGCATTGCACATCTGTCAATTGGTTCTTTGACTGGTGCTAAGGATCCTGTTTTGTTGTATGCTTCTGGTGTCAACACCCAGGTAATTGCTTATGAAGGAGGTAAGTATCGGATTTTTGGTGAAACTTTGGATATGGGTGTAGGTAATTTTTTAGATTCTGTTGCTCGCGAGATGAAGTTGGGTTTTCCTGGCGGTCCGAAGTTAGAGAAGTTGGCTTTGAAAGGTAAGAAGTTTATTGAAATGCCTTATGCGGTCAAGGGCATGGATGTTTCTTTTGGTGGTTTGTTTAGTTTTGTTAAACAAAAATTAGGTAAATTTCGTAAGGAAGATTTGGCTTATTCAATGCAGGAAACTATTTTTGCAATGTTGTTAGAAGTTGCTGAACGGGCCATGGCACATACTGGCAAGAAAGAACTTTTGTTAGGTGGTGGAGTGGCTTGTAATTCTAGATTTCAGGAGATGGCTTTGAAGATGTGTTCTGAGAGAGGTGCGAAATGTTTTATTCCTGAGAAACAGTTTTTAGTTGATAACGGAGCTATGATTGCCTATCAAGGATATTTAGAAATAAAGAAAAAACAAAAAATAATTGATACAGTGATTAAGCCTTACTGGCGGACTGATGAAGTTAAGGTTGGTTGGAAGTGAGTTCTTTGTATCTGTCCATGACTCTTTCGTAAAAGCCCATCTGAAATCCAGCTACATCTTTGGTAACAGAACAACCATTTTCATCTTTAGCAGGACATCTGTTGTTGATTAAGTTTTGAGGATTATCTATTCCTCTTTGTTTGTTTGGTGAGTTGTCCCAGATTTCTTTTAATGATTTGTCTTTGACATTAGCAAAGACTGTAGATTCATCAAATCTACCTGGGCACATCTGGACAATACCATTAGCTCGAATGTACAAACCTGTTGAAACTTGGTTACATGGGTCTGCACCGACATAGGAAGCAATGCCTTCTCTTTCTATTTGCTCAGGTGTTTGAATTCCCTTTTCAACGTTGAAAGCATAGATTCTGGCATAAAGTTCAACGAGTTGGTCCTGCCAATCACCTATTTGTTTTTGTTTTTCAACTTGATCGGATCCCTTGCCACTTAACATAGAGGGAACCATAACTACAGGTGTTCCTCTCTCGACAAAAAATTTGTAAATTTCAAATGATTCACCAATATTTTCAGAAACAATCGGAGCATTGATTGCGCAGACTCTGTCAGTTTTACCGTTCTGGTAAAATTCTGAGCCAAATATGTTTTCGAGGGCCTTTTCCCTGATAGGACCATAGCCTTGGATTCCTTTACCTTTACAAGTGACTAAACTTTCTTGTAATTCATCATCAAATGATTGAAATGAAAAGAGCACAGAAACATTATCATAAGTGGCAAGTTTGTCAACCAATTCTTTAGCTGACATTCCTTGATATTTTTGAGCATGTTCATCACTGCCTAACAAAGCGCTTTTAGTAAAAATTCCTAAGTTGATTCCTCTCTCGGCATAGGCTTCGATAATCTCAAAAAGTTGGGGATTCATGAGCAATTCGCCGGGACCGAGGAATTTAACACTTTCAAATTCGTGTCCTTCTTGTCTGGCAGTGTCCATAGCTTGATCAACTATTTCTAGAGTCTCTTCCAGAGTCATAATCTTATTGACTTGAGAATTGCCTTCTTCATCTAAGATAAGAGATTTATCTAGACCTCTTTTTTTTGGCGAATAGACTATACTCTGTTTGTTAAAACAAGCAGTACAATCATGAACACAAAGTTCACTGTAATTAGATTTAATATTAATTGAGTTATCTTGATCGTTGTGCTGTTCAACTAATTCGTCTGAAACATGTTCTATATCTAATGTATAAAGTCCAGGGGTGGCATTTTTGACATACCATCCTTTGACTGAATTTTTCCATTCTGGTGAAACTTTATCTGGAAAGGTGATTGGGAATTTTTTTTCTAATTTTTCTTTTGTCATTTTTGTTACCTCTTCTTTTGTTGTTACTAAAGGATAGTAAACATATTAGATATATCAAAGTTTCTTTTAATTTTTGAGCTTAAATGATAAGATTTATATAGAAAAAGTCATTTATGCTCAAAATATGGTAAAAATTACAAAAATTAAAGTAGATAAGACTGATTTGAAGATATTGGCTGAGCTGGATAAGAACTGCAGGATTCCGACAACGAAATTGGCTAAGATGGTGATGAAGTCTAGGCAAGCTGTTGAGTATCGAATCAATCAGATGATTAAGAAAGGAATTATCATAAACTTTTATGCTTCGATTAATCCGCACAAAATGGGTTATAAAATCTACAAACTATATTTCAAGTTGAGAAATATCCCTGAAGAGAAAAAGAAATTATTTGATTATTTACGTTCCTCTGGAATTGTCTATTGGATGGGTGAATTTTCCGGGACATGGGATTTGATTTTGGGTGCTTTTTCTAGAGATGATTATGAATTCTTTGAATTAAAAAATGAGATATTATCTAGATTCAGCAAAGTTATTGTTGAAGAAACAGGAGATATTATTGTTGATGTCAAGCAATGGCCAAAAATGTATTTTACCAATGAAATCATGCCACCGACCATGTTTGGAGGAACAGTTGTTGACAATGATTTGGATGAACTAGATCATGAAATTTTAGGAGAAGTTGTCAATGACGGCAGGATACCAATTGTTGAACTGTCAAGAAATGTCAAATCAACGGCGACAATTGTCAGAAGGAAATTAAAAAGTTTAGAGGAGAAAGGAGTCATAATTCAATATAGAATCAGCATTGATTTGAATAAACTTGGTTTGGAATTATACAAAGCTATGATCAGAGTTGACAAATATACTAAAGAAGATGACAGGAAATTGTTGGAGTACGTGTCTAAATTGCCAAATACACATTATTTGATTAGAAACCTGTGGCAGATTGAACCAGAGATTGTAGTCAGTAGTTATCAAGAGTACTATAAGATTATTGAAGCTTTGAAAAAAGAATTCCCTTATGTAATCAGGACGGTTGATTCAGCATTGATGATTACAGACGAATGGACACCAGGATTTAAGAATTTGTTGAAGTTACAGAAATAATTATTTTATTATTTGTTTTAGAATCTTTTCATTGCCTTTCCAGTCAAGGGCTTCTTTGAGGGCTTGTTCAATGGTGGCGACTGGAATTATTTTTATTTTCTTGGCTTGGATTTTATCAATGACAACATCTCTAAGATTGGCTTGGGGAATAATAGCTCTTTTAATGCCGGCTTCAATAGCAGCTTCTATTTTAGATGAGACTCCGCCGACTGGCAGGACTTCTCCCCTAACACTTAATGAACCAGTGATAGCAGTGTCCTGTCTGACTGGAATTTTTTTAAGAGCCGAAATGATAGCAGCAGCCACAGCGATAGATGCTGAATCTCCTTCAACACCTTCATAGGTCTGCAAGAACTGAACATAAACATCATATTTTTCTTTGATATCCTCACCAAAATGTTTCATAACGATGGCGCTGACATTTTTGATGGCTTCCTTGGCAATCTGGCCAAGTTTTCCAGTGGCGATGAATCTCCTTTCTTTGCCGCCTGTGGTGACCTCTGCTTCAATCGGTAGAATTATTCCCGAATAAGCTGTGCCAGAACCAATAACAGCCAGACCGTTGACACGACCAACTCTTTGGCCTTGAGTAATAATAACTTCATATTCTTTTTTTCTTTCAATAAATTTGTCAGCCATCTGCTGTTCCAAAGGACGGGCTAATTTTTTGGCGCCCCGAATATGATCTCTTTCAACAACCTTGTTTTTTTGTTCCCGAGCCAAATCGCCGGCAGCTCTGATTAATCCTCCAAGAGATCTTAGGTGGAGGGTAAGATGACCTTTACGGTTAGCTCTTCTTTGAGCCTCTTCAATAATAGATAAGACAGCATCTTTTGAAAAGTGTGGGATTTTTTTATCTTTGTGAACTTCCTGGGCAACAAAACGGGCAATCTTTTCTCTGTTTGATGGTGTGTCGAGCATGGTTTCATTCATGTGAACTTCATAACCATAACCTCGAATTCTGGATCTTAGGGCTGGATGCATCTTTTGAATAGTTTCAACATTACCAGCAGCAACCATAACAAAACGGCATGGCACTGGTTCTGTTCTAACCATGGCACCAGCAGAACGTTCAGACTGGCCAGTGATAGGATATTTTCCTTCCTGCAAAGCTGTGAGGAGTTCTTGTTGTGAACGTGGCTCTAGAGTAGCAACCTCATCAACAAAGAGAACTCCTTGGTTGGATTTATGAATCATACCAGGCATAACTCGTTCATGAGGTGGAGTACCCAAACCGCCTGATTGGAAAGGGTCGTGGAGAACATCTCCTAAGAGGGCACCAGCATGAGCTCCAGTAGCATCAGTAAACGGAGCTTGGTCGCCTTTTTTGTAAGTGATAATAGGTTTAGGCAACATGGCTAGGCCGCTTAAGGATTTAAAAATACCTGGCGCCCGTGACATGAGCAGACCAACCAGTACAACAATCCAAATCAAATTGCCTAAGCCGCTAAAAACAACTAAAGGACCGTATTCTATATTCTTGAAAAAATTCCAGAGAAAATAACCAGCCACAAGCAGAAAACCTCCGCCAATGATTAGTAATAAGAGTCTTCTGGAAGCAACACTAGTTTCAAAAGTTTTTCTTAATCTAACAATAGTCTTTTCACCTTCACCAGCAGGATAAGCTTTGATTAAAGGATTGTTAGCATCTTTTTTGTTAGGGTAGCAGAGAACATCTTCAAGCTCTCCTTTGACAGGGATAAGTTCAGCCAAAGCCATGCCCAGCATAGACTTTCCAGTACCGGGTTCACCAATGAGAAGAACGTGGCGCTTTTGTTTGGCAGCCTTTTTGATGATTTCCACTCCTTCATCCTGACCAATAACCTGATCCACTAATTTAGAAGGGATTTTGATCTCTGCTGTTGATTTAAAGTTTAATCCACCCATAAATAGGCTTATGAGAGAGAAAATTTAAAAAGGTTGCGATGATTACTTAGATTATGAGCTTAGTAATCAGTCTTTTTGTGATTTTGAACTTATATATTCTGTTCTTAGTAATTTTTCATAAATCACTTTATGACAGGCATGGAACTCTAAAGAGTTTAATATTAGGAAATATGATCATTTTTTCTGTTTTAATTATGGGTATTTTGATTTATTTCTAGAGTTTTTTATTTCCAAAACAAAAATCATAGAAGTCGCACTGGCCTGAAGAATATTTGCAAAGGCCGGATCTGTTTTGTGGATAATTGTTGATGTCCTGGGTTTGGGTGTTTTGATGAACATATTCTATTTCCTGTTTGGCAAAGTTGAGCAGATTTTGGTCAACAGAAACAAATTTAGGTTTAAACCTAAGGAAATAAACACCAGCCTTGTGGGGTAGTTTCTGATGTTTTTCTTGGTACAAAAGAGCATAAATACCTAACTGAAGTTTGTAATCTTCACCAAGATTGAAATGAGAACTGGTTTTATAATCCATGATATGGATTTCATCTTTGTAATCTTCGATCGTATCAATAAAACCCTGGACTGAAAGTTCTTTAGATATAAAATGCTGTTCTCTTAGGGGAATAAGTTTTTGGAAAATTTCCTGGAAACTTAAAGAGTCAAAACTTTTTATTTTGTCAAAAAAGGTTTCCAACCAATTAAGAAGCATCATAGTAGTTTCTTCAAAGTAGAACGTTAATTTATCTTTGGTGAGGTTTAAAGATTCAAATTGTTTTTGGCATTTTTGCCAGGATTGAAGTAAGAGGGTTTGAATTTCGGTTTTTAATTTGATTTCATAATTCTTCATAGTGATAAAATCTGTTTTGAGATCAAAGAAGTTTTCCAGGACTTCGTGGGCAACCTTTCCTCTGACAAGATGGATTGACGGGGTGGTTGGCAGGCCGACAATGTACTTGTAGTAATATTTTCTAGGGCACTGTTTGAACAAGATGATGGAAGAAGGGCTCTGCACTCTTTTTTTCATTTTAATTTTTATTTTAATCTGTTTTTTAAAGGTTATGTTAACTTGTCTAGTGATGTTTTAAAATGTTTGTTGTGGTGCAATAATGTTTTTATAGGATATAGTCTTTGTATACTTTTTAATGAAAGAGAAAAGCCTCTTTAAAATTTCTTTGATGGGAGCGGTATTGGGTATTTTTATTTTGTATATTGTTTCTTTGCAGTTGGGTGTTGATGAAGTTAGGATTAATGAATTGGATGAGGTTGAAGATGAGGAAAATGTTAAGATTAGGGGTGTGATTTCTAGGGTGAGTAATCAAGATAAAGTGGCTTTCTTAGAAGTGGCGCAAGAAGAAGTTGAAACTGTGACAGTGGTTTTGTTCAAGGACGAGAATGTAAGTTTATCTGAAGGGGATTTTGTTGAAATTGAGGGATCGGTTGAGACATATCTTGGAGAGAAAGAAATAATTGGCAACAGGGTCGAGGTTAAGTAATGTTTGTTGAAATTATAATTGCTGTTTTTTTAGGAATTTTAGCCGGTTGTGTGACTGGTTTGATTCCAGGAATTCATGTCAATCTGATTTCGGTAGTGTTGTTGAGCTTGTCTGTTTATTTTTTGAATTTTGTTGACGGCTTTACATTGGGTGCTTTTATTGTGGCCATGGCAATTACACATACTTTTTTAGATACAATTCCTTCTATCTTTTTAGGTGCGCCTGACAGTGATTCTGTTTTAGCTGTTTTGCCGGGTCACAAGATGCTGCTGAATGGTGAAGGTTACAAAGCTATCAAGTTGACAGTGATTGGTAGTTTGTTTGGTTTGTTTTTGTCTGTGCTTCTGATTCCAATTTTGATTCCAGTTGTTAGTTTTATTTATTCATACATTGAGAATCTGATTGGTTGGTTGTTGGTGTTGGTGGTTTTGTTTATGTTGTATAAAGAAAGAGGGAAGATATTTTGGGGCCTGTGGCAATTTTTGCTGGCCGGAGTTTTGGGTCTGATTGTTCTGAATGTTAATGGTTTGAATCATCCTTTACTTGCAATGTTATCTGGACTTTTTGGTATTTCTACTTTAGTAATTTCTTTGAACTCTCGGGTAAAGATTCCAAAACAGAAATTGGATGGGTGTATTAAGATGAGCCGGAGCCGGTGGTTTCGTGCGATTGGTATTTCTATTTTTTCCGGCGGTTCTGTGGCTTTACTTCCTGGTCTTGGTTCAGCTGCGGCTGGAGTGATGGGTAATGAACTGACTGGTAATCTTGGCGACCAGGGTTTTTTAGTTTTGATTGGCGGCATTTCAACTGTGAACATGACTGTTTCATTACTTACTTTTTATGCTCTTTTGAAAGCGCGTAACGGTGCGATTGTGGTGGTTAAGGAGATCATTAGTTCAATTGGTTTTTTTGATCTGATTGGTTTGTTAGGAGTTTGTTTGGTGGCCGGTTCGATTGCTGCTTTACTGGCTTTGTTTTTGAGTCGCAAGTTTGCTTCTCGGATTAACAAAATTAATTATAGAATGTTGGTTTTTGTGATTATTGGTTTTGTTTCTGTTTTGGTGTTTTATTTTTCTGGTTGGTTAGGTGGTTTAGTAATGATCGTTTCCATGTTTGTGGGGATGATACCTTCTTTTACAGGTGTAAAGAAATCTCTGAATATGGGATGTTTAATGCTGCCGGTAATGATTTGGTTTTTGATTTAAAGAATTCTTTTTTCCTTTTCAATTGCTTCAAAAGCTGCTTCGTAATCAACAGTATGTTCATAAGCCTGATTAACTGCTTCTCGATTAAAACCAAGACTA
The DNA here is from genome assembly GCA_042577865.1 of Nanobdellota archaeon. Taxonomy (GTDB): domain Archaea; phylum Nanobdellota; class Nanobdellia; order Woesearchaeales; family JAGLXL01; genus JBHPDN01. The sequence goes on from JBHPDN010000002.1 coordinate 79,078, forward strand.
TTAAGAACTGCATGAAATTGTTTTAAGGTAAGGTTACCATTCAGATGATCTTCGACTGCATCATAGCATTTTTCTATCTTGGCGTTAATGGTTTTATCAACTTGGCCAGGTCTTGGCAAAAAAGTGGTTGCTGTTCTGCTTGAATAGTCACAAGCGATATCTCTCTCTAATTGTTGGTAATCTATCCTTTCTCTTACAGGTGCTTCCAATAGTTCCAATGGTGTCATTTTAACTACGAGACAGTGGGTAGTTTATAAGGCTTTCGGTCAAAAGCTTTAAATATTGTTAACAAAAATAGTTTGATTACAGCCCCATAGTGTAGTGGACTACGCTAAAATCAAAGATTCGCTAGTCCAGCAACACTTGGTGTACAGCCCCATAGTGTAGTGGACTATCATCTTCGGTTCTGGGCCGAAGGACCGCGGTTCGAATCCGCGTGGGGCTATTTATTAGAAAGGCCAGCGGAAAAAAATAATTTTTTCCCGGGGTTTCTATCGAAACCTTTAAAAGGAACTTGAGGTTTTTTGCTTAAAATGGAAGGATTAATTATGAATTTTAGAAGGGCAAGACATCATGCTTACCATAGACAGATGATTGTCATGATTAGTGATGTTGATGACAAGAAGAAGGCCATTGAACTAATTGGCAAGAAAGCTGTCTGGGTTGCGCCTGGAAAAGATAAGAAAGAACTGGTGGGTGTAGTCAATGCTGCTCATGGTAGCAAAGGTTATGTCAGGGTTGTTTTTGAAAGAGGCATGCCAGGACAAGCTATTGGTTCTAAAGTTAGAATTGAGTAAAAGAATTCTTTTTATGGTGTTGCTGGTAAAGATGGGCACAGGAATGATAGTTTGAAAGGTATAACAATTCCATGATTGGCTAGGTAGATGAAAACTAAACCAAGCACAATGCCGATGATAAGTCCCAATATAGCGAACTTACCTTCAAGGGCGTATAACTGGGCTTTTTTTGCGAGTTTCATTTTATGGTACCGGTGCAGCGCAGAGGAATGATAATTTGAATGGTATGATGATGCCTTTGTTAGCCAAGAAGACAAAACCAAATACTAGAATTAAACCAATTAAAAGACCAATGAAAAAAAATTTTAGTTCAATCGGACCAAGCTGACCTTTTTTAGATTTCATCATGCACCTTTTTTATAAAAGTAAATTTCTGAGCTATATAAAACTTTTGGTGAGTTTAAGATAGAAATATTTAAATAGAAATTTAGATTTAAACTTGATAATTTCAAATTTACGAAAAAATAATGAGGTGTTTGATATGAAGAAAAATTTGATTCTTTTATTTTTGGGATTGACTATATTGTTAAGTTTGTTTTCCACAGGAGTTGTGGCAGCAGACTATGATAATTTGTCTCCGATTAGTGCTGTTAAACAAGTGAATGAATGGGTGAGTGATATTTTTGGAAATTATAATGAAATTTGGTATGTTGTTGATGGAGCTTTCTGGTTTTTAGTCATCTTATGTATGTTTTGGGGGAGTGCCGCCATACTTGGTGGATCAGTTAATCAACTTAAGTGGTTTGAAAGCAGGGCTGGTAAATTCGCAACACTTCTTATGGCTTTAGCCGCTGCAGGTGCCATCCTTATGATGCAACGGGATACTGGTTTCAGATTGCTTAGTGCAAGTTGGATAATTCTTGGATTCCTTGTAACGGTTGTTGTAGGTGGTATAGCTTTAATTCTAACCCGCTTCACTGAAAAAAATAAAGTTACTTGGTGGCCACCAATATTTTCATTGTCGCTCATGGTCTGGTATGCAGGTATAAGAACTCTTGCTGAGCCTTGGGTTGAATTTATACAAAAAATTCCTGTAGTAAGAGAAATTGTTGTTTTGGCGCTTGCGCTTGCACCAGTTATTTTGGTGCTGTTCTCTTTGGCTGGTTTCATCAAACTATTCAGATGGTCTGCAATAGGTGTAAAGAAAACAGGTTTGAAATCAGAAGCAGAACTTAAACAGTTAGAAGAAGTCTTTGATCAAGCAGAAGCTCATGAAGCTATGAAAACAGAACAACAGGCTTTAAGGAACTTAAGATACTTGGCCAGAAAAGTTGATGCAGCACAACATGTTATTCATGAGATGGAAACCTTAAGTAACGAAGGTAGGAGAGAAAGATGGGAAGGGGAGAAAGGATGGTTCAAAAAAGGTAAAAACCATATTAAATTCTCAAATCTTATTGGTGAACTTAGAAAAGCTCAGGTCTCTGTGGGTGCTTTTAATGGTATGATTAATGTTATAATAAAAAAGGGGTTGAAATTAACTGATGACGAAAGAGAAGAACTAGGTATAGATACTGATGAACTGGAAACACTACAAGCTAGTGCTCTCAGAGAGGGTGATGAAATCAGTCAAATCATAGCAACTATGAACAACACAGTACGTAATGTAGGAGATGACCCAGACGATTGGGACGAAGTTCCTGGGCAGATTGATCATATATCTCGAGCTTACACCAAATTACTTGGAGATGTCAATAGTTTGGTCATTATGTATGACAATCTGTTCAAAGAAATTACAAAGAAAGCAGCAAGAGAAAGAGAAGCTGCGGCTGCTGGAGGAGCTGGTGCCGGTGGTGGTGCTGGTGGAGGACCTTAATCCCACTTCTTTTTTTCTTTTTATTTAATTAAAATAAATAAAGAATTCTTTATCCAAAGATTGCTTCTTTGACGGATTTGAGTGAGTAATAAGCTGTGCCTAATGCTCCAGCCCCATAACCAACTATAGCTCCATAACCTAAAGTATTAGCTAAGGTATTAACACCATCTGAAGACAATTGAGTCATATTTTCAACTAATGCAGGAGCAGTTTCAGTATTTTTAAGAGCGAGTGATAGTCCTGTAGCAACAGCAGCTACGCCTATACATCCTACACTTCTTATTAATTTATCAACGCTTGTAGCTTTTTCTTCCATTTTAGTTACCTCTTATTTTTGAAATTAATATAATGCTAGCAGATAAACTACTATATAAATCTTTCGTTTTATAGTAACTAAGGAGTGGTAACAAAATCTATTTAAGAAGCAAAGAATTACTAGAAAACATGAAATTATACCTATCAAAAAAACCAAAAGGGGTGACAATTGTCGAAGGGTTTCCTGGTATGGGATTAATCGGAACAATTGCCACTGAATTCTTAGTTGATCATTTGAAGACAGAGAAAATCGGTTCAATTGAGATTGAAGACTCACCAGCCATGATAGCCATACATGAAGGGAGAGTAATTGAGCCAGTATCTATTTATTATAACAAACAATATAATATTGTCTTAATCCATGCTATTTCACTTGGCAAGGATATGGGCTGGAAACTTTCTGAAACTATCCGGCAAGTAGCTACGACATTGCAAGCTAAAGAAATCGTATCTTTAGAAGGTGTGGGTTCTGCTAGGATGGATAACAAGTCTGAAATTTTTTATTATGCCACTCACAAAGCAAAGGAAAAACAACTTAGTTTGATTGCCAAGCCGTTGAAAGAAGGTATTATTGTAGGAACAACCGGCGCTTTAATGGCCAGAGAAAGAAAAATTCCAGTGACGGCTTTGTTTGCAGAAACACATAGTAATATGCCTGATTCTAAAGCAGCAGCTAAGTTAATTCAATCTTTAGACAGTTATCTTAATCTCAAAGTTGATCCAAAACCTTTGATAAAACAAGCAGAAGAGTTTGAAGCCAAAATAAAGAAAATGCTTGATCAAGGTCAGGAGACAGATCAATTGGCTAAGAAAAAGAAATTAAGTTATGTAGGTTAAAAATGGCAAAAATACCACAAATACCAAAAGCTAAACCAAAACCAGCTCCTGCATCGGGAGAAGGGCATGTTTTTTACCCTAAGTTATACATACTTGCAGCGATCTTGGCTGGAGCAATTGGTGTGGTTGATATTTTTAATTTCTATGTAGTGCCAGAAATGGTCATTAAAGTTGGTTTGGTGGTAACAGCAGTTCTTTTGCTGATGGCTGCTTTGAATATTGGTGTAACAGAAAGAAGAAAACATGTTTTGAAGAAATTTATCTAAAGATTATCTAAAGGACTTTTGACTTTCTTTATTTCTTCTTTGTTGATCTTATCATGTTTTTGGATTAATTCTGACCAGTTTGGGCCTCGTTTGATGATATAAAGGGTGGCCTTTTCCATATTTACTGAATGTTTATCCAATTCTGATGTGACAATCCAAAGTTCTGAATCAACTTTTCTAAGATAATTAAAACTCTTGTCAATCCTACAAGGGCCACACTCGACATAGATTATTTTTCCATTCTTTTTTCCTAAAACATCAACAATTCCGTGAGCAATTCTTCTTTCAAAACCAACTAAATCAATATCAAATTCTTGGAAAAGTTTTTTTGTTAATAATTTCCAATCTTTTTGTGGGCCAGGAATACCATCAAAATTCCTAACAACCTTGCTTTTAATCAAAGAAACATCTTTTGTTTCTATCGTGATGCCCCTCTCAATTAAAAATGACATCAAAGTATCTTCGTTGTAATTATCAAAATAGCGAGAATCACCTTGAGAAAAGATTTGGTTGATCAAATCTTCATAATTCTTTAATTTACCGAAAGCCCGGACCATAGTTGTTAATTGTCCATCACATTCAGATTCCATATATTCCTTGAACTCACTTTCTTTATTTGGAGCAAACTTATGACAAACAGAGCAAAGAGTGATCAAATTGTCTTCACTATCTGTTCCACCAAAAACAACTGGTTTGATATGATGAATCTCAAAGCTTTTACCTGATTTGTCTTTAACTTTACATTTCTGACAAGCAAAATCATCTCTTTTTAAAATAGAATTTCTGATTGTTTTAGATAATTTTTGAACCATTATGGATCAAGGTTTACTGCCGCAATGAGGGCAAAAATTAGCGTCAAGAGGAAATTCTTTGCCGCATTTTACGCAGAATTTTGGTTTTTGGGGTTGTTGTTTTAAGGTAAAAGGTGTGTGGCTTTCATAATCTCTTCTACGCAAGGTATCAACGATTTTAGTGTATTTGTCTGTGATGGCAATGCTAGAATGACCAAGCTGATCCCTAACGCTGACAATACTGACTCCACTTTTGATGGCATGGACAGCATGAGTATGTCTGAATTTGTGGGCTGAAATCTTTTCTGGGTTGATGCCGGCTTGTTGGGCAATTGACTTGAGTTTTTTGGTAATTCCCTTGACAGTGTAGATCTTGTTCCAATTGCTCAAAAAAACAAAATCTTCTGGCTTTTTGTTGCTGACAAAATGTTTTAAGCTTTGAATAAAAGTTTCGTCAAAGAGATGGGCTGTTCTTTCTTTCTTGCCTTTGGTCTTTTTGACCAAGACAAACTTGTTTTCAAAATCAATATCTTTGACCTTTATCCGGCTGGCTTCTCCAGGCCGGCAGCCAGTGTTGTAAAGGAACAAAATCAGCATCTCACTTCGCAAATCGTTCTTGGATCTGACAACTCCAAGCATTTTCTCTATTTCGGCTTCTGATAAGAAAACCGGCAATTTTTCCTCTTTTCTTGGAGCTGTAAGATAATCCAACTCTTTCTTGGAAATGAACGCGAGAACCTCGCTCTCAGGTAAGTTTGCCAGCTCTTTAATCAAATTACCCCTCTTTTTCAAAATATGCTGATTTGGGCTGGTTTTAGTGACTTTGCTGATAACCTCAATGATTTTTGGGTTGGATACATATTGGCTGGGGTATTGATTTATCATGGTAAAAAGTTCCGTTAAGTGTTAATTTTTGGTATTTTAAGCGTAAAAAAGTTACCTTAATAGGTATAAAGAGAACTTTTATATAAACTTTGTGAAATGTGTTAAAGCGCATAAAACTTTTAGGTTTTGATTAGATGTTTTGTAAGGGTTTTTAGTGGATTTCTGGGATAAAGGTTTTAGTTCTTGCTTAAAGGTTTTGACAATAAAAAATTTAAGAATAAATAAAAGATTTTAGTGAGATATTAACCAGGTTTTCCTTGGCCTGCAGCTCTTTGAAATGCTGATCTAACTTGAGAAAGGGCCGGCTATTAAAATAGGTCTTGACAATGGGCACACCTTTTTCAATTAAAGCATCAACATACTCTCTGACTAAAGAAACGCTGGTTTCTGTTTCGTTAGCTATGTCTTCATAAGTTAAGGGAGCTTCTTGGGTGTATAAAGTTAAGAAGACCTGCTTTTCAGCACAAGTTAACGGTTTGATATCAATTTTTGTTGGGTTTTGAGATAAAACCATATCAATATGATCCAGTCTTTGAGCTAATTTATCTATTTTAGCCCCTAATTCACAGAGATAAGTAAAATTAGCCTGGATTTCTTGGGTATTTTCGTTAATCGCGCCCAAATGATCGTCAATTTCCTCTTTTAATTGTGAAACCGGATTGTTAAGTTCATCCTTGATTTGAGAAATAGTTTGTATAATTTTTTGTCTGTCTGGTCTTAAAGCACCTCTTTTAACGTCGATAATTTCAATCACCCCCATGATTTAGGTAGTTTAAGAAATATTTCGGGTTTAAAAAGATTGCGAAAAAATCAGTTTTAGTGTAGTTTTCTGTATATTGGTGGCATAAAATAGGGTAAAAATATGATGTTTTGAGCTTATTTATCGTCGAAGAAGCTGATTTTTAGTAGAGTAAATCTTGTTCTTGCCTTCTTGGATCATACTCACTTTTTCGTCTTGTTCTAACTCTTGTAATAGACGGTAAAATGAGCTTTTTGAGCATAAACCCTGCTCTTCAACCAACATTTCTTTAAGCTGAAGGGCTGAAATTTTGTGGTATTTTTCTATGAATGAAAGAATGACTGTTTTAACGTAATTTTTACTGTTTCGGGTTAGTTTTTTGACTATCTTTTCTTTGATGGTCTCTTTTTTCTCTGGTGGTGGGATGTTGTCAAAACGACTGTGTAAGGTATTAATTTGGGTGTTGTGGTTGTCATGCATGGTTGAAAGGATGTCTACTTTTTTATGTAATAAGGCAATCCGCTGATGCATGTTTTCATAAGAATAATATTGGTCAATGATCTGCTTGATTTGGTATGGGGTCTTGGGCATGACATCCAGCTGCTGCTTGAGTTCCTGGATAGTGGCTTCTTGGTGCTGGTGTTTTTGGTAAAAATATTCCAGCCACTCAAAGATTTTTTGGGTATCTTTTTTGACACTACCAAAAGAATTTTTTAGAAAAATCTGAAGTGTTTTCCAATTGTCCTGGTCGTTTCTTTTACCCCACATGACACCTATAAAACAACTGATTTATTTAAATCTTTTGGTCCCATGTTGGGACTTAATTGGGAATAAGATGGGAGGGAATAGGGACTACTTTCTGACGATAAATGGTTGAAATGTGGGAATGAAATGGGACAGTCCTGGGAAAGTCCTAGGATTAAACTGGGACTGGGTTTATCGACGACAAAAACTGGGAATGAGACTGGGAATGGGACTGTTTTGATGGAATTTTTTGTTGGTTTTTTGGAAAAAAATTTTGACAAAAAATTATACAAACTATTTCTCAAATCAAGGATGAACTTAACAA
>JBHPDN010000003.1:0-67626 GCA_042577865.1 Nanobdellota archaeon
CTTATATCCCTAACAGAAATATCAGCTCCAGGAAATTCACTTTGGAGATAATACTGAAGTTCGAGGCTATTGATATCTTGAGTAATGGTAATGGTACTTCCACCCTTAAGGCTAACACCTTTATTGACAAAATCTCCTGTAGTGGAGGTTTGAACAGCAATTTGAGCGATAGCCAAAGCTAGCAGTAGAAAGGGAATGATTAATAATTTCTTATAGTGTTTGTCGTAAATATTTTTAATAAATTTGATACTTAACACCCCTGTGAGATGAGAGAAATTGATTATTTATAAAGATTGTTGTTTTTTTATTTTAAAGCAGCCCTTAAAAACCCGTAAAAGAGAGGAGCTGGTTTGTCCAATCTGGACTTAAACTCAGGATGGGCCTGTGTGGCAATAAAGAAAGGATGATTGGGAAGTTCAATGAATTCCATCAATTTGGTGTCGTCTTCTCTTAAATGAGAGCCTGAAAAAACAAGGCCTTTTTCTTCGATTTGACTGATATATTCAGGATTGACTTCATAACGATGACGATGACGTTCCAAAACAACATTTTCAGTAGTGTTGAGGATACCTTTACGGAAATCAGGTAATTTGTCAATTTTAGACTGATCTTCTGTCAAACGGGAAGTTTCCTGATAAAGATTAAGAACCTGGCTATTTGGTTTTAAAGTAGCAGCATAAGCACCAAGACGCATAGTACCCCCATAACGGCTTTGTTTGATAAGAGCTTTTTGTGAAGATAAAATATCAATAACTGGATAAGGTGTTTGAGGATTAACTTCAGTAGTATTGGCGTCCTTTAAACTACAAACATTTCTGGCAAATTCAACAACAGCCAATTGCATACCATAACAAAGACCTAAGAATGGAATTTTATTTTCCCTACAATATTGAATGGCTTTGATTTTACCTTCTACTCCACTACTACCAAAGCCGCCTGGGATGATAATGCCATCCATTTCCCTGAGTCTTTCTAATTTTTCTGGATTTTGTTCAAAATCTTTGGAATCAATCCAGACAATATCAGTTTTAGCCTGAAGATTAGCAGCAGCGTGTTCGAGGCTTTCTCTGATAGAAATATAAGAATCTTCTAAAGTAAAATTACCTATATCAAGATATTTTCCAACAATTCCAATCTTAATATGGTGCTGGGGATGAAGAACATTATTGACAAGTTCGGTCCATTCTGACCAGTCAGGTTGTTTTAAAGGTTTTATTTCTAATTTTTTGAGAATTTTTTCGCCAAGTTTTTCTTTTTCTAAATTCAAAGGAACAAGATAAATGCTTTCGATGTCAGGAGCACTGATGACATATTCACTGCCAATATTAGCGTAGGTTTCAATTTTCTTTTTTCTAGGTGCATCTAATGGTTCTCTAGCCCGGCAGAGAATGAAATCCGGGAAGATAGTGTTTTCAGAAAGCATTTTGATGGCCTGCTGAGTCGGTTTAGTTTTGGCTTCATTAATATGAGAAGGAACCGGAAGATAGGTGATAAGAACATGAAGAACATTTTCTTTGCCGAGATCTTTTTCCAGACTTTTGGCAGCGAAAAGGAAAGGAATATTTTCATAATCTCCAATAGTTCCTCCAATTTCAATAGTGACTATATCAAAACCTTTGCCAGCTTCAATAATCCTTCTTTTGACTTCTTCTGGAACATGTGGAATAAATTGGACTGTTTTTCCCAAATAATGTCCGGAACGTTCTTTTTTGATAATGCTGTCATAAACCTGGCCAGTAGTAATATTATTGAATTTAGGAACATCTAAAGCAAGAAAGCGCTCATAATTGCCAAGGTCTTGATCAATTTCCCCGCCATCGTCGGTAACCCAAACTTCACCGTGTTCAGTAGGCCTCATAGTTCCAGCATCATAATTGATGTAGGGATCAATCTTAATAGCAGTAACACTGTAACCATAATTTTGGAGTATTTTTCCTATAGAAGCAGTGGCCACACCTTTGCCAACACCTGAGATAACACCTCCAACAACGAAGATGTATTTTGTTTGCATAAAAAAAGGAAATGATGACTCTTTAAATAGATTATTATTGGAGAAAATATAGTTTTTATTTGTGGTTATTTGTGGGGATTTAAGACATAATACCAAGCTGGTGTAGAATGAGGCGCTCAGCAGCCTTGACTAAATCATCTTCCTCTCCTTTGATAACAGCACAATTGTCATTGAGTTCAATAGCCGGTCCGGGTTCGTATTTAAAATAAATAACTGGTTTTTTGGTGTTATTGCAGGTAATAACTTCTGTATTATTGCCACAGAGATCTGGAGCGTATTGGTCACAAGCAGGGACTGGCTTTTTTTTCATGGCCTTGGCCATGCTTTGAGCTACTTCACTGATTGACAAAGTGATGTACTTCATCTTTTCCCCTGGTTCATGCGGATTGAAAGTAAAATAAACTTCGTTGGTGTCTGATGAATGGTTGAGGGATCCTGAGACAGTGACATCTTCCAGATCTTGGGGAGTGTAGTGCAAGGGGATTTCATAAATGGCATCAACTGAACTGACCCGAGTATACCACAAGGTTTCTACTTTGACAAAAGAATAACCATTGTAAATTATGCCCTGGGTTTCGTCAAGTTTATTATCGGCATTGAGACGATGAAGATCGTCAAGAGTAAGAACTTCCGGGGTAGAAGGGATGATAAATTTTAAGGAGAGGATGAGAATAAAGATGGCAACGATGATACCAGCAATAATAAGAAAGTTCCTGATGTGGTTAGTCTTTTTTTGTTCTTCTTCATCTGCTACTTTTTCTATCTTGATTTCTTCATCCATTGATAACACCTGCAAGTGTGTAAATTATTCTTTCAGTCATTTTAAGAAAATCTTCCTCTTCCTGAACCTTGATGTAAAGACAGTGATCTTGGAGATTTATTTCTGATTGGTTGTTTTCTTGATAAATAACAACAGGAGTGGACGAGGTAGCGTTTTGGCAAGTGATGACAGGCAATTGATAATCATCTGATTCTTGAGTGATACCATTAACAGGATAAGTGTTAAGGAATTTAAATGAGAAATCACTTAACTTGAGTCTGGAGAGATCAAGGTACTCTGATTTTATTTCCGGGTCAAAGGAAATGTAAATTTGAGGTGATTTGAGGAGTTCTAGATTGGGTGTATTAATATCTTCTAATTCTGAAGGATGAAAATGAGAAATGAGGGGCTGGTCATTAATTTCAGTAGCCCAAAGATTTCTGGCGCTCTGGAATTCAAAACCATTGTAATCAAACTGTTTTCTTTCTGACATATTAGAAGCAACAATAGCAAAACCACTAAAAATCATCAAAGCAATAATAAAAATGGCAAAGTAGACTGGTTTTCTTGATTTTTTCTTCTTCATTTTGACATCTTTTTTAGATAATGGTTTAAAGTAATCTTTACCTGGTCTTTTAAATCTTTTTCTATATTTAACTGGTCTATTTGTTTATGCCAGTCTATTTTTGGAAGTTTGGTGAGCGTCGAGGTAAAGGTTCTTAAAGGTTTGATCTGTTTTTCAATTGATTTGGCTTCTGGGGAATTAAAAATTTTGGTAGCAGGAAATTTAGTGAAGGCATTGGCACCGGCTTTGATTAAGGTTTTAACTTCTTTGTATCTTTGTGCGGTGGTGCCGGCAATAATTTCAAGTTTAGGAAATCGGATTCTGGTTTTGGCAATCCATTCAGCATAATAATCAGTTTCAGGACCTTTTTTGTAAGGGGTACCTTGAACTGGTTTAAGAGCATAAAAAGTAATTCTGTCTAATTGGTGTTCTTCTATAAAATTATGGAGTTCTTCTAGGTGTTCTGGTTTTTCCCCCAATCCAATAACAATAGTGATTGATTTTTGAAAATCTTTAGCTTTTTTGAGCATCTGACTGTAAGGTTCGATGGGTTTGTCAGGACAGACTTGGTCATGAAGGGGTTTGTTGATGGTTTCAATAGAAGCAACAATACCCTTGACGTAAGGTTTTAACTGTTGGAGTTCTTTTGGTGTTAACTGCCCTAAGTTGACCCAAATTTTCTCTCCGTAAACTTCTTTGACAGTTTTAGCTATATGGACAATTTCTTTGAAGGGAAAAATCTTGTAGCCTCCAGTAAGGAATTCAATACGCCAGCCAAGATTTTTGCAGAGAAGGGCTTCGGTAATGATTGAAGGCAAGGAACGACGGGCTTTTTGGGCGTGTTTGATTTTGTGTTTGATAGTTGATCTGAAGCAGAACTTGCAAGTGCCAAGTTCACAGTACCAACTAAGGAAGATGCATCGGCCATACCAAACTTTGTTTGGAAAATTTTCTTTGAAAGTTTTGTTGGCTTGGTTTAAGAGTTGATTGAAAGTCATTTTAATAAAGCCTCTGAGGGGAATTGCACCCCCGACCTGCTGCTTACGAGGCAGCCGCAATAGCTACTATGCTACAGAGGCTTAAATTTTACTCAAGATTTCTTCCTTGGTTTGGTGTTGCTTTTGACAATCCTGGCAGATATAATGTGGTTTGTTGCTGCCGGGTTTTTTGATGATAGTTCCTTTGATTTTTTTAAGGAAGATTTCCTGGATTTTGTTTTTGCAAATTTCGCATTTCATAAGGTTTTATTTTGGAGGTTGGTTTATAAATTTATTGAAAAAACAAAAACAATATAAACAGAAAAAAGAAGTTAAGAAATATGGCTAAAAGGATAGCAATTGTGGAGAGGCAGAAATGTTCCCCAATAAAGTGTGGTAATTATCTATGCGCTAAACTGTGTCCAGTGAACAGGACAGGTGAAGAATGTATCACGCCTGGTGAAGAGGACAAAAAGGCGAGGATAGATGAAAGACTCTGTACAGGCTGCGGGATTTGTCCAAAAAGATGTCCGTTTGGAGCGATTCATATTATCAATCTGCCAGAAGCATTAAAACAAGAACCAATTCACCGTTATGGCGAAAACCAGTTTGAACTATTTTCTTTGCCAACACCAGTTTTTGGAAAAGTAGTGGGAATTGTGGGTAAGAATGCGGTAGGTAAGTCGACGGCGATAAAGATTTTGGCAGGGGTTTTAAAACCTAATCTGGGTAAATTAGGTGGGGAAGCTTCTCATGAGGATTTGATTGAATATTTTAAAGGAACAGAGACACAGGCTTTTTTTGAAAAAATTAAGGAAGGGAAGATTGAAATTGCCTTTAAGCCGCAACAAGTTGATTTGATTCCAAAGAAATTTGCCGGCAAGGTTGGTGATTTGCTGAGAGGGGTGGATGAAATAAATGGTATGGCCAAAATTGTAGAAGAATTAGAATTAAGTCATATTTTGGACAGAAAACTAAAGGAGATTTCTGGTGGTGAGATGCAGAGAGTAGCGATTGCCGCAACAGTCCTGAAAAAAGCCAATTTGTATATTTTTGACGAACCAACTTCTTATATGGATATTAAGCAAAGGTTGAAGGTGAGCAAATTTATTCGCTCCTTGGCAACACCTGAAACTGCAGTATTAGTAATTGAACACGATTTGATTATTTTAGATTATATGACTGATTTAGTTCATATTATGTATGGTAATGAAGGGTGTTATGGGATTGTTTCTGGTTTGAAAAGCACTAGGGAAGGAATAAATACTTTTTTAGGAGGATATTTACGCGAGGAAAATATCAGATTTAGGGACGCACCAATCAAATTTGAAAAACATGCAATCATGGAGAAAAAAGATTTGGGTGTAGCTTTGTGCTCCTGGAAAGATATAGAAATACAATTAAAAGATTTTAGTTTAAAGGCTCCAAAAGGTGAGATTTTCAAAGATGATGTGATTGGAGTGATGGGAGAGAATGGAATTGGAAAAACATCTTTTGTTAAAATCTTGGCCGGAGTTTTGAAACAAGACAAAGGTGAAGTGAGTAAAGAGATTAGGGTTTCTTACAAGCCGCAGTATTTGGAAGGAGAGAGTGAAGAGGTAGTGGTGGATGTCCTTAAAGACGCAATTTCCAAATTCAATAATCAAATAATCAAGCCGTTACATATTCCTCGATTATTTACAAAAAAATTAAATCAATTAAGCGGCGGTGAGCTACAGAGAGTGGCGATTGCCCAAGCTTTGTCGCAGGAAGCTAATCTATTTCTATTAGACGAACCGTCTGCCTATCTGGATGTTGAGCAAAGACTGATTATTTCTAAAATTATCAAACAAGTGGCTGAAGAAAGAGGGGTCACGGTGTTGGTAGTAGATCATGATTTATTATTTTTAGATTATCTTTCTAACAAACTGTTGGTGTTTGAAGGGGAGCCGGCTGTTTCTGGTGAAGCCAAAGGTCCGTTCAAGATGGAAGACGGCATGAATCTTTTTTTGAAAGATTTAGGGATTACTTTTAGAAGGGATCATGACAGCAACCGCCCCCGGGCAAACAAAGTTAGTTCTGTAAAAGATAGAGAGCAAAAGAAGGAAGGCAAGTACTATTATATCTGAACTCTAGTTTAGTAATGCTTATATATGAAGATTTTTTAGGATTTAAAAATGTGTGGGATTATAGGCTATAAAGGACAGAAAGACGCAGTCAAAATTGTATTGAATGGATTGAAAAGACTAGAGTACAGAGGATATGACAGTTGGGGCATTGCAGTCAAGGACGGCAATATCAGAACAGCCAAAGAAGTGGGTAAGATTGGAGCTGTTTCTTATGATGATTTAAAATTAGGCGCGAGCAATATGGCCATGGCCCATACCAGATGGGCAACCCATGGTGAAGTCAATGAGTTTAATGCTCACCCTCATCTGTCTAATGATAAAAAAATTGCAGTAGTGCACAATGGAATCATTGAAAATTATGCCGAGCTGAAAAATTTTTTGAAAAACGATGGTTTTGAATTTTTTTCCGGGACAGATACGGAAGTAATTCCCAATTTAATTGAACATTTTTTGCATGAAGGTTATGGTTTTAAGAAAGCAATTTTTGAAACCTTGAACAGATTGAAAGGAAATTATGCAGTGGTTATTTTTCACCAGGACTTTCCTTTTTTGGTGGGGGCAAGAAAAGGCTCTCCATTAGTGGTGGGCAAGAATACAGAAGGTTTTTTTATTGCTTCTGACGTGCCGGCTTTTCTGGATTTAACAAACGAAGTTTGCTACATGGATGATGGTGAAGCAGTTTTTGTTGATGAAAACCTTGAGTTTTTTGATTTAGAGAAAAACAAGCTGGAAAAGAAATTTGAATTTATTGACTGGACAATTGAACAGGCCCAAAAAGGCAATTATAATCATTTCATGCTGAAGGAAATTATAGAGCAAAAAGAAACCATCAGAAAATCGATTGAACAGGATGATGAAAAACTGAAGGAAATGGCGAAGTTGATTAATGAAGCTAAAGGAACTTTTTTTGTGGCCTGCGGAACAGCAAGTTATGCTACGAGAGTGGGTGGTTATCTGTTTTCCAAAATGGCTAAAAAACATGTCAATGTGGTTTGCGGTTCTGAGTTTGCCAATTACAAACATTTTTTGACACCAGAAACTTTGATGGTGGTAGTTTCACAGAGCGGGGAAACAGCTGATACAATTGAGGCAGTGAAGGCAGCTAAGGAAAAAGGCGTCAAAGTTCTGTCAATTGTCAATGTGATGGGTTCTACTTTAATGAGAATGGCGGACCATTCTTTTTTAACCAATGCCGGGCCGGAAATCGGAGTGGCTTCAACCAAAGCAACAACTGCCCAGATTGCTGTACTAATGCTACTGGCTTATGGCTGTGACGGAAGACTAGAAGAAGGCAAAGATGTTTTAGACAGATGTATTGAAGAGTCCCAGTATATTTTTGAAGACAAGTTTTTGAAGATAATTGAAAATTTAGCTGACAAGATTGTTGGCTACAATGACATTTATGTGATTGGTAGAGGAACTAATTTTCCGGTGGCCTTAGAGGCAGCACATAAAATCAAAGAAGTTTCATATATTCACGCAGAAGGTATGGCGGGCGGTGAATTAAAACACGGAACCATTGCCTTGATTGACAAAGGTACGCCCTGTATTGTTTTAGTTTCCAATGATGAGTGTAAGGGTGATATTATCAACAACGCCATGGAAATTAAATCAAGAGGAGGATTTATTATTGGAATAGGTCCTGAAGACAATGAAACTTTTGATTATTTTATCAAAGTGCCTGATATAAACGGCGCTTCTTCAATAGTTAATTTAATTCCGGCCCAGATGCTGGCTTATTATTTAGCTGTGAAAAGGAATTGTGATCCAGACAAACCTCGGAATTTAGCTAAATCGGTGACAGTGAAATGAGAAAACTATTTGGAACTGATGGTATTAGAGGAAAAGTGAATGTTTATCCGATGACTATAGAAGTAGTAATGAAAATTGGCCAGGCGGCAGGTCTGGTTTTTAAGAATGGAAATCGGAAGAGCAAGATTGTGATTGGGAAGGATACGCGGCTGAGTGGTTATATGATTGAAAATGCTTTAGCAACAGGGTTGCTGTCAACCGGTGCTGAAGTTTATTTTGTAGGCCCGATGCCAACACCAGCAATTGCCCATATCACTAAATCATTTGCAGCTGACGCCGGAATTGTAATTTCTGCATCCCATAATCCTTATGAAGACAATGGGATTAAATTTTTTGACAGCAATGGATTCAAGCTGCCAGATGAAGTTGAAGAAAGAATGGAGCAGCTGGCCTTGGGGGAAATCAAAACTGATAATGTGGTTGGTGAAATGGTGGGTAAGGCGCACCGAATTAATGATGCCAGCGGCAGGTATATTGAATTTGCCAAGAATTCGATTGGTAACATGAGTCTGAAAGGTTTGAAGATTGTTCTTGACTGCGCTAACGGAGCAACTTATAATGTAACTAAATATATTTTAGGTGAGTTAGGTGCAGAAGTTATTTTGAGAAATGTTAATCCAGACGGCAAAAATATCAATGAAAAGTGCGGAGCCATGCATCCTGAACTGTTGAAGAATGATGTCTTGATTGAGAAAGCTGATTTGGCGATTGCTTTGGATGGTGACGGCGACAGAGTGATTATGCTAGATGAAAAAGGAGAAGTGGTCTGTGGAGACAGTCTTATGGCGATTGCGGCTTTGGAAATGCTGAAAAAAGGGAAATTGAAGAAGAATACTTTGGTGGTGACTGGTTATAGTAACATGGGTTTGATTAAGGCGATTGAGGGGGCTGGCGGCCAAGTGGTGAGAGTTAAGAACGGCGACAGGTATGTGGTTGAAGAGATGAGAAGAGAAGGGTACAACTTGGGTGGTGAGCAATCAGGCCATATCATATTTTTGGATTATACAACAACAGGTGACGGAACTATTTCTGCTTTGCAGATTTTGAGAATAATGAAGGAGAATGGTAAGAAACTTTCAGAGCTGGCTTCAGTGATGAAGAAATTTCCCCAAGTGATTTTGAATGTTGAAGTTTCTAAGAAAAAACCTCTTGAAGAGATGCCTGGTTTGCAGCTGAAAGTGAATGATTTGAATTCCAAGTTATCCGGACGCGGTAGATTGCTGGTAAGATACTCTGGGACGCAAAATATATTAAGGATAATGATTGAAGGAGAGGATGAAGTGGAGATAAGTAACTATGCTGAAGAGATTGCTGAAGAAGTTAGGAAGGAAATCGGATAAAATGCAAGGTGTTATTTTAGCGGCAGGGAAAGGGACCAGAATGGAACCCTTGACTTTGACTAGACCTAAGGTTCTTTTGAAGGTAGCTGGTCGGACAATGCTGGAACATAATTTAGACCAATTAGTAGGAATTGTTTCTGAGGTTTTGATTGTGGTTGGTTATAAAGGCGAGATGATTCGCAAGGCGATTGGTGATAATTTTAAAGGCATGAAGATTAAATATGTTTGGCAGAAAGTTCAGAACGGTCCGGGTGGAGCTTTGATGTTGTGTCAGAAACATTTGAAAGATAAGTTTGTGGTTTTGAACGGTGATGATTTTTATTCTAAGAAAGATATTAAAAAATGTTTGAAGTTTAAGTATTGTGTGATGGGTGCCAAGGTTAAGTCACCAGAAAAATGGGGAATTTTTACTGTTAAAGGCAAGAAGGTTGTTCATTTTATTGAAAAATCCCGAACAGTTAAATCACGCTGGGCAAATATTGGAATCTATGTCTTTGATGTTGAAGTTTTTAATTATAAGTTGAAGAAGTCTAAACGTAATGAATATGAAATTACAGATTATGTTTCTTATTTGATTAAGAATTCAGAAGTCAATTTTGAGGAAGTTTCTGATTTCTGGCTACCAATTGGCTATCCTTGGAATATCATTGAAGCAAATGAGTTCTTTTTGAAGAAAACTAAGAGGGAAATTAAAGGTAAGGTGGAATCAGGAGCAACAGTCAAGGGTGCAGTAGTTATTGGTAAGGGAACTACAGTTTTGAGCGGCTCATATATTGAAGGGCCGGTGGTGATTGGTTCTGATTGTAAAATCGGTCCGAATTGTTATATTCGGCCTTCGACAACACTAGGTAATAATTGTAAAGTGGGCAATGCAGTTGAAGTGAAGAACTGTGTTTTGTTTGATGATGTTTCTATAGGCCATTTGTCTTATATGGGTGATTCAGTGATTGGTTCTGGAGTTAATCTAGCTGGCGGGACAATTGTAGCTAACCTAAGACATGACGGCGGCAATGTCAAAATGATGATTAAGAAAGATTTGGTTGATTCTGGCCGGCGTAAATTAGGGACAATTATTGGTGATGGTGTCAAGACAGGGATTAATACTCAGATTTATCCTGGGCGTAAATTATGGCCTAAAGTTAAGACTGTGCCAAGTGAGATTGTTCAGAAGGACAAGGTTAAGTAAAGCAACGAAAAACAAGTTTTTCTGGGGTTTTTAGCAAAAACCTTTTTAAACTCTGGTTGTTTCTTTTTAATTGAAAAATGAGGTTTGAAGTCAAAGATATGGATATTGCTTCTGGAGGTATTTTTGTAGTTGTAGTTAACCAAAAAGATGCTGAAAAATTAGATTTACATCATGATGACCGTGTTAAAGTTATGAAAGGCAAAAGAAAGGTAATTGCCAACATCAATATTTCTGAAAGTGATAAAGCAGTGCCTGAAGGTAAGGTTGGTTTGTTTGAAGAGGTGTTGGACAATTTGCATGCTAAAGACGGGGACAAAGTTGAAGTTGACTTGACACCCAAGCCAAAATCAGTGTCTTATATCAAGAAAAAATTGTATGGTAATGAATTAAGTTATAAAGAATTGTATAGAATTATAGATGATATTGTTCATGATAGACTGACAGCAATTGAAAAAACTTATTTTGTAGCTGCTGGCTTTGCAGAAGGATTTACAATTAAAGAAATTGTTAGCTTGACTAAAGCGATGGTGGAGACGGGCAGTAAGATTAATTTTAGAGGCAGTGCTTATGATAAGCATTCTATTGGAGGAGTGGCCGGCAATAGGACAACTATGTTGGTGGTGCCAATTTGCGCAGCTGCTGGTTTGAGATTTCCTAAAACTTCTTCTAGGTCCATTACTTCTCCGGCTGGAACAGCCGACACTATGGAAACCTTATGTAAGGTAGATTTGAATATAAAAAAACTAAAGGAAGTTGTTCACAAAACAGGAGCCTGTATAATTTGGGGAGGCGCCTTGAATCTGGCGCCGGCTGATGATAAAATTATTCATGTAGAATCTCCTTTGTCTATAGATGCAGAAGGACAATTATTGGCTTCAGTGATGGCCAAGAAAGCTTCAGTTGGCGCTGACCGAGTCTTGATTGATATTCCCAAAGGCAGATCTGCTAAGGTAAGAACACAACAGGAAGCTGTTCATCTCAAAGAGATGTTTGAATTGATTGGCAAGGAGATGGGGATGAAGGTTGAAGTGATTATCACAGACGGAAACCAGCCGATTGGCAAAGGAATTGGTCCTTTTTTAGAAGCCAGGGATGTCATGTGGATTTTAGAGAATGACAAAAAAGGACCAGCTGATTTAAGGGAGAAATCCTTGAAGATGTCTGGTGTTTTATTAGAGATGGCGGGCAAGAAGGATGGATATGTATTGGCCAAGAAAATCTTAGAAAGCGGCAAGGCACTGAAAAAGATGAAAGAAATCATTAAAGCTCAAGGGGCAGTCAAGAAAGAGTGTGTTTTATGCAAACTTCATCATGATGTCAAGGCCGGGAAGAGTGGTTTGATTAATGAAATTAATAATGGGGCAATTTCTAAGGTGGCTCGTCTGGCCGGTGCGCCAAGTGACAAAGAAGCAGGTGTTTATTTAGTCAAGAAAGCCGGACAAAGAGTTAAGAAGGGAGATATTTTGTACACCATCTATGCCAAGAGCAAATTTAAATTAGGCATGGCTAAGAAATTAGATAAAGAAATGAAACCTTATTCTATTTAAGAATTTTTCTGGTGATAATTAAAAAACCAGTATGGCCAAGCATTTGGAAGTCCGGCCTGACAACTTTGTTGTTGATAACCCATTCTCTTTGGATGTTCTCCAGAGTTTTGATGTAAAAGAATTTTTTTGACTCTTTAATCCGTTCTACAAATTCAGTTACTTGGGTGATGGTTGGTAAGTAGGCTATTAGGAAAGCACCAGGTTTTAATGATTTTTCAGCGTGTTTGATGACATGCCATGGTTCTGGTAGGTCTAAAGTGATTAAGTCGAGGTTTTTTTCTGTGATGCCTGTGGTAATGTCTTTGTTTTTGATGGTCAGATTTTTTAATTCTAATCTTTCTTTATTTTCTTTAATGATTTTAACAAAATCTTTTCTGATTTCATAAGAATAAACTTTTTTACAAAGGTGAGCCAAGAAGCATGACAAAGATCCGGAGCCTCCTCCTGCATCTAAGACAGTTGATTCTTTATTGATACCGGTTTCGGCGATGATGGTGCCAATATCCTTGAGTGTAATAATTTGCGGACCGCGCTTGATTTTTTTGAATTTGTCTGTGAAAGAAGGTTCTAAGATGTAAAATTCAGCACCTTTGTTGGTTTTAACTAAAATATTTTTTTTCTTTAAATCTGATTTCTTGATAAAACCAAACTGAGTATGAAAGTCCTGATTTAAATCTTTAACAAAAAACTTTTTGCCGGTTTTGGTTAAAAGGATTTTATTGATCATTTTTTCTTTTGTCTAAAAGTTGGCTTAAGTAGCCTTGTTCGGTGAAGCCTAAGTGGGTGATATTTAATTCCTTTAAAAAAGTATAGCAAGCTTCAGTGGTTTTATCGATGCCACCTAAATCTTTTTTGGCTTCGATTTCGATGAAATATCCTAATTCTTCGACATAATCCAAAACCACTTCAAAATCACCACAATCCCAAACTTCTCTGGTTTTGTCAACAGTGGCTATTTCTTTGAAGTTGAGTGATTCTAAGATTTTTTTGAGAATTTCTGGATCACTAATGTCAATTTCTAATTCTGCAGTATGGGATTTTGATTCATCATCCTTGCGATGACAGTAATGATAGTCAAAAGAAAACTCCTTGTTATCATTGTTTCTAATTCTGAGGAATTCAACTGGTTTTTCAAGAGCAATGAAATCTCGCTGCGGATGATTAAGATAAGAATCAACTTGATGGATCTTTTTGATAAACTTTCCTATTTTTTCCAGTTTAGGTCGGACTTCATCAAAATTTTCTAGCTTGACACAGATTTCTATTTCGATATTCATTTTGGAAAAAAAAGCAGGAGATGGGATTCGAACCCATGAATAAGCGGGTTGCAGCCGCTCCCCTTAGGCCACTTGGGCACCCCTGCATAAAAACGGACCCGAGGGGACTTTCGAACAAAGGTTTTACAACCAAAAGGTCAACCACGTGGTTCTTTACAGCTAACCCTATTTGTTTTCGAACCCCCGATCTACAGCTGTCTTAGCCAAAGCTTAGAAGGCTGTCGCCTTATCCAGACTAGGCTACGGGTCCTTAGGGAGAAAAAATTGGATGAGAGTTTAAATATGTTTTGGTAAATTATCCAATAGAGCCTGTATAACCCGACGTTGAGTTCCTTTTTGATACATTAAATGAATGCCTTCTTTGACAATTCTGGCCAAGTTTTCTGGATTATCAACATCAGGTTGGATTAAATCTTTTAGTTCCCAGACACAGCCATCATTTTTTGGCTCACCTTTTTTTCTGGGTTTGAAGGAAAAGTTGTTTAATTCGCTTATAAGAATTTGATAATTTTCTTGAGAATAACTTTGAGTTAGAGAATAAATAACCGAAGCAAGAAAACGGCCGTACTTATTGCCTCTTGATTCTTTCATCAAAAACATTAGTAAGGAGAACTAGTTAATAATTTTATTGGTACTAAGGCAGCCATGATTTAGGGTTCTTTAATTTCTGAGGCAGGTATTTTTCAATAACGTAGTTAAGACCCCATTTAGCAAGGGCCTGCTGTTCTGCCCTGACTTTCATCTTATACATTTGTTTTAGGGCTTTTTGCCATTCTTTGTGGTGCTGGATAAACGGATCGTTTTTGACAAGATCTTTTATTTTTTTGATGTCAACTTCTTTTAACGGATGGGTGGGAAGTTTGTAGTCAACAATATCTTGCGGAGTAACTCCAATAAACTTGGCTCTAGGTACACAAAAGAATTCATTGATGTGGGCAGCATTACCTGAACCAACTTTCAAAGTTCTGTAAATACTGCCAAATCCATAAGGGTCACCGTCAGTAAAGACATAGACAGGTATTTTTTTGGCATCTGATAAACGTCTGATAAACCTTCGACAAGCCCTAGTAGGAACTCCTCCCATGGAAATTAAAATACAATTAGCTTTTTTCCAATATTGGTGTTTAACCAGACGCTGAAACATACCGGCGGTTTCAATAGCCAAGATGAATTTAGCATTGGTCTCAAATTTAAGATGTTCAACTGAACTAGGAATAGAATAAGCACCGCTGCCAAATTTAGTGCAATCAATTTTAAGTTGTTTTTTAGTTTCCGGGTCTTTATCAATAACAATTAATTTTCCAGCAATGTCGCCGCCTTTTTCTTCTGGAATGAATCCCAATTGTTCTCTGTTGACCAACATCATAGCTTCAACATCATCCATAACACTATCTGATTCTGGCTGCTCTTTGAAACGAGCTTCGCCCCAGTTTTTAGAAACATAATAAGCCTCTCTTTTAGTGGCAATATCGTCTTTTTCAATCACATCCTTGGAAAAGGCCATCATCTTAAGAGTCTGAGCAAAGGTCTTGACAGTGGAAGCAGTAAGGGTTCTTTCTTTCATCTTACCCAGGAGTTCAAAATAACCATCTTTAGGATCGTATCTAACATTAGATAAACTACGCAAAGGCATCTTAAGTTCTGGCTGCTTTTTCTTTAAGATAGATTTGTAAACCTTTTCTGCAATTTCCTTAATTTTATCTGAGACTTTCATTCTTTATCCAAGGTTTTTTGAGTTTCTTTTTTTGATTTGGGCTCTTCTTGGCCAATTTTAGCTATTTCTTCGTCGTAATCGGGATTATCAATTTCAATTTTTTCCAATTTGCCTCGATTTTTTTCCAAAATCTGGAAAAGCAAGGCTTCAACTTTTTCTTTATCTTTGATTTGGATAAGTTCTTTTAAAGCTTCTGAAATGTAGGGAATATAAGTTTCAATATAAGAACGTTTTTTGGATTCGGCATGAATTCTTCTTTTTTTATTAACAAACAAACCAAGTTTTCTACCACATTCTCTAACAGCCAATTTAATATCTTTGATAATTTCCGGATAGTGAGCAATAGCTTCTTTGGATTCTGAAGTAAAAGGCACCCAGACAGAAGCAATATGGACTACTAAAGTTATGGGACCAACAGGTAGGGAGCGTTTTGACTGAGATAAACCATAGGGATTCCAGGCAATCTGCTGGACAGCTTGAGTGATAGCACAAGCACCAGGCTGGTAGATTAAAGGTACTCGATTAGCATACCTTAACAAACGCATAGTCTTATCTTTTTCTTGCTCTCCACCATAAGCAAGACCAACCTCAACAAGGAAAGGGTTACCCCGATAGACAGAAGGAGGCCTGGTAACAGAAGTATAAAATTCAGCATTAATTTCTTTTCGCAAACTTTTT
Organism: Nanobdellota archaeon; assembly: GCA_042577865.1. Taxonomy (GTDB): domain Archaea; phylum Nanobdellota; class Nanobdellia; order Woesearchaeales; family JAGLXL01; genus JBHPDN01. The sequence continues at coordinate 15,976 of JBHPDN010000003.1, forward strand.
TCCAATAACTCTGCGCCAATAGGTGACAAACAATTGGTCGGCGGCGAAATAATTTTGGTTTCTTGGACACCTTTGAAAAGTTGTTCAGCCATATCCCTGGAAATAGTTTTGGGTCGGGCATTAGGAAGGAGTTTAGCATTCTGACAAATTTCTTTGGCAGTTCCTGGTCCGACACGAGAGAAATCTTGCTGTAAAAAGGCCTGTAAAGTTCTGGCCTTAGTAATTTGAAGCATTTTAATGAGCATACCAAGTTCAACACCGTAAGGGTGTGGTTTTATTTCTTTAGCTTCAACCGGCAACTCTTCTGTAGCTCTGGCAAAAATGATTTGTTCGGCTAAAGGATTGGTGTAAATAATTGTGGTATGAGGATTAGTAATGGCAGTTTGTTTGATGTATTCATCAACTGACTGTTTGCCTTTAAAAAAAGAACCTTCGAGTTCCATTTCTATTTTGACACCATGGTTTTTGTTAGGCCAATCAATTTCATCATCTTTGACTACTTTTGGATCATTGGTCTGAGTATTAATTTTAAGAGTGAACTGATGGGCTTTTTTATTAGGGTCTGTTTTGGAGGTGATAATGGTTGGTTTACCTGTAGTGAGTTGAGCATAAAGAACTGCAGCGCTGATTCCAATTCCTTGCTGACCCCTAGATTGGGAAAGTTTATGGAACTTAGAGCCGTAAAGAAGTTTGGCAAAAATTTTAGGAATTTGGGCCTTAACAATGCCAGGGCCGTTGTCTTCAATAATTATTTTGAAACGAGTTTCTGAAAGCTGGATAATTTCAACATTGATTTCAGGAAGGATGTGAGCCTCTTCAGCGGCATCCAGAGAATTGTCAACTGCCTCTTTGATAGTAGTTAAGAGTGATTTTCTGGGGTTGTCAAAACCCAGTAAGTGTCTGTTTTTTTCAAAGAATTCAGCAACAGAAATTTCTCTTTGTTTTTTGGCTAATTCCTTAGCATGGACTTTAGGCATGGTTTTTGAAAAAAATGTTTGGTTTATAAAGTTTTGGTTTAGTTATTTTTACTGCTGCAAGTGTCTTTCCCTTCTTTTTCTTTCTAAAAATTGGAAAACTGAAGTATGAGTTGATCCTTGCAAAAGATTTTCAACGGCTTTTCTGGCATTAGGAACATCTTCAACACGGCCGATGATAGCGACAGTTTTACCATAGACTGAAATCTGGGTTTCTGTCAGGGTTTCGATTTCCCTTTTGGATTTACCTTCTCTGCCGATAACACGGCCTTTGAGACGGATCAAAGTGTTTTTGGATTTGCCGGCAAATTCACGCATATCAACAACTTCTAAAATATAATCTGTTTTGAGCAAAATCATGGCAGTTTCAGGGTTGAAACCACGGGCAATGGCTTTGATTATTTCCTTAGCATCATAAAGTTTTAGTCCGTCATCAGCGATAATGGTGACATCTCCTTCCTGAGAATCAATCTGAAGCTTAGTATTGGTAACATCTTCTATTTTTTTCTTGATGTCTCCATCTGTACCAATAAGGACACCGATACGTTCTTTGTTGATTTTAAGACTATAGGAAAATTCTTTCATTTTTGGATTTTTTTAAGGGTAGTTTCATAACTTGTTTTTAAACCTTTTTTATTGAAGAACTGGCAAATAGCTTTTAGATCACGCTCAAGCAATTCCTGAAAACGAGAATTTTTTTTAGGAGTGGTGTGGGAAAAATCAATAAAAACTGGTTTTTCTTTGTAATTAAGAATATTGAAGGCAGAAAGATCTCCATGAACTAAATTGTGTTTATGAAGTTTTTTCATGTTGATGATAATTTCATCAAAGAATTTTTTTGGATTTTTTGGATACTGGTCTTTTAATTTGGGTGCTGGAGTTTTATCCCCAATGAATTCTTCGATAAGAATATTATTTTTGAAAACCAAGGGGGTGGGTGCAGGAACACCGGCTTCCCTGACATTAAGCAGATTTCGATATTCTCTTTGACACCAAGCAAAAACAATCTTGCGTCTTTGTTTTTTTAATCCTAAAAAGCGAGGATCTGTCCGGATATATTCATACATACGGTTAAAATCAGCTGTTTCCAAACGAAAAATCTTGATAATGACACGTTTTTTATCAGTTAAAGCAGTAAAAACATGACTTTCTTTGCCAATAGATATAGGGCTTTCTACTCCTTCAAAATAACCTTTAGTAGAGAGTTCAAATAAAGTACGATTGGTGAAGTTATCAAAAACTCCTTCAAAGGTTTTGAATTTTTCTTTAGCCATATTTATCTTTAAAAAAGCTGAGTATATAAAGGTTTTTAGGGTCATTCACTCTTGAAAAGTAGTAAATACCGAAACCTTTATATACTAGTCCTACCAACCAGTAGTTAAATCATTTAAACACCTCCGATTTGCCTCAGTGGATCACGTTTGCTGGGGTTAAATCACCTTTATATTCAATCACCTCTTTTTCCCCAGCGAGAGGGTTTCGGCCCTCTTGCTAGGGTTTATAATCATTCAAAAAATCTAATTTTTGTACATATTGAAAAGAATTGATTTCTCGTCTATAATTGTTAAAAGACAAGATTTATATATGAGTGGTGCTTAGAGCATTTATAGCCCGTGGCGAGAGTACCCAATGGAGTTCACGCTAAATGCAAGCAATGAGCTTGGGCGTTAGTTTCGGGCTTCAAAATCATATTTACTAAAAATAAACAACAAAGCAGAACAAGTTTATTATCACACTCAGTTCAATTAATTTCACTTTAAGAGTAAGGTAATGGTATTAAGTCATAGTAAAGATTACATAGACTAAATTTAGCTTGTTCTACTTGTACAATGGGGGGATTCAAATGGGTAAAATTAGCCCAGTATCTGCAAAATATATTGTTCACGCTAGTATCAATATCGAGGGAGTGGTTGACAGACCTGATGTAATTGGAGCTATTTTCGGTCAAACCGAAGGTTTGTTAGGCTCTGATTTAGAACTAAGAGAATTGCAAAGAAGCGGAAGGATTGGCAGAATTGAAGTCAATGTCAATACTAGTTCTGGAAAAACTCGGGGAGAAATTACAATTCCAAGTTCATTGGATAAAGCAGAAACAGCCATAGTTGGCGCTGCTTTAGAAGTTATCCAAAGGATTGGTCCATGCAACGCTAAGCTTGAAGTCGGCAAAATCGAAGATGTTAGGGTTTCTAAAAGGCATTTTGTCATTGAAAGAGCTAAGAAGTTACTGAAGGATTTGACAGAAAAATCACTGCCAGATTCTCAAGAATTAGCTGATGAAGTGGCTCAATCTGTCAGAGTAATGGAAATTCAAGAATTCGGCAGGGAAAGACTTCCAGCCGGTCCAAATGTTGAAGATTCTGATGATGTCTTAGTAGTTGAAGGACGAGCTGATGTTCTTAATCTTTTAAAACACGGAATCAAGAACGCCATTGCTTTAAACGGAACTTCTGTACCTCAATCAATAATTGAGTTAAGCAAGAAAAAGATCTTAACAGCATTTGTTGATGGTGACAGGGGCGGCGATTTGATTATCAAAGAATTACTCGGCGTGGCTGAAATTGATTTTGTCTGCAAAGCACCTGATGGAAAGGAAGTTGAAGAAATAACTAAAAAAGAAATCCACAAGGCTTTGAGAGGAAAAATTGCAGCTGAACAAGCCAAGATGGACCTAAACACAGAAAGGAGATCAACTCATGACTACAAAAGAAGAGCTCCAGTCTTCAAAAAAGTTGAAGCACGCAGACCAACTACCAGTGGGATAATCCTTAAAGAAGGAGAAAAAGAAAAATTCAGAAATGCTTTGGATGATCTGACAGGTACAAGAGGAGCTTATATTTTGGATGACGGCTTAAATGTTCTGGGTAAAGTTCCAACAACTGAACTGAATGCCACAATCAAAAATGTAGGTCAGGGAGTTTATGCCATTGTTTTGGACGGTCCGGTTGACAAAGAACTGATTAGAACAGCAGAAAAAGGTAATGTTCGCCATGTAGTTGGAATGGATTCCAAAATCAAGCCGGAAGAAACCAGAATAAACATTGTCACTGAAGAAAATCTTTAATTCTTTTCTTTTTTTTAACATAAAATTTTTAAACTGTTAGAGATTAGTGAAAACTATGCCTTTTGACATAATTATAGGTAGGAACAAAAAAGACGTTGATAAGTACGGGAAAAAAGGAACGATTTTTGTAGGAAAGCAGTACATTAAGATGGGTGCAATTCGTTCTCTTTCTAACGAAGTTTTTTTAGATGTAACCAGATCACACGTGGTTTTTGTTTGTGGAAAGCGTGGTGGAGGTAAGAGTTATACTATGGGAGTAATTGCAGAAGGAATTGCTGATTTACCTCCCGAGATTAGACAAAATTTGAGTGTAATAATTTTGGATACCATGGGAGTTTATTGGACAATGAAGTATCCAAATCATCAAGACGCCGGATTGCTGAAAGAGTGGGGTTTGGAAGGAAAAAGTTTGGACATCAAAATTTTTACACCCTCTGGTTTTTACAAAGACTATAAAGATCAAGGTATTCCAACCGATGCGGCTTTTGCCATCAGGCCGGCTGATTTGAATCCTGAAGACTGGTGCATGACTTTTGATTTAGATGTCAATTCACCATCTGGAGTGTTGATTTCAAGAGCTGTTCACGGGGTAAAGGACAAACAAGGAGATTTTTCTTTAGCGGAGATAATTAAATGGATAGAAAATGACGATAAGACTGATGAACATACTAAAAATGTTGTGATGGGGCATTTCCATAAAACAGAAGATTGGGGAATCTTTTCCAAGCAAGGAACTCCATTAAAAGATTTAGCTGCTTCGGGCCAGATAACAGTTTTGGATGTGAGTGCTTATGCAACTTTGCCGGCAGGGTGGGCAATTAAATCTTTAGTAATTGGGTTGATTAGTAAGAAGTTATTTAATGACAGAATGCTGGCAAGGAAGAAAGAAGAATTTTCAAATATTGATGTAGCTATGCATTATTTTACAAGCGAAACAAAAGAGAAATTGGAAGAGCCTTTGGTTTGGTTGGTGATTGATGAGGCTCACGAGCTGCTGCCAAAAGAAGGCAAAACCACAGCAACAGACGCTTTAGTGACTATTTTGCGTGAAGGCCGGCAGCCAGGAATCAGTTTGATTTTGGCCTCCCAGCAGCCTGGTAAAATTCATACTGATGTAATGACTCAAGCCGATACAGTTATTTCTCATCGGATTACGGCTCAACTGGATGTAGAGGCGCTGGGTCAATTAACACAAAGCTACATGCGGGAAGGTCTAGTGGATAAACTAAATCTTTTGCCCAGGATAAAAGGGTCAGCAGTGATTTTTGATGATATGAATGAAAAGGTCTTTCCAGTACAGATTCGCCCAAGATTTACGTGGCACGGCGGGGCAGCTCCAACAGCCATGGTGGATAAACTTGGTGAACTTGGGAAATAGATTTTTGAGAACAGGAAAATATTTAAATCATTTTTTTCTAAGTAATAGTTATGGGGGTTTTTAAGTGAATCAATTAGCAAAGTTAGTTTTAGTAACTGGTTCTGGTAGAAGTTCCGAAATAGGAGATCAAGTTTTTAATATTTTAAGAGATACTTATAAGCTGGGCGATAAAGTAGATTTGATAAAATCAGTTCCCTATGATGCATTAGATGAAGATCAAAAAGGCATTCGAGATAGAACACGTCCTTTAGTGATTGACAGATTCAAAGACAGTGAGGTTAGAGTGGAAGTGGGAAAGGATGTTCTTTTAAGAAGACTGAGAGGGACGCACGTAGCTTTTCTAAAATATTTATTTGACCCCGATGAAGGAGGGATCCATGTTAACCGGCATTTGTTTGAAGTTTATGCTTTTGGCAGATTTTTGAATAAACATTTGAAAAGAAGAGGAGATTTAGAACATTTAACTTTAGTGTCCCCTTATCTAACTTATTTAAGAATGCATAGTGTTGATAAATACATTGAAAATGATGATTTTTATCAAGCAAACACCTTGGAATTAAACATTGATATTTTAGATATGGTTTGTGGCATAGATTCAATCTTAACTATGGACCCCCATTCCGATGATGTGAAAAAATATTGTGAAACCATGGGGATGGATTTTCAAGGCCACAACCCATTTAGCTCAAGCAGATATACAAATTTCGCAAAATTAGGATTTGAGAAAGAAGGGGATGCACGAAACACCTTGAATGCATTGCAACCTTTTATCAATTATTTTGAAAATCATAAAGAAGAATATAAGGATGCAATTGTGATTGCACCTGACGATGGTTCTGAAAACAGAAGTGAACATTTTGTTGTTGATACTGGTCTAAGTTTTAAAAATCTGGCTTATATGAATAAAAAGAGGATTGAAGCAGGAGACGTGAAATTAAGTAGATTTAAATATTTTAGTGCGATAAAAGAAGAGGATGTGAAGGGCCGAGTTTGTATTTTAACTGATGATATGGTGGCGAGCGGCAACACAGCTGAGAAAGTAGCTGAATATTTGCATAAGTTAGGTGCTGAACGAGTTGAATTATGGGTAACACATGCTGTTTGTCCTGAAATGGGTAAAATTGAAGAATTAAAATATGTTAACAAAATCATTTCACTAGACAGCATTATTAGAGAAAATGATAAAATTATACAGGTTCCGGCAACAGCACAAATATTGAGCGCTCAAATCTATAAGAATTATCACAAAGGTGCATCTTAATGACATTTTCAAAAAATTTTCCGCGGACGATTGAAGGTTCTAATTATCCTCGGTGGGAAGAAGTGTTCTTGACAGACGAAGAAGAGAAGGCGGAGGAAGAGAGGTCTAGACAGGAAAATATTTCTTTGATGAAAGAGTGTGTTGAAGATGCCAAGAAAATCATGGCTGAGAAAGATTTGAAAGAATACCAAAGCGACTTGATTTCCTTGGCTATTTCTTTGTTTGAAAAAAGAGCTTCCCATGTAATTTATTGGAAAGAAAGTAAAGCAAAAGAAAAATTTGATAAAAAATAATTTTATTTTCTGAGCTGGTATTTAGGCACAACCGGAGATTTAGTCATGTTAATAATTGAAGTAATAAACATGAGACTAAAAAATATCAGGAAGGCTACTCCCCAAGTTGTATGAAGTGGATAAACCCAAAAGGCAGAGATAAAAAAACCAATGATGGCAGTGAGCATAAATGATGCCGGCAATGGGGCTGGTTTCCAACGAGGAACTCTTTTAATTTTTTTCTTTTTTGTTTTTTTCTTAGGCATAATAATCACCTCTTAAGGATTGAATGTTTTGTTTATTTAAAAAGTTAATCTTTGATGAGGAACTTGTTGACAAGTTTTTTGGCTTTTTCCCTGTTTTTTTGGTGTTCTTTAAGGAAAGTTTGGAGTTTTTCTATAAGGATTTGTTTGAGTTCTCCAGTCAAGAGCTTGCCAGATTTGTAGTCCCGATAGATTTGATTTAGTTTTTTATCATCTGGTTCAAAAAAGTTAGCAAGATACTGGAAAGAAACATCGATATCTGGATTGCCTCCTTTTTTACGGTGTTCCTCTAAAGTTGGCTGACCGCCTGAGAAAGCATATTTGTTGATTTTTCTTTTAGCTTCTTCTGGTGTGTCTGTCAAGGCAATGTATGAGTTAGGGTCTGAAGAAGACATCTTACCTCCACCAAGCCCAGGCATGAATTTATGATAGGTTGATGAGAGTTGTGTAAATTTGAATGTTTTGAAGCGTTTAGTGATGTCTCTGGCCAATCTTAAGTGGGGATCTTGGTCAATGCCGACCGGAACGACCACTGGAACAGGCCCTTCAAACTCAGGTAGTTGAGGGTGGAGCATGTCTGCTGCTTGTAAAAGAGCGGCGAGCATTTTACCAGGAGTAATTTCACCGTAAACAGCCCTGAATTCATTAAAAGTAGCGTGTCGGGCTAAAAGATTCTGGAGCCGGTAGAAAGCATTGGCTTTTTTGGCTTCTTGGGAACGATGACTCTGGAAATAAATTTCACAATTTTTTGGTTTTAATCCTAAAGCAATGTAATTGATGATATATTCTTCAACGGCAATTTTTCTGCTTTCTTCTAAAGACTGTCCCCGGGCATTGTATGATTCTATATCAGCTACAGCAATGTACAACTTGGCACCCATCTTTTGATGAAAGATCATCTGCTGGGCAAGCATCATATGGCCAATGTGGAATTTACCACTAGGCATAAGGCCAGTCATCATAACATAAGGTTTTTTGTCTTTCATAGCAGACATAATTCTGCCAAAGTCTCTGTGGGCATAAACAACCTTTCTTCTAAAAAGAACATTCTCATTGAAAACATCGGGGAGTTGTTTAAGCATTTCAACTCCAAATTCCTTGGCTAATTTATCATAATCGATGTCTCCTTTTATTTCCCAAGGGGTAACCACAGCTTTTTTTGACATGGGTTAAGAAAGATTTGTTGAGTTTATATATTTTACTTAAATGGTTAAATTAATAAATGATGCTGAATTCATTTTGGTTATGAAGCATACATTGAAAGTAACAATCATCATGGTTGTTTTTTTTCTGATAGCCCAGTTAATTGGTTTAGGAGTGACTTACGGCTATATTGACAAGGAAAAAAGTGCTGCAGGAGAGGAAGTTGTTTTCCAGGAACTGCCTTTTGGTATGGAAAGACCCCAGATTGGGGGGACGGCTTTATTGTTTTTAGTGGCCGGAGCGATTATTATTGGGACAATTATTCTTTTATTGTTAATTAAATTTAAAGCCGGTCTTTTCTGGAAGATTTGGTATTTTTTTGCGGTGTGGCTGACACTAGCCATTGCTTTTGGCGGAATTTTGAGGCCTTATTTTTTTGTGGCGGGTTCTTTAGGTTTGGTATTGGCCACGTGGAAGGTATTGAAACCCAATATTTATGTGCAGAACCTGACTGAGATTTTTATTTACGGAGGATTGGCAGCAATCTTTGTTCCAATTAAAGGTTTTTCAATCACTGCAGCAATTATTTTGTTATTATTGATTTCTGTTTATGATATGTATGCTGTCTGGAAAAGCAAACACATGGTAAAACTGGCTAAGTTCCAAATCAATTCAAAGGTGTTTGCTGGTTTTTTTGTGCCTTACCACCTGCCTAAGAAGGGTGGGAAAGTCAAAAAGAAAAAAGGAAAGGGCAAATTGGTAAAAGTTAAGACAGCTATTTTGGGCGGCGGAGATGTCGGTTTTCCATTGATCTTTGCTGGAGTGGTGATGAAGGAATTTGGTTTCTTGAAAAGTTTAGTAATCCCTTTGACAGTAAGTATTGCTTTATTGTTTTTGCTGACTAAAGGAAAGAAAGATAGATTTTATCCAGCCATGCCTTTTTTAACTATTGGGTGTTTGGTTGGTTTGGGGATTGTTCTTCTTTTGTAAAAGTGTTTAATCTTTGCTGCTGAGAACGGGCATCGTATGATGAGGGTGTTAAAGAAGAACCATCTTTAGCAGTAATGGTCTGGACACCAGTGGCACGCTGAATTTCTCTGGCTTCAAGCAAAGGGTCTGCTTTGAGCATGTTAAAACCAAAATGTTGGATGACAGCTAATCTGGGTTTGACTTTTTCAATTAATTTAATGGTTTTTTCTTTGTTGAGATGGTAATCTGATTTTTGATCTCCGGGCAAGGTAGTGTTGATGATGAGGATGTCAGTGTTTTCAAAAGAGTTGACCAGCTCCTTATGGTAATTGGTATCTGAAGTGTAACCAAGAATGAATTTGGGCGTGACAATTCTAAAGCCAATGGTATGGGGGTCAGAATGTTGGGTAAAAGTGGCATGAATTTCAATATCTTCAACACCTACTTTTTGGCCAGGTTTGAGAATGATAATTTTTTCCAAGCAGTTTTTGTGGTAATTGGTTAAGTAAGGCTGATAATCTTCTTCACCATTAACAACAGTGGAGTTGGTGATAAGAACACCTTTTTTATCCATGCCTGAAATCGTCATAGCGTCAATGACAGCATTAAGATCATTGCAATGACCAATGTGGTTATGGGAAACAAGAATGACATCATTAGCTCTAATATTGACACCATAATCTTTGGCCTGGTTGAGGGAGCCTGGTCCAGGGTCAAGATGGATTTGCAAACCACTGATTTGGAGAATGATACCGCCAGAAGCCCTGATTTGCCGGCCGATAACTGATTTGTCTCCACCAGTACCGAGAAAGATGATTTTGGCCATGGGTTTTTATGGTGCTTAGTGGTTAATAAATTTTATTGTGATTTAACGCAACTTTTATAAAGGGTGGATTTAGAATTATGTTTGGATAGGCTAGACTGGGGGGTTAGCCCTCTCCTGTCACCGTCAACGGGCTTTAGGCGGAGTCGAAGCTTGAGGAAGATGGAGCCGGTTCTGCTGGTCTCAGCAGTTACCGTCGACGTTCTGTCCCATAGGATTACGGCTATGGGAAACGGGTCAGGCCCTGACGGGAGCAGCCCTAACGATAGTTAGTAATGTTTATGGGGTTGCAGAACTGAGGTGCTGTTGGGATTAAGCCAGTGGAGTTGGTTTTTATCGACTGATGGCGTGCCTATCCACTTTTAATTAACAAGAATAGCTGGTTTGCCGGGCATGGCCTGGTTGGCTTTTGATTCTTTTGAATCTTCAGCATTGATGACTTCTATCTGAGTGTTGCTGTATTTTTTTGACAAGAAATCTTTGGCATGTTCTAAAGTTTTGTTTTCAAGTTCCTGATTGGTGGCTTCTGGTACAGAACCTAATTTAACATATTTAGGAATAATCTTGGTAATGTCTTTGCCGTGTTGTTTGAGATCATCAATCATGGTTTTGTTGAGTAGGTCTTTGAAATCTCTGGTTTCAGTTAGAGATTGCTTGAGTATTTTCATGAACTTGTATTTCCAGTTTGAAGAGGTGATAAGTGTGATTTTTTGTGGTTGAGTAATTTTGGCAAGTTTAAGGACAGTGTTGATATCGGTCATGACTTGGTCAATTAACTCCTCTCCTCTTTCAAAATCGCGGTTAATTTTAGTTCGATCAAATTCAGGCCAGAGAGCTTTAGAAACATATCCTTGACCTTTGATAAGAGACCACATTTCTTCACAGAGGTGTGGAGTAAAAGGAGCCAAGAGTTTGATTTGGGTTTCAATGAAATGATTGATTAATTTTTTATTGAAATGGTTGTCAGTTCTTTTGGAGTACCATCTGAGATGTCTTTGGAGATCAAGAAAACCTTTGAGAATAGCTGACTTAAATTCAATGTTTTCCATATGCTGAGTGGTTTCTTTGACAGCGTTGTTGATGACTGATTCAAACCAATTGTCAATGGGCAATCTTTCTTCTCTGCCTTGATTGTAATTTTCCTGAACAAAATCAAAAAGTTCGTTAAGTTTTTTAGTAGCGGTTTCCAGGAAATTCATATCAAAGTTGGCATCATCAATACCTTCCCCAGCATTAGCAGAGGTTAGTCTAACAATATCAGCGCCGTGTTTTTCATAGAGTTCTCGGGCAGTGAAAAAGTTACCTTTGGATTTGGACATCTTTTGATTGTCAACCATGATACGACCATTAAGAGCGTAAGCTCGAGGCCAGTGTTTTTCTGGGAAAAGAGCAGTGTGATTGAAGAGGCAAAAAGCCAAGTGGTTTTGGATTAAATCCTTGGCGCTGTTTCTGAAATCAAAAGGATACCAGTATTCAAAATCTCTTTTCATAGTTTCAATCATTTCTTTTGGTACTTGGGTTGATTTTTCAACAGATTCGGCGTCTCCTTTGTTGAGGAAGACGTAGCTGAAAAATTCATCATTGAGGTTGTCGATGGAAAAACCATAATCTTCTGGATTTTGAAGGTATTTGGAAATAGTGCCGTAGGCCATTTGGATAGTAGAATCAGACAAGGATTCAACAACCCATTTTTGATCCCAAGGCAATTTAGTTCCGAGACCTAGTTCCCTGGTACAGGCCCAACGGTGAAGCCAGTCTAAAACATAGTCAAATTGTTTTCGTACTTGTTCAGGATAAAGTTTCATTTGGTCCAGGCACTGATGAGTAATTTTTTTCCAGGCCGGGTCGTTGTATTGGATGAACCACTGGTCTGAAACCATCTTGATGATGCATTCGGTGAGGCAGCGACAAACAACTTTATCTGTTAGTTCATAGAACATGACAGCTTCTCCTTTTTCGGTTAATTGTTTTTTTAAGAATTCCTGGCATTCTGGAACAGTCAGGCCAGCGCATTCTCCACAATTATCTTTCATGATTCCTTTTCTAAAGACTCTTTTGTTGAGTTCGTTTTTGGCAGCTTCAATTTTTTCTTTATCATCCGGGGATTTAACTCCAAACTCTTTGCCGATGTCTTCTCCTAGATTATCACCCATATCTGGAACATCAATAATAGAGATAGGCTTTAATTTGGCAACAACTTCCTTATCTAAATTGTATTTGTCTAATAAGGCCATATCAGAATGAATTTTCTTTAATTCAAATAAATCAACAGGATCTTCCAAGGCAGAAAAAACAATACCAGAACCAACTTTAGAATCAATAAACCAGGCCGGAACAACATAAGTATCATAATCAACTAGAGGTCCTCTAGTCCACTGGCCAATCAATTCTTCGGGTTTGATATCTCTGATAACTTTGGTTTGAGCATACTGCTCTTCTATTTTTTTGACGGCTTCTTTGCCGACAACCCACTTTTCATCTTCAACTTCAACAATCTGGTAGTCCCCATCAGGGTCAATCCACAAATGAGTCTGTCCGTAAAAGGCGTCTGGCCGAGTGGTGCCAGCCATCAAAATTAAATCTGAATTTTTTAATCTGAATTTTCCCCAAATAAAATCTTTGGGTGTTTCACCTTCCCCTTCGGCACGGTCATGGTCTCCAACAGGAAGGTTGTCTTTAGGACACCAGACAACAGGATGCTTGCCTTTTTTGACATAACCTTTTTCATGAAGCTGGTTGAACTGCCAGGTAATAAAAGAATCATAAGGAGGATTCAAGTGAGTAGTTTTGAAAGCATAGCGCTCATCAATGGAAAAACCAAGAGATTTGACATCTTTCAAAGTTTCTTTGGGAAAATAAGTTGTCCAATATTCGGGTTCAGAAAATTTAGGTATTTCTTTTTCTGCAATGCCCATTTTTTTGAGAGCTTGAATTTGTCCTGGTTCATTTTCTTTAACTCTTTGGGCAGCGGCCACAATAGGAGTACCAGTACAGTGAAAACCAAATTTAGCCAGAGTATTGAAACCACGCATACGCTTGTATCTTAATTGAATTTCAGAAGTGGTGTAGGTAAACAAATGGCCTAAGTGAAGCAGGCCGCTCATGTAAGGGTAAACAATAGCAATATAATATTTTTCCCGGTCATCTACTTCAACCTGGAAAACTTTGTCTTTTTCCCACCGATCCTGCCATTTTTTAGCAAGAGCTTTGAAGTTAACCATAATAGAAAAGAAAATAAATGCTGGTTTTTAAAGTTGTTGTTAAAATCTCTTAAACTCAGCAGCAAGATCAATTAAATCAACATGACCCATAAATAAAGCCCGGCAGCAGTACCTTTCTAAGTTAAGGTCGTCAAGAACTCTTTTCTTGTCTTCGCCCTTAGCACTTCTTTCTTTGAATGTCTCCCAAAGATGGGCGACTGGTTTGCCACAACTAAAACAACGGATTGGAATCATCATTTTTTGATCACCTGTATGATTTTTGGCGTTTAGCACGCGCTTTAGAGATATTAGGTTTGTTGGTTTCTTTTCTTCTGACATCAGCAACTAGAAGCTGACGATCGTAGTCTTCAAATACTTTCTTTAATTTCTTGTCGTGTTGAACAAGAGCACGACCAATAGCCAAACGAGCAGCCTCTGCCTGACCACTAGTACCACCACCAAGAACAGTAACATTGATATTGACTGCCTGGCCTTGAGTTCCAGCTAGAATCAAGGGCTCTTGAATTCTGGTCCTAAAAATACTTGAACTATAAGTATCTAAAAGTTTTTTATTGATTCTGATTTTACCTTGGCCGGCCCTTAAAGTAGCTCGAGCAACAGCCCTTTTTCTTTTTCCACTAGTATGAATTACTTTTTCCATTGTGCACCCAGTTTTTGACAAAGGTCTTGAATAACAATATACTTAAGATTAGGAACTTTGGTGATGTTAGCTTTAGGTAAGGTTTCCAAAGTTGCCTTTTCAAATTGAGTAGGAATACTGATATAACATTTGATTTTTTTCAAAGCCTGTTCACCTCTTGACTTTTTGTAAGGCAACATACGCTTAATGGCCCTTTTGACAAAGGCGTCCGGTCTTCGGTAAAAGAAAGGTCCAGCATAAGGGTGGCCTCTTTGCATAGCCTGAAGCTGGCGGTCAACAATTTCTTTTTTGCTGCCAGTAATAATCATCTTTTCGCAATTAACCAGAGCTATTTCCTGACCTAGTAAAGCCTCTTTAGCAATATAAGAAGCAACTCTGCCTAAGATTAAATTTTCTCCGTTAATAACTTTCATCCTATAATCCTCACTTTCTTACCTTTAGGGTTTTCTTGAATTAATTGTTGAATCGTAATGGCCTTACCGACTTGGTTAATTTTTTCTTTAGCCTGTTTTGAAAAAATAAAAGCAGCAACATTAAGTTTTTTTGTTAGCTGCCCGACTGAAAGCACTTTGCCGGGAACAATAACAGTTTCACCTTCCCGAGCGGTCTTATCAATCTTGTAAATATTAACTGAACGTCTTTGTCTTGACGGTTTTTCCAGGTCTTTAGCAACTCTTTTCCAAAGCTTGACTCCTTCGGCTAGTGATTTCTGTTTGAGCTCACTGATGAGCACTTGCAAGTTTGGGTTTGTTGGTCCTGTTCGTTTCATTTTTCTTCGAAAATGCGGGCATGTAAAAATCCCGTGGGATTTTTGAGCCCCCATTCACTTTGTGAATGCGGGAGACGAGGTTTGAACTCGCGCAGGCACTAAGCCACTAGGCCCTCAACCTAGCCCGTTTGACCACTCCGGCACCCCCGCAGGGTTTCATGAGGGTCTATTTGATAAGTCCAACAAATTCGTCGAGTTGCTGGATGAAAAGGTCAGCAGCAGTATCAAGCATCTGCTTGCAATCAAGCTGTCCCCAACTTTCAACATGGAAAGCAAAACTGTTAGGGGAATCCTCAATAGGAACACCTGCCTTTTCTAATATTTCCAAATAAGCTTCGTAATTTTTGTTTGACAAAAGCTTATCCTGATTAAATTTGAGTTTACTGCCAGACAATTCAAAAATGTCTTTGGAAAGACGATTGAGTTTTTTCTTATCTTCATCACTCAATTGTTTTTTATTAATATCAATTAAAGGAACTTTTTTGTAATAAACCAAACCAGGAGACCATTTAGCATGATCCTTTCCCTGACCCATGATAGCAGTAGCCACCAGCTCTAATTTTTGTTTGGCCAAAAGTTTAACAATCGGCATATCAGGGTAAACAAATTTACATTTAGGGTCCTTGCTTTTGGCTTCGGAAGCTAAAACAATTCCTCGTTTACCAGTTTTAAGAGTTATTTGTAATTGGCATTTAGCACAACCAGCGCCCTTGCAAGTGCATTCTGAAGACAAGTTGTAGCTTTTAAGATCAGTTTTAATAGGAGTAAGACCGAGACGGTGAGCAACAATCTCGTCATAAAAAGCTGAACTGTTGTCCTGGAAATCAACATCTTCAACAGCCAAAGTTGGAACTTGACTGATAGTAAATCTTCTAATAACATTAGCAAAAGATTCATCAGTGTCTTTTAAAACAAAAAACATCTGGTTTTTCTTTTTGTCCCAATTTGAATTTTCTAGTTTCATACTCGTCTACCCCTCCGTCCGCCTTTGGCACGGCAACCATTATGAGCTTCAGGAGTAACATCTTCGATTTTGCCTATTTTCAGCCCCATTCTGGACAAAGTTCTAATGGCAGCCTGAGCACCAGGACCTGGATTACTAGGACCTTGATGGCCTCCAGGAGCCTTGACACGAACATGCAGTCCATTAATACCTTTATCTTTAATGATGTCAGCTGCTTTTTTAGCAGCGGACATGGCAGCAGTAGGTGAACTTTCCAAACGGTCTGATTTAACAACCTGACCACCACTGGTTCTGGCTAGAGTTTCAGTGCCGGTAATATCAGTAACGTGAATAATAGTATTGTTATAACTAGAATAAATATGTGCAACAGCCCATCTGATTTTATTGAGGTTTTTCATTTTGAGGTTCTTCCTTTTTTTCTTCTGGTCTTTGAGAATCCTTTGGTTTCTCTAAGCCCTTCTCACTTTCATTCGAAGGTTTTGTTGCTTCTTCCTTAGGAGCTTCTGCAGGTTTTTCTTCTTTCTTTGGTTTCTTTTTAGTTTCTTTCTTCTTTGGTTTTTCTTCTGGAACTGCTGGTTTTTCTTCAACCAATCTTTCAGGATGCTCTGAATCAGAAAGTTTTGATCTCGGAGCAAATTCAATCTGGTCTTCTTCTTCCTGAGAAACTAAATAATTAGGAAAGGTCAATTTTTTACCTTTAATAGTAATATGCTGATGAACAATAAATTGTCTGGCTTGAGACATAGTTCGGGCAAATCCTTTTTTGAAAACCAAACTTTGAAGACGTCTGTCCAAAATATCTTTGATAGTCAAACCAAGAACATCGTCCAAGGCAGCGCCAGCCTGGATAAGTCCAAGTTTTTGCAGCCTTTGCATCAATTGAGCTTTTTCTTTTTCGGCTTGTTTAGTAGTAGCGGAAATAAGTTTTTTAGCCTGATCTTTGAAACCTTTAAGCTTGGAACTAATTCGCCAAATTTCTTTTTTATTTTTAAGAGAATACTCTTTAAGAATAGCTTTTTCTGCATCAATAATTTCTTTAACCCAAGGATGCCTTGGAGTAAGATATTTTTTCTTTGGTTTTCTTGGATCTCCCATTTTACTTCTTGCCTACCTTCTTCCTTTGAACTCCCAAGGTAACTTTACCCTTATTCTTTCTGAAATTAGAACGGGTTCTTTGACCTCTGACTGGAAGTCCTTGAGCATGACGACTGCCCCGGTAGGATTTTATTTTTTTCAATCTTTTAATATCATTATCTTTGACAAAGCCTAAGGTTCCCAAAAGAATATGCTGATCTTCGTTGGTTTCCAAATCTCTTTGCCGATTAAGCATCCAAACAGGTATTTTTTGAACTAATGGGTTTTCAATAATTTCAGTAAGTCGACTGACTTCCTGCTCGGTTAAAGCACCAGCTCTTTTGGTCTTGTCAACCTGAGCTAAAGAACAAACAGCATTAGCAAAAGAAAGACCAACACCCTTAATTTTTTTCATAGCAAAGGCTATGGGCTTGTCCCCTGGTAAATCTGTCTTAGCGACACGAATGATGTGTTTTAATTCTTGTGTTTCCATTTTAAATTTGACTGAGAAGTTGTTTCTCAGCCCTATACGCTTGCCACTCGGGCTAATTTAAGTTAATTTTGTTGGGTTGTTTATAAAGGTTTTGGAAATCTTTGATTTCCAAAGCCCAGGAAATTCAAATAATTTCCGCTGGTTACGGTAGAATGGGTTAATTTTCTGATTTAGTCTTTTTGGACTTCTTTTTTGATTTAGGTTTTTCTTGATTAAACCTTGACTTAATCAAAGCAAAATTAACAGGGTTCTTGATTTTTTTGCATAAAGGTTCTGGATGACAGGCACTGAAAGATTTGTAATAATCTGGATGGCTGCAATTAGGTGGGAGAATAGGTTTTTTGTTTTTGGCGCTGCTGATTTGGCCGAGAAGAATGTTCTCTCTCAATGGTTCAGGCTTGTTTCTTTTATTCCATTCTAATAAGTAAGCTTTAATCTCTTCGTGACCCCAGCCACATTTTTTTAAGAAATTGATTAAAATAAAAGTGGAACGTTTTTTGCCGTCTTCAAGTCCCTGAAGAATTCTATGGACGCAAGGAGGAAAGCAAGCTTCGGGAATGGCATTTTCCGGCAGAGGCATTTCTTCTCTTTGAATTTTAAATTCTTCTTCCTGCTGAGGTATTTTAAAATCAAGGGCTTGGATAATCAAAGAACGGGCTTCATTAGGCGGGGCTTCTTTGGGTAAAAAAACAAAAGGAGAGACCGGACAGCCCGGTTTGGCCTGGTCCTTAGTAAATTCCAAGACGGTTTTGGGGTCGATAGGAATAGAGACCAACCCTGATTTTTCATGCAAGGAATAAGGTGCACGATAAAGGTGTCTAGAGGAGATGAGAAGAGTGTCAATTTCCAAGAAAGATTCAACATTCAAGGCAGGAATCTTCTCTCCAAATTCATTTTTATTGTAACGAATGATTTCCTTAGTCTCCAGACCGGTCTTTTCTTTAATTTTATTAAAATCATTATTTTCTAATTCGAGAATTCTCTGGCTGAGGGGTTCTTTTATTTTTTCAGCAATGTAAAAAGCTATCCTTCTTGGCGCTTCAGGAAAAAGATCTTTTGTTTCTTGATTATTTATTTTTTCTGGAAAGGCTTCAAAAGGAACAGCGATATGAAAACCTTTATTGCCTGAGAATTTGATGGAATAAGATTTAATGTTGTTGTAATCCAGGAACTTGATGATTAAATGAGCAGCAATTTTTGAATATTCAATAAATTTACAGTCGATATCCAGGACAAGGTCCCAACCGATTCTGAGGGAATCAAGCTGAGTTTTTTTAAGGTTGGGATTTAACTGCAAAGGGTTGAACCAACGTTCTTCTGAAGTATGGAGGGAAGTGGCACCTTTTTTAGCAGCTTCAAGAATATCGTTAGGATAATGAATAATATCTGGACGCTGACCAAACTTATCGCCATAACGAACAGTAGTTTCACGGTTTTCAACGTGCTCGATGATGGCTGCCTGAATGTCTTTTCTTTTGTAGTGCTGGAGAATAGTGGAAATATCCATTTTATATCTTAAAAGGTAAGGTTTAAAATGTTTTGTGGTTTTAGAGTAAACATGAAAGAGGTTCGCGAGACTATTCTGGATTTCTTGAATAAGATAAAAAAGGAAAATAAACTAGTGATAGTTGAAGGTATCAATGACAAAAGAGCCTTGGCTAGTTTTGGAGTAAAAAGAGTGAAGACTTTAGCTAGGCGGGCTTTGTATAAATTTGTTGAGGAAGTCAAAGATAAAGAGGTAGTGATGTTGGTTGATTTGGATAAAGAAGGAAAGAAATTGTATTCTAAATTAAACCATGAGTTTTCACAGCGCGGAGTAAGAGTTGATAATAGATTTCGTGAATTTTTATTTAAGAAAACCAAGTTAAGGCAGATAGAAGGGTTGAAAAGGTTCATGGAAAGGTTATAATTTTTTAAAATGAAAGCCGCAGCCTTCTTTAGTGAGGTGTTCTCTTTCTGTTCGGGGGTATTTCCGGCAACTGAAAGCCCTGATGGGATAGACCAGACAAAAATAGGTGTTATCTTTTTTTTGTCTTAAAAAAAGACATTTCTTAGGCATCCGGCAGCATCTCCCACACCGGAGACATTTTCCCACTTTGTTTTTTGAAACTGGCAAGACAGATGTCAAGGTTCTCATTATTTTGGACCAGTAATTATTTTTCATATTCTTTTTCAAAAAGTTCTTTGAGTTTTTTGGTGATGGTGGGACCAACCTTGGGAACTTTTTTCAATTCTTCTTCAGAAGAGTTAACCAAGTTTTTAATTGTTTTGAAATGTTTGAGAAGATCCTGAGCAATATTGGGGCCAACAGAAGGCATGGAAGAAACAAGATATTCCTGCTGTTCTTTGAGACTGAGGGGTTTTCTAGTATGAAGGGAAAAGTCGCGGTCTTTTGACTGCTCGCGTTTGGCGATAGTAGCTAAAAGTGCAGCTGTTTCTTTGAAATTCTTGGTTTGGATGATGGGGACACCATAACTAACAGTGATGGCAGCGAGCATACCACGAATAGCATTGGGATGTACTTTTCTGACAGAATAAATATCCTCTTCGCCTTCAATGATAACGAGCGGACGAGCATAATTCTTTTTTAATTGTCTTAACTGATCTAAAAGACGACCGTCAATAATAGAATGGACAAAGTCCGGCACGGTCTTGAATTCAACAGCGCATTCTGGCGAGCAGAGGTAATCGGCGGAGTCAAGCTGTTCCAATTTAAGGTCAAATCCGAGGTTAATGATTTCCTTGATAACACCTGAACCCTTTTCACGATGGTCGGCCAAGATTTGAATTTTTTGTTCTGAAGGAATAAATTGAGTGAGGGTAGGAACTGATTTTAAAGTAAATTCTTTTTTGATTTGATCTAATGTTCTAAACATGCGCTTTTCTTTGTGAAAGGCGCTCCAGCGATAACCTGAATCACGAGTTTCATTAGTTTGTAAGATGAGAACACGTCCCTGCTCCTGTCTTCCGGTACGGCCTCTTCTTTGAATATGTCGAATGGCACTAGGAATGGGTTCGTAAAAAATAACTAAATCCACCGCGGGAATGTCTAGTCCTTCTTCTCCAACAGAAGTGGCAACAAGAATATTAAATTCTTCATTTCGGAATTGGTCAAGAATTTCTTTTTGTTCTTTTTGTGAAAGGCCAGTCTCACCTTTTTTGGTTTGGCCAACAAAGGTTTTGGCTTTTTGACGGAGCTGCTCAAGTTCTTGAGTAATTTCAGAAGCCGAATCCCGGTATTGAGTGAAGATGATAATCTTGACCTTGTGATTTTTTTCTGTTTCAATTTTGACTAATTCCTTGAGTTTAGTCAATTTAGGATGTTTGACATTCATTTCAAAAAGGTTGATTGTTTTAATGTAAGCTGATTTGAAGTTGATATCCTGGACAAGGTTTTTGACAGCCCGGGTTTTGGCAGTAAGAGATTCCTGCTGAAGTTTTTCCAAATATTTTTTCAAGGCAGCAATGCCCTGCGTTTCCAAAAGCACTAAAGCGTGTTGAATCTTCATGGCTTCGGCAAGAAGGGAAATCGATTTCAGAAGCTCAAAATCTTTTTGGCCTCGAGAAAGTTGTCCATGAAGTTGAGATTGGAGTTTGATAAGATCCATTTTGTTAACATAAAGAGAATTAAGATAACCATATTTTTTGACTTCGTTGATTTTTGACTGGTAGCAGTCTTTAATGAATTTTTGAATGGCCTTGAACTGTGGGGGAAGTTCAACTTTGATCCATTCGGTTTTGATGGGTTTAACATAATCTTTGACATCAGGGTCAGCTGGGGTTCGGGCTTCAACAGCTTCAATATGGAGATTTTTACAAACTTCTTTGATTTTTTCCAAATCTGAACCAGGGGAAGCAGTCAGGGCGATGATTTTAGGAAAGTCAGCTTTTTTTTGATATTGCTGGGCAACAAAAACATAGGCATAATCACCAACAGCGCGGTGAGCTTCGTCGACACCCAAAAGAGAGATGTTTTTGAGTTTTAACCGACTGGAGATAATGTCATTTTCTATGACTTGGGGTGTGGAGAAAATAATCTGTGTTTTTTTGTAAAGTTCAACTCTTTTTTCCGGCGAGGTCTGGCCAGTGAAAATCGTGAGTTTTTCCGGGTCGATGTCAAAATATTTTTTGAAAGTTTCCAGATGCTGTTCAACCAAGGGTTTGGTCGGGGCTAAGAAGACAATTTGAGAATTGGGGTATTGTTTAAGTCTTTGGGCAGCGAGCATGAGAAAGATATTTGTTTTTCCTAATCCTGTTGGAAGGACGACTAAAGTGTTTTTTTTAACGGTGGTGGCGAGAATAGTTTCCTGATAGAGCCGCGGCTGGAAGTTCTTAATCATGAGAATTTTTATGTTTGGTGATTTATATAGTTTTGGTGGAGATGTCTTGTGTTAACCTAATCTCTTTTGGTTAGAATCAATATTACTTTGGTTTTCCTTGATTTGGTCTCTTAAGTCATCAATTTCTTCTCTGAGTCTTTCCAAATCTGTCCTTAATTGGGCCATGGCATCAAAGATGGTGTCACGGAAACCTTCATACTCTGCAATCAAGCTGCCAAATTCTTCTGAAGTAACCATTTTGAATAAAAAAAGAGGAACTACTTAATATATCCAGCGGATTTGAAAAAGGTGAAATAACCTTTTTTGTGGAGATAATAAGAAGGAATAGCTCCAACAAAGAAGAGGATTAAGATAAGCAATCGGCTGGATGAAAGGGCACCAATAAAGAGTCCAAGGAGAAGACCCATAATGATAAGCATGTAAGGGAAAAAGTGCTCTTTTCTTTTTTTGTAGTAAAAGAATCTCCCTGCGGCAATACCACATAAGAAAGCAGTCAGATAAATCAAAAAGGATGAATTTAAACTGAGTGAGATAAGAAGACCAACAAGGAGCAAAATAACAAAACCTATTTCTGCCCAACTTTCCCAAATCATCCGTGCTTGTGCTTTTTTGTTCATGGTGGTTGCTCAAAAGTTAAAAAGTAAATTAAACTGAGGATACCGGCGATGATGGCCCCTCCGATAAGAGTCAAGATGACTCCGGTGAAAAAAATCAAGACGGAGCAGGCGATGATGGTGAAAAAGATAAGAAAATACCAGGTTCGGCCGGCGAAAAACATGTTAATACCATCCAAAGGAGGGATGGGTAACATAGTACAAATAGCAAAGACAATGTTGATTAATAAAGCTTTCTGCAAGAACCAACTTTGAGGAAAAATGTAAAGTGATATCTTGAAAATAAAGGCCAGAGCGAGATTGGAAATAGGGCCAAGAGCAGCAATAACACCGTTTTCCCAGTAATTAAAGCCGTAACGGAATTCTCCCAGACGATGACGGACAAGGACAGCCGCAAACATGCCGCCAGGCAGGATAATTGGGATACCAAATCCAAAGATGGCAGCAGTAACAAAAATAAGGACAAAACCAGCAATAAGGCCTCCCCACCAAATCCTAAATTCGGCTTTGAAACCAATGGCCAGGGCGACAACACGCTGGACAGTCAAATGAACGAAAAAAGCAAGAAGGACTAAAACAATGATGAGGGCAAAATTTTTAAGACCAATAATAAAATCAAAGGTGGTAGAACCCCATTCATTGAAAGCAAAGATAAAACTGGCAATCAAGGTGGCAATTAAAACTTCCTTGACTTCTTTTCCGCTGAAGGCAAAGTAATTTTCCAACCGACTTTTGAATTCAGCAATGAGGGCCATTTTACACCAAATGTTATTTTCAGGTTATTTATATCTTTTTATTTTTAAAGGCTTTTTCAAGACTTTTCTGGTGACCGGCGCCGACTATAACCAGAATTTTCTTTTCTGGGTTTTGTTTTAATAGAAATTTGAGGTTTTTGATCATGACCAGATTACGTTCATGAACCAGAACTTGGTAAACATTAGGGTAGCGGTTTTTGACTTCCCCAATAAGTTTGATGATTAATTCTTCTGAGGGGACTTTGGTAAGATCCAGGCCTTCAAATTTTTTCAAAGTTTTCTTTCTGAAAAGAAAGCCTTTGACTAAATCGCTGACAAAACGGAAACGCTCTTTCCAGGTTAATTTTTGAGAGAAACGTTTGAGAGTAATTTCGATGTCCTGATCAATGAGGGCTAGAGGAATCCTGTTTTTTCTGGCCAGCTTGATAGCTTTAAGCATTTCTGAACCAGGGGCCACCCCAACTGACTGGCCAAGTTTTTTCTGGAGGTAAGAGCCAATGAGAGCAAAAAGATAACCTTTTAGGCCAATTCTTCTGATATCCCTTAAAGAAATTTTGTTTTTTTGATTAGAAAGAAGAGCCTGGAAGCGTTTGGCGTCTAATTCTATGGCAATAATATCTGGCTTTTCCTGTTCAATGGTCTTTTGGATCTGGTCAATGCTCTGCTGAGCAATATGAGAAGTCCCTAAGATGAGAATGTTCTTCATTAAGTACAGAAAAATATATAAAGTTTAAAAGTTTTTTGAATATTAGAGTGAGAGGTGTTAAAAATGTTGAAAATGAAAAAAATTTCGGAAAGCTATGATATGAAGGTTTTTACTGATCACGGTGATTATTTCGGTGATGTCGAGGATTCTATTTTAACTGCAACCAAGGTTTTTGGCTGGAAAATAAAAGCAACTAAAAGTTCTTTTTTAGCTAAAGTTTTAGGCAGTGCTAAGGGTGTAATTGTACCTCACCAATTGGTAAAGGCAGTAGGAGACATCCTAATTATTTCTAAGGCAGCTGTGCCAAACTATCCTTCTGACGAAGGAGAAGAATAAAAATTTATTTTTTATTTTAATTTAATACCAATAATCGTCGTAACCATAATCATCATAGTAAGAATAAGATAATTCATCATAAGCTTCTAGGCATTCTGTTTTATCTTGAGCTGAGAGATCTTCGCAATCGTATTCACTGTAGCTGTTATAGTAATAGCAATCTTTTCTTTGCCATTCTACACTGATATCACTGCAAAATTCAAGATTATCACTCATAGAAGCCAGACTATAAAGACAGTCATCCTCGTCTGAGGTCTGCTCACAAACACTAGCATCTAAATTTTCTATTTCTTTTGGAGTGAAAAGTTCGTAAATACATTCACTCATATCATAACTATCTAATTCAAAACAAAGGGACTGGTCTCTGGAAACCATAGCCTTACACAAATCCTGGCTAGATTTATAATCCAGTTCTTCACAAAGTTCTTCTGAAGATAAAATCATAGCAGCGTCCTGAATACAACTATCCATGTAGTACCCGTTGATTTCTTCACAACCTTCAGCAAACAGTTCAGCGCATTTGACTAAAGAAGTGGAATTGCCTTCTTTTTTAGTACAAAAAGGTTCACCAGTAGAAATGGCTGTTTTACAACTTTCCTTTACTTTGCCAACTTCGATGGAGTCACATAATTGTTCATCATTCTGTAAAACCGCTATTTTTTCAATGCACTGGGCTTCCATCAAAGGATCATCATAATTACAGATAGTGGAAGCCGGAGTACAAGCTGCTAAGAATAATAAAGATAAAACCAATGATGTTAAAATTAAAATCTTGTTCATGAAATACTATATATTGTGGTAATTTATATAGTTTACGGTCAGAATTAATCGTTTTCTACTCTTGGTGCCAAGATAAATGAGAGCATAACCCGGTCAACGGTTTTATATTCTAATTTTAAAGGATAATCATTGTTGAAATAAATGCTAACCCGGTTGGCTAGTTTAGCGCCATCCATCATCTTTTTGAGATACTCAATACTATATTTGGCTTTAATCTTGTCCATAGTTGATTTGATTTGGGTGTCTTCACCAGCGCTGATTTCAATCTTGGCTTTGGAAAGGTCTCCTTCAGCTGAAATCATCAAACGATTGGCGTCCCCTAAAAAAGAAACAGATTCAGCTACAACATCAACATCACTGACAGCTTCAGCGAGAACACTGGATGATGTTTCGATAGTGATTGGGAATTGGAGGTCAGGGATTCTTTGCTCTTTTTCTTCTAATTCAATGATGGGAATGGAAAAGGTCCTGACAGAATCTCCTTTGAATTGGATTTTGAGTTTGCCTTCTTCAATTTCTAAAATAACAATATCATTGCTTTTAGCTCTACGAAGGACTTGTTTGAGATTGCTAAGGTTGATAGCAATTTCCTGGTCTTTTTCAACCTGATACTCAACAAAGGTTGGGGCAAGAAGTTTAAAGATAACCATAGCAACATTAGCAGGATCCATAGCAACAAGCTCGAGACCTTGTTGAGTAACGCTGAACTTAGCTTCGTTAACAAGATCAGAGATAATAGAAATGCTGTCTTTTAGATATTTAGGCTCTGCTAACGTTAATTTCATGTATTCCACCCCTGAACAATACTCATTTTAAGAATCATACTTATATATATGTTTTATGGTGATAAAGTTAAACTTTGGGCATTGAAGATTTCGTGAACATTCTTGTTTTTTTGGTAACCCATTTCTACAGCCAATTTGAGAAATTCGTCCATCATGTGTTTTTCGCCGTGGACAGGGATAAGGTGTTTTGGTTTAGTCAGGTTGACAAAATCCCTGAGGTCTTCTCTAGCTCCATGTCCTGAAACGTGGATATCTTTGAAGAGACGAACACCTTTTGAGATAAGATTTTTTTCAAGTTCGGCCCTTTGCTGACGGTTGATATCAGTAGGGATAATGATGGATGAAAAAATGACGTGGTCCTGGGATTTAAATTGAAAGGGCAAGTCACCGTTGGCCATTCTACTGAGAATAGATTTAGGTTCTCCTTGGTGACCAGTAACAACCATGAGGTATTTTTCAGGACCTCTTTTTTGGATTTCCTGAAGTTTCTGTCTGACTTGTTTGCCATAATGACAAATCTCAACATCTTTGGTGAAGTTGATGAGATTGACTTCTTCTGCAGCTCGGGAGTATTTTGATAAGGACCGGCCCATGAAAACAATTTTTCTTTTGAGTTTTTTGCCGAATTCAACAATAGATTTTAACCGAGCAATGTGGGAAGAGAAAGTAGTAACTATTAATGCTGAGCCTTGGGAATTAACACCAAGCATGACATCTCTTAACATTTCTTTAGCAGTAGCTTCGCAAGGAGTTTTGATATATTTAGGAGCATAGAGAGTGTCGATGAAAGCGACGAGAATGCCCTTTTTTTGAAGACGTTTAAGGGCCTCATAATTAGGTGGTTTGCCTAAGACGGGGTGGTCGTCTAATTTGAAATCAGTAGCATAAAGAACAACACCATAAGGAGTGTGCAGAGCAATAGCTACAGCCTGAGCTGTGGAGTGAGTAATGTTAACAAATTCAATTTTTAATTTTTCAGAAATCTTGATTTGGCCGTTAGGTGGGAGGGTTTTGATATCATTAGGAAGGTCAATTTTTTCGTCTTTGAGGATAGTCTTTAAGACGGCAGCGGTAAAGGGAGTGCAAATGACTGGGGCATCGTATTTTTTTGCTAGATAGGGGATGGCACCGATGTGATCTAGGTGAGCGTGGGAAGGAATGATGGCCTGGACATCATGCCGCCAGTCTTTGATGAAAGAATCGTCTGGGATGGCTTCAACGTTTTGCAAGGCCTTGGCAGAATGTTTGGTGACATTTTCTCCTTCTTCTTCTGTGTATTTGATCCAGTTGGGCAAATGGATGCCCATGTCGAAGATAATAACTTCATCATCAACTTTGACAGCAGTCATGTTTTTGCCGACTTCTCCGTAGCCACCGATGGCTCTGATTTCAATCATGGTTTGAGGTAAATGTTTAGAATTTAAAAAGGTTTGGAATTAAGAAAAATGCGGGTGGCAGGTCATTCGTGGATATTGCTTCCAATTCGAACCTGCGTAGGCACTAAGCCAATGGATGACTTACAAATGGTTTATTCATCGCACTCAATTGAGCACTCAACACTCAAATGCCTTGAGTCCATCCCGTTTGACCACTCCGGCACACCCGCAATATGTGCTAAAAAACTAGAAGTTCTATATAAAATTATTTAAATGAGGAGTTTTAAAATTAAAAAAATGATTGAAGAACTGTTAAGTGGATTAGGAGTTGGTTTTGGTGTAGGTTATGCGTCAGTAGTGGCTGCTAAAGGAACATATCGATTTGTGACCAGAGGAGAAAAAAGTGTGAGCAGGTTTTTCAGAAAAATTGAAGAACAAATGATGAAACCAGACACTATCAAAAAAACAATGTACTTAGGCGGAGCTTTGAGTGTTGGTTATTTAATATTAAAATAAAAAATAAATTTAAGAAAGATGGCCGAGTTTGCCTTCGATGTCAGCAAGTTCTGATTCAAGCTTTTCGATTTCAGTCATAGTTTTAGGCGGAGCAACAGTTTTAATGAGTTCTTTTTGAATCTCTTTGTGGGCTTCTCTTTTTTTAGCCTGTCGTTTTTTCTTTGTTTTTTGTTTTTTGCTGACTGGTTTTGGCTCTTCGTGAAGTTTGATTCTAAGCTTGGTCTTAGGCAAGGCTTTTTTGAGCTTGCTCATGAGAGACTTAATTTCTTTGACGTCCTCTCTGAGCCGATGGATAGACTGAGTCTTTTCATCTCTGGCAGCCTTCAGTGATTCATAGCGCTGAAGAAACTGAACCATTTCCTTAGAACATTCCAAGACATTTCTCCTGATTTCTACAGGATCCCTAACACCAACATAAAAGACGTCTTCTTTGGTTTGCTTAGGCGCCGCCTTTCTGGCCTTAGGTTTGGTAGTCTTTTTCTTTTTCTTTTTTGCCATTTTTACAATGTTTCTGGTTCGAATAGTGTCTTATCAACAAAGTCTATTTTTCTTTCTACATCTTCAAGAGTTGCATGCCAAAGATCTAATTCAGCATCCTCTTCATTTTTCAATTCATTTATTTTTCTTAGAGTGTCCTTGGCATCATCAACTTTATTTCTCAGTATGTTCATGACATCAAGAACATCTTTATAATCTTCGATTTTAACGAAAACTGGCATTTCTGGCATTTTTATCACCTTTTGAATATTGTTTCATCAACATAAATTAGTTTTTCTTGGACATCTTTGATTTGATTGAGCCATTTATTAAAGGCAGTGTCCTGACCGCTCTTGAAACTTTCTAAATTGGCAACAATATCATCAGCTTTGTCCAATTTGGTCTTAAGCTGACCAAGCTCATCCACCATAGCTTTGTAATGATGGACATTCAAAAAAATTGGTTTGTAGATTTTGAGGACTTCCCGTTCATCTAGCTCCTTTTCTTCTTGCCTAACAACTTTGGTCTTGGCTTCTTCTAAAGGTGTTTGCTTGACAACTTCTTTAGGATAAGCATCTGACTTTTTAGGCATAGGAAAACTAGGTAACTCTTCCGCAGAAGGGGGTACAGGAATCTTTAATTCTTTTTTCTTACGTGAAAATAAACCTGACATAGTTTACACCTCCCAGTGGTTTTTAAAACTGGTTGCCTATTAAAACTTTTGTGAGCATTCTAGAATGGTAAATGGGGTTTATTGCATAGAGAGGTTAAATTATTGTACTTACAATGTAAGTACTTACATTGTAAGTATTACTTACATTGTAAGTATTTTAAGGGAAAGATTAATTTAGGAACATAGTATTGGATAATAAAATGAAAAAAGAGTGGTTGTGGTTCTTCTTTTTCTTGATTTTTTTAGAGAGTGTTAGTGCAACAGTAATAGTCAATGAAATAATGTACAACCCGTCGACTGACCAAGGAGATGATTCTAAATTGGAATGGATTGAATTATTCAACAATGAGAGTGAGATGGTCAATTTATCAAACTGGACAATCAACGGAAATGGTTTTGATGATGTAACTATTAGTGGGGGCGGGTATGTTGTAGTGGCGAGGAATCTTTTGGAATTTAATTTATATTATGGTGGTGGGATTTCAGTGGTTGATGGAAGTTTTTCCCTCGGGAATTCTGGCGGCTCTATCGATTTATCTGATGGAAATAACAGTTGGAGTATAGACTACAATAATGAAGAGGCAAATGGAAATGGAAAAAGTTTAGAATGGACCAGGGTGATTTGGGATGAAAGTTTATTGGTAAATGGAACGCCGGGAAGGGTAAACAGCAAAGATGGTTTTAGTGGTGATTACAGTTTAGTGGAGATTAGTGAAGTGATGCCGGATCCCTTGGACAATGATGATGAAGGAAAACCTTTGGGAGAATGGGTTGAATTGTATAACCCCACAGACAGTTCTATTGATTTAAGTGGTTTGGTTATTTTTGATTCTAATGATGCAAATGAATTGTATATTTCTGACAGTTCGACAACCAAGGGAACAGTAATTCCGGCCGAAGAGTATTTAGTTGTTTATAGGAATGGAGACAGCGACTTTGCTTTGAACAACAATGGTTATGAGGAAGTAAGATTTTATGATTGCTATCCAGCCAGTGTTTGTCATTTGATTGATTCTATGAGTTACTCTGGCAGTACAGAAGGGATGTCTTGGAGCAAGATAGAGGATGGTTGGTACAAAACACCAGCAACTCTAGGAGGGGACAATGCTATGGTGGCGGGCTGTGACTGGCAGGTAGATGTTCAACCAAGCAAATCAATTTACAATGAAGGAGAACAAGTGGGATGGGAAATCACGGTTAGCAGAAATTATGGGGAAGCCGGTCTAGTGAGTGTGGAAGGTTATGTTGAAGATGTTTTTGGTAGGGTGGTTAAATCTTACAAACCATGGACAAATGAAAGCATCACCACACAACGGACTAAAAGCTACACTCCCAATTTAGCAGACGAGGTTTACAATGTTAAATTTGAAATAACTGATTTGGATTGTAGTGACAACAACTTAGGCAACAATAATGACGAAGAACTGATTACCATTAATCCTTATTACAAAGTTAATGCTTCTTCTTTGAAAATTGAAACAGTATACTTGGGCAATGATGACGAGGCTGAGTGGGGAGACAGAATCAGGGCCAAAGTAAATATTTACAAAGGAGATGAAACAAGATATAATGTCGAACTGTATGTTGAAGATGACAACGAAAAAAAGGTAAGCAAGACAACAAAAACCAGCGCCCATGACAAATTTACAAATTATACTTTAACCTTACCAGTACAATTGGAACCTAACTGTGATCATTATTATCTAGATGGAGATTATACTTTGGTTTTGGAAGGGTTGGGTGAAAGGGTTGAGGAAGAGATTGAAATTAATGATCTTGATGATGAAGTGTGTCAGGAGACAGGCGGAAAAGACTCCGTCCGGGCGGGAGGTTTTAGTTTTGAGATAACAGAAAAACCAGATACAGTGGAGGCCGGTCAGGAGTTTGATGTTAAAATTGAAATCGAAGGTGATGATGAGGAACATGAAATAAAAGTTTGGAGTTATTTGTACAAGGGTCCTAAATGTTATAGTGGAGACAGAGAAGAAAACGTGAAAGAAATGAGTTTGGGGATAGATGAAGTACAAATAGTTGATTTGAAGATTATGCCGGATGAAGATTTGGAGCCTGGAGATTACAAATTAAAAGTTAAGCTGAACAAAGACAATCAAAAAACTGATAAAGAGATTACTGACGAAGTGACAGTGGGATCGACAGTCAATAAGTGTGTAGTTGATGTGGATGAAGGAGCTTCTGTGGAGCAAAATTTTCATGAGAAATTATTAAGACTGGAACGAGAGAAATACAAACAAGGAAAAGTCATTTATCAATCAAGCTCTGAAAGAGCAGGCAACTGGGTTCCGGGTATTTTAGTGGGTGTTTTTGTTTTGTTGTGTTTAATCCTAATCTGTCAAAAACCACTAATGAAATAGATGGTTTTTGAGCACGCCAGAAATTTGTTCTAAATTTCTCAGCGTTTAAAAAAATTTAAAAGGAAGTTGATATTTTGGTTATGATATGGTAAATATAAAAGAGAAATTGAATGATGGATGGCTGCATGCCAAAGTGATTATTGAAATTATGGGCAAACCAAAGGAGCATGTAGAGAAGACCATGAAGGAATATCTTGAGAAAATCAAGAAAGAAGAAGAATTAATTGTGATCAAAGAAGATGTGGCTGAAGCCAAGGAACAAAAAACAGGTGTTAAGGAGAAAGGACTGATTGAAGAGATGTGGGTGACATTTGCAGAACTGGAAATGTTGTTTAAAACCCCTGTGGCTCTGACTTATTTCTGTTTTGATTACATGCCAAGTTTAATTGAGATTTTAGCACCAGATAAATTGTCCTTTGATGCTGTAGAGCTGTCTAGTTTCTTTAATGACCTTCAGGCCAAGTTGCTTCAGGTTAATATGGTAGTCAAACAACTGCAGAACCAAACAGTTTTCCTGAATCAAAATTTAAAGACATTGTTGGAAAATTTCCTAAAATCAATTTTGAAAGATGGGAAAGAATTTACTTCAGAGGACCTAGTCAAGGTGATGGGTGTAGGCAAGAATGTTTTAGAGGACCTGCTTGATGTTTGGGTGGATGAAGGCAAAGTTGAGATGAACGGCGATAAGTACAAAGCCAAAGGCAAAAAATGAGTGATAAAAATAGGGTGGAGTCAATTTTATTTGCGACAGGTAAGGACATTGCTCTAGAAGAAATCGCCAGGTTAAGCAGTCTGGGTGAAGCCAAAGTTTTGAATATTCTTAAAGATATGAAAGAGGAGTTTGACAAAAGTGACAATTCCTTGAAACTGATTGAGAAAGGAAGATTCTGGAAACTGACAATCAAAGACAAGTATTTACCTTTGGTTTCAAATTTAATTACAGAGACAGAACTGGATAAGTCGACGATGGAAACCCTTGCTGTGATAGCTTGGAAATATCCAATTTTACAATCAGATGTAATCAAAATTCGCCACAATAAGGCTTATGAGCATATGAAACAGTTGAAAGAGATGGGTTTTATTGTCAAAGAAAAAAGCGGACGTACTTTTAAGATTAAACTGACTGAGAAATTTTTTAGTTATTTTGATTTACCAACACAGGATGCTAAGGATGCTTTTAGAAAAGTTATTCCTGAAGATATCCAAAAGGAAATAATGGAAAAAGAAAAAGAAATCAAGGAAAAGGAAAAAGAGATTGAAGAGATAAAAAAGACAAAAGGTGATGAGGAAGAACCTCAACCAGAACCGCCGGTGCCAGAACCTGAACCTGAACCGGTTCCTGAACCAGGTCCGACTCCTGAGCCAGAGCCAATGCCTGAGCCAGTGAACAATGAGGAAGAGGATGAAGGACCTCCACCACCTGAGCCAAACCCTGAACCGGCTCCACCGATGACAAAGGAAGAATAATTCTAAATTTTTTGTTTTAATGATTTATTTTTAGGTTAAAATAATACTTACCATGTAAGTATTTTAATTTTTAAAGTTTAATTATTTTTATTAAAAGATTATACTTACATTGTAGGATAAATAAACGGGGGAATTGGGTGGTTTTTAGACGATAAAACGACCAAAACATTAATAAACATAGCGAAATTCTTGTTTTATGGACGAGAACCTCTTTCTAGAGGGTTAAAATGGAAAAGATCGGAACTAAAGTTATACCAAGAGTTATTGAAGAAGAAATGAAACAGTCTTATGTAGACTATGCTATGTCGGTAATTGTTGGTAGAGCACTGCCTGATGTTCGGGACGGTCTGAAGCCGGTTCATCGTCGAATTCTATTTGCGATGCAGCAAATGGGTATGTTTCATAATAAGCCTTACAAAAAGAGCGCGCGTATTGTAGGGGAAGTTTTGGGTAAATACCACCCACATGGTGATACTGCTGTTTATGATACAATGGTAAGGATGGCTCAGGATTTTTCTTTGAGATATCCTTTGATTGACGGCCAGGGTAACTTTGGAAGTATTGACGGCGATCGAGCAGCAGCCATGAGGTATACAGAAGCAAGACTGAAAAAATTAAGTGAAGAATTGCTACAAGATATTGATAAAAACACAGTCAAGTTCAAAGATAATTTTGATGGTTCATTAAAAGAACCGGAAGTTCTGCCAAGCAAGGGCCCAAATTTACTGATTAATGGTTCTGCTGGAATTGCAGTGGGTATGGCCACCAATATTCCACCCCATAATCTCAAGGAAGTAACAGAGGGTGCGATAGCCTTGATTGACAATCCAGAAATTGATATCAAGGAGTTAATGGAAAAAATTCCCGGACCTGATTTTCCAACCGGAGCTCATATTGTGGGTAGGGCAGGAATCATTGATGCTTACACTAAAGGCCGAGGTAGAGTAGTAATCAAAGCAGTAGCTGAAGTTGAAGACGGCAAAATCATTGTGTCTGAAATTCCTTATATGGTCAACAAAGCCATGCTGATTGAACAGATAGCAGATTTAGTAAGAGACAAAAAAATTGAAGGTATTAGAAATCTCAGGGATGAATCAGACAGAGAAGGAATCAGAGTTGTAATTGAATTAAAATCTGGGGCTGACAGTTCAGTTGTTTTGAATCAGTTGTATAAATACAGTAGATTAAAAGTTACTTTTGGTGTTTTTCTTCTGGCTTTAGTTAACAATGAACCAAAGCTTTTGAATTTGAAAGGCATGCTCAACTTTTTTGTTAAACACAGGCAACAAGTGGTGAGGAAGAGAACAGAATTTGATTTGAAAAAAGCTGAAGAAAGAGCTCATGTTTTGGAAGGATTAATCATAGCGATTGATAATATTGATGAAGTAATTCCCGGCATCCGCAAGAGCAAGACAGTTGAAGATGCCAAGAATTTCTTAATGTCTAATTATGATTTGACTGAAATACAAGCCAAGGCAATCTTAGAAATGAGACTGCAGAAACTGGCTTCACTGGAACAGGAGAAGATTAAGAAAGAGCATGAAGAATTATTGGTTTTGATTGGACAATTAAAAGAAATTTTAGATGATGAGAAAAAGATTTTAGAAATTATCAAAAAAGAACTGATTGAGTTGATGGAAAAATATGGAGATGAAAGAAGAACCTTGATCCATGAAGATGAAGAAAGAGATTTTGACATGGAAGAACTGATCAAGGAAGAAGATATGGTGGTGACAATCACCCATACAGGTTATATCAAGAGACTGCCGATTACAGTTTACAAAACACAGAGAAGGGGCGGCAAAGGCGTGATTGCCACAGGCACTAAAGAAGAAGATTTTGTTGAGGATTTATTTGTGACTTCGACACACAGCCACTTGTTATTTTTTACAAACAAAGGCCAGGTCTACTGGCAGAAAGTTTACGATATTCCGGTCGGTGGAAGAGGTGCCCGCGGCAGACCAATTGTTAATTTGGTTGGTTTGCGAGAAGGAGAAAAAATTACTTCAATGGTGCCGGTTCGGGAGTTTAAGGAAGGAGATTACTTAGTGATGGGTACTAAAAGAGGAGTAGTCAAAAAAAGCTCATTGATGGAATTCAGCCGACCGCGAAAGAGCGGAATCAGGGCAATTAATTTTGATGATGGTGATGAACTGATTGGAGTAGTCTTAACGGACGGCAACAAACAAGTAATTATGGGAACAAGCAACGGGATTGCTATCAGATTTGACGAAAAAACTTTGAGAGCCATGGGTAGAACAGCTCGTGGTGTAAGAGGTATTAATTTACGGGGAGATGATGAAGTAGTGGGTATGTGTATGGCTGAAGATGATAAGAGTTTACTGACAATCACCAAGAAGGGTTACGGAAAAAGAAGCAAAGTTTCTGATTATAGGTTGATTAATCGCGGTGGTAAAGGTGTGATTAATATCAAAATTAATGAAAAGATTGGCAAGGTAGTGGGAATCAAGTCAGTAAATGATGACGACCAGCTGATGTTTATTTCCAAGCAAGGGATTGCTATCAGGATGATGGCTAAAGATATTTCAGTAATTGGTAGGGCAACACAGGGTGTCCGCATTATGAAATTAGGTGAAGGTGATAAGGTGATGGCAGTAGCCAAGATTGTGGCTGAGAACGGAGAAAATGGTGAAGACAAAAATAATTGAACTTCTTGATTTGATTAAGACAGATTTAGAATTAAGTGACTGGTCCAAGGCCTTGACACTGAAAGACCAGCATAAATGGTTTTTGGATGAAGTGGACGAACTGAAAGAAGCCTTGGCAAAAGAAGATATGGAAAATTATCATGAAGAGTTAGGAGATGTTTTATGGGATTTGTTGAAGTTGATTTTGATTGCAGAAAAAGAGGGGATTGGTGCGGCTCGAGATATAATTGAAGATGTGAGGAAAAAAATCAGCACTCGGAAACCGCATTTACTTAACGGCAAAAAAGTTAGTGTTGAAGAAGAGTCTAAAATTTGGCATGAGATCAAAGCCAAGGAGAAAAATGAAAGGGCTGGCAATAACGGATAAGGGTTTGGAAGATATTTCTTTATTAGAGATTAAGGAGTTGTTAAAAGTTTCCGGTAAGGTGGTTGATTCTGGAGTAGTTTTTGACTTTAAGAAAATAGACGATTTGTATAAGTTGTGTTATCTGGGGCAATCGGTGTTTAAGGTTTTAAATTTGATTGATAATTTTTCAATGAAAAATGATTTGATTGAGGAGCTGAAGAGCAGAGTGAAGAAGATTGATTTTTCTAAATATTTGGGAAAGGGTCAAACCTTTGCGGTGCGGAGTTGGCACAAGAAGATTGAAAATTCCCGAGGGGAAATTGAAGGAGCAGTTGGTTCAGTGATTCCTGGGAAAGTTAATTTGAGTGACCCAGATGTGGTATTTTTTGTTTATGTCTACGGCTCAGATGTTTATTTTGGAATTGATGTGGGTGGTTTGGATTTGAGTGAGAGGGAGTATAAGATTTTTTCACATCCCAATTCGTTGAAAGGGCCAGTGGCTTATGGTTTGGTTCGACTAGGCTGGAATAGCAAAGGAAAACTGGTGAATTACTCCTGCAAAAGCGGGGAAGTCGGGATTGAGGCAGCTTTGTTTGGCTCTGGAAAGGCAGTTAATTTTTACAGCAAAGATAAATTCGAATTTGATTTAGAAAAATTTGACAAAGTGAAGAGGAAGAAGAAACTTGATATTTGGTGTGTGGATAGTGATGACCGAAGCTTGTCAGCGACTAAGAAAAATGCCAAGATTGCCGGGGTGAGTCAGTTGGTTCAAGTTTCTAAAATTAAGATTGAAGATCTGGATGTCAAATTCAAAGAAGGTGAAGTTAGTTGTTTGGTGGGGCAGGTTTTCAGGCCCGAGGAAGTGGATAAAGTTAAGGAATTGTTTTACCAGGCCGCTTATATATTGTCTGGTAAACTGGTGATTTGCTGTTATGAAAATGAGAATTTTGATAAATTGGCTGAAGAACATAAATTTAAAAAAACAGAAGAAAGGATGATTGAAAGAGGAGGAATTAAGTATAAGGTTTTGGTGTTTGCTAAATGATCTTGACTAAATTTCGGAAAACTGTTCTGAACGGTTCTATTCGGGAAATTAAAACTGGGTTACGGGAAGTTAACCAGCTGGTTTCTAAAGACAATGAAAATTTTTTGATGAAAATTAATTCTTTGGTGAACCGTTTGAGTGATTCTAAGAATGAGCGGAAGGACAGGCAGGAGATTTTGAAATATTGTGAGAGATTGAATGAAAAAAAGATTTTTTTGCCAAGGGAGATTGCCTCTGAAGCGATTGCTGATTTAAAAGAGATGGACAAATGTTTAGCTAATGATTGTTTAAGGAGTGTGGTTGTTCTTTGTGGTCGGGTTTTGGAGACAGCTTTGCACCGAAAATATTTTGAAGCAACTGGAAAGGATTTGTTGGAGAAGGCGCCGGGTTTGGGTTTGGGTAAATTGATTGCTAAATTATCTGAAGCTGAGGTGGTCTTGGATCCGGGTTTGACCCAGCAGATTCATTTGATTAATCAGATTCGTGTTTTTTCTGTGCATAAGAAAAAAGAAATTTTTCGTCCATCACGTGAGCAGGCCGAGGCAATGGTTTTGTATACTAAGGATGTGCTGAGGAAGTTGTTTGTATAGAAAAGTTTATATATACTCAATTTTGATATGTTTATTCGGTAGGGGCGGTTTTAGCTGACGGCTTTAAGCTGAGGAAAGTCCACCCACCAAAGGCTAAGGTTTTTTATGAAATCTTAGTTGGAAGAAAGTCACTCTCGGAAGGGAGAGGGAGAAATCCCTGGCTCTGGCTCAGAAACGACACGTCCATGAACGAGGATGAAAATGGCGAAGCTGCTTGAGAAGGCAGTGAGTTAACCCGTAGACGTTGTTCATGGGAACGATGAAACGGCGAAACCTGACTGGTGCAAGTCCGGAATGGACGCTAAGTAGAATGCTAGAACAGTTCGTCCGATTACGGGAACTGACAAAAGGTGGCTTATCCCGCCCTACCAACTTTATTATTCAAAATGGGAAAAGACGATAAAATCAGGATGCCTTCGGGCATAGGTGGAATTACCAGGTATTTTGACGAATACAAGAGTAAATTTGAATTTGCACCTGGTTTAGTAATAGTTCTTTGTATTGTGGTTATGATCATTGTTATTATTCTGCACTTTTTTGGCAGCAGTCTATTAGGTATCTAAAAGATGTTTCCTGGAATGAATCCTCGGAAGATGCAACAGGCCATGAAGAAGATGGGCATTGCTCAAGTAGAGATACCGGCCACAGAAGTAATTATTAAAACTGAGGAGAAAGACATAGTCATTACTGAACCGTCTGTTTCTAAAGTCAATATGATGGGCCAGGAAACCTTTCAAGTTTCTGGAACTATTCATGAAATGGAAAAATCAAGTGAGCCTGAAATTTCTGAAGATGATGTGAAAATGGTGATGGAACAGACTGAATGTTCTGAAGAAGAAGCAAAACAAACTTTGGAAGAAACGTCTGGAGACTTGGCTGAAGCAATTTTGAAGCTAAAAAAGGAATAAATTTAATATACTTCTAATACATTATTATTACTATGGAGAAGTTCCAAGAGTTGAGGGAGGAGTCTATTAAATATTTGAAAAACGCTGACCATATGTTGGGAGTAACTTATCCTTTGATCGGCGACACTAAAATTCTGCTCAATGTGACAGATAATATCTTTTTGTCTTTGAGCAAAGCTATGGGAGCAATCCTTCACCATGAAAGATTATTCAAGCAGATTCCTCCGTTCAATGATAATTTTGAAGGTAAGTTGGAGATGTTTAAGAACAAATGTGCGGACAGGTACAATCTGGATCCGGCTTATGCCAAATTAATCCAGGAAATCAGAGAAATCATTGTTTTACACAAAAAAAGCCCAGTTGAATTCAAAAGAAAAGATAGATTTATAATTTGTACAGATAATTATAGGATGGTGGCCATCACAGCCAACATGTTAAAGGACCATTTGAAAAAAACCAAAGAATTTATATCTACTATGCAGTTAATCACCAGAAAAAATGAGAGAATTTTTAAGTGAAGCTAAGGAAGAGTTGAAGAGAGTCGACCATATTATCTATGTAAGTTTGAAGTATACTAGAACAGTGGATATTATCAGAAATGCGTTAAAGCGGTTGGTAAGTGCTTTTGATTTTATTATTGAAGCTTTGTTAGAGTATGCCAAACAAAACAAGAAAATCAAGACAACCCCTAGGAGTCCTCGGTTGAAAAGTGAATTGGTGAAGGAAGCTTATGAAGGGGATGAGAAGATAATGTGGTACATGAATTTTTATATTTTTTTGAGAGATGTCTTAAAGGCAAAATATACCAAAAGAGAGGAATACAGAAGACATGTTACCATGATAGCCGAACTATGGAACATGACGGCTGAAGTTAATATTGACAATCTAGAGGATTGTTTTGATAAGATTGCAGGGGAATTTTTGGATCATACTGAAACAATAATGGGTTTTAAAGAAGAGGAATAAAAAATGGCAAAAAAGAAGGTGGTTAGGAAAACTGAAGTTAATAGTCCTCAGAGTAGGTGGGCTGAGGAGAAGATTAGGGAATCTGAGAAGGTTTATGATTCAATTAAAAGTCACGATGAATTTACTCGTAAGTTGACTTTCTGGTCAAGTTTGATTGTAATTGTGTTCAGTAATTTTCTAATTGCGATTGTGTTAATTCCTTTTTTAGCTGTTCTGAATAAATGGTTTTTGGATTTAGTGATTGTAGTCATTGGTTTGATGATGGGTTTTATTTTTGATTTCTTGTTAAGGAGCATTGACAATCTGGAGAGGAAACATCATTTGATAGCAATCATTTTTGTACCGTTGGTGGGAATCTTTAATGTTGTTATTTCTGTAATTTTAGCCAACCAACTGATTGAACAGATTCAGCTGAATAATGTTCGGGAGAGTCCTTGGCTGATTGCAGTAATATATGGTGTGGCCTTTGTACTGCCTTATCTCTATGGATTGGTCAGAAAAAAGAGATAATTTTATATAGGTTAATTTTTACTTTTTTCTTTATGGCGGTAGTCGTATAACGGTTAGTATACAGGACTGTGGCAGCGAAACAGAGTTTCTGGCTCTGCATTGCTGCAGAGATCCTGTGGAGGGGGTTCGATTCCCCCCTATCGCCCTTCTAATTTAATTAAATCAATTTTAACCACAATCTTTATAAACAACCTCCTTTATTTCTGGAATTACTCACGAAGTATTTAAGATTATTAGATACTAATACACAAGCCTGAAAAGGAGTTTCCTGTGTGTGCATGGAAATTTCTCGAACGGAACTTCATCAAAAGGCTTATTTTTGGCTGCAAAGTCAGTTAGATAAGTCTTCTTGCTACAATGGTAAAAGCACATAAACCAAGATCAGGAAGTATGCAATTTTGGCCTAGGAAAAGGGCCAAGCGAGAGTTAGCTAGAGTGAATTCCTGGGCTAAAATCAAGGAAGCCAAACCATTAGGTTTCATCGGCTATAAGGCAGGGATGGTCCACATTTCATTTCTCGACAACCGGCCAAAGTCAATGACCAAAGATGAAGAGATAAGTTTTCCGGTGACGGTGATTGAATGTCCTACCATGAAGGTGGCGGGCATCAACTTCTATCAAATGGATGTTTATGGTTTAAGGCTGCGTTCTACTGTTCTTTCAGATTCCCTGGATAAAGAGTTGGGAAGAAAAATAAGTTTACCAAAAAATATTAAGAAAAAAGTTGAAGATGTAAAAGATTTTGATGAAGTAAGATTATTAGTCTACACGCAGCCAAAATTAATCAAGGTTTTGGGTAAGAAACCAAAAATCGGCGAGATTTCCTTGGGAGGCAGCAAAGAAGACCAATTAAAATTTGCCCAGGAAAAATTAGGCAAAGAGATTTCTGTGGAAGAAGTTTTCAAGGAAGGAGATTTACTTGACGCTCATGGAGTAACCAAAGGAAAAGGTTTCCAGGGAACAGTTAAGAGATACGGTGTAAGTATCAGAAGTCATAAAAGTGAAAAGGTCAAGAGGGGAGCAGCTAACTTAGGGGCCTGGACACCATCCAGAGTCAGCTATAGGCAGCCTTTACCAGGTAAGATGGGTTATCACTTAAGAACTGATTTTAACAAATGGTTGATGAAGATTGGAAAAGACGGAAAAGAAGTAACACCAAAAAGTGGATTTCCTAATTATGGTATTATCAAAAATGATTATGTTTTGATTAAGGGCTCTTTACCAGGACCAAGGAAAAGAGTAGTAACTTTGACTCGAGCAAACAGACCAAATAAAAAAGTGCCAAAAGAAGCACCTCAAATTAAATACATCTTGAAATGAAACTGACAAAATACACTCTGGAAAAAGCAAAGCAAGGAGAACAAGAATTACCAAGCCAGTTTAACGAAGAAATCAGGCCGGATGTAGTCAAGAAAGCTGTTTTAGCCTTGCAGAGCAACCGAAGGCAAAAATACGGTGCCAGTCCAGAAGCTGGTCAGAGAGCTTCAGCTTTTGTTTCCAAGAGAAGAAGAAAATACAGAGGCACTTATGGAATTGGACAGTCAAGAACACCAAGAAAAGTTATGTCTGTCCGAGGTACAAGATTTAACTGGACAGGAGCAGTGGCTCCGCAAACAGTGGGCGGTCGAAGAGCTCATCCTCCTAAAGCTGAAAAGAATTGGGAAAAGAAAATCAACAAAAAAGAGAGAAGAAAGGCCATCAGAAGCGCCATAGCAGCGACCATGGTCAAAGAATTAGTAACAGAAAGAGGCCATTTAATTCCCGATGATTATCCTTTTATTATTGAATCAAAAATTGAGAGTGTAGATAAAACCAAAACAATCAAAGAAGTTTTGAAAAAACTTGGTTTTGAAAAAGAACTGGTCAGAGGAGAACAGAAAAAAGTAAGAGCAGGAAAGGGAAAATCCAGAGGAAGAAAGTACAAAAAGAAAACCAGTTTATTATTAATAGTAGCTGATGATTGCAAATTACTGAAATCCGGCAAAAATCTGCCAGGTGTTGAAGTAGTCAAAGTTAATGAATTAAATGCTGAGTTACTAGCTCCCGGAGCAGCTCTAGGAAGAATAGCTCTTTGGAGTGAAAGTGCGATTGAAAAATTAGGAAAAGAAAAATTGTTTGAATAAAAATGGAAGCCTACAAAGTTATCAAATGCCCGCTGTCAACAGAAAAGAGTATCCGGTTGATGGAAAGCGAAAACAAATTGATCTTTGTAGTTGATATGGCAGCCACAAAACCAGATATCAAAAAAGCAATTGAAGAACTGTTTAAAGTGAAGGTGGCTAAAGTAAATACATTCATCACCCCGAGCGGTGAAAAAAGAGCTTATGTTAAATTCAATCCAGAAAGTCCGGCAATTGATATTGCCACCGAATTAGGTCTGATGTAAGATGGGTAAAAGAATAATCCAACAAAGACGCGGAAAGGGAACAACAGCCTACAGAACTCACGGCTTTAAGTTTAAAGGAGAGGCTAAACTCCACAAAAGCGATGGTTCACTAAAAGGTGAAGTGATTGATTTGATAAACTGCCCAGGACACAGTGCGCCTTTGGTCAAGATCAGATATGAAGACGGCAAAATCAACCTAACCATTGCCCCTGAAGGAATTTACGTTGGGGAAGAAGTTAGTATTGGTGAGAGTCTTGGAGTCGGCAATATTTTAAGCTTAAGAGATATTCCGGAAGGAACTTCGATTTATAATATTGAAAGATTGCCTGGAGATGGAGGTAAGTTTGTAAGAAGCAGCGGAACTTTTGCCAAAATAGTGGCCAAGACACCCGAAGGTGTAACAGTCAAGCTTCCGTCAAAGAAAGAAAAGATTTTCCTGCCTGAATGCAGAGCCTGTATTGGAATTGTGGCAGGAGCAGGAAGACTAGACAAGCCTTGGTTAAAAGCAGGTAAAAGATTCCATGCCATGAGGGCAAGAAACAAACTTTACCCAAGTGTTTCAGGAACATCAATGAACGCAGTAGACCATCCTTTTGGTGGAACAACTTCAAGCCACAAAGGAAGACCAACTATTGCACCTCATAATGCTCCACCTGGAAGAAAAGTAGGTAAGATTAGAGCAAGAAGAACAGGGAGGAGGAAGAAATAAAGATGGCTAAGAAAGAATTCAAATGGCGAGGAAGAAGTCTGGAAGAAACAAAAAATCTTGACCTAAAAGAATTTACACTTTTACTTCCGGCAAGGCAAAGAAGAAGTCTCAAGAGAGGATTTACTGAATCACAGAAAAAATTACTGAAAAGAGTTGACGATGGCGCTGACAATATCAAAACCCATTGTCGAAATATGATCATTGTCCCAAAAATGGTGGGAATATCATTTAGAATTTATACTGGCAAGGAATTTGTTCCAGTCACAATTACATTAGAAATGCTAGGGCACTTCTTAGGGGAGTTTGCCTTATCAAGAAAAACAGTTTCACACAGCTCACCAGGAGTGGGAGCAACTAAGAGCAGTTCAGCGATATCGGTAAAATAAAATGGGCGACCAAAAATATGCAGCAAAAATAGAAGGCGAGACAGCCAAAGTAATTGGCAGAGATTTATCTATCTCAACCAAGCACAGTGTAGAAGTTTGCCGAGCTTTGCGGGGTAAAAATTTACAAAAGGCTAAGGAGTTTTTGAGAGATGTCATTGAGAAAAAAGCTGCAGTTCCTTACCGAAGATACAATGATGATTTGGGCCACAAGAAAGGTAAGGTCGGTCCAGGACGTTATCCAATAAAAACATGCAAGGCAATTTTAGGCTTATTGGAATCTGTAGAAACCAACGCCCAATTTAAAGGTTTGAACACTTCATTTTTAGAAGTGGTTCATATTTGCGCCCATCTGGCTTCAAGACCATGGCATTTTGGCAGAAAAACACGGGAAAAAATGAAAAGAAGTCATGTAGAAATTATTGTTAAGGAAGGCAAGAGACCAGAAGCTAAGAAAGAAGAGAAGAAAAAAACAGAAACCAAGAAAGAAACAAAACCTACCACCAAAGGAAGTGATAAAAAATGATGGAAAGAGATTTTGTGGCTCAGAAAATTAAAGAATTCCAAGTCCAGGAATTTATTGAAGCCAATGTAAACAAAGTGGGCCATTCCCATACCCTATTGAAGAAGACTCCCTTAGGTGAAAAAGTAATTATTTATGCCAGCCGACCTGGTTTAGTGGTAGGCAGAAAAGGCAGCAACATCAAAGCGCTGACCGCTCAACTGAAAAAGAAATTTAATTTAGAAAATCCTCAGATTGAAATAAATGAAGTTGAAAATGTATTTTTGGTTCCGGAAATAGTGGCAGAAAAGATTGCCATGTCTTTGGAAAGATTTGGAACAGGCAGATTTAAAGGTGTGGGCCATAAGATGTTAGAAAGAATATTAGATGCTGGAGCATTAGGTGTTGAAATATTAATATCCGGCAAAGTACCAGGAGCCAGAGCAAGAACTTGGAGATTTTATCAAGGTTATTTGAAAAAATGCGGTGAAGTCGCCCTGACTGGAGTCCGTAAGGCCTACAAATCAGCTTTGCTAAAGACTGGGATTATTGGAATTCAAGTAAGGATTATGCCACCGGATATCAAACTACCGGATACAGTTGAATTACTTGAAGAAAAAGAAGAAGTAATTGAGGAAGTTAAAGAAGGGAAAAAAATCAAGAAGAAAGAAACTAAAAAAGAAGCTAAGGAAGAGAAGAAGGAAGTTAAAGAAGAAACCAAGGAAGAAGAAAAATGAAAAGAAAAGAAATACGTGATTTACCAAAAGGTGAACTGGAAAAGAAATTAGGTGAATTACGAAGAAGTCTGATGAAAGAAAATGCTCAGATTAAAATTGGTACAACCCCTTCAAATCCCGGCAAAGTCAAACAAATCAAAAAAATGATCGCAAAATTAATCACAAAATCAAAAAACACTGAAGCTGAAAAGGCTTCTAGTAATAAGCAGGAGGTATAATGTCAGAAGTTTGTTCAGACTGTGGTTTACCAAAAGACCTATGCGTTTGTGAAACAATCGCTAAAGAGCAACAAAAGATAATAGTCAGCATCGAAAAAAGAAAATTTGGCAAAAAGTATACAATCATCCGCGGCTTTGAAAAAGGCATTGATTTGGATGATTTGGCAAAAAAACTTAAGGCCAAATTTGCTTGTGGCGGAACATCCAAAAACGAAGCTATTGAGTTGCAAGGCGATCACAAATCAAAAGCCAAAGAAGTTTTGCTGGAAATGGG
The DNA here is from genome assembly GCA_042577865.1 of Nanobdellota archaeon. Lineage (GTDB taxonomy): Archaea > Nanobdellota > Nanobdellia > Woesearchaeales > JAGLXL01 > JBHPDN01. The sequence goes on from JBHPDN010000003.1 coordinate 60,721, forward strand.
TTTTCCAAGCGAAACAATAGAAATCAAATAAAAAATGGCAAAAACAAGCGTGTATAAGGGTGAATTAATTGGGAAAACCATCAAAATCACTGACTCCAAGAACCCAAGTGAGATTGGGATTGAAGGAAAAATAACTGACGAAACCAAAAACCTGCTGATCATGGAAAACAAAAAGTTTTTCAAAAAAAATATCACAATCAAACTGAATAACCAAATCATTGAAGGCAAAAAATTGCTTAAAAGACCGGAAGAAAGAATAAAATGAAAGAAAAGGAAAACAAATTGGATGTAGAAAAGCCAAAGGAAAAGTGCAGTGATAAGAAGTGTCCATTTCACGGACAAATAAAAATAAAGAATGAAACTTTCACTGGCAAAGTAGTTAAGAAAGATGTTAACAGAAGTGCAACAATCGAATGGGAGAGGCAGCGTTTAATTAAAAAATATGAAAGGCACGAAAGAAGAAGAAGCCGATTAAGAGTTCATAATCCAGCCTGCCTTAACGCTTCAATCGGTGATGAAGTCTTAGCAGCCAGAACCAGACCTTTAAGCAAATCAAAAAATTTCGTGATTATTAAAATTATCAAAAAACTTGGAGAAAAATGAAAGCAATCAAATCAAAAGTAACCAGAGGAATTCCAGTGGGTGCAACTATTCCGACCTGCGGCAACTCCGGCGCCAAATTGTTGAAAATTTTTTCAGTCAGGAGACACACAACAAGAAAAGGCAGACTTCAGGCAGCTGGAGTGGGAGATTTGGTAATGGCCTCAGTCAAAAAAGGTAAGCCAGAGATTAGAAAACAAGTAGTCATGGCAGTAATTGTCAGGCAAAAGAAGGAATACCGAAGGCCGGATGGAGTAAGAATCAAGTTTGAAGACAACGCAGCTGTGGTCGTGAAAGATGATGCGGGAAATCCTAAGGGAACAATTTTGAAAGGCCCAATCGCCAAAGAAGCGTGCGAAAGATGGCCAGGGATTGCAAAATTAGCAAGCATTGTGGTTTAAAATGAAAACATTTTCAAAAGCATGGAAAGGAAGTAAGAAGCCGAGGAAACAAAGGAAATACAGAGCTAAAGCTCCCTTACACCTAAGGAAGAAATTTGTAACAGTTCATTTAGTTAAAGATTTGATTAAGAAGTATGGTAGAAGAAATGTGCCGATAAAAAAAGGTGACAAAGTCAAGATTTTGAGAGGTAATTTCAAGAAAAAAGAAGGAAAAGTAGAAAGAGTAGACAGAAAGAGAAGCAAGATTTTCATTACCGGTATTGAGTTGATCAAAAAAGACGGCAGCAAAGTTTTGCGACCGGTTAATCCATCAAACTTAATCATAATTGAATTAAATTTGGATGATAAAAAAAGAAAAGCCAAACTAGAGAAAAAAGACAAGGAGGCTAAGCCGCTCAAAGGTGAGCCTCTGGCACCACGTAAAGTAGCTTCGGTGCCTCAGAAACAGGGGGTTTCAGGGAAATGAAAGATCACTTAAAAAGAAATTTTGTACCTAAAAACTGGCCAATCAAAAGGAAGGCTGCCAGATTTTTAATCAGACCTAAGCCAAGCGGACATCCGATGGAATCAGGTTTACCCCTAGCTGTTATTTTGAGAGATGTTTTAGGACATGTCCAAACTTTGAGAGAAGTAAAAAAAGTATTGCATGATAATGATGTTTTGGTTGACAGCAAAAGAAGGAAGGACCCTAAGTTTTTAGTTGGTCTCTTTGATGTTTTAAGTCTACCAGTGGTTAAGGAAGATTACAGACTGTTATTTGACAAAAAAGGCAAATTAAGTTTGCTGGCGATTGATGAAAAGGAAGCCAAGATAAAAGTAGCCAAGGTAATCGGCAAAAGGGCATTAAAGAAAGGCAAGGTGCAACTGAATTTGCATGATGGAAAAAATATTTTGAGTGATGATAAAATTAAAGTGGGCGATTCTGTGGTACTTAGCCTGCCAGACAATAAGATCCAGCAAGTTTTACCGCTGAAAGAAAAAGCCCAAGTTTATTTAGTTAAAGGTAAGAGAGCCGGAAGTAGCGGTGTTTTGAAAGAAATTTCAGGCAACAAGGCTATCTATGAATCAGGCAAAGAAAAGATTGAAACTTTGAAAGATTATATCATGGTAGTAGGCGAAGATAAACCAATAATCAAATTAGAAAAATGAATGAAAACAACCCAATGAGAAAAATCAGGATAGAGAAGGTCACCCTAAATATAGGAGCGGGCAAAGACGGAGAACGCCTGAAGAAAGGAGTGAAACTTTTGACAACTTTGACAGGTGTTAAACCTGTTCAGACGGTGACCCAAAAAAGAATTCCTGGATGGGGTTTGAGACCTGGTTTAGCAATTGGATGCAAATTGACTTTAAGAGGGAAAAAGGCCCGGGATATTTTGAAAAGATTGATAGAAGCAAAAGATAATGTTTTGGATGAAAAAAGATTTGACCAATATGGTAACTTTGCCTTTGGCATAGCAGAATATATTGACATTCCAGATATTGAATATGATCCTGAAATTAAGATTTTAGGATTAGAAGTGTCAGTCACTTTGGAAAGGCCTGGTTTTAGAATCAAACGTAGAGGAGTAAAAACCAAACCAATTCCTAAAACACATCAAATAACCAAAGAAGAAGGAATAGAATTTGTGAAAAAAGAACTCAATGTTAAAATAGGAGAGGAAGAAGCCTAAAATGACTACAAGCGATCATAAAAAGGTTTTCAAACAATTGAAAGAAAAACCAGTCAAATTGAATAAGTTTTTGAAATTCAATAAACCAAAAGAAAGAAGCTGCGGAATTGCAAATAGAAAATGCCGAAGATGCGGCCGGAATAGAGGACACATCAGAAAATACGGTATTGAAATGTGCCGACAATGCTTCAGGGAAATCGCGGTTAAACTGGGCTTTAAAAAATTTGGATGATAAAAAATGGTAATGAATGACCCACTAGCAAGTTGCTTATCAAAAATAATGAACGCCGAGAAGATTGGCAGAAGGGAGTGTACAATTAGACCCGCTTCCAAAGAGATTAAGAAAGTTTTGACAATATTGAATGAAAACGGTTATCTAGGCAAATTCAAAGCAGTTGATGACGGCAAAGGTGGATTTTTGGTATTAAATTTACTTGGTAATATCAACAAATGTGGAGTCATCAAACCCAGATTTAGCTCAAAAAAGAATGAGTTTGAGAAATGGGAAAACAGATATTTGCCAGCCAAAGATTTTGGTTTAATAATTGTATCAACTCCAAAAGGTTATATGCTTCACTCAGAAGCTAAGGAAAAAGGAACAGGAGGAAAACTAATCGCTTATTGTTACTAAGATGAAATTAGATATCAAAAACGAAATTGAAATGCCGGAGGGTGTGGAAGGTAAGTTGGAAGGTTTTTTCCTAGTAATCAAAGGACCCAAGGGAGAAAATAAAAAACAACTGCATGATCCTAAGATTGTCTTAAGTTTAGTTGATAAAAATATAGTTTTGGAAGCAAAAAAAGGAACAAAAAGAGAGAAACGACAATTATATACTTTTACTGCCCATATCAAAAATATGATTAAAGGCGTAACAGAAGGCCACAATTATGAACTCAAAATCTGCTCTGGACATTTTCCAATGAATGTGGCAGTGGCAGGCAATGAATTGGTCATCAAAAACTTTTTGGGAGAAAATAACCCAAGAAAGATGAAAATAAGAGAGGGCGTCAAGGTAAGTGTTGAAGGCGATAAGGTTAAGGTGGAAGGAATAGATAAAGAATTGGTTGGTCAGGCGGCCGCCAATATCGAAACACTAACCAAAATCAAAGGAAGAGACAGAAGGATTTTCCAGGACGGCATATTCATTATCAATAAGGACGGCAAAGATCTAAAATGAAAGAACTAATCGAACTGAGGAAGAAGATTAAGAGCAAGAAGCCAAATTACAGCAGACAGGACTCTCATAAAAAGAAAAGATTAGGCAGCAAGTGGAGAAGACCAAAAGGTCTGCAATCCAAAATGCGTTTGAGAAAAAAAGGATACAAGAGAAGTGTAGAGATTGGTTTTGGTTCACCAAAGGCAGTCAAAAGAATGCACAAATCAGGATTGATGCCAGTTTTAGTTTATGCTTTAACAGATTTGAAAAAAATTCGGCCAGACAAAGAAGGTATAGTGATTGGCCAGACAGTTGGAAAAAGGAAGAAATTAGAATTAATCAAAAAGGCTGATGAACTTAAAATTAAGGTTTTGAATGTTAGAGACACTGCAAAATATACCGAAGAAGTAACTAATGATTTAGCAGAGAGGAAAAAGACAAAGACAGAGAAGCTGGCAAAGAAAGCCAAGAAAAAGGCTGAAACCAAACCTAAGAAAGAAGAGAAGAAAAAAGTTGAAGAAGAGACAAAAACTGAAGAAGAAAAGGAAAAAGAAGCAAAGCTCAAAAAAGAAAAACTCCTAATCAAGAAAGAATAAAATGAAATTAGACAATAGAAAAAGGCTGGCGGCAGAAGTATTGAAGTGTTCACCAAAAAAGATCGTTTTAGATAAGGCCAGGCTAGATGAAATCCAAGAAGCTATCACTAAGATAGATATTAAAGGGTTGATTGCTGAAGGAGCAATTAATTTACGACCTAAAAACCAGCAGTCAAGATCCGGGGCGAGAAGAAGGAAGACGCAAAAAAGAAAAAACCAACAAAAAGGCCCGGGAAAAAAGAAAGGAAAAAAATATTCAAGAGTCACTAAAAAAGATGTTTGGATCAACAGAATCCGATCACAAAGAAAATTGTTGGCTGAATTGAAAGAAAAAGAATCAATTGAAGTCAAAACTTACCGAGAATTATACTTAAAGGCCAAAGGAGGCTTTTTCAGAAATAAAAGACACATCAAATTATATATTGAAGAGCGCGGCCTATTGAAAAAATGACAAAAAAACCAAAAGTAATAGCTTACAAAAGGAAAAGAGAAGGAAGAACCAACTATAAGAAAAGATTAAACTTACTGATGGGAAGAAAGCCAAGATTAGTTGTCAGGCCGACTTTGAAGAATATGATAGCCCAATTGGTTGATTTTGATCCTAAAGGAGATAAGGTTTTAGTGACAGTACATTCATCCAGTTTGACAAAGTTTGGATGGAAAGCAGGAAAAGGCAATGTACCGGCAGCTTATTTGTGCGGCTACTTATTGGGATTAAAAGGACAGAAAGCTGGAGTTAAAGAAGCAGTATTAGATATGGGATGGAGAAGTTCAACCAAAGGCAACAGAATTTATGCTTGTTTGAAAGGTGCTTTAGACGCCGGATTAAAAATAAATCATGATAAGGAGATTTTACCATCTGAAGACAGATTGAAAGGAAAACACATTGCAGAGGAGATAGCAGGACAGATTGAAAGTGTGAAGAAAGCAATGGTGGGTGAAAAATGAAGAAAGAGAAACTACCTGAAGAAGAAGAGAGCAAGAGAGAATCTGAACAGGAAGCAGAAGAAATAGGCGAAAAAGAAATAGTGGCAGCTGAAGAAAAGGGCGAAGTTAAGAAAGAAAGGCCATTGGAAGAAATCAAATCATCTTGGAAGCCTAAGACAGAATTGGGTAAAAAAGTTTCTGCTGGAGAGATTACTGATATTGATGAAATTTTAAATCAAGGTAGTGTTATTTTTGAACCCGAAATTGTTGATTTTTTATTACCAAACTTAGAGAATGATTTATTGTTAGTAGGACAGGCCAAAGGTAAATTTGGAGGCGGTCAAAGAAGGATTTTTAGACAAACACAGAAAAAGACCCAAGAAGGGAACAAACTTCATTTTGCCACTTATGCGATTGTGGGAAACAAGAACGGTTATATTGGACTGGGTTGGGGCAAAAGCAAAGAGACTGTACCAGCCAGAGACAAGGCTTTGAGAAAGGCTAAGTTGAATATTAAGAAGATACGAAGAGGCTGCGGCAGTTGGTTATGTGGCTGTGGAGAATCTCATTCAATTCCTTTTACAATCAAAGGAAAATGTGGCTCAGTTGAAATTAAACTGATGCCAGCCCCAAAAGGTAAGGGATTAATTGTAGAAGAAGAATGTGCTAAGATTTTGAAATTAGCAGGTATAAAAGATGTCTGGAGTAAGACAAAGGGAAAAACTAAAACTAAGATTAATTTGATTAAAGCCTGTATTGATGCATTGAATAAACTTATGGAAACCAAAATCAGACCAGAACACGCAAGTAAGTTGGGTTTGAAAGAAGGCAAACTGAGTGAAACAGACCAATTTTTAGAGGAGATCAAGCATGAAGAAGGAAAACAATAAAGAAAGCGAAGTTAAGGAAAGCAGTCAGGGGAAGATTGCAGTAATTTTGATTAGAAGTATTGTAGGGTCTAATTACGAAGTAAAGGACGCTTTGAGAATGCTACGTTTGAAAAAGAAGAATATTTGTGTTGTTTTGGAAAAAAACCCAAGCAATTTAGGTATGGTCAAGAAAGTTAAAGATTTAGTGACTTGGGGAGAACTAAACGAAGAGGTTTTAGGATTATTAAAAGATAAAAAAACAATCAACCTTCATCCGCCAAGGGGTGGATTTGAAAGAAAGGGGATTAAGATTCCGTTCAAGGTCGGGGGAGCTTTAGGTTACCGTGGTGAAAAAATCAATGATTTAATCAAGAGGATGTTACCATGATGAAGAAAAAGACAAAAGCCAGCAAAATGAGAGGAAGCAAGACTCACGGAGGCGGCTCTATGAAGAAACGAAGGGGAGCCGGTCACAGAGGAGGTAGAGGAAGGGCTGGTTATGGTAAAAGGGCCTGCCAAAAGATGCCGAGAGCTTATGCTTTGGGGCAAATGATAGGCAAGTGTGGATTTGTGAGACATGGTTTGAAAAAGAAAAGCTCTATAGTGAATTTAAATTTCTTTGAAGTTAATGCAGAAAAATTACTAGCAGAAAAGAAGATTGAGAAGAAAGGGGATGTTTATAT
>JBHPDN010000004.1:0-52922 GCA_042577865.1 Nanobdellota archaeon
AATTTTGTTAAGGGAAAAGAATAAGAAAAATCTTGTCAGAAAAATTGACCAAATTAAAAACAAAGGTTTTTTAGTTTTAGTTAAGGCTGGCGAGGATGATTTGAATCGTTTTGTTTTGGAAAAGACTCGGGCAGATATTATTTTTGATTTGGAATTATTACCAAGAAAAGATGCGATGCATTACCGGCGCAGCGGTCTAGACCAGGTTAAATGCAAAATCGCAGCTGAGAAAAAGAAGACGATTGGATTTAATTTTTGGTCTCTTGTTCAAGAATCAAAATTTTTAGGCAGACTTAAACAAAACCTGAAGTTTTGCAGTAAATATAATGTGGCTTATCTTTTAGGAAGTTTTGCAGACAAACCTGAATTGATGAGAAGTCCCAACGAACTGCAGTCTTTTTTGAGAAGTTTGAACCAGCCAATAAAGAAAAGTATTTAATTGATTATTGTTTAAATTAAGTAAAAAGAGGTGGAGATGGTTAATCAGCAATTAATTGACTATATTAGGAGACAATTGGCTCAAGGTTACAATACTCAATCAGTAAGAGCCATGCTTCTGAGATCTGGTTATTTACCAGCTGATATTGCTGTGGCTTTTAATTATATTTCTGGACCAACTCCCCAACCAAAAAAGAAATTCAATTTTTTGATTATTGGTATTGTTTTAGTGGTTTTAGTGGTGGCAGCTGCTTTGTTTTTAATTTTCTTTTTCAGCGGCGAAGAAGAAGATTTAGTTAAAGAATTAAGGTTACAAATTACTTTGGATGAAAACCAATTTGAATCTGGTGAAACTATTTCTTTTGACCTTAGAATTACAAATGCAGGCCAGCGCCAAGAATTTGATATAAGATTAGAAAGTGCAATTTTGGATGGGAGTGGAAGAGAACAGCAAATGGTTGAACAGGATTTGATTTTGAGGGAATCACAAATGACCTTGGCGGCGACTGAAGAGATTGTTATTCCTTCAGATTTATCTTCTGGAACTTATACTTTGAGAAGTGAAATTTTTTATGACAGCAAATCAGCAGAGAGCAAGAAGAGTTTTTTTATCATTGAAGATGATGTAGTGGTTGTTACTGATGTGGGTGTTGGTGATACAACTCCTACTGTTGTAGTGCTTAGCATCACTGAGCTTGATTTGGAAAGAATTGAATCTATCAAAGAGATAGCTCAGTCTGATTGGGTCCAAGCAAAAGAATTTTGTCTTGCCAGATTAGAAAGTTCAGAGGCTAAAGATAGATGTTTACGAGAAATTGCTTTGGATTTAAACAATGCCCAACCTTGTGTGGACATATCTGATGAAGGAGAAAAAGACACCTGTTTTTTTAATGTAGCTCGAGGTTTAGAAGATTATTCTCTTTGTGCTCAAATCAGCAAAACTGATTTAAGAAAAACCTGTGAAATGTTTGGGTAAGGTTTATAAATCAATAGTGGTTAATTAAACTAAAAATGAAAAAGAGGTTGTTGGTGGTTTGGTTAGTAATTTGTTTATTCTTAGCTGTGGTTCTTGTTCAAGGAATTGATTTACAAGAACAATTAATGTGTGGGGGTCCTTGTCCATCATCAGGAGAGGCTCCAAGCCAAATTGTGGCTCCACCCTTCCAAGGTAGTTTTATTATTCCAAAACAGTGTAATACAAATTCACCTTCAGAATTACCTTCTTGGGTGGGTTGGACTGATTTGAGTGCCAACCAAACCTTATGTGAAGCCTTTAATTTTGATTATGATATTGATATGTTGGGTGACCGGTGCTGTGCTAACCATCAATTAGGTGCTTTGGCCCAGAGAGTTGGGGGAACGGCCGATGCCTTTCTCTGCTGGTATGATGATGTTGCTGACGAATATGTTTGGTTGAATGCCAGAGACGAACCTTTTGACCCTAAAGAAATAGATTGTTTTGACCAGGCTGGCTGGAATTATGGTTATGTTTCTAATACTGAACAATGGTTTAAATGTGATCCAAATGGGATTGGCAATGGAATCAGTTCGGCTGGTTTATTGAGATTGTATGATAGGGCTCAAGCATCTCAATTTATATGTGCTCAAATGCAAGATTCATATCAGTTTGTGGAGTGCTGTGATGATTCTTTTGGTGATGAAAGAGCATGTTCATCAAGCGACACCAATCTTCAGAGAAGCCCGGGGGACAGAATTAATTTGGTCTCTGACGGAACTTCCTTTACGATGATGGACATCATAGATATTTTTCCAGACCCCCATAATGTTAAACTAATCCAGGCTAAGAATTGGCAAGGTATGTCTGAATTGGAAATTGTTTTTTGGATGGATAAAAGTTATGATGTTTATATTAGATTGATGGGTGATGAAGGAATTGCTGGAGAAAGAGAACTTTTGTTCCAAGACAAACTGATTAATTATGTTGACAATGAAATTGGTATTGACCAACCAAGATGGATGCGAGCCACCATCCCAATTTACGAATGGAGATATGTGGACGGCTTTCAATTTTACTTTGAAACTTTGGATGAAAATCAAACTCCTAATAATGTTTTTATTGGCAAGGCTTTTTTGAAACCAACCCAACAATCGACGACAGATTTGAAATACTGTTCTGGTACAAGATATCATCCTGGTCGTGTGCCCAATTTATGGATTGATGATTTAGACAATAATGGTCTAGGCAATGAAGATTATGAACCAGCTGGTCAAGTAGCTTGTGATGAAAATGGTTATGACTGGACAGGAACCCAATGTTGTGGAAATGACGGAAAGGAAACAATTATTGATGACAATGGGGCCTGTTTGGATGGTGTTTTTTTAGCTGATGGTGATACTATGGCTGAGGTCAGTTATTCGCTAGCTTACAATGAAGGTAAAACAGTTATGGCTCCTGAACCTTTGTCATATTCTTTAACTTTGTCCTGGACAGATTTTTATCAAAAAGAAGATGTGGTTTCTCAACCCAGGTGGAGCGATAAATGTCCATTACCCTTACCGACTTGGAGTAATCCATTCCCATCACCATTATATTGTTATGCTGGACAATTTCAAGGCGGTCCTTGGACTTTGAGCTGCCCTTCAGACCAACATATCACTGGATTTGATACTGATTTAGCTGGACTTTCCCAAACCAATTCCCGATGGCAAGCTTGCCTTTATCATGGTAGTGATAATGTGGTTGGTTGTGTTGGAAATGACCCTCCTGAAGGTTGGGTGGGAATGTTGTCTGGAGCAATTTGGGCTGTCTTTGGTTTCAGCTCCTTTAGTTTTGAAGATATTCAAGATCTCAAAAATCTAAGGTCTGATGATTTCGAATTTTTATTAGACTTATCTGGTGGCAGAGAGCCAATAGGATGGTTTGAGAGTATAGGTATTGATGTGGAGGGAGGAGTAGAATGGACTGATGATCTTTTAGATCTAATGTTAACTCATTCATCATCTCCGAGAGGAGGTTATGTTTCATGGATGAGTTGGAATACGGGCATTTGGTCCTCCACTTCAACTCGCTGGAATGGTGATTTAATATTACATTGTGGAAAAGATGTATCTCAAACCAAACAAATTTCTGGAACAATTGATTTCACATCTCCAAGAAAGGTTGAAGTAAGCGAAATCATCGGAAGAGACTGGAAAATTGGAACTTTAATTACAGTATCCCCTCCTGCTGACCCTAATGTCCAAGTTTATTTTAAAAGTAAGGGGTTGGGACAAGCCGACAGTCTAGAAACTTGGGATTTTAATGATACTCTGATTATTAGAACTGATGTGGCAAATGATGAATCTGATACAAGAGAAGAACAAGATAATTTTGTTTTCAAATGTTTTGACAATGAGTGTTGGTTGCCTTTGGTGGGTGAGCCACCTTACACTGTGGAAAATTTACAACCTGATGATTATGATCTTTATTTTGTTGGCGGAACTGGCGAAGTTTTGATTGACCAAAGAAAACAATTTGATGAAAAAGGAATCTTGCAAGCCAGAAGAGTCACTCAAAAATCAATCTATTCTAATGGTTCATTTTATGGATGTCAAATTAATGACTCCAACTTAGTTGGTAGGGATTATTGCGATGCAGTGGGTGAAAGATTTTGTTCTTATGATGTGGGCTGGAGCAATGAAGACAGCGGCAGTTCTGTTGCTGCTGAGAGAAACATGACTAGTTTGGCGTCACCTGGAGCCAATGCTTCAGAAGAAGGTTATGTTGACCGCAATTGCTGTGCTCCTGAGGACTGCTGGAGTGGTCTTGAATGTGTGGGCAACATGAAATATGATGCTAATTTGCAGCCAATCAATGGTTATGCTTGTATTGATGGCGAATGGGAATTTTCACCTTTGTTGCATACTTGGGATTGGTTAGGGACTGGTTATTGCGGCTACCAACAATGTTTAGTCAATGCTAATGGCAATCCTAATTTGAATAGTGACCCACAATCATTTTTTACAGAATATCCTGACAGGCCAAGATGTATTGTCAGTGAAGAATCTATTTTAGATAATTATTGTGCCAACGGCACTTGGGAAAGCCGGACCAAACAAGTTGCTTTAGAATTATTAAAATTAGTCAATAAAACCGGCGATTCAAATGATTATACCTTGCATTGTGATTATTACAATACTTCCTTGCCTTCAAGTATTTGGTCATCTACTGATTTCTTGAATTATGCAGAAGGAAGATTTGACAGCCAGCAAGGAGATGTTGTCTGTGACGGCCTAAGAGTTGGAGACCATTGCATCAATAACTTTTGTGTTATGGCTTACAATCATCAAACTGAAGGAAGAAAAATCTTATTGGCAACTTCATCAAATGTACCAATCAACAGTTCATGGAGCATCTTGAATTGGTTGTTCCCTGGTTTGGGCAGACAGAATTATTGTGATAGTCTTTCTGGTGACGGAACTTTCCAAAAATGCAGCAATGATGATAATGTTTGGTATGCTTTAGGTTTGAATTCGATTGTTTATACACAAGACGGTGTTGATATGGAAGGCCTGTCATTTTTTGATTACATCTTTATTTGGTTGAGAGATCCGATTCAAAATATCATTGATTGGATTACTGGAGAAGAAAAACCAAACTATGTCCAAGAGAACTATGACTTTACAGAAAGAGTGGTTAAGTTCAATAGATTCTACAACCAGGCTAAGCCAGGAAAATACAGGGTGGCAGTAGTAGAAGAAGTAGGATTAAATCAAACAATCTTGGCCAGTTATTATAATTACACTGGTAATGTTTGTGATTATGTCGGCAATTTAGCTAATGGTTTGAATATTGTTATGAATACAGCCAACAGCGGTGTCTTTTGCAACCAGACTGGCAATGACTATCGTGTGGTTATCAGTAATCCAAATGCTTTTGGTTTATGGGCCAGCCTGACCAATTATTTCCCGATTGCTGGTTAATTAATATATTAACCAAAAAGTTTATAAATTCTTTTTTGTTTAATTCATTAACAGATGGTTAAAAACGAGGAATTGGTTTTATTTTGGTATGATTTAACTTCTCTGAAAGCTTCTCAAAAAGTAAGATTTGTTTATACATTAAAAGGAAGAAAAGGAGAAATAGGTCTGATAGAAAGGTTTGGTGGAGAATTTTTGGTCAATGGTTGTTTTATGCTGCCAATGGAAAAAGAAAGGGAAATGAAAGATGTGTTTAAGTTTTGGAAAGTCAAATTCAAAAGTAAAAAGATTGTAGTTGTAAAATGAAAAAAAGACACCGATTAAACAAGTTTAATCTGGCCTTTTATAAAAATAAAGGGGGCCAAATAACAATGTTTATTTTATTAGGAATAGTTGTTTTGATAATCTTTGTTTTCTTATTTTACTTAATCAGTTCTGGAATAAGCCAGCGATTGGAAACTCAGAGGCAGCAAACTATAATTACTGCATTGGAAGCCAGTTCGATAGATTATTTGACTGGGGAGTGCGCTGTTGATGCCTTGAAATCTGGTTTGATTTTGATTGGGCAACAAGGCGGCTGGATTTATGAAGAGCAAGGTGGTTTCGACACACCTTTCTTGACTAATTTTAACGGTTCCAATATCAGTTATGATGTGAGCTATAACGAGCAAGATCCTAAGGGAGTTAATTTGGCACCGGTTTATCCTTGTCCGCTGCTTTTTTTAACTGATGAACCACGTTTTTGTGAGTTCCCTTATTACAGCGGTCGGGTTAATTTTGGAAATAGATGGCTGCCTGATTTAGAAGGGGGAGGGGTTTTGACAATCAAAAGACAGCTTGAAAATTACATCCAAGATTATGTTCAAGACTGCACTGATTTTGAATCGTTAGTCCAGGAAGAAGGGTTAGCTGGTTATGACATTACTTGGGATGAGCCCCAGGTTCAGGTAATCTTTGGGTTAGATAATATTAGAGTAATTCTTGATTATCCTATCAATGTTATGATCGGAGATGAAGAACCAATTCACCATTTACTTGGTTTTAAAGCCAAAGAAGAAATAAATTTCCGAGGCATTTACAATTTAGTAAGAGAAGTTTTGGACAAAGATAATAATCTGGCTGATTTTGATATAAGTCAAAACATTTCCCAAGAAAATCTTTGGCGGGCTGGAGAAATGATTTTTGAAGAACACCGATTTGATAACGGAGATGTTTTTATTTTGGAAGACTCCACCACCCAAATTTATGGAAATGATTATATCTTTCAATGGGCCAGACAAAACAGGCCGCCGGTTTTGTATTACATAGCCAATAATGCTTCTGAATTAGATCCTTATGATTTTTTAGTAATTGAAGGTGAAAAGATTGAGATGATTGCCGAGGGAGCAGACCCTGATGAAGATTTGATTAATTTTAGTTTTGACGGCGGTTCCTTGGGAAGTTTTGATGGCAATATTTTTGAAAAAAATTCAACCAATCTATCTCAGTGGCCAGCTTATAATGTAACAGTTGAAGTACATGATTGGGTTTGGACTGATGAGCAAAGAGTAAGACTGTTTGTAGATAGAGTTTTAGAACCAGCCTTTACAATTTACAGTTATCCTGAAATTGGAGATGGTTTTATTTCAGTTGAAGATCCTGTTTATTTGAATGCCAGTCCAACACTTAAATCCCTAGCGCCAAATACACCACACAGTTATTACTGGGAATATTGGGGGCCAGAGGTTGGAACTGGTTTGTTAGAATATTTTGAAATCGGGGCTGATTCAGAATGTATGGTGGTGCCTGGATTTGAAAATTGTTCTGTTGGAGATTTTGATATATTGAATATAAGGGGCCAGCATTTTAATGAGTCTGGTGACACAACCATGTTTTTGACAGTAACTGCTCATTACAGTGACAGGGTTCAAGAGGTAAAAATCCAGAGAGATGTAACTGTCAAGGAATGTCTGCCTTTAAGAAGTTCCAGTCCTCCTTATCCATATAATATCACAGATCCGTTTTTGTCAGACCACAGTTGTTGCTTGGGAAATGTGGATCAACCTCATACCTGGCAACTGGCCAATTCAAGCACAGTTTGTTACAGCCAGAGTGAAAACTGTACAGCGAATCATCCTAAAACAACCAAAGCCACCAATCGTCATTGTGATGGTTTGAGAGGAAATACATGTACTGGTGATTTGGATGTAGTGAGCACTTGTGGTTATAATGATTGGACTAATTGTTTTAACATTAATGATAATTGTGAAGGTCTTGGTGCTTACCAATATTCTGATGAAGATGAAGGTTGGTGTTATGGAGCAGAAGGCTGCGGCAGTTTCTGCACTCAAGAAGTTGTAGCTCCTGTGGGTATGAATGGAACTATTGCTTTGAGCCAATTAAACAGTAGTTTTGAATGTGGTTGTGATGTGGGTAATATGGACCAATATTGTGATGATGATTATGATGGTGATTTTGAGAAACAATGTCAAAGGCATGGCGGACCTTTTACTTACTATTATAGTTGTGATGAGGTGAGCCAGAGTTAAAAACATTTATAAATCAAAAATGGTTTTAAAAGGGAAGTACAAAAAAATGGGAAAAAGAGAGGTGATTTGGTTATTAGTAGGAATATTTTTCTTAGTTTTAGCTAGTTCTGTTTTGGCCCAACAAGGTTGTTTTACAGAACCAACTTATACTTCTATTTGCACTCAAGTTACTAGAACCAACGCAACAAGCTGGTGCTCTAATTTATGTACAAATAACCAAACTTGTTTGAACGATTGTTTAACCAAGTATTTCTTTGAAAATCATGACTGTAGTATCGGCGTCTGTTCAGCTAATGCTGGTTGGTGTACTGATGTGCCAGCGTGTGCTCAGGTTAATCGTCCAGCTGAATGTGTCGACCGAACCAGTTTTACTAATTCAAGTGTGCCATGTCAGACTGGTTGTTGTATTTTAACTTCAGGAACAACTAACCAGTGTGGTTCTCCGGCCTGGCCATTAATGACTTATCAAGAATGTGTCAATAAACAAAACCTTTATTCTGGTTATAGGATTAGTGTCTTTGATACTTCAGTCACAAGTTCTGCTGCTTGCGCCCAAGTTTGCGGCCAAACAATCGGAGCTCCAGGCAGAATCTCTGGTTATGTGGTCAATTCTTCTGGAAATGGAATTGGTGGAGCATCTATTGAAGCCTTTTCCATTAAGACGACTTCTTTAGCCAATGGAAGTTATACTTTGACAGCTTTGCCGATTGGTACAGCAATTGTCACAGGAACAGCCAATGGATATGGCCAAAGTGTTTCAAGTGTGACAGTTTCTACAGGAGCAACAACTAATCATAATATTACTTTGCCAGCAGCGAGTTCAGGAAGAATTCATGGTTTTGTAACTTCAGGAGGAAGTCCTCTTGGCGGGGCTTTGGTTTCAGTAAGTGGCGCTGATTATTCTCAAATTTCAACTCAAGGTGATGGAAGTTATTCCTTAGATGCTTTGAATTTAGGAAGCTATACGGCCACAGCTTCAGCCAGTGGTTATGGGAGCAGTTCTCAGCAAGTAAGTTTGACAGATGATGCTATTGAGATTAATTTTAGTTTAAGTTTAAGCCAGCAAGCAACAATCACTGGTTTAATTTTGGATCAGTACAATAGAGCGGTGCCTTTGGCGACAGTTCGAATTACCGGACCATCGAATTATACTGCTTATACAAATCAAAATGGAGTTTATACCAAAATAGTTTTTGCTAATGATACTTCAACATCATATTCTGTTTCTGCCACAAAGGGTGGTTATAACCAAAGTTCAATCCAGACAGTTTCTTTAATTAAAAATGATGTGAAAACGGTCAATCTTAACATGACTAAACTGGCATTGGGAGCTTGTGCTGATCCCAATACTTTGCCAGTATCAAATTTCAATGTTAATCATTTACCTGGAGAAAAAGCCCTACAATTGACTTGGGCAAGCCCATGTCCTGAAGTGACTGGGTATTATATTAACAGAACCAGCGGTGGACAAGAAGTGGCTTTGGCTTATATTCCAGCGACTCAAGCTTTACAATTCAAAGATACTGGTGTCAGCTGGAACACCACTTATACATACAAAATCCGGGCTTTTTTTGATGCAGCACCAAGATTCTCTAATACAACTAATACTAATTCAATCACAACCGGCGATGCTGCCTGTGAAGGTCCATTGAGATATAACAACGGCCAGTATCTTCAGTTTTGCCAAGGGCCATTTAACAGAAGAATTTGTAATGCTAATAACAAAGTTGTTGAACCAACAGATGGGACAATAACCAATCCTGTCAACTGTACAGCTTTAGGTAATTTCCGTTTCTGTAGAGGTCCTGATAGTTTAGGCAAGACTTCCTGCAGTGATGCAACTCATTGTTTAACTAGTCCTGGTCCAGGAGGAGTTTGGGTAACCAGGAACAGTTGTTATGGAAGTAGTAGTGTGCCTTATCCAAATTACTGTTATTTTGAACCAAGTACGCCTTTTAACTTTTGTTATTCCTGCTCTGCTTTGCCAACTAAGTCTTGTTATGATTATGCTTCCAGCGATGCCTGCGGAACTAATAACTGTCTACCAGGCAAGAGCTGTACTTGGTGGGTCTCTCCATCAAATGTGGGTTATTGTTATGAGCCTGGTTATGCTGGAACTGATCAGTGCAGCAGGTGTCAAGTTGGTTGTACGCAAGATGTTTGTGATAAGTTAGGAGACTGTTATGCTAACAGTGCCAATACAGCCTGTTTACGGTGCAGTCTACCACCTCAGCCATGTGGTTCTTATACCACACCTCAAGAATGTGATGGCGGGCAAGCACCTACTTTTGTCAATGATGTTTTAGTTGCTTCCCAAGATAGGTGTGGTTATGAAAGGTGTCTTTATCAAAGTGGTTCCTGCGGCAAAGATGGAGATGGAGATGGCAACTTTGAATGCTTAGATCCAAATAAAGTTTCACCAGCAGAACAAAGTACATGTCAAAGAGACCGGACTCCACCTGTAACTAAGATTCTGCCTTTTGGTTTTATTTCTGTTAATAATGCGACAGGCAATATTACTTTCCAAGGAAATGATTCATTTGGTATGCAGAAAGTTGTTTATTGTATTGATAAAACCAACACTTGTTCACCAAGTGCTTCTTTAAATTATCCTTCTGGTACTGGGGTGAAAACAGTTCAACTTAATTTGGCGACTGATAATCAATTAAGACAAGCACACAGTCAGCACGGTCCAGGAACTTATTATTTGAGATTTTATTCCCTTGATAAATATTACAACAGAGAAAATGTTCAAAGCAGAACTCTTAATGTTGATTTGGATGCACCAGTCTTTACTTTGAAAAGCTGTAATGTTTTAACTAATGCAACTTCTGGTTCAACGATACGCTGCCAGATAGCCACTTCTGAAATGGTGACTTGCAGTGACAGATTAGATACTTATAATGTGGTTTCTGGATTTACTCCATATGGAGCTTTCCCAAACCAGAGAACTAATTCAGAAATTATTGATTATACTGGCCTGCCAGACGCTCTTTACAAATATGAAATCAATTGTACTGATGATTATGGCAATTTAGTAACTTGGGGGCCGCCAGGTATTACAGTCCAAGCTCAAGCAGGAGTCAATAGAGTTTTCCCTCCTAGAGCTTTGAATGCCAGCTCATTTAGATTCCAAGTTTATACTCCTCAGATAGCCAGCTGTAGATTAATGAATGGAACAACAGTGATTGAAAGTTTCAGCCCGTCTGCTGGAAACAATCATACTTCCTCGCAACATACCTTCACTCCTAACTTTTATTATCCAAATTATTGGGCTGATTGCGGCAGTGTGGGGTCTGTTTCATTAGACTTTTCTGTTGACAGACTTGGTCCGGTGACCAGAGCAAGATTAGTTTCCGGTGGAACACAAGCAATTAAATCAGGAAGCGGTTGGGTGGCAACCTTAACTAATACCACTGCTGTAGATTTTGTCTGTACTGACCAACCAACCACTATTTCTGGAGGGTCAGCTGGTTTTGGATGCAATACAACAAAATGGTGTTTAACTAATGGTAGCAGTTGTACACCTAACAGAATTGATGCAGTGCCATCTGTAACAGCTGATGTAACTCTCTGTTATTACTCTAATGACTCAGGTGGTTATCAGGAAACATCAACTAACTGCGGCCAGATACAAATCAGACCAAGTTTTGGCATCAATATAGTCAGTCCAAGTCATGGAGTGAGCAACCAACCAGAATTTGATTTAGAAATTAATATTCCAACAGTGGCCACTGATACTTGTAAATGGCAGCCTAATGTCCAGAGTTGGATATTTAATCAGATTACAAATCCCAAATATATATTTACTCCGGTAACCGGTTCATCATCTAATTACAAGATTGTCAATTTTTCAAGCCAAGTAACTGGCTTCCCTAACAGTTTCAGCAGAGTTCCTGTTTATATTGCCTGTAATTCAACAACAGGAATGGTTTCACCAATCGAAAGATTTGAAATTGTTTATGACCCAACCCCTCCAGTGATTACGAGTGCTAGTTTCAACCCAAATCCAATTGTCCAAGGCTCTTCAACAACTTTATCTGTGGTGACTGATGATAATACTGTCTGTAAGATTGGCAAAGGAATACCAAGCATCCAGTTTGATGATTATGACAGAAACGATTTCAAGACAACTCATACTCATACAATTTACATTTCAGCGCCAGGAGATGATAATAAGACTCATTATTGGAATGTCAGCTGTGAAAATGAAGCCGGCAACTTTTCATCAATTACCACAGCAGCTTTTGCAGTCGACTTAAGTGCTATGGGGGTGATTGTGTCAACTTCACCAAGCGGAGCTTCCAAAAATACTAATATTAATTTGAATGTGATCACCAATAAAGCAGCCACTTGCAGTTACAAACCAAGCAACGCTTATATCCCAATGGCTAATGTAGGAGGGGTGAATCATTCCAAGTCTCTGGCCTCTAATTTGAGCCAGGGTCGTTACAGTTATCCGGTTCGCTGTCAATTTGCCCAGCATTATGTTGACAGCTCCATCAACTTTGCTATAGACTTAAGTGCACCAAAGATGATTGAAGTTGATGATGGAAATTATTCCTGCGGCTTGGACGAGATTAATCCTAATTTTGAAGCAGAAGATAATATTTCTTCTGTCGTTGGTTATAATTATCAAATCCTTGAATTAAGCGGCACGACTGTTCTTTACTCTGACAATGTTTCAAGGGCCAATCCAAGAATAGATGATTTGAATTTAACCCTAAATAAAAATTATTTCCTTAAAGTAAAAGCTAAAGATGAAGTGGGTAACTGGGGTACAGCCAAATCAAGCAATGGGTTCAAGGCTACAGCTGCCAATTACAGTGGCTGCCGGGAACAAAGAGCTCCAATCATTTCCCTGGTACAAAATGCAACAGCTACAGGTATTAAAGTAACAGTGAAGTGTAATGATGATACTGGTTGTATTGGTTTAAGCTATGGTACTTCTGCCTCTTCAATCTGTAATGCTTCTACCAGTTATGTTGGTCCTGTGTTGGTAACGGAAACATCTTATTTCTGCGCAGAAGCCCGAGATGTTTCAAATAACAAAGGAACCAAACAAGTTCAGGTAATCATTAGTGATACTGATACTGATGGTATTTTAAATCAGTTTGATCAATGTCCGGGCACTTCTTTAGGTAAGGTGGTGGATGAAAACGGATGTTCAGCATCCCAATTAAATACTGACAGTGATGAAGACGGACTGCCTGATGACTGGGAAATTCAATACTCTGCTGAAGATTGTTCTTTTGATCCTCAACAGAATGATACAGATGATGATGGTATCTTGGATGGAGACGAAGATTATGATGGTGATGGTTTGTCTAACTATCGTGAGTACCAACAAAATGGAGACCCTTGTTTAGTTAAAGACAGAGATGGAATTCTTGACAGTTGGAGACTGCAGTACTTTGGCTGCATAGACTGCGCCAATGCAGAAGCAAGCGCTGATCCTGACAATGATGGATTGACTAATCTGCAAGAGTATAATTTAAAGGACACTTATGGATCAAGTACTCACCCTAATAATCCAGATACTGATGGTGATGGTTATCAAGATAAGGAAGAGGTAGATAATGATTGGGATCCAACTAAATTTAGTATTCCGGGAGAAGGCACTCCCATCCTGGCTTGGATCTTTTTGATTTTAGGAATATTGATGGTATTGGGTGGTGTGGGTTATGTTTTGATATTGAAAAAAGGAAAGACACCTAAACCTCGACCAGTCTATCCAATCAGAGTGGCACCAAGACCAAGACCAGTACCAAGACCTAGGGTTGTGAGGCAGCCAGCGGTTCCTCCAGAAAGAGTTAAGATTCAAGAGTTGGTGGCCAAAAGAAAAGCAGAACGGGAAAAAGAAAAAAGAACTAAGAGAAGAGAGGCCTTTGAGCCGTTTGTTTCTGGCGACCGTAAATTGCCCAAAGTCAAAAAGATTATCCAACAAAAAGAAAAACCTGTTTTTGAAAAATTAACAGCAGTGGCCAAACATTATGACGACAAACGTAAGGAAGTTTCACCTAAGCTGGCAGCAGGCGAGAAGAAAGTATTTGAGGAATTAACTAAGTTGGTTGGGAATAAAAAGAAAGAAGATGTCAAAAAAGTTTTAGGCAAGAAAAAGGGAGAGGATATTTTCAATAGATTAGTCAATATTGTGGGCAAAAGAGAAGGAAAAGATGCCTTAAAAGAGTTGAAAAAATATGCTAAAAAATAAAAAAGCACAAACCATTGGCCAAGTGTTTATTTACATCATGGCAATAATTATTTTTGCCGCTATTCTTATCTTTGGCTATAAAGCGATTAGTGAATTTATTGACCGGGGCGAAAGTGTTGGTTTCATCACCTTTAAAACTGATTTAGAAAAATCAGTCAAAACAATATATTCTGATTATGGTTCGGTCACTATTTATAATGTTGAAAATCCTCTTCGAGTACCGGGTAAGTATGAGGAAATCTGTTTTGTTGATTTAAGCAAACCATTGCCTTCTTCTGGCAGTTTTTGTGCCAACCATCCTATTGCTTGTGATGCCTGGGGGACCGCTTATCAAGCAGGTATCAGCAGTGGAACTGACGGCTGGCAGGAAGGAGAACAAAATGTTTTCTTAAGACCTTTGGGAGAAATTGCCATTAAAGTGTATAAAATAACAGTTGATAGCAACAGCAATAATGTTGATGATGACAGTGACGGATATCTATGCTTTAATTTGACACAAGGAAGATTAAACATGCGTATAGAGGGCAAAGGTGACCATGCTTTTATCAGCGCCATCTAAAATGCGAAAAAAGAAAGGTCAGATTTCAATAGGGTTCCACTGGATTTATATCTTGATAGCTGGAGCTATTATTTTAATTTTTTTTGTGGGGATTGCATTAAAACAAAAAGATGTTTCTGAACAAAGCATTTCGGCAACAGTGATACAAAGTTTAGAAAGTATTTTTACCGGAGCTGGTTTGGCGGAGCAGACGATAAATTATATTGAAATCCCGGAACTGGAAATTGCCTTTACCTGTGATTTAGAAGGTTATTCTGATTACTCGGTGGGGTCGGTGAAAACAGAAACGCCCTTCCAACCAATTTTTGCTTTGGAAAGGGTCAAGGATAATGTGTTGGTGACCTGGACCTTGGAATGGATGATGCCGTTTAAAGTAGACAATTATATGTTTGTGATGACTCCTGACATTAGATATTATTTAATTTATGACACCAGCAGCCGCCCTTTAGCTTCTGAGATTGAGGCAGCCTTGCCAACTGAGATTTCAGAAAACATTAATTTTGAATCTTTAGATATAAGTGAATATTTTGGGATTATTGACAAGAATGATTACAAAGTCAGATTTGTTTTTTTGAGTGATACTGCTTTTGTTTCCAGTATTCCTCTGGAATTGCAGGGAATGGCTGACAGGGATGTGACGGCGATGGTATTAAGCGGAACTTTAAACGGGGGCACAATCAGTTTTTACAGAAAAGATGGCAGTGGTTGGATGCTGACTGGCAGTTCTCCTTTGATTGGCAGTTTTACAGATGACAATCCTAATTTTTACGGGGCGGTTTTTTCTGAAGGTAAGGAACAGTATGACTGCAACTTACGCAAGGCATTCAAGCGGCTGAAAATCAGCAGTGAGATCTATTTAGAAAGAGCTCTGCAATTAGAACCTGCTTCTATACCTGACTGCCATGGCATCTTTTTCCCTGATTATTTTACAAATTCCCAGACAGGTTTGATTGCTCGAGCGGAACAATGTTCTGAGAAGATTGAGGTGCAGTGTGATTTGAAACCAAATGTGGGCGATCAAATTTTTGAAAATAACCGGCTGTTGGGGACAGCAGGATGTTTTGATATTTATTGAAAATGAAATCAAAAAAAGGACAAATGCGGATGATGGAAACAATGGCCATATTATTTGTTTTTTTTGTTTTATTACTTTTTGGCATTATCTTTTATTATCAATTCCAAAAAAGCAGCATTGAAGATCAAAGGGCCCAAATTTTATCTGAAAAATCAATTGATATCTCTCTGCGAGCTTCGTTTTTGCCTGAGTTAATCTGTCCAGGTGTGCCAACTAAGAAAGATTGTATTGACATCACGAAAATGGAAATATTTTCCGAGAAAGCTCAGGAAGAGTATTTGGACTATTATTATGATATTTTGCAGTCAGCAAGGATCACAGTTGAAGAACTGTATCCTCCATCATCAAGAAGCTGGGTTTTGTATGACCAGCAGAAACCAAATGCCACTCGCAGCATTAATACGCCAGTGCCGGTGTCATTATTTGATCCAGAGACTGAAGAACATTCGTTCGGAGTTTTGAAAATTGAAGTTTACTCGTAAAGGCCAGATGGAAATCATTGGACTAGTAATCATTGTTATTTTAATAGCAGTGGCCATGATCTTTTTTATTCAATTCAGTTTAACTAAAGAACCTTCGCAATCAAGGGAGACATTTACACGGAAGTTAATGGCTCGGAGTACTAACAATGCTATTTTTGAATCCATGACGACTTGCGGGGTGGCTTTCAGTGAATTGTATAAGGATTGTGCATCTGGCGGTGGTTTAGGTTATAATTGCGGCATGGACAACACTTGTGTTTATGTTGAAAAAGAAGTTGCAAGTATTTTGAATCAAACTTTGGCTCAATGGAATAACGACTATCAGTTTAAAATTTATGTTGGCGACCAGACAAAAGTTAATATAGTCCAAGGGGATTGTTTAAATAGCAAGGATGAAGGGACAAATTATGTTCGTTCACAAGGAAGTTTAGTTTATATTAATTTGAAGGTATGCAAAAAATGAATAAAAAAGGTGATGCTTGGATCTTGAATATCGGTTGGTTAAAATTATTGATTTTTGCTATTTTTTTGGCCATCTTGATTTTTGTTGTTTTTTTTGTGGTGTTGCCTAAATTCACAGGTTAATCAAATGAAAAAAGGAGGGATAAGAACATTTTTGGTGGGAGTAATCATTGTTGCTATTGTGGGAGTGGTTTTAGCCATCTTTTTAGTAAATCTTAGATCTACCTTTGGAGAAAGCCAGTGGCTGGCCAGCTGTGAAGTGAGTGTCAGGGCTTACAGACAGGTTGGTCCGATGGCTAAAATTTATTGTCCAGTTTTGAGTTGGGAAGTTAAAGAAGATTTGAATTCTAATGAAGCTAAAGAAGAAGTACTGGAAAAAATGAAAACATGTTATGATTTGTATGTTGAAGAAGAAGCTCTTTTCGAAGAAGGTTTAAGCTGTGCTCCTTGTTACAATCTGACTTTTAGTGGAAAAGGTGAGATGAATAATCTAAAAGAATTTATCACAAATAGTACCGACAGTGAAATTTTGGGTTTGAAGCGTTCTGGATTTGGAGAAAATGTTGTTAAATTATCAAGTTTGGACCAGATAGAAAAAAATATTAAAACAGGTAAACAATATTATGTAATATATGCCGAAGCTGATGATACTTTAGGAGCAGCTTGGGGGGTTTTTTTGATGGAAAAGGAGAAAGCTAGGAATCTATGCTTTTTTCCAGTGGAGGGTGCTCAATGAAAAAATACGGCCAGGTAAGACCTTGGTTAATTGGCCTTGTGATTGCTTTGGTGGTTTTATTGGTATTTTTAGCCTATTATTTGGGTTTGGGTGAAAAATTAAAACTACCAAGTTTAAGATTTTGGTAAAATGGCAAGCGGAAAAATATCAATCAGAGCAGTAGTTGAATTATTGTTATTTTTAATTCCATTTGTGATTATTTTAGGCTGGGTGCTTTGGTATTTTTTATTACCTGGAACATCAGCAGTTGATGCAGTTTCCTGCAATCAACAAGTGATTTTTGGTGCGACATCAAAAACTATTTTGCAAAAGGGATTTTTTACAGTCAACTGTCCAAGCAAGTCAACAACTTTTGTCAATGAAGATTTGGATGAGATTTATGAAGAGATAGCTAGGGGAATGGCGGACTGTATTTGGAAGTTTGGTGAGGGAAAACTTGATTTTAATATAGCTGGTTACCTGACCAGCAGAAAAACATGTATTGTTTGTGATTATTTTACCTTTGCTCACGGTAGTGACGCCCAGAAGGTTTTTGCTAATGAAGACAGCTATCAAAAATTTTTTACCTATATGAATACTCATAATGTGCCAAAATATATATCTAAGGGTGAAAAAACTTATCTTGAGTATTTTAATGAACTGCAAGGCTATGCGGTCAATAAACAAGGGTCGATGAATTTAATTTGGGTTCCATTTGAACCAGATGAAGAGAATGTGATCTTTTTTTCTAGACAAATGACTGGGGCTAATTTTAAAATTGCAGAATGGATCAGCAGCAGAGCGTTGCTCGATGAGATTGGAATGAGGGATGTGAGGGAAGCATATGGAAGTTTTGTAGCCAGCATCTTGAAAGAGATTGATGGAAAAGAATACATCACAGCGGACCAGTACGCTGAAAGATTTGGCCATATTAAATCCAATATCGTGGTGGGGCCAGGAGAAGATTTTAAATGGCAAACACTTTGTGATGATGTTTATAATTAAAAATGATAAATAAAAAAGGGTTGATTAGTGGTGTAAAGTTTGCAGCTGGTTTAGTGGTAGCGATGATGGTGGTGGCTTTATTTGCTTTTTTTATTTATAGAATTGGATCTGGACTTGAAGGGGAAGGAAAACATGATTTAGCTTTGGGCAACTTTGAAAAATTAGTTGATGAGGTTGATAAATTATTGAAGGGGTCAGCAACTTATTCTTTTGATTATTATGTTTTGGGCGCTTTTCAATTGCCAGATAAATATATTGTAATTGGATTTCCAAAGAGTAAAGATTCGGTTTTGTATTTTGACCCTGTGAAAAAACAAAATTGGATTGAGATGAGAAAACCTTGTCGAGGGACTGGCTGTTTGTGCCTTTACCATGAAGATAAGTTTGATGCTAGCCGACCAAATGATTATATTGTCTGTCATAATTTTGCTGTTGATTTTATAGTGGCGGGAGTTGGAGTGAATGGTAGTTGGGGTAACCATTATTATAAAGATTACAAACCACCTGAACCTTATGAAGATTTAAACAATATTTTTCAATTATCTCAAAGAGAGAAAAGAGCTATTAATTATGTTTACCTTGCTTTTTTTGGTAAGGTATCCAGTATTTCTGTCTCTAACTTGTATGAATTTTCCTCTCCTTTTATGAGTAATAGCTTTGGAATCCAAAATATTTATTTGGAAAAAATGGAGGTGGGTAATCAAACACTTTTTTTAATTCAACCAGATGGCAAGTGGAGAAAAAATTTAGTTGAAGCCCAGTTGGAAAATATAACTTTTATTCAAGAATTAAACAAAGATTGGAGTAAAATAAAATATAGGCCAATTTATTTAGAACAATTTAAGAAGCTGAGTTCCGGTGGTACTTTAGAAAGTCCAGTGCTGATTAATTTGAGAGAAGGCAACCTGTATAAATTAGCATACAGTGAGAAAGCTGGATATATTGGCTTCTATTGGGTTTTTGGTTCTGTTGGAGGCAGAGATTTGGCAACCACTTTTTGGTTAGTTGATAATAAAGATGAAGTGGTGGGGGAGAAGAAACTTTTGGAAATGACTGAGGCTGAGATGGAACCATTGCGCTTAGAAGCAGCTAATTGTGTGGGGTCAGGAAGAACTTGGGATGCAGAGAAAAGAATTTGTGAAGGTGAAATCCCTGTTAAGATTGTAGAAGCAGAAAATTTGTATGCCGAAGCCTATGCTTTATTTGAAAATGGGGCTTATGATGAAGCCATTGCTAAGTTTGAAAAACTTAGACAAGAATATCCGGATAGTAGTGAAGTTTCTCCAGCACTTTATAATTTAGGTTTGAGTTATTTAAAGAGATTTGAAAAAAAATTAGATCCTAATATTGGCTATTCGGTAACAAGTATCAAAGAAAATGATGAAATCAATAAATACCCCAATCTTTATGCCGATCTTTTAAAAACTATTGAAATCTGGAAAACATTGGCTAAAGATTATCCAGAAAGTAATTATTTCTTAACTAAAGCTAATGTTGAAAGTAACAAATATTTAAGTTGTGCTGATCCAAAAGAAGGGAAAAATGCATGCCACCAAAGTTGGGACTCAATGTTTACTCGATGTTGGTTTGATGATGGGAGCAGAAAAAGCAAATGGACTCCAGAGTGGCTACATGCTGATGTTTGTGTACCTTGTCAACAGATAACTGATAAAATGATGAGTAAAGAAGTATGCTTAGATAATCCTTGTACTATAGTTGGTTGGTATGAAACCTATTGGGATGAATCAAAAGATGAATGTGCGGCCAAAATTCCAAGTACCTTTCCCTGCAGCCATTTCAAAACCAAAGAACAATGTGAGAATGATCCTTGTTACTCTGAATTTGTTAAAATAAAAGAATGTTGTCATTGGGAATACAGTACTTGTATGGGAGAATTTGAATAATTATCTCATAACTGGATGAGGTGTGGTTAAACTGGTGATAGGGCCAAGACTGGTTTCTTTTTCTTCTTTGGTTTGAAGATCGTAAGTCATTAAGTGCAAGGGTTCTTTACGACTGCCAACATTATGCAAATAAACAATTTTTCTGCCGTCGGGAAAAAAGACAGGAGAAAAATAACCGCCCCAAGTTTGACTTACTTTAACTTTTTGAACGGTTGGTTTTGATTGAGAACAATCAACTAATAAAATGGCCCTGCCAGAACCCCATTCTCCAATAATTTTGTCTTGAACAAAATCTCCTTGCGGCAATCTAACTTGGGGAGGTAATTTTTGATATGAGCCATTAGTATCATAAAGAGTATCAGTAAAAACTAATCTTCGACTGTCATCTGACCAAATAATTTCCTGAGTATTGTTTTTTAAATTTCCTATCCCTGATGGAACTACCTTTTCTGATCTAGTTTTTAAATCAACAAGGTGGAGTTTTGATCCTGTGCCTTTGAAATATTTTCCAGACTCCATTTTTACTTCTTCAAAGGGTTCAACATAAGCTAAAGTTCGGCCGTCAGGAGAAATTCTTGGGGGTGGGATGTCCCAAGCAGACATATCTACAGATCTTCTGTCCTTACCTAAAGCATAATGAAGGGCATACTCATACTTTTTCAAATCAAATTTTGGGAACCCATAAACTGGTTTTAAATCGCTGCCATCAAAATCCATCTGGTAGTAATGAGTGAGTGCTGGATTGTGGAAAAAAATTCCTTCTTCTGTTATTTGAGGATGTCTGGCATCAGGATGACATAAAATAATTTTTTTATCACCTCCATCAAGATTCATGGAAATAAGTTTGCCATTCTGTTCAGCAACAATAAGGTTTCTTTTAGCGTCAAAGTCAAAAGAAAATGAATCCGGACCGGTTTCCAATAAATTAGTTAATTCCTTGCCGTCAAAAGAAAGTTTGTAGAGGCCTGTTTTTTTGGTTAAGGAGTTATAACCAATGAAAAGGAAAAATTCTTTTGCCCCTTGTCCTGATTCTGGGATTTTACCTTCAAGCATTTCTCTAACTTTTTTCCAATCCTGAGCAAATTCTTTAGTGGCAGTATAAACTTGATTTTGATAAGTGATTTGAGTCAAAGGCTGGCCAATCATGTTTTGCCCAATCTGAACCTGAGCCTGTTGCAGTAAAGTATCTAAATCATCTGAGAAAAGATTCATACCTAAAGTAAATTTTTCTTTGTAGCTTTTTAGGGATTGTTCAGCAGCAAGGTAATTCTTGCCAACAAGCGCTTCTTCTAGATTAGTGAGGGAATCTAAGGCTTCTGAATAAGCCTTTTCTGCCTGCTTAAAATCAACAGTTTTTTTTATTTCAGAAGGTTCATGCCACCTAAACCAAAACATGGCCTTTTGAGCCAACTGGATATGGTCTTGAAGAGCAGAAATAGAATTCTCATAAAGATAAATTCTCTGTTGAGCTTGATCTTTTCTGCCTTGGGAAACATCAGACTCCAATGTTTTTTGAATCTCGGGAATCTTTTTTTGATATTCTTCTATTTTGTTGATATAATGTTGAATCTTGGCTTCAAAATCAAGAACTCCTTCTTTTTTAAGCAAATCTCTGACATCTTCAGAAGTGCCATAATCTGAACCTAAAGATAAATTTTGCATTAAAGTATCTAAAGTTAGTTTTTTGTCTTGTTCATATTGAGTTTGAGCATTGTTCTGTTGATAAAGCTGGCTGGCTTTTTCATCCCTTAAGAAATCCCTAAATTCTAAGAAAACCTCTTCGAAAGCTGACTGGTTTTTTTGGTGGTATTCTGGGGTTAATTTACTGATTAAACTTGATTCCAAAAGGTTGCCTTGGAATAGTCTTTTTCGATAGGCTTCGAAACTTTCTCCATTAGCTAAAACTGCTTCTGGGGCAATCATTAGACCAGCAGTAACTGTGGCTAGACCAACTAAAAATTTCCTTCTGCTCATATCTGGGCCTGTTGGTTGAGCTGTAGGTTTAGCGTATGAAAAAATTTGAGATAATTTTGAGAAAAATCCTTTAGATTTAGGTTTAACAGAATCATGGACTGGAGCCTCTTTTTGAGAGTATCTGAGTAAAAACCCAGGCAATAAACTTGATAATCCCATTTAACTTAAACTGATTTAATCATATATAAACCTTTCGGTTTGTTGTTATTGTAAAGTGACGAAATTTTAATAAAAAGTAATATAAATGTTGTTCTTTTAATAGGGAATATGAAAAAAAGAGGTATGGCTGCTATTAGTAAAGTGATGTTTTGGGTTCTTTCTCTCTTATTTTTAATAGCAGTCTTGACGGCAGTGATTCCGGGCATGGGGACTTTATTGTTTGGTTTTCTTTTCACTGGCGACTGCCAAAGCCCTGCCTTTTATCAAAAGTCGGTGGATGATATCTTACAGGCGAGACCAGTAGATATGTTAAATGATGTTGAATATAAAGAACTTAAAGCATTGTTTGATAAATTTAAGAAATGCTATAAGGAAAGAGAATTAGATGTGCCTGGGTTGAAGGAAGGAATTGAAGAAAGGGAATCTACTGAAGCTGCCAAAGATTTAGTGCGTCAGATAGATGCATTGGAAAAAGCCGAAAACTGGTTGGAATTATTAAATATGTTAGAAAAATTTGTCAATAATTTTCCTGATCATCCTAACGTCTCTGCTTATCAAATAAAGATTGATGCTTTGAAAAATTTTGTTGAGGGTGAAACAGCCTTAAAACGAAGCCAATATGATGAGGCCATAGAAAAATTAAGAAAAATAAATTCTCAAAATTCTTTTTACAAAAAAGCAAGAATTTTATTGGGCGAAGCTTACAAAGGGAAAGGTGATTTTGTTAATGCTCAAAATCTTTATGTTAATCTAATACCTGAATTATCTGCAACAGAAAAAGAAGAAGCAATCGAATTTTATAAAAATGTTGAATCTGATGTTTTGGAGAAGAGTGAAATTGAGTCAATCACTTTGAACGAAGCAAGACAAAATATTTTTGGAAATACTTGGGTTTATCGGATTAAATACAAAAATGTAATCAGAGATTATGATTATGGGGTTAGTGAAGAGGGTAGTCAAAAACAAATAAAATTATTGATTGAAAGGGTGAAAGACGGGCAATCTGAAGGTCTGCCTTGGTTTTATAATGGGACGAGAGATATTATTGACAATCAAATAATCAGTGATGTCAAAGAGTTTTGTTCTCAAATTGAATGTAAAGAAATTGATCATCAAGTATATGGAAAAATTCAATGGCCTTTGCCGCCTAAACCAGAAATTGAACAATTAAGAGATTTAGAAATCAATTCAATAAAAAGATTTGAAAATACTACAGATAGAACTTTTGACATAAAATATTATGAAATTGAATATCCGAGCGATACATATTTTGGTGGGAAGGTTTACTTGTTCCATCATTTTTACAATAAATTCAGTTATGACTATAACCTCCAACTTTATAGGCTAAGTTATTCAAATTACCAATCTTTAACTGAAGCTGGAAGAGGTATGCAAAAAATTTCTGACAGAACTGATTTGATTGAGGAAATCAAAAAAGATTTGAAAACTTATGCAGAGAAACTGCAGGGTGAAGCTAAATATACTGAAGCTGGAGAAATTTATAATGCTTATTTTATTGTAGATTTAGGTTTTGGCAAAAATACCTTTGATATTGCTCAAAAATTCAAATCCTTAGCTCTGAATACAACTGAGACTGATGCTAGAAATAAATATTACACTTGGTCATTGAGATATTACGTAAGATATGTTGATGAAATGAATAAAGCATTTCAGTTATCGGATGATCAGAAGAATAAACGTACTCAGGCCAAACAAGAAATTGAAAGTATTTGCAACAGCTTTACATTGTCATTTTGCCAAGGAATACCCCAAGATATTTATTATCCTTAAAATTATGATAAGATTTATATATAAATAAAGAATAATTTGAGTTAATAATACTTAAAACGAGGTGAATCAAATGAAAAGAGGTCAAGGTCTTTCTTTAACGACTATTATTATTGCAGCGATTGCAATAATTGTTTTGGTTGTATTGATTGCTATTTTTACTGGAAGAATTGGATTTTTTGAATCTGCAGTAAGTGAAGAAGCTGACAGCGAGCTTGCTAAAATGAGAATTAATTATGGGGATTGCCATCCGTCTGGTGGACACGAATCTCAATTTAGATCAGCATTTGCTGAAGCAGATGATGCCACAAAAAAAGACGCTTTAATGAATGGATTTAAGAAAGTTATTGATGACTGTAAGGCTAAACCAGATCAGCAACAGTGTACAACTGGAACCATCCAGATAGTTTCTGTGGGTTTCGCGCCTTCAATTAGCTACACACCAAGCGCCTGTTCATGGCAATAAATTTCCTTTATTTTTCTTCTTTTTTTCTACCAGCCATAAACTTTAAATAAAGAATTCATTTAATAAAATAAAATGGAATCAAAAAGAGGTCAGGGGAATATGTTCTGGGTGATTATTGTAGCGGCTTTAGCTATTATTGTTTTGGTAGTGTTGATTTTTATTCTAACAGGTACCACGGGAGATGTTAAAGACACCTTGAGCAAATGCGCTATCAGGGGAGGAGAGTGCCAAGATAAACCCTGCTCAGGAACCCAAATAGAGATTGACCGAGGATGTACTTACAACAATAAAACTAGTGACGATTACTATTGCTGTTCAAAAAAATGAATAAAAAAGGGTTTACTTTGAGCTGGCCGGTGATTATAACTATGGTTCTAGTCTTAGCTGTGATTATTGTTGCGGCGGCACTACTCTTTCAAGGTCTAGCACAAAAGAAACAAGCCGAGAAATCAGTTACTGAAAGGTTTGGCAGCTGGGACGAAAAATGTGTTGATGCAACTAGAGCCCTAAAAGTAACACAAGATCTCCCTGAACTGTTAGGACAAGAGACAGTGAGAGTGGATGAAGATTTGGATAAGAGAGATGATGTTTTGTGTGACTGGTGTGTCTGTAAAGAAGGTTGCCATAATGATGCTGATGACAAAGATGGAGACAAATTACCAGATATATGTGATCTTGCTGCAGATAATAATAAAACCGCAGAATTTCACAAGAGATGTGGTCAATTAGGGGATACCACATTTGGAAAAGCAACCCAATGCTGGCACCCTCAAAATATTTAAATAGCCCAAGACTATTTCTTTAAATATGGAAAAAAGAGGTCAATTAGCATTAGGATATTTGATAATTTCTGTTTTGTTAATTGGTGTGGCCTTGATTTTCTTTGTGACTTATGCCAAAAATATTAAAGAAGATACCTTGTTAGAAAAAACCTATTTTTCCCGAGATGTGGCTTTAGTTACTAATGCAGTTTATGCTTCTCCAGGCAATCTTTTTGTCAATTACAGTTCTTTAGCGATTTATGCTGATTTCTCTGTTCTACCAAATAAAGCATCAGCTGAACTTTTGAATTTTGAATTTGGGAATCAGAAAGTAATAGTTGTTGAAGATGACGGAAAACAAAAAATAAGTTATCCCTATGCAGATGATTTTTTTTCTGGAAATTTATCGGGATATTTTGAAAAACCAAGTGATCTGTTTTTTGTCAGCGATGGCCCAAACACCATGTTAGTTGAGAAAAAAACTGAGTTGGGAAAATGGAAATACCCTCAGATTGAAACCAAAGATGAAATCTGGCGGACCAGAAATTTTATGATTGGACCAGAAGGAAACGACTTGGCTAATTATTTTTTGAATCAAGGGCTGCCATTCAAATCATATTATTCTGAACCAGACATTTATTTATGGATTGAAGAAGGAGAAAGCAATGAAGTAACGGCAACTATTTCCTATCAAACAGCAGCCAAAAGCAGAAAACTGGCTACTTTGATCATCAATAAAGTTTTAGAAAATAAACCTAATGCTTACACTTGGATTAATGTAACTGATTCATCCCAATTAAAGGCTAAAGAAGCAGGAGTGGTTTTAAGAATTGGTTCAGGATTGATTAAAAAATTAGAATTGGAAGAAATTTTTGAGGAATACTATGAAGAATAAAAAGGGCGATGCTTATCCGCAAATAATCTGGATATTGAGAATTATCTTTTGGATTATTGTAATCATTGCTGTTTATGGGATAACATCTTACTTGATTGATGTTAAATTCCAGCCCTGGCAGGCTGAAGCAGATGGTTTTGCTTTGAGGACGCTTTATTCACCCAATGGTATAAGTTATTTTGATCCTTTGGCTGGGAAAGTTCAGCCTGGAACCATCGATTTGGCTCGATTTAAGAGTGGGATTTGGGAAGAATCGGTTTATTATGGTGAGGAACATTTGGCAGCAAAAATGACTTTATGGAATAAAGGAGCAGATGACTGGCAAGCAGTTGCTTTAACAGGAGAAAAACTATTGGAGAGATATTATCAAAAAGATTTGTTTAACAAATGGGAAGATTTGAGTGATAAAAAGGTTGCCAAATTTACAAGAAAATATTATGTTTTGATTAAAGACGAAGGAGAACTTGAAATCTTCGAAGGAGAAAAAGATCTGGAGAAAGACATCGAAGATCATGGGGAGAAAGTTTATTTGATAGAAAAATCTAAAGAACATCTAGAAAAAATCAAAGAAGAAGCTAAAGATGACAATGCCCTGGTACCTGGGCTTTTAGAAATAGAAATAATTATTAAAAAATGAAATCAAAAAAAGGACAAGGTGGATTTTTCCAGATGCCAAGTGCGGCACCGATGTTTTTAGCTTTTGCTGGTTTTATTTTAATTGTAGTACTTTTTTTGGTCGTAGCCTGGGCTCTTAAGGAAACTAATTTATCTCTCAGAGGAAATGTGCCAAGTGTAGATTATGAAGAAGCAAGAGCTCAAATGGCCTTGATAAATTTTTTGAAAACTCCTGCCCAACCATATATTTTTTTGGAAGGTGGTAGGGCGAATAGAACTGTCGCTGATTTGATAATAAAGGCTATGGAAAGAGAACAATTTGATGAAAAATGTATCATCAGAGGAGATCCTAGAACAAGAACATTAAGAGATGATTTTGACTCTTGTTCAACAGCCTTGCAATCGGAAGCAGTGAGAGCATTTAATGAACTTTACAGGTTTGAAGGAGAATTGCTAAATGAATCTTACTGGGGTTTTACTGTTCATTCTGATAACCCCAAACAACCTGTAATTGAAATTACCAGTGGTCAGAGAGAAGGTACTCCTTACAGTGTTTCCCAACTTTTGCCAATTCCAGGATCTGATAAGTTAGCTAATGTCACTTTAACGGTGAATGTAAGAAAATGAAATCAAAAAAAGGATATGTATTCAGTGTATTGATGGTGATTATAGCTACAATAGTGCTGGCTGCAATTTTGATGCACATCATCCATAAAGAAGGAGCATTTAACAGGGATTTTGGTGACAGGGCAAAGGACTTATTCTTAGCTTATCAAGATATTGAGAAAGATATTTTTTATGCTGAACAAGCAGCTAAGTTAGCTAATTGTAATAAAGAAAATTTTACCAAGCTTTTGGAAAACCACGATCTTTTGAAGAACCAATCCATCTTTGATTACGAATTGTTGCTGGTGAATAAAACTTGCATTGGTTTGACTCGTGGGGTGATAGATTATACTTTGGAAAAGACAACCCGTTACGAAATCAGACCAAGTTTTAGTGTCAAATTAAACAAATAACTATATCTTAAATTATACAAATCTATTTAAATCATCTACTCTTCTGAAAAGCTATGTTTAAGATTCCTTTGGATGAAGTTAAAACACAAATAAGAAAAGAGGCTCACCTGACAGATGAGGAGTTGAATTCTCGAATCAAGCAAAAGATGGACCAGCTTTCCGGATTAATCTCTGAAGAGGGAGCAGCCCATATCATTGCCAATGAACTGAAAGTTAATCTGAATGAAGGAACAGAAGGCAAAATCAAAATCAAAAAAATCTATGTCGGCATGAGAAATGTAGAAACGGTCGGTAAAGTGATGAAGAAATATGAACTGAGAACTTTCCAAACTGAAAATAGAAGCGGCCAAGTGGGCAGTTTTATGATTGGTGATGAAACAGGCATGATTAGAATAGTTTTGTGGAATGACCAGGCTGACCAATTAAATAATTTTAGTGAAGGAGACGTTGTCAAAATCAAATCAGGTTATGTGCGGGAAAATAGGGGTTTTAAAGAGGTTCATTTGAATGACAAAAGTTCCTTATCAATTAATCCTGAAGGAGAACAAGTCGGTGAAGTAAAGGAAACCAGAGAAGCAGAAAGAAAACAAATCAAGGATTTGACTGAGAATGACCAAAATGCAGAACTTCTGGGTACGATTGTCCAGGTATTTGATTTAAGATTTTTTACAGTTTGTCCGGAGTGCGGGAAAAGGGTGTATGAACGTGAAAATACTTTTGAGTGTGGGGCTCACGGCAAGGTAGCCGCCAGCTATTCTTATGTGATGAATGTTTTTTTGGATGACGGTACTGACAACATTCGAGTTGTCTTTTGGAAAAGCCAGACAGAAAATTTACTTAAGAAGACCGAAGCAGAAATTCTAACTTACAAAGATGAGCTTCAGAAATTTGAAGAAGTGAAAAATGATTTACTGGGAACAATTATCAAAATGGTGGGCAGAGTTAACAAGAATGAAATGTTTGACAGATTAGAGTTCAATGCTCAATTAGTTTTTCCTGAACCAGATCCAGAGGAAGAATTAAAAAAGCTGGATAATTAGTTGTTAAAAAAGAGGTTTGAAAATGTTAGCTAGAACACATTTAGCATTTGGATTTTTAGCTGGATTGGTATTTCTACCATTTTACAGTCATAATGTGATTCTTTATTTTGTTCTGGTTTTGATTGGCGCTTTGCTGCCAGATATTGACCATGAAGGTTCTAAGATTAATTCCATTTTTCCAATTACAAAATGGTTAGGTCGATTGTTTAAACACCGTGGGTTTTTTCATTCTATTTTTCCACCATTAATCATCTTTGGAGTATTGTGGTATTTTGGCTGGAGTTATATTGGAGTGGCTTTGGGTGTTGGTTTTGTTTCTCATTTGTTTTCTGACAGTCTGACTAAAATGGGCATTAATTATCTGCATCCAATCACTAACTTACATATGAATGGTTTTATAGAAACAGGCAAGATTGGCGAGCATATTGCTTTGTTTGTGGTGGTGGTTTTGTCAGTTGTTAAGATTGTTTCTCTTATAATTTAACATAAAACGCACTGGACAACCTCACAAATCATATATAAATGAGTTCTGATTTACTATTGATTGTAGTTGATCTTTGTGATCAGCTATGCCTCGCTGTAACCCAAGGTTGCAGTTTGAAATAAAAGGCGAATAGCAAACGAGGTGAATAAAATGGAAAATAAAGTAGCTGGCAATATGCCGGAAAAGAAGTTTAGAGCTGGTGCAATCAGCGCCACGGTTTGGGGCAACAAAACCCAAAACAAAGAAGGAGAAGTGGTCTCCTACAAAACTGTTTCTTTGGAACGGAGTTACAAAGATAAAGAAGGTGCTTGGCAAACCACCAATAACATGAGAATCAATGACCTGCCAAAGGCCTGGACTGTTCTGATGGAAGCGTACAAACACATTGTCTTTAAGGAACAAGACTTATTTAACGGAGGTATGAACAAATGAAAAGTGACTTGAATGATCCTAAGATAGAAGAAGATACTAAAAATCCACCCCTTGTTGAAGATTCTTTGCCAATAGAAGAAGTTGTCAAAAAAGAAGAAAATAAACCAACAATTAGAGACTTACCTGGTGTGGGAGCAGCCACAGCAGAAAAACTAGAATCAAGCGGTTATAGGGATTTAATGGCGGTTGCTGTTGCTTCACCAGGAGAATTAGTGGAAGTAGCTGGTGTAACTGAATCAGCAGGCAGAAAAATGATTAATGCGGCTAGAGACTCATTGGAAATGGGTTTTGAAAGTGGTGAGGCTTTATTGGCTAAAAGAGAAACTATTCGTAAAATCAAATGTGGTAGTTCGGCCGTTGACGCGTTATTGGGTGGGGGTTTTGAATCCTCGGCCATTACAGAATGTTATGGTGAATTTGGTTCTGGAAAAACCCAGATCGGACACGTTCTAGCAGTTAATGTTATCAAAGAAGATCCAGAAGCAAATGTGGTTTACATTGATACTGAAAATACCTTCAGGCCAGAAAGAATTATAGAACTGGCTAAGGGTGCTGAGTTGGATCCAGATAAAGTTTTGAAGAAAATAATGGTAGCCAAAGCTTATAATTCCGACCACCAAATGTTAATGGCAGAAAAAGTTGAAGACCTTATCAAAAAACAAGGTCTGAAAGTTAAATTGCTAGTTGTGGATTCTCTCATGGCACATTTTAGAGCAGAATTTATTGGCAGAGGTACCCTATCCGAAAGACAACAGAAACTGAATAAACATATGCACACTTTGCTAAGGTTGGCAGATACCAATAATGTTTGTGTTTATGTGACAAACCAAGTTATGTCTAAACCAGATGTCTTTTTTGGAGATCCAACTAAAGCAGTTGGCGGACATATTGTAGCTCACGCTTCAACTTTTCGAATCTATTTAAGAAAAGGGAAGAAGGGTTCAAGAGTAGCTAAATTAGTTGACTCACCAAATCTGCCCGAAGGAGAAGCACCGTTCTTTGTCAAGACTGAAGGTTTGATAGATTTTGCTTAATTTCTTTTTTTCTTCTTTTCTTTGAAAATTTTTAATTTTCTAAGCCTTTCTCATTTTATTCGAAAGTTTTTACAGAAACATTTTTAAACCAGCACTCTATAAAATGTCCTAAATCAGGAAATATCTTGATATTAAATAATAGGGTGAATTAAACAAAATGAATGGAAGAGATAATCAAGCTCCAGTTAATGAAGGGGATGAATTAGAAGTAACAATAGAAGCTGTCGGTGAAAAAGGAGATGGTATTGCAAAGGTTGATGGTTTTGTTTTATTTGTACCTCAGGCTAAGCAAGGTGAAAGAATAAAAATTAGAGTGACTAAGGTTTTGAAGAATGTTGGTTTTGCTGAAAAAATTGGTGCAGCAGAAACTTCAGCTGAAGAACCTACTGCAGAAGCTCCAATGGAAGAAGAACCTGCTGAAGAACCAGCCAGAGAATCTTACGAAGATACTGAAGATTTTGGTGAAGAACCAAAAGAAGAATAAAAACTCGTTCTTTTTATTTTTTTATGAGATGTCCTGTAGAATAAACACTAAAAAACGTAAACCAACGAAAATCAGGATTTTCTGGGGTTTCTACGAAACCTTTATAAACAACTAACTTAAAATAAACTTAAAAGCCGAGTTAACAGGAAAGCCAAAAGGGACTGTTAACATTACTGCACGGCGATAAAACGCAGTTTTAGATGTTCTAGAACTGTTGGAGGAATAAAATGCCAGAAAAAGAAAACTTTTTGTTACCAACAGCCCAGTATTTGAAGAGTGGAATCCATATCGGAACCAAATTCAAGACCGCTTACATGAAGAAATTTATCTACAAAACCAGACCAGATGGTTTGTCAGTTTTGAATTTACAGCAGATTGATGAAAGAATCAGAATCGCAGTTAATCTCCTGGCCCAATATGAACCAGAAGATATTTTAGTAGTGAGTAGAAGAGAAAACGGCTGGACACCAGTTAAAATGCTTAAGAAATTCACAGATATGAAAATAGTGGTGGGCAGATATCCGCCAGGAATGTTAACTAACCCAAATCTGGAAATTTTTATTGAACCAAAGATAGTCTTAGTAACTGATGCTTGGCCAGACAGAAACGCTATCAATGATGCCAATGCGATTGGAATTCCAGTAATTGCTTTGTGTGATACCAATAACCAATCAAATTACATTGATTTAGTGGTGCCATGCAATAATAAAGGTAAAAAAGCTTTGGGATTATTATTCTACTTGTTAACAGTAGGATATCTTAAGAAACGGGGACAAATCAAGAAAAACGAAGACCTCAAAGCAACCATTGAAGACTTTACTGAAAAATAAATTTTTTATTTAATTCCTTTTTCTATTATTTTAAATCTTACAACTCTTTCTGGCAGTGAACGATGTTTTTTGAGAATAGCTTCCCTAAAACCATGTTTAAAAGATTTGAGTTCAATAAGACATTTGCTACCATTTTTGAGAAGATCGCCACCAACCATATTGACTTTATCCCTTTCTTTAAAGTCAGCATAGACTTGATTGGCAACAAGAACAGCGATGTCAAATTTTCTGGCCAAACTGATTAAAGTTGAGATTTGAGAACCTAAAGCAGCATTAGTTTCGTAGACCTCTTTTGTTTGACCCAGAGCCAGGCGATAAAGCATAGAAATAGTATCAACAACAATAAGGCCTACTTTTGAGCTGACTAATTTTTTTAACTGATCAAAAACCTTTTTTTGTTCAGTAAATGAAGTTGGTTTGAAAAAAATAACTTGGTCAAGAACTTTTCTGTAATGTTGAGTGATTTGTTTAGTTCTCTCAACTGAGAAATTGCCTTCAGTATCCACGTAAATAATCTTCTGTCCAGTGCCAGCCATTCGAATCAAAGGCAGAAGACAAAGGTTGGTTTTGCCACTGCCTGAAGGGCCATAAATAGTAGTAACAACACCTTTTTCATAACCTCCAGCTAAGAATTTATCTAAAATCCTACTACCGGAAGAAACCTTGTTTTCCATAAAATAACCAAGGATTTCAATTTTTAAATAGTTTTCGCAGACTTTAAATAGTCAGTTTAATTTTTATAATAAAATGAAAATTAAGAAGGAAATAGTTATTTTGCTGGTCATATTCTTATTAACTTTTGGAACAAGATTATTCCTTGTTTTACCGGCTGAAAACTTTTCTGCCAACGCTTATTTTGATCTGAGACAAGTTGAACATATTAAAGAAACAGGACTGCCTTTATATCAAGATGAGTTATCTTACGGGGGAAGGACCTTACTATTTCCACCTTTTTTCCATTACTCTTTAGCTTTATTTAATATTTTTTTACCGTTAGAATTAGTGGGAAAGGTTATTCCCAACCTAATGATATCCTGCTTGGTTTTTGTTGTTTATTTAATTGCTAAAAAATTAACTAAACAAAAAGAAGCAGCTTTGTTCACAGCATTTATCTCTGGATTTGTTCCAGTGATCTTTGCCAAAACTATCTTTTCGGTTTCTATCTATTGTTTGATTTTACCTCTGATGTTTTTAGGACTTTATTCTTTGATGAATATAGATAAAAAAAAATATGTTTATCTTTCAATTTTAATCATTGTTGTTCTATCTTTGACTAGTTCGATGGCAGTCTTGTTGATTTTAGGTCTGCTGGTTTATTTGGTTTTTTCCGAGGTAGAAATCTTAAAGAGGAATAGAAGTGAAACTGAGCTGATTATCTTTGCTACGTTTGTGTTTTTCTGGATACAATTTTTGTTTTATAAAAATGCTTTTTTAAGCCACGGTTTAGCTTTAGTGTGGCGTAATATTCCCGATCAGTTATTGGCCCAACAGTTTTCCAGTATCTCTATCTTTTCAGCGTTGATTCAAATTGGCTTTATCCCCTTTATTTGCGGGATTTTTATAATATATAAGTATGTGCTTAAGGAAAAAAATAAGTATATTTATATGTATGTGTCATTGGCCATGGTGGTGACGCTTTTGTTATGGTTAAGGTTAATAGATCCAGTTATGGGTTTGATGTTTTTAGGACTAAGTCTGACAATTTTATTTGCTCAGTTTTTCAAAATGTTTTTTGATTATCTTAAGAGAACAAAATTCAACCGATTTAAAACAGGAATAATTGTGGTGATGGTTGGGATATTTGTTTTAACTTCAGTCTGGCCTTCATTTTCTTATGCTTCTGATGAACGGGATAATCTGGTTTCTGATGAGCTAATCCAAGCGTTACAGTGGTTATCCAAAGAAACACCAAAAGATTCAACTATCTTAGGTAATTTACGGGAAGGTTATTTGATAACAGCAGTAGCCCAAAGAAAAAATGTGATGGATACCAATTTCTTGTTAATTGGAGATTCCAATGAGATTTTTGATGATGTTGAGTTAATTTACTCAACTACTCACCAAATACAGGCAGTGGATTTGCTTAATAAGTATGATGTTGATTACATTATAATTTCAAATTACACAAAAAACTTTTATGATATTGAATCTTTAGATTATGAAGAAGAATCTTGTATCAAAATAGCTTACAAAACTTCAAAAATTAAAATCTTTAAA
Source organism: Nanobdellota archaeon (assembly GCA_042577865.1). GTDB lineage: Archaea > Nanobdellota > Nanobdellia > Woesearchaeales > JAGLXL01 > JBHPDN01. The sequence continues at coordinate 34,501 of JBHPDN010000004.1, forward strand.
ACCACCTGTAAAATTGAGGAGAATGTATTCGGATGAAACTAACCAATAAAAAGTCAATTTTAATTTTATTTGTATTAACACTTGGGGTTTTGTTATTGCCTCAAATAATCAGGTTTTTAATGGGAAATCAGCTGTTGATAGGCCACACACCTTATTCTTTTTTGTATTTAATAAAGAATGGGCTTTATTGGCAATCTTCTTTTTTTCATCCAAGTATTCTGGTGATGACAGGGATTAATTATCTTTCTGATCAATTTTACTGGCAGTTAATTCCAACTCTATTGTTTGGTTTGGGATCCGTCTTTTTATTCTATAATTTGTTAAGGAAAAGTAAGCTGGAAATTGAACTGCAGTTAGCAGTAGCAGCTTTGTTAATTTTATCCCCTATTTTTATTTTTACTTTTGCCACTCTTAACCACTATTCTGCTTTGATATTCTTAATCTTATTGGGTTTTAATTTTTTGATAACTAAAAAATGTAAATACTTGGCCTTGCCTGTTTTTTTAATTATTCCTTTTTTTGATGTTTTTACAACATTTTTTGTTTTGATTTTACTTTTGATGTATCTTTTCATTTCAAAAGAAAAATTTGTTTACTATATATTTGGGTCTTTTTTACTTTTGACAATAATCCTGCAATTTGTTTACCCTCAAATTTTCTATCTGCAGCCAATTTTTCTTGAAAGAAATATTTCGTTTGAGTTTTTCTCTGATTTAGGAGGATTTCTTGGCTTTGGCTTTTTTCCTTTGCTATTGTCCTTCTTAGGATTGATTATAACTTGGAAACAAAAGAAAATTAATTACTTGATTTATTTGTTGATAGTTTTTTTAATTGCCTCCTTTTTTATCCTAGGAGATTATGTTAATATATATTTGAATTTCTTTTTAGTACTTTTAGCCGGCCAAGGTTTTATCTGGCTATGGAAAAGATCATGGAAGTTTGATTTTTTGAAAAAAATCTCTGTTTTGATCTTAATCTTTGGTATTGTTTTTTCCACTGTGTCTTATGTTAACCGCCTATCGGTCGAGCCGTTAAATCCTTCGATCGAGGAAAGCATGATTTGGCTCAAAGACCGTACAAGTCCCGGAGGTTTTGTTTTGTCTCATCCAGAAAAAAGTTTTTGGATTGAAGCTATAGCTGAAAGAAAACCTTTTTTAGATATTTATGGCGATGATTACCAGCAAAGGCTGGAGACTGCAGAATTAATCTTTTATTCTAGAGATTGGAAATTAACAACTCAATTACTGGAAGAAAACAAAATTAAGTATATTTGGATTGATTCAGAAATGTTAAACGGTCAGGTTTGGAATGAGGAAGAGGAGGGTTTGTTGTTTTTGTTAAGAGACCCGAGATACAGAAGAATTTACCGTCAGGAAGGAATAGAAATCTGGAGATTTGAATAAGATGCAATTGATTATGTATGTGCTTTGGGTAACTTACTTCTTCTCATTATTTTTTGCTGTTTTTTGGCTAATGACTTTTTTAACTGAAGGTGTGGGAAGCAAACATAAGAAACTCAAGAGATACCCTTTAGTTTCTGTAGTTATGCCGGCTTATAATGAAGAGGAAAGTATTTTGGAGAGCATTAAATCTGTTCTACAATTAGATTACCCAAGGAACAAATTAGAAATGGTGGTTGTTAATGACGGCAGCCAAGATAAAACCAGACAAAAAGTTGAAGATTTTATCCAAACTGTTAAAGATTTTAACATTAAATTGATTAACAAGAAGAATGGGGGAAAAGGTTCAGCCTTAAATGCTGGTTTAAGAAAAATAAAAGGAGAATATTTTGTTTGTTTGGACGCTGATTCTTTTGTTCAATCTAACGCTTTGAAGAAATTATTGCCTCATTTTGACAGAGAAGATGTAGCAGCTGTTTTGCCTGCTTTGAAAGTTTCAAAGAAGAAAAGTAACTTACTGCAAAAGATGCAGCATTATGAGTATGTTATCAATATGTTTTACAAAGAACTGATGAGTAAGCTTGATTGTATCAGAGTAACTCCTGGTCCGTTTTCTGTTTACAAAGCATCTATTTTAAAGAAGATGGGGGGGTTTGATGAAGACCGTAACCTGACTGAGGATTTGGAAATGGCTTTACGATTACAAAGTCATCATTACAAATTGGTTCAGGTTTTAAACACCCATGTTTCAACCATAGCACCAAGAACTTTTAAGGGTGTTTACAAGCAACGAAATAGATGGTACAAAGGGTCTGTTTTGAATACTCTGAAATATAAAAAAATGTTATTAAATAAAAAATATGGTGATTTTGGATTGATGGAAATGCCCACTACGCTGATTTCCGGAGCCATAGCTTTAGTTCTACTCTTTTCTTTAGTTTATTACACAGCTAAACCAATTATCAAGAATTTTTATCATTTAAGTTTGGTTAATTTTGATATTCTTACTTTTATCAAAAATTGGGCGTTGAAATTTCATATATTGGATTTGAATTACAGTCTGATTGTAGTGGGAGTGATTATGCTTTTAATCACATTGTATGTTTTAAGAAAATCCCATATAATCAATAAGGAGAAGGTGTTTAGATTTGGTTTTATCCCTTTGATCTTTTATTTATTGATGTATTTTGTTATCTTAAGCTTAGTTTGGCTGGGAATTGCCTTTGACTTTGTTTTGGCCAGAAGACAGAAGTGGTGAGTGGAGTTTAATAAATAATATAAAGCAGGTTATTAGGTGATGATTTTATGGTAGTGAGGAAAGTCAGCAAAGAAAAATATCTAATCGCCTTTTTAGTAACTTTGGGAATTTTTGGTTTAGGCTTATTATTGGGGTTGGTGATTGATGGTAAAAGAGTAGAATATGTCCAATTCCAGGACAAAGTTCAAACATTAGACTTTTCTTCTTTACAGTTGCAGTATCAATTCATTGATGAATTTAAGGAAAAAAATAATTGTCAGGCCTTAGCTAAAACATTTGATGACAACATTCAAAATTTGGAATTGATACGATCAAAAATTGAAAGTTATCAACAAGATTCAACCTTAAGTTATGATGAGTTTGACTTATTGAAACGTGAATATGTTTTAGCTCAAATCAGATATTGGATGCTTTCCAAGAAGACAAAAGAAGTTTGTGGTTTAGATCATTCCACAATTCTTTACTTTTTTGGACCGGCAAAAGACTGCTCTGATTGTGATAAACAGTCCTTTCTTTTGACTTATTTGAAACAGAAATTTGGTATGAATCTCTTAAACTTTGTTTTTGATGGTACTTTTGAGGATGAACCATTAATAGTTCTTTTAAAGAAAACATATGGTGTTGAGATCTACCCCACACTAGTTATCAACGAAGAAAAATTCGAAGGTTACACTGAAATTAAAACTATCCTTTTAGAAATTTGTGAATCAAGTGGGGAAGAAGTAGATATTTGCGAGAATTATATTGAATAACTTTACTTTGATTTCATCAAGTCCCCAATAGTAAATCCTTCTGAGCTTCCTTTGGGCAAGGGGATCTTTTTTTCTTCTGTCTTTTGAATTAACTTGATGCCCAGCAGTTTTTCTAATTTTTTAGCCAAGACCAGACTGGGCTCAAAGGAACCAACCTCCATTTTGTGGAGAAGACTTTCTTTTTCATTTATTTTTTTAGCAAAGTCTTCTTGACTAAGGCCCATTTTTTCCCTGGCTTGCCTGATTTTTTGAGCATAATCTGAAATGATTGTTTCAGCAGTTTCCAGGGCAGGTTCTTTTCTCTCTCTTTTAGAGAATTGATGGACTTTTTTAGCTGGTTTTTCTAAAGGCTCTTTTAACTGGCCAAATGAAGCACAATTTTTACAAACCATCATCTCAGTACCTTCTACTTCGGCCTTAAAAAGTTTAGTTTCTTTACCACAAAGATCGCAGTTCATTTTAACCTATAGTAATGTTATTTTGTATAATAATTTTTCTTTTTTAAGAGAACAAATCTGCTTTTTTAATAAGAAATTAAATACGTAACATTTATAAATAATCTACCTTTTAAAGTAGTAAATTTAATTTTCGGGGTGGAAATTTTGTCGGAGGATGAAGAAATAACCAGAGACACCAGTTCTAAAGAAGAATCTAAAGATAAATTTGACGAGAAAGAAGAAAAGAAGCCTCAAGAAGAGCTATCTAAAGAGATTGATGGTATTGAAGTAAAAAAGAAAGACAAGATTTTTGTGGTTGAAAAGGAAAAATCTGAAGAAACTGATTCTGACGATGATTTGTCATTTGATTTTTCTAAAATTAAAGGGATTTTTAAGAGAAAGAAAAAAGATAAAGAAAAAAAAGAAATTTTTGAAGAAAAGTCTGATGAAGATTTGTCTTTGAATTTCAAAGGGATTTTGGGTTTTTTCAATAAAAATAAGAAGTGGTTGATTCCAATATTTTTTATTTTAATTGCGATGTTCTTTGCTGTTTATATTAGGGCACAGCCAGCCTGGCTTCCAGTAACTGATAGTTGGGCTGAAGACTCTGTTTATGGCTTTTACAAAGATCAGATTAGGGGCAGTATCAATCAACAATATCCTAATCTGCCAGAACAAAATAAACAAACTTTGATTGACCAGGAGTTCCAGAAATTTTTAAAAGATAATAAAGGAATGATGGAGCAGCAAATTGAAGCTACTTCTGAGAACTTTAAACAACAGTTGAAAGATGATGATGGACAGACTTATTTAATAGCAATAGATCCTTATTACTACCTTAGACATGCCCAACATTATTTAGATCATGGTTATGCTGGAACTGAATATGCTGGAGGCACTACTGCCCAAAAACTAATGTACCCTCATATTGATTTTTCTAAACAAGTTAGTTGGGATGGTCAAAGAATGGCTCCTGTTGGAGGATTGGCCAAAATGAGTTTTCATACTTATGTAATCAGTTATTTATATAAATTTTTGAGTATCTTTACTGACATCTCCTTGATGGGGGCTGCATTTTGGGTGCCTGTCTTAATTTCGGCTTTGTCTGTTATTCCTGCTTTTTTTATTGGTAGAAGACTTGGTGGTAATATAGGTGGTTTGTTTGCCGCAGTGATGCTAGCAGTTCATTTAGCTTTTGTTAATAGGACTGTTGCAGGTTTCTCTGACACAGACGCTTATAATGTTTTTTTCCCTCTTTTGACTGTTTGGTTTTTATTTGAAGCATTTGCAACTAAAGATCTGAAGAAAAGAATTGGTTTGATATTTTTGTCTAGTTTTTCGCTGGGAATTTTTGCTTATACTTGGAATGGTTGGTGGTATATTTTTAATTTTATCTTGGGTGCGATTGTTGTTTACCTTATTTATTTAATTGCAATCAAAATTAAAAATATCAAAGAAATATGGAAAGATCAGTCTTTTAAGAAAGCTCTTTTTGTTTTCCTACTATTCGTTTTGATTTCTGGGGTTTTTGTTTCTTTTTTTGCCGGCTTTAATACGTTTATTGATGGTTTTTTTCAATCTGGTTTAAGAGCTGTGTTTGGTCTTAAATCTGTGGCTGTATCAACTTTGTGGCCTAATATTAGAACAACAGTAGCAGAATTAAATGAAGCCTCTTTAAAGACCATCATCAATCAAATTGGGGGAATGTTTTTATTTCTAATAGCTGTAATTGGTGTTTTGTTAACTGTTGTTAAAAAAGATGAAGAAGGGAAAAGAGATGTTAAATATGCTATTCTTTTGATCATCTGGTTTTTCGGAACTATTTATGCTACGATGAGTGGTATTAGATTTATCTTGCTTTTAGTCCCTGCCTTTGCCCTTGGTTTTGGAGCTTTTTGTGGAATCGTTTATACTTATGTTTCAAAATGGATTTCTAACGAACTAAAAGTGCCAAAGTGGATAACTCAAGTAGTTATTATTGTTTTATTAGCAGTTTTGTTAATATCTCCAATAAAAGCTAGTTATAATCAAGCTGTCAATGGAGAAATTCCTAGCATGAATGATGCTTGGTATTCCACTTTAACTAAAATAAAAGAAGAGAGCCAACCTGATGCAATTATTAACAGTTGGTGGGACTTTGGCCACTGGTTTATCACTTTGGCCGACCGATCAGCTACGTTTGATGGAGCTGGCCAAGATAAACATATGGCTCATTGGATAGGGAAAAGTTTATTGACTAAAGATGAGAAAACAACGATTGGCATATTACGAATGGTCGACTGTGGCAATAACAACGCTTTTTGGACTTTGGACAAAATTTTTGATGACACCCCTAAAACAATTGATGTTTTGAATGAAATTGTTGTTGAGGATAAGGAAGAAGCAATGACAGTTCTTAATGGATATGGTTTGGATGCTGAACAAATTGCTTCTGTGCTTAAATATACACATTGCCAGCCCCCAGAAGATTATTACATCACTTCTGATGATATGGTTGGTAAGGCTGGTGTTTGGGGTCACTTTGGCAGTTGGGACTTCCATAGGGCAGAAATGTACCAACAAACAAACAGTTTAGATCCGATTGAAGCAAGCTCCCTTTTAATGGAAAATTACAATCTTTCTGAAGAAGAAGCTGATAACATTTACTACCAAATACAAAACACCGAAGCTAATCGTTGGATTAGCCCTTGGCCTGGTTATATGGGAACTGATCTTTGTAGAAAGGAAAATAATGAACTTACCTGTAACTTTAATATTCAAGATCAAGAAATAATTATGGGTATTGATTTAAATACGTTAAATACTACAGTAAAAAATACCCAAGATCTCGCCTATCCTAATTCATTGGTTTATGTGACTGAAGATTCTATTGCAGAGAAAGAGTTTTCTGGAAACCTTGCTGGTTTTTCTTTGGTTTTGGTTCCTGAAGGAAATAATTTTAGGGCAGTAATGGCTGATCCCTTACAATCTAAAAGCATGTTTGCCCAACTTTTCTTTTTTAGAGGCCATGGATTAGAGTGTTTTGATTTATTTGATGAACAGAGACAAGTGACTGGAGGGATGATTTATGTTTGGAAAGTTGATTGGAGCTGCTCTTCTGAAAATAATATTTTTTTCCAAGAGCCGGAAGAAATAGTTGAAGAGGAAATTAGGGCCAGCCATATCTTGATTAGTACTGATGATAAGACTGACGAAGAAGCTTTGGAATTGATTCAAGAGATTAAAGACCAAATAAATGAAACTAATTTTGCTGAATTGGCTGAACAGTATTCAGAAGGCCCTTCTGCAGTTAATGGTGGTGATTTGGGTTGGTTTGGTAAGGGGATGATGGTTAAGGAATTTGAAGAAGCTGCTTTTAGTTTGGAAATAGGAGAAGTTTCTGAGCCGGTGAAAACTCAGTTTGGCTGGCATTTGATTGTGGTGGTTGATAGGAGGTAATAAAATGGATTTATCTATAGTGATTCCAACTTATAATGAAAGAGAAAATGTTTTTTTGTTGTATCAACACATAAAAAAAGCTCTTGATCAAATTACTAATTCTTATGAAGTAATCTTTGTTGATGATGGCAGCAGAGACGGGACGTTTAGAGAACTTGAAAACATACATAAAAAAGATAAGAAAATTAAAATTATTAAATTTAGAAAAAATTTTGGGCAAACAGCAGCGATGGATGCTGGTTTTAAACAGGCAAAAGGTAGAGTTATTATTCCTTTAGACGCTGATTTGCAGAATGATCCCAAAGATATCCCTCGGTTATTAGAGAAGATAAATGAAGGTTATGATGTGGTGTGTGGTTGGAGGAAAAACCGAAAAGATACATTAATGAAACATTTGGTTTCAAGAGGAGCCAATCTTTTAAGGAAAATTATTCTTGATGACAAAATTCACGATTCAGGCTGTACTTTGAAAGCATATAAAAAGGAATGTTTTGAAGATTTAGATTTACATGGAGAAATGCATAGGTTTATTCCAGCTTTATTGATGTGGAAAGGTTTCAAAGTTACTGAAGTTCCAGTAAAGCACCATAAAAGGAGATTTGGCCAAACAAAATATGGGATTAAAAGAACTGTGAAAGGTTTTTTGGATATGTTAATAATCCGTTTTTGGAAACAGTATTCGGCCAGACCAATCCATTTGTTTGGGAGTTTAGGAATGTTATCTATCTTTTTGGGATTTTTAATCGGACTTTACTTGACTATTTTAAAAATATTTTTTGGTCAAGGAATTGGCAATAGGCCTTTACTCCTTTTATCAATTTTATTAATCATTGTGGGTGTTCAATTTTTTATGTTTGGCATCATGACCGATATTATGGTTAAGAGCTACTATCAGAAGGAAAAACCATATAAAATAGAGAAAATATCACTATGAAAAGACTAATTCAAAATCAAATGAGGAAAAGGAAGAGCTTCATAATTTATGGGTATGTGGGATTATTAATAACTGTCTTAAACATTTTTTTGATTTGGTTGTTAATAGACATTTTTCAAATTTCAACAATCTTGAGTAGCACTGTTGTTGTTGGGAGTTTATTTTTATTTAAGTTTTATTTGTATAAGTTAACAGGATTTACTAAATAAATAGTTTATAAAATAATAAAAATGGATAAATTTGATTTTAATAAGAAAAAATTTGAAAATTATGTCGTAGCCCATTCTTACTTTATGAAACGGAAGTCCATTTCAATAAAAAGATTACTGAAGAATTGTAAATACCGAGGAGGAATCGGTTTAGATATTGGTTGTGGTTCTGGAGAAATGGAAAGATTGATTTTCAAAAATTTCAAAAATTTAATTGGAGTTGATCCAGCTCTCAATCAAATAAAGAAAGCCACAGCCAAAAAAATTCCAAATTGTAAATTCTTAGTTGGAGATAGTATAACTAATAATTTTCCAAGTAAATTTTTTGATTTGGTAATTATTGTTAATGTGCTCCACCATATTAACAATAAATCAAATCAAATAAACTTAATCAAAAATTGTCATCGCATCCTTAAGGATAATGGAACTATGTTAATTTATGAACATAATCCATTAAACCCCCTTGTTTGGCTAAAATTTTATTATTATTCAAAAGTTGATCAAGGTTGTACAATGATTGATCCATTTACTATCAAAAAAACAAACAAACGTTTAGGTTTTTCTAAGAACAAATTATCTTTTCTTTTTTCTGAAGGTTTTGGTGAATATGTCTTGATTTCTAAAAAACTTTAAATATTAATATAATGCATTTTTTGATGTCCTCTACTAAACTCATATGTCTTTTCGTTTAGGGGTTTATCTTTTATTACTTCGGGGATGGTTGTTTCATTGAATGTTCCTCCTTTTTTCAACAACAAGTATATTAATTGCTGCTCATTCCCACTTACTTGAAAAGCTATTTGTTCAAGCCCATAATTATTTTGGATATAATCCCAAACTTCTTTGTTTTGAGTTATTTTTGGAATACCCCATTGGTACATAAAAATCCAGTTTGCTCCCCTTTTTTCCAATTTCTTTAAAACACTTAAGTTGGTTGGTGGGTTTTCTCCTTTTCTATCTGCATGCCAAACAACTCCAAATGATTGATGCCTCGAATGGATGACTCTATCATTTATTTCTGAATTTTGTTTTATGTATTCTCCAGCTACGTCTAGTCCGATGAATTGTGTATCAAATTGCCTTTGCCACGCTGTTTTGGCCGGGAAAAAAATTATTATAAGAAAAATTATTATCAGCCCTGTTTTTATGAACTTTTTATACTTATTGTTTATTAATGAACTGGCTGAACCAGAAATTACAACAATTGTAAGGGAAATCAAAAAAGCAATGAGTGGTAAAAGTGGATATTGGTGATAGCTATGTCCCTTCAATTTGCTTGCCATGATTGGAATCCATATCAGTGCACCAATAACATAGCCCATAAAGAATTTTGAGCCTATTTTATTTTTCTTTCTTAGAAAAATGAGTAAAATAATCCCCATTAAAGCAAGAATTATGCCCATGTAAGTATAGTTATCGGCAACGAATGATTTTACTGGTGTCCAAAATTCTGTTTTGAATAATAAGTTTATTTGAGATGATCCAAAAAATCCACCTTGGTCAGAATAACCATCTAACTGATCAGATATTTTTGAATTATACACCATCCAGGTTGGAATCAGTAGGATAATTAAAATGACAATAATCATTTGTTTAGAATATTTTTTTACGTTTTCTTTTTTGAAAATCTTTTTAAATGGAAAAATCACCAACATAGGAATAATTATCAGAGCAAATGAATATTTGGTTATTGTCGCTAACATAATTCCTATGGAAAACAACAAAGAGTACCTTATTAAATTTTTTTTAATCCAAACCAAGTAAAAATAGCTTCCAAAAAGCATGAAAAAAATTGCCGGATTAATCAGCTGGGTTTGTCTACCAAAGAAAACAAATAAAGGAAGAATGGAAAGTACGGTGGCTGCTGTTAAAGCTAAATCTTCCCTTTTGAAAATTTTTTTGATTAATAAATAAAAGAAGAAAATACTCCCCAAAGAAAATAAGATATTGATTAATCTAGCTACCCAGATTTGATCCCCCAATATCTTGAAAAATAATCCATCAATTATTGAAATTGTAGGGAAAGTATCTTTGTGAATACCATTTGGATTTGAGTCATAATAAGGAATATCTGAATGGGGCATAAACAACCCATCATCAAAAAATCCATCTCTAGCAAAATTCCTTGCTTCAGTGAGGTAATGAACTTCTTTCCAGTTATGATATCCTACAACTGGATAGTCAAGATGATATGCTCTGAGATTAAAACCTAAGATTAAAATCAGAATTAAAACAATCCAATTCCAATTTTTTTTAACCAAATCCAAACCCTTCATCTAGACATTAAAATTCATAAGACTTATATAAATATTGCTAGCTTTTAGTGGTGATAAGCAAATTTATAACTTGAACTGACGAAGAAGCAGCGAAATGATGAAATTATGGGTGGTTATTCCGGCGTATAATGAAGAGAAATTAATAGTTCAAGTACTTCAAAATTTAAAGAAACATAACTTCCAAAACATTGTAGTAGTGGATGATGGAAGCGAAGATAATACTTTTAAGTTAGCCAGTAAACAAAAAGTTAAAGTTCTGAGACATATCATTAATTTGGGTCAAGGGGCGGCTTTAAGAACAGGAATTGATCATAGTTTAGATAATGGTGCCCAAATCATTGTTACTTTTGATTCTGATGGCCAACATTTAGCTCATGATATTCCCAATCTTATTAAACCACTATTCAACGGCTATGACGTGGCCTTAGGAAGCCGTTTTTTAAATAATAAGTCTAAGGTTCCTTTTGTTCGAAAAATGTTCTTGAAAGGAGGCATGGTGTTATTTAAATTGTTGTACGGAGCTAAAGTAACTGATTCTCACAATGGATTGAGAGCTTTTTCAAGAAAAGCGGCTGAAAAGATAAATTTAACATCGAATGGCATGGAACATGCTTCAGAAATCATTGAGGAAATTTGTAAGAAAAAACTGAAATACAAAGAAGTTCCTGTAACAATCAAATACACAGATTATTCCTTAAAACATGGCCAAAATTCTTTTAATGGTTTTAGAATTTTATTGAAAATGTTTCTTAGAAAACTGATGAGGTAATTAAAAATGGAACCAATTCAAATACCGATATTAATATTTGCTCTTTTTGCTTTTTCCAGAGGTGTTTTAAGAGCACGAGATAAATCAATTACCAAGAACGAATTTTTGTTTTGGAGTGTTATTTGGATTTTGATTATTGTTGTTACCTTAATCCCCAAGGTAGCAGATGTCTTTGCCCAAATTTTTGGTATTGGTCGAGGTTTGGATTTGGCTCTTTATGGGGGTATGATTATACTATTTTATTTGGTTTTCAGGTTATATGTTAAATTAGAAGGAACGGAACAAAATATCACTAAGATTGTAAGAGAGATTGCAATTGAGAGAGAAAGAAAATAAGGTAGAACTTAGTTCCATAAATGATTTTAATAGAATCTTGAGTTAACTGATTAATTTGAGGCAATATGATAAATTACCCTTTTGTATCTTTTTTAATTCCTGTCTGGAATGAAGAAAAAAACATTAAAAGATGTTTAGATAGTCTGCTTAATCAAGACTATCCTAAAAATAAATTTGAAATACTTTTGGCAGATGGAAATTCTTCTGATAATACTGTTGGAATAATTAAAAAATTTATACAAAAAAATAAAAATATAAAATTATTAAAGAATCCTCGCCGAAACACCGCAATTGGTCGAAATATTTGTTTACGCGAAGCCAAAGGCGAAATAGTGATTAATTACTCAGGTCATGTTTTTGCTAAAAATAATTTGATTCGGGCACTAGCTTTGCGTTTGTCCCAGTTGAAGATGGAGGTTGGAGCAGTAGGTTGTTCTAATTTCTCACCTCATGACCAATCTTTTATAGGCAACTCAGTAGGCATCATTTTTAGAAGTATTTTTGGAGGTGTAAAGTCGGTTGATCAAAATAAAAGATATAATAAAGAAAAATATGTCAAGAGCGTTGCCTTCACTGCTTATAGAAAAGAACTGATTGAAATGATTGGTGGTTTTGACCCTAAATTTTGGGTAGGTCAAGATGGAGAACTTAATTTAAGATTGAGAAAAACAGGTTACAAAATTCTTTATACCCCTAAAACTGCAGTTTTTCATTATAAAAGAAATTCAATCAAAAAATTCTTTAGACAAATGTATAGATATGGGATTGCCAGATTGATGGTAATTAAAAAACATCCTGATACATTTAAAATTGTTTATCTGTTACCTTCATTTTTTTTGATCTCAATTATTATTGTTTTAGTCTTAAGTTTTTTGAAAATAATCCCTTTTTTATTTCTGTTGGGTGGGGTCATCCTTTATTCACTAGTAGGAATATTTTTTTCTAGTTTAGTTTCTAAAAAAATCCTACCAATAATAGTAAGCCCTTTTTTTTATTTTTTAGAACATTTAAGTTATGGATTGGGGTTTTTGGGGGGAATATTTTTCAAAGGATTTAAATAAGTTCATATAAATCAAAGGTGAAAATAAAATGGTCAAAATTGGAATAATTGGTGGTGGTAAGTGGGGAATGAATCACTTACGGGTTTTTTCAGAGATAGATTGTGATTTGGTAGGATTGGCAGATAAGGACGAATCAAAAAAAGAATTGGCAGAGAAATACAACACCAATTTTTTTACTGATTTTCAAAAGATGTTACCTTTAGTCGATGCTGTAACTGTGGTTGTACCAACTAATTTACATTATAACATTGTCAAGACCTGTTTGGAGGCGGGTAAACACGTTTTAGTTGAAAAACCAATCACTCTGAATTCTGAAGAAGCAAAAGAACTAGTTGATTTAGCCGAACAAAAAAAGTTAATTTTGTCGGTGGGCTATTTGTTTAGATTTAATGCCGCAGTTAAGGAGCTTAAGAAAATACTCGAGACGGCGGGCGAAGTCCAGTATATAACTGGGAGATATATACACTCAACAAAACCACCCAGAACTGATTCTGGAGCCATTTTTAATTTGACAATTCATTTAATTGATGTATTGAATTTTATTTTAAAAGAAAAACCAAAAAAGGTTTATTGTAAAAAAGGAAATTATCTCTCTGAAAAATTTGAAGATTCGGCGGTTATGATTCTTGACTATGGAAAATTCTTGGCTAATCTTGAAGTGAGTTGTTGCCATCCATTGAAAAAAAGAGATTTATGGATTATCGCAGCCAAAGAAAAAATTTATGTGGATCTTCTTGACCAGATTTTGATTCGGTATCCCTTGACAGTTACCTATGAACAAGTGGAAGCAAAGAAAGAAATTAATGTAGAAATTAACAAAAATGAGCCATTGAAAGATGAATTAAGACATTTTTGTGAGGTGGTGGAAAAATATGATGAGGATTCTTATAATAATGTAATCAACATTGGAAAGGAGGAATATTATACAACTAAGCTATGCGAATTAGCTTTAAAATCAGCAGAGTTTAATCGGGATCTAGATTTGAGGTAAAATGAATAATATACAAATATGTGATTCGGCTAAAGTAAAAGATTCTGAGATAGGTGACAGGACAAAAATATGGGAGTTTGTCAATATATATGGTTGTGAAATTGGAATTAATTGTAATGTTGGTTCTTATGTAGAGATCCAAAAAGATGTTAAAATAGGTAATAATGTAAATATTTCTTCTCATTCTTTTATTTGTTCTTTAGTGACGATAGAAGATGATGTTTTTATGGGACATGGTGTCATGACTATCAATGATATCCATCCTCCTTCGAGAAAAAGAACAGGAATTGCTGATTGGAAAAAGACTTTAATTAAAAAAGGAGCAGTGATAGGTAGCAATGCAACATTATTCCCAGTGGTGATTGGTGAGAATGCAGTAATCGGAGCAGGGGCGGTTGTAACTAAAGATGTTCCTGATAATTGTGTGGTTGTCGGAAATCCTGCTAAGATTGTTGGGAAGAAAGAATAATTATTTTTGTTGGATCAAATCCAAAAAACCATATGGATTTTTTAGAAAATAGTTCTTGGGGGCCTACAACCTCATAAGTTAAGAAAATCATTAGTATTGTGTTTTGGATGGAATTTGTTGGGATTTTAACCAAATTTTAATGAAAAAATATTCGAAATGTTGATGAAAATTAATTTAAAATACATAAAATATATTAACACTTATTTTCTATCAAAAAAAGATGAAAATTCCTTTAGTTGACCTAAAAGTTCAATATTTGAACATTAAACCAGAAATTGATGTAGCTATTCAAGAAGTTCTTGACAATACTAGTTTTATTATGGGTTCTCCAGTCAAGAATTTTGAAGAAAACTTAGCTAAATTCTGTGGATGTGGATATGGTATTGGTGTCAGCAGCGGATCAGCTGCTCTTTTTTTAGCACTAAAAGCTTATGGGATCAAAGAGGGAGATGAAGTTATAACTGTTCCAAATAGTTTTATAGCCACTGTAGAAGCAATAGTTCAATGTGGAGCAACTCCCGTATTTGTTGATGTCGAAGAAGAAACTATGTTGATGGATACGAAAAAAATAGAAGAAAAAATTACATCTAAGACAAAAGCAATAATTCCAGTCCATTTATATGGGCAAATCTGCGATATGGATTCTATAATTAGAATCGCAAGAAAATATGATTTATTTATTGTTGAAGATGCAGCTCAGGCTATTGATGCAGAATATAAGAATAAAAAACTACCCATATCAGATACAGCAATATTCAGTTTCTTTCCAGCTAAAAATCTTGGTTGTTATGGTGATGGTGGAGCGATAATTACAAATAATAAGGAAATTGCTGAAAAAACATCTAAATTAAGAGATCATGGAAGAATCAGCAAATATGAAAGTGATATAATTGGTTATGGAGAAAGGCTTGATGCATTACAGGCCGCAGTACTTAATGTCAAACTAAAACATCTTGAGGAATGGACAAAAAAAAGAAGAGAAAATTCTTACATTTATAATGAACTGCTTGAGAGAGTTAAGGGTGTTAAAACTCCTTTTGAAGAAAAACATTCGAAACACGTCTATTATATGTACATAATAAAAATAAATAAAAGAAACGAATTAATGAATTTCTTAAAGACAAATGAAATATCTACGGGAATCCATTACCCAATACCTCTGCACTTGCAACCATCATTAAAATTTTTAGGATATAAGAAAGGGGACTTCCCAATTGCGGAACAATGCACAAAACAAATACTGTCATTACCTATGTACCCCGAGTTAACTAAAGAAAAAATTAGAATGGTTGTTAATTTTATAAAAAAATTAGTTTAATTAATTTGTAATCAAAGAAGGAGATTGATTGGGGGCGGTTAATCCTACCTGAACTTTTAAGCCAAATAGATAGTTCAATATTAATTTAAAAAAATGGAAAAAATATTAATTTATATTAAGGAAAAGATAAATTTAAAAGATATTGCCAGACATTTTAATGTTAAAAATCTTTTAGTCATACACAACTTAAATAATGTTCCTCTTTTTTTAAAAGATATCCCTTGTAAACATGTTGATGCTTATCAAATATCCCCCACCATAAACAAAGATACTTTATTATGGCTTCAGAACTGGGCCAACAAGAAAGTAATTAATGGTAAATCTTTTAAGGATTTTCTAAAATTCGAAAATTCAAGTTTGTATTATTTGATGGAATCTGGACTTTATAGGAATTCTTTTAAAAATTGTTATTCTATTAGAGATGTTTTAATTTCTCTTGAATCTGTTTTGAATATATTAAAACAAGAACGTCCGTCATTTGTATTGGTGATGGATGATGGGGATCTTATAAGCAAGGCATTCGTTATGGTTTGTAAATCCAAGGGAATCCCTTTTAAAGTAAAAAAACAAAACAATCAACACTTTCCCAAGTTTTTATTTTATAAACTATCATTATTCTTAAAATTAAAAGAAAAAGTTCGTAAGTTTCTTAGCTTATTAGATGGGCCTTCTTATAAATATATGAATCACCCCGTTCTTTTCTTAACTTCTACTCAGAGCTTATACCAAAAAACCAAACCATATGATAAAATTTTAAGTCCAATCATCACTGACTTAAATAAATGTGATCATTATTTGTTAGAGGTCGAGTATATCTCTAAGTTCAATTTAAAAAAACTACTATACAGGTTGATTAATAAAAAACCAAATCAGAATCTCATTGAATATTTTTTAACACCAACTATTTTTAGAAAACTTAGATTGTATAAAAAACAATTAAAACAAAAATGGTATTGGATTAAGGATAATGATAGTTTCAAAAATTCATTTAATTATAAAGAAGTCTTATTTTGGGATGTGATTAAAAATCAGTTTGATTTGTTTTTTAATGTTCTTTTAATAGAGTTAGCTAAACAACCACTACACATGTTGGAGATTTTAAGAAAAGTTAAACCTTCTTTAGTTGTAATGGTTGATGAAGGCAGTGTTTTTGGAAGGGCTATGAGTGTTGTAGCAAAAGAAAACAAAGTTCCTACGTTGGCTATTCAACATGGTATTATTCATCCTTCACACCCTTCTTATATAATCCCAAGTGATTATCCTCGGCCTAGTTTAACTTGTGTGAATGGCGTTTATGATAAGAAAGTTTTGACAAAAATTAGTTCTTTTAAGAACAAAGAGGTTGTTATTACAGGACAATCCCATTATGATGTGATGAAAAATTTTAATTTGAATACTCTTAAACCAAAACTCTGTAAAAAGTTTGGTATTAACCCGGATAAGAAGATAATCCTTTGGGCTACCCAATCACACGGACTTTCTTTAAAAGAGAATATGAAAACAGTTTCAGCTGTTTACAATGCTGTAAGGGCCTCTAAAGATGTACAATTAGTTGTTAAATTACACCCCCAGGAGGATCAAAAAGCATCTCTGTATAAAGGAAATAAGGGTTATTTTCCAATAATTATTAAGGGCGAAGAAAGCATTTTACCTTTGATATTTATATGTGATTTAATTATCACTAAAAATTCTACTTCTGCCATTGAGGCTTCTTTGATGGATAAACCAGTTTTGGTTTTAAACCTCGGTGGGCAGAAGGACGTTATGGATTTTGTTGAAAAGGGAATTGCTCTTGGAGTTTATAAGGACGAGGACCTAGCACAATCTATCAAAAAGATATTGTTGAGCAGCAAAATTAGAGAACGATTAAGAAAGAAAAGATCTAAATATAATCTAGAGCATAATTACCTTAACGATAGTAAGGCTACAGAGAGAATAACCAATATAATAAATACTTTTTAAAGATCAAACGAAAACTTTATTAACTAGCTTTTTTGGTTCATTAAGAGGGTTACGAAATGAATAAAAAAATAGTGCTTATTTATCCTAATTTCAGTCCCCCGGTGATTTATAGTAAATCAAAAGAAGGCATAAGAGTTAATCCTAGCGTTCCTAGCGGACTAATAGCGTTGGGCAGTTTCTTGGATAAATGTGGCTATAAAATAGAAATTATTGACAGGCGGGTTGAGGGAAATTGCATTAATAAAATATTAGCTGCTTCTAAAGATGCCTTGCTTGTTGGCATGTCCATCATGACCCCACAAATAGAAGATAGTATAAAGATAGCCAAAGCATTAAAAGAACACTATCCAAAATTACCTGTGGTTGTTGGAGATTCACACCCCACTTTATTTCCAATACAAACTTGTGAAGATGAACTTATTGATTTTGTTGTTTATGGAGAAGGCGAAGAAACATTATTAGAGTTAGTAAGGAAAATCGAAGCAAAAACCCAGGCCTTCTCAAAAATTAAAGGATTGTGTTGGAAGAGGGATGGTAAGGTAATAGCTAATGAGAAAAGACCATTCTTGGATGTTGATACTTTACCATCTTATAATTTTGATTTAGTTGATATGGATTTTTATATAAAAGGTTACTCACAATATGACAACAGACCCATAAAAAAAGCTTCTATTGAATTCAGTAGGGGATGTCCACACAGATGTGGGTTTTGTATTAATGCCATAAAAGGCAGATTTTGGAGATGCAAAAATCCCGAGAAGGTTGTACAAGAAATAAAAGATCTTGTTGAAAAGTATAGCATTAATCATATT
>JBHPDN010000005.1:0-52572 GCA_042577865.1 Nanobdellota archaeon
ATTTTACTCATTTTAATAACCGTTTGCGCTTGGTTGAGGATAAAACCTCTAATCTTAATCAAAAAATAGAGGTTATTGAGAAAAACATGCTCCACAATTTCAAGAAGATGAACGACAACATTAAAGTTCTTGATAAGGATATTCTTGATTTAAAACATGAAATGAACACTATTAGAGAAAGGACAGATTTATATTAAATTTATGTGATTATCTTAGAGTAACAAAAAGGTCAAAAAGGGAAAAAGATGGTGGTTAAAGAAAGCAAATGTTTTGCCTATGAAATAGTCCGAGAAGGCGAAGAAAAAGTTCTGAAGATTAATTGTGAAGAGTGTACTTTCACCCCATCTATAGAAGATAATAACATTGCCATGGGCAAGACAGTTGACATCCTGCTGGAAGTCAGCGGAGTAACTAGGATTATCCTTTCCCAAAAGAGTGATTATGAGTATGATTTTTATCAAACTCAGATATTGAATGAAATTGCACAAGTGCATAAACGAGTAAGCGCCGATGAAAGATTAAATTATTCTTCTTTAGTGACAGGAACAGGGTGTGAGAGATTCTTACGCGCAGGTTATGCTTCACTGCAATATATTTTATTTACAGTGTTTAAAAGTGATCCGGTAACAGCTTATGTTGAGCTACGCAGGCTATTGAGAAAAGAAAAAATAAAATTAGAGAATGTGATTGACGGGGCAGAAATAAAATGCCAGGAATACTTTATTTCTATGATTGAGTATGTTTTAGATATTTGGGATAAGACTCGAATGATAAATTTGACCAGACCTTTTTTAGCGGGCTTTCAGGTCGGAGACAGAAACATCTACAAAAGAGTGTTTAATCCTACAACTCGACCTGATTTTATGTTTGCCAAACTAATGGCAACTTACCCTACAGACGGCGAAGTTCTAGACAGTTATTCAGTAGGCAATACTGAAATTACTATTTTTGGTTTTCCTGATGAAATTAAAACACTTTACCACATGGTACCTCCTGAATTTAAATTTCCTGAGGAAAAATATGAGATTTTAGATACGGCAAGGAATATTATGGCTGAACACAAGCCAACAAAAGAGGAATTTGTTGACCCGGCCAGGATGAGAGAAGTTTTTTTCAACGTGGGCAAGGATTTGATAAATGATTTGTTGAGATACAGAAAAATTAAATTAAAAGAAAGTGAAGTTGATGAATTGGCTCAGGTTTTGTTAAGATATACAGTTGGTTTTGGTTTGATGGAAGTTCTACTTTCTGACCCAAAGGTCCAGGATGCCAATGCCAACTCTCCGATGGGCAAGCTGCCGATCTTCCTGGTTCACCAGGATTTTGATGATTGTACCACTAATGTTATCCCAACAGTGCATGAAGCAGAAAGCTGGGCAACCAAATTAAGAATGATTTCTGGCCGACCTTTAGATGAAGCCAATCCAGTTTTAGACACTGAATTAAAAGTGCCAGGAATAACATCAAGAGTGGCCGCAGTGTCAGCACCGTTAAATCCCAGCGGACTGGCCTTTTCTTTTAGAAGGCACAGGGACAAGCCATGGACCTTGCCTTTGTTTATGAAGGCGAAGATGATTGATGATGTTGCAGCAGGATTATTGAGTTTTTTAATTGACGGAACAAGAACACTGCTGATTGCAGGAACAAGAAGTTCAGGAAAGACCTCGTTGTTGGGTTCTTGTTTAATTGAAATAATGAGAAGATACCGAGTTGTAACGATTGAAGATACATTAGAACTACCAGTGCCAGCTTTAAGAGAACTTGAGTTCAATGTCCAGTCACTTAAGGTAGCGAGTGCCTTGGCAGGCAAAGAAACGTCTGAGGTGAGTGCCTCACGAGGTATTAGAACGACCTTGCGTTTAGGAGACTCTGCCCTGATTATTGGGGAAGTAAGAAGCGATGAAGCAATTGCTCTTTATGAAGCAATGAGAATCGGAGCAGCAGCCAATGTGGTGGCAGGAACAATTCACGGTGCTTCACCATATGGAGTATTTGACAGGGTAGTCAATGACATTGGCGTGCCAAAAACATCATTTAAGGCAACAGATATAATTGTAGTAGCCAACCCAATCAGGACAGCGTCTGGTTTGAAAAAACAAAGAAGAGTTCTACAAATTACTGAAGTAAGAAAAGACTGGCAGGACGATCCAATAAGAGAGAGGGGGTTTGTTGATTTAATGAAGTATGACCCCACAACCGACAAACTGGAAGTAACAGATGCTTTGGCTAACGGAGATTCTGAAATTTTGAAAGATATTGCTGGCAATATCAAAGATTTTGCAGGTAATTGGGAAGCGGTTTGGGATAATATTATGTTAAGGGCTAAGGTGAAAAGAGCTGTGGTGGATATTTCAGATGAAACAAAGAGACCAGAATTGCTGGAAGCATCATTTGTGGTTTTGGCTAATGATATGTTTCACAAGATTGTGGATAAGGTAAGAACTGAGGTGGGGATGGACTCCAAGAGAATATTCTTTGAATTTAATGAATGGTTAAAACGAGAGGTTAAAAAGAAATAATGGACAAGGAAATGGAAAAATTATTGGCCAAGTACAAAGAGAGGCTGAAAGAAGAGTTGGGAGGAGTCAAGGATAGAAGAGGACAACCTCAAGTGGTTTCCAGAGAGTACAAGGAGTTTAAAAAATCTTTTTTAACCAAACCAATGGGCTGGTATGAAAAGGGATGTAAAGTTGCCGGAAAAATATTGAGAATTAAACCTAGTCCAAAAAAGGCAGCGCTGTTCAAAAGAAATGTTGAAATCTGCCATTTGGAGATTACGCCTACTGGAGCAATGTCGTTTGCTTTTCTGTTTCCTTTATTAGTGATGGTGGTTGGTGCTTTGCTTTCATTTGCCTTATTCCAATCATTGTTTTTTGTTTTTTCTTTTGTAATTATTGGATTGATATTGATTGTACTTTTCCAAAAACTGCCTTCTTTTTTAGCTAACAGCTGGCGGATGAAAGCTTCCAACCAAATGGTTCAATGTATTTTTTATGTTGTCACTTATATGAGGCATACTTCTAACTTAGAGAGAGCGATTGAATTTGCCTCTGACCACTTAGCACCGCCACTTTCTTTGGATTTAAGAAAGGTTTTATGGGATGTGGAAACACACAGATATGGAACAATCAAGGACTCTTTGGACGATTACCTGGCTACTTGGAAAGATTGGAACAAGGAATTTATTGAAGCATTCCATCTGATTGAATCTTCTCTTTTTGAATCGTCTGAAGGCAGACGATTAGATATGTTAGACAAATCCCTAAGTGTGATTTTGACTGAAACTTATGAAAAAATGCTTCACTATGCCCATGATTTGAAATCACCAATTACTATGCTGCACATGATGGGAGTAATCCTGCCAATTTTAGGTTTAGTTATTTTGCCTTTAGTAGTGAGTTTTATGAGCAGTGATGATTTATCAGCTGGTTTTTTAGTAACAGTCATGGCTTT
Organism: Nanobdellota archaeon; assembly: GCA_042577865.1. Taxonomy (GTDB): domain Archaea; phylum Nanobdellota; class Nanobdellia; order Woesearchaeales; family JAGLXL01; genus JBHPDN01. The sequence goes on from JBHPDN010000005.1 coordinate 3,454, forward strand.
TCTTTATAATATATTAATTCCAGTGGGTGTTTTCTTTTTGGGGAAGGTTATTTTGTCCAAAAGACCAACGGGTTACGGTGAATCGGATATATCTGAGGAAAACCCAGAGCTAAAGAAGTACAAGTATATTCTGTTAAAGTTTGGAAAGAAAGAAATAAAAATAAACCCTTTGTTTGTGGCTTTGTTAGTTTTTGGCATCTTATTTTTTATTGGAATAAGTCCGGTAATAATGCATATTTTGGACCCTAATTTTGATGTTCCGTTTGATGAAGAAGGTCGCTTTTCTTTATTGGGATATGTCTGTCCAGGAGGCAGTTTAACATGTGATTTGAGCGAAAAAATAGGGCCTTTTGGAATTGGTGCTTCACTTTTATCGTTAGTTTTAACTCTGAGTTTTGGAGTGGGGTTAGGGATTTATTATTCTTTAAGAAGCAAGAATGTAATTAAAATCAGAGCAAGGACTAAAAAGTTAGAAGATGAGTTTGCTTCTTCATTATTTCAACTGGGAAACAGGTTGGGTGATGGCCTGCCAGCAGAGATTGCGTTCGGCAAGGTCTCTGAGGTGATGCAGGGAACAACATCAGGTGGTTTTTATTCGTTAGTGAGCAGAAATATTTCCAAGTTAGGAATGAGTGTCAAAGATGCTATTTTTAGTGTTGAAGTAGGAGCTTTGGTTTATTTTCCATCAAAAGTAATTGAAAGTTCAATGAAGGTTTTAGTAGAGAGTGTTAAGAAAGGTCCTAAGATTGCAGCTCAGGCCCTGGTTTCAATGTCAAGATACATCAAAGAGATTCACAGAGTCAATGAAAGATTAAAGGATTTACTAGCAGATATTATCTCTTCAATGAAATCCCAGGTTAAATTCTTAACACCAGCAATTGCTGGTATTGTAGTGGGAATTACTTCTATGATCACCACTATTTTGACTAGGTTGGGAGGACAAATCTCCAGGATTACAGAAGAAGGTGGGTCATCAAGTTTGAGTGGGGTAAGTGGTATTGTTAATCTGTTTGGTGACGGAGTGCCAACTTATTATTTCCAAATTGTAGTGGGGCTTTATGTAGTACAGATAATCTATATTTTGACTGTCCTGAGCAATGGAATTGAGAATGGATCAGACAAATTAAATGAAAGATATTCTTTAGGGAAAAATTTGCTTAAGGGAACAATACTTTATTGTTTGATTGCTTTTGCAGTGATGATGATGTTCAATCTGATTGCAGGACAAGTAATGATGAATTCATTTAGTTAAGAATTATTTCTTAAGATTTTTAAGCTGTTCCTGATAGTATTTCAGCTGTTCTTTGATGTTGGTTGGTTTTTTTGAACTGGTAAACTGTTGTTGAGGGAAAGCTTGGTTGAGATATTTGTTGACAGTGTTCTTTGGCCAGCCTTTTTCAACAAGTGCTTTTTTGATGTCTTCTTTGGAGAAGCCATCTAATTTAGAGTTATTGATGAATTCAGTAAGAATCTGAACTTTTTTCTGATTTTGTTTTACTTGAGTAGTTTCTTTTACTTGTTTGGTCTTGGTTGTTTGTTTGTATTGGTGGATGCCTGTTTTCAGGTATTTCTGATAAGTATAAAATGATGAAGCGATAAGGATAACGGCTAACAAGGAAAAGATAATAATCAGTTCAGCAGTAGTGACGATTTCACTAGGAATAGGCATCCTGATTTCTCCGGTAAAGACACATTGGTTTTCCTGACAAATGAAAGTCCTGCCGCAATCATTATCAACATAACATTCGATGCCATAAGGAGCACAGACTCCATTGAGGCAGTTTTCACTCATACAATCATTATCTTGGTGGCAGTTCTTGCCAAGAGGGCACTGGGCGCATGTTTCCCCACCACAATCAACATCTGATTCGTCCTGGTTTTGGATACTGTCATCACATTGAGGAAGGTAGTCACAAGTCTGGATTTCTTCTGGCTTTTCTTCAGTGATTATAATCGCTCCTTTTTCCTCACAACGTTCACTGTCATAACAAATTCTGGTTTGAGTGTTGTTGAGCTGGCAGTTACCCCAAGGACTGCATTCCCAATTTGGCTGACAAGCACTTCTTCCTCCACCTCCACCCCCTCTTGATGGTTGAGGTGCAAGACAGGCCGGATGAGAAGCACAGTCTGTGTCTTCACAATCAGTGAAACCATTGAGATTATCATCTATGAGATTAGTACAATCTTCCAGAGCGTCTAAGTTGTAGGAGAAAGTGACGTTGAAACTGTTGACAACAAATGAAAAATCACCCCCAGGGTAAGGGATGGTTACATTCTGGCCTGGTGTAACAATGGTGGTGTTGATGAGGCCAGAGCCATTGTAAATACCTAGAACCATGTAAGGTAAGGAAGTTGTAATATTATTGCCCTGGTCATCAAGAACATCATAAACTGAATAAACTAAGTTGCCGCCGACTTGTTCATAGACTGTGGTGTAGTTGCCACTAAGGAAACCAGTAGTTTGAGTTAAAGGATAATAAGTTGGTGAAGAGTTAAAGAAAGGGGTGGAATCTTTGGCAATAGTAACAATGCCAGGATAATAGGCAGAGAAAAGATTAGTGTCTAAGTCAATGAGAGCACAACCTGAACCATTGATGTCTCCACTAGTAATTTGGGCCGGAAGAACTGATAAATCAACTTCTGTAGTCTGGACACGATAGACAAGTTTGATGTATTGGTTGAGCAGATCTACAGCAGCATTGTCTGAACAGATCTCAACAAACATATTATCATTTTCTAAAGAGAAGTCGGTGTAAGTTGAAGTGTTGTCATCGTAAACTAAAGTGGCGGTAGAGCCATTAGGCCAAACTAAGCGTTGAGATGTGATGGCTCCTGCTACAGCAAAACCAGTGATGTCTCCATATTGTGCAAAAACAGCAAAGACTGCTAAAGCTATTAAAATTCCGATGATAATTGTTTTTTGTTGTTTTTCTAACTGAACCATAGACTTGCAGTACTCCTAATTTGGTGGATGAAGTTCAAAATAACTTCAACGTAAGTGTTTTGGTAATGTGTTGATAATGAATATCTCTCAGTAGCATTTGGCTGGACAGCAGTTTGACTGGTCAAAGTGAAATTGAACTCCCCTACTTTTTGGTTGTTGGTGAAGAGTTGGAGTTCTGTTCCAGCTGCGTTAAAGATTTCAAAGTAAAGGGAGTAGTTGCCAACGTGGTCGTCAATATTAGTGTAAGCATAGGATGAAGTGTAGAGTTTGTTGCCGGTCGGGATAAGGGTTAAGTCAACCATGCCGTTGTCGTCTGTGAGTAATTCGGCAGTGGAGAGGGATTTGACTCCTCTTTGATTGCCGCTAACTGTGTAAGTTTGTGTTGGTGCTAACAAACTGAGACCATTTTGTTCTGTTAACATGATTGTTGTGTTGGCAGAAGGGTTGCCGTTGGAGTTGTTAATTTGGATAGTAACATTGTATGGTCTGCCAGGATATGGAAAAGTATCATTTTGGATACCATCAATCCAAACATAAGGCAAGTAGACAAGTTCGATAGAGAATGAACCAGGATCGTCGTCATTGCCATTATTACAATCTGCAATACCTGCAGCTGCATCCAAGGCTGTGGCGTTAACTGTTTTAGCGCCATTAGACAAACCAGTAGTATTGTAAAGCACCCAAGCAGTCTTGTGAGAACCTCCAGCTGTCAGTCCTCCGGTAACAAGGTAATTTCCAAGGAAAACATTATTGGTTTGATCGTAAAATGAAACATTGAAACTTGAGGTGATGTCAACATTACCATCATTTTCCACTTGAGCAGAGACATTAACTATAGGTCCGGCTGGAGTAACTGAAGGAACTACCAGGACGTTATCTAGGTTGACATTAGGGCCGATACAAAGACTAGTTCCTAAGCCATTCACAACCATGTATCTAGTATCAGTAGCTGATTCTGTAGGTGAAGGCACGCCAGAGTAGAGTTCAATTCCTGAACTGATTTGCGAGGTGGTGTTGACAATAACACCATCATGACATACTTGGCCGTAAGTGTCATTACAGACAGCAACAACAATTGGTCTTTGTGAGTGGACTCCAAGAGTTACGTGAGTTAGTGCTCTTGAAAAACTATTTCCACTAACATCTATAAAAGTAACTTGAGGATTGGTGCCAAAAGTGATGTTTTTAGTTGTTTGGCTGTAAGTTCCAGAGACTGAATAAGAACCACGCAGCCAACTACCTGTATTCATAAAAACATAACTAGGAGCGGAAAGGTCTTGGTTAGTATCATAGGCAGTCCAAGGTCTGCCTGGGAAAGCTGCATAGTATACTGTTGGTGTTTTGGAACCAAGATAAGACCCGGAAATAAACAAAGGTGATGCCTGAGTCCAATAACAAGTTCCTCCATTAGGGGAGCCAGTGGAAGCTAAGGCAGTAGTGTATGTAGGATCAGATTTGTAAGTGATAGGAACAAAAATCATAGTGCCACTTACATTAGCACCATAACCTCCAGAGACATATTTGTTGAGACCTGCTCCACAAATTTCTATACCTACATCAGGGTTACCACTAGTGTCTGCATAATGGACACCAAATGCACTAACTGTTCCTGTGTAGGAAACATACCGGGTGGTACCAGATAAATTAATGAGCTGAGAAGTGACTTGGGCTTGAGCAGAGACAGCAAAAAGAGTGCAAATTATTATTGATAAAAGGATTAACCAGATTTTTTTGTTCATTTTTTTCACCTCAATTTAGAGCATAATATAAGTTTTGGATAACGAAATAGGCATTGCTGATAGCTTGTTTAAGATCATCATTTTCGTAACTGACACCGGATCGCGGTTCAAGATTTTCATTGATTGACATGGTGATATTAGCGACAGCATCATAAGTACTATTGTAGATAAGCAGCTCAACCTGAGAGCTTGCTGGCGAGTAAGATGTTGGTGTAAGGAAAAACTCCTGGCTAGTCGGAGTATATCTGTTAAACAAAGTATGGTTTTTAGAACCAGTATATGGAGATTTGTAAATTGGGTTAATCATAAGCAATCCTTCAAGTTCTTTTGGTTCTACATAGCCTGAAATGATCTGGTCAGTTGAATTTTTGAGAGTAACATTGATAAGATTAACAGCACCTGTTTGGAATTTATCATCTGTGGTTGATGAAGATAAGGTGTAGGTGCCGTTTTCATAAACTGTGAAATTAAAAATATTGGCTTGTGGAGGACTATTAGCCCAGATGTACAAGGAATTGACGACATAAATCATGGAATTAACACCTATCTTAGTGTCATCTGCGATATCCTGATCACTAAACGATTTTTTCTCCTGTGGAATAGCAGAATAAGAGATGACAGAGAGGTTGAGCTGATCAACAATGTTGTAACTATTGTCTAATTTAGCAACATAGATAGAATAATTATCTGAATTATATCGAGTAGGAGCAACAACAAAGGTGATGTTGCCATTGCTATCTGTTTCACCTATGGTCAAGCTTCTAGTGAGAGAACCGCTGAGTTTGAGAGGGAAGAAAATGACATTGGCATTTTCCTCAAAGATACCAATTTTAGTGTCGGGTGTGGAAACAACATCAACCAAATAAGGCAAGGCGGTTTTGGAGAAGTTGTCTGATTCAGTTCCGTCAACATAGACTGTGAGTTCAGTGGTGCTTAAATCACAGCAGATGGAGGTGTCATAAGCATGTGAGGCATTGCAGCTGGCAGCGTGCATATTGGTGGTGTTGTCAGTGAGATTCATTGGAACTGTAAGGAGACAAGTTTCAGTTGGCAAAGAGCAGTTGCCGTAATAATCTTCATAATAGGAACAAGTAATTGAACCAGTGTCAGTGGAGATAGAAGCGTTGACAGTGTAATATTCTGTACTTGAGAGAGTGAGGTTAGAGCCGTTGTTATAATGGATAAAGGCGCCATTAGGGATTTCGACGTGGGAATTGGTGGTTTGATAGAGATTAAGGAAATTAGAGCTGGAAGAATCACCAGTATCATTAGTGCCGAGGGTGACGCCTGCTGTAGTAGGAGCACAGCAAAGAGAATAGTCAAAACTGGATTCGTTAGCAAGTTCGACGTGGGAATTGTTGCAGGAATAAATTCCCATGATTTTAGTGTAGTTAAAGGTGCTTTGAATATATGAACAATCACCTTCAATGACAGTGCAGTTAAGATTAGACTGGTTGCCTATAAAACCAGAACATATTTGTGGTGGGGGAACTAAATATTTGACAGTGTGGTAATCATTATTGATATTACCAGTTAGCAAGATATTATTTGTGGAATCAATAGCCACGCCTCTGGCTTGAGATGGACTAATTCCAGGACCAAAAGTACTGTTCCAGAGTTCATTGCCGTCTTCATCATATTTGATAGTGTAATAATAATAATTTCCACTGATGTAACTATAACCTGTGACGATGATGTTGTCGAAGGAGTCTGTAGCTACTGCTTTGGCTTGTTCACCGAGAGATGTAAAATCGATGGTTTTGTTCCAGAGGTGGTTTCCATTTGAGTCGTATTTGATGGTGAAATAATCTGTATTGCCTCCTAGATTGCTGTAGCCCGTTACAATCACATTATTTGAAGAATCTGCGGCTACACCGTAAGCAACATCAGCAGCCCCGCCATCATAGGTTTTATTCCAGAGGTGGTTGCCATTTGAATCATACTTGATGGTGAAATAGTCATTATCCCCTCCAAGATTGCTGTTACCGGTGACGATGACATTATTGGAGAAATCTGTTGTTACTGCACGGATTTGGTCATTATTACTACCATTGTAGGTTTTGTTCCAGAGTGCAGTGCCATTTTCGTCGTATTTGATGGTAAGGAAGTCATAATCTCCCACCCCAACATACTCGCTGCCTGCTACAATTATGTTATCTAAAGAATCTATGGCCACTCCATAAGCACTATCACTACCAACACCACCATCATAGGTTTTGTTCCAGAGATGGTTGCCGCTGGAGTCGTATTTGATGGTGAAACGATCATAATCTCCTGCTAAATAACTTTCGCCTGTTACGATGACGTTGTTTGAAGAATCTGTGGCTACGCCATAAGCAGTGTCACCACCAGCACTATCATAGGTTTTGTTCCAGAGGTGGTTGCCATTTGAGTCGTATTTGATGGTGAAATAAGCAGTGGTTCCTAAATTGCTAGAGCCGGTGACGATGACATTGTTCGAGGTATCTGTAGCTACTGCCTGGGCTTCATCAATAGCTCCACCATTGTAAGTTTTATTCCACTGTTCAGTTATATTGTCAGCACCAGCAATGGCTCCAGCTGGAGCAGCAGCAACAGCTGCCCCAGTGGTTAAATCAAAAGGTGCTTCTGGCTGCCAAGAGTACAAGAAAAAACTAGCAAATGAGATTAAGAGTGTAGCAGCTAGGAAAATGACGGATGTTTTGATTAAATCATTTTTCATTTGGCTTCCTCAAATTCCATATACCACATTTCTTTTTTAGTGTCGTATTTGAAAACAACATTGTATTTCTTATTCTGAAGATCAAGACTGAAGAGAAGAGGTTTGGGCATAGTCACTTCAAAACTACTACCGCGACTGTAAATTTTTCTTTTTAATTCAGCTGGCATGGTAAAATTTCTTTAAAGTCCAGGGCACTTCTAATTGAAGTGTATCAAATAGAGAAATCGTTTTAGAAATCTTTCTTTCTAAATTATCTATCATTTTCATTCCCCTCTTTAAACTTTTTAGTTAGAAGGAATTTACTATATTTAAATCTTACTATTTTATTTATATTTATACTTATATTTTTACTTTATAAAGTTGTTTTTATATAAGTATGAGATAATTAGAAGTGGGGACGCCGGGACTGTCAAGCTAACGCTCTCGGTCGTTATCAACCTTGTCGCTAACTATTTGAACCCGGGACACCTAGATGTCTGCAAAATCATTGGTTTAAACAAACCTCATCACATCAAGGATGTACTTCAGTCTAGTGCTCTCCCAGGCTGAGCTACGTCCCCAGTAGAAATGAGAAATTAAAAGTTGATTTATAAGGTTTTTGGTTAAATAGGACAACAGTATGTTTCCCACCTACAGTTGTAATTCCCAGGTGTACCTTGGACTCCGACACGAATACCTGCTATGAAATGACCACTAGTGGAACATATTTTTTGAGGAATTGAATCAACATTGCCACATGAACCAAGAGCTCCACTCCATGATCCATTTTCCCAAGCACAAGTACCCCAAACATTATTATCTGCAAGAACATTTCCAGTAATAGATGCTTGGCCAGAAACAACAAGCTTGCTTGAGCTACCAGGAGTGGGTGTACCTATACCTAAAGTACCATCTCGAGTGATAACTACAGGATTATTTCCTGCAGCATCTGTTGAATAGAATTGATAATCGCTTGTTCCCCAGCCACCTTTAATTCTGAGACCACTGCCTCCAGGAAAAATATTAAGTGCTTCAATCCAAAGGCGATAAGTTCCAGGATCAGTTGCACCAACACCTAGGCTTCCGTTAAAACTAAAATTACCTGTAGCAAAAGTTCCTGGATTTACTTGAGAAGCAGGGTGGAACTGTTGAGCAGAAACACTAACAGAAATTAAAATAGATACGATGAGGATGATAATTCCTGTTTTTTTCATAATTCAATGCCTCCTTTTTTATGTTATTCTAATGGGATTTTTGGTGATTATCTAGGGAGCCAACAACGATAAGCAGGATAAGTTTCTCCACCACCTATACAAGCTTGTTGATTTATACCGCCACTACCCATAACACCATACTGCTCATTGGCATTGAACCAACAAAAATCATCAACCCATTCGTCGTCATCACTTTCATTGTTTAAAATAAAATGATTGGCAGCTAAGTACCATTCAGATGAACTTGGAAGTTTCCCACCATAAGTAATGAAGCAATCATTGTTTGCAGCCCACCAATCAACACCCGTCCCTTCTTCATTAGTTTGCATACAACCCAACTGTCTTCTTCCAGATTCAATACTTTGGAAACCAGAAGGACAAGAAACCCAAATACCTGATCCACCAGTAAAATAACCAGCATAACCAGTACTTGTGGATTCACCATAAATACCATAACCATCTGAAGAACCTGAATAAACACCTGAAACTCCTCTTGCTCCTGTTGAATCAGCAGAGGCTTCTCCCTTAACTCCCCAGTAAGCTCCATTGCCGTATCCATAAATGGCATAGCCTGAAAGAACTTCACTGTAAATCCCATAAAGGCCAGAAGGATTACTATTACTAACTTTGAGAACAGGATTTGGATGGGCTACGTTTCCTTCAAATATAAATCCTGTTGAAGTGGCTGTAGCTGTACCATCTGTTAGTTGATTCAAGGGATGTGATTGTTGAGCAGAAACACTAACAGATAACAAAATAAAAAAAATTAAAACAACAAGTATTGATTTCCCCATCATTCAATTACCTCTTTGATAGTTATTTTATATGGTTTCTTCTTCTGGATTTAGATCTTCGGGAAGCTCTTCTTCAGGAGCAGCTGGTTCAGGAGCTGGTTGTGCCTCTCCTTTTTCTACAATTTCTATCTTGCCGAATTTACCAGTGGAAAGTTGTTTTTCCCCTTGGTACTCACCAACATAACCATTAGCAATGTGGATTTTATCTCCAACATTGACCTGATCGACCTGCTCATTCCATAGAGTGAGTTTAATCTGGCCGGAATCATCTTTAGCAGTAGCGTTACATACACGGCCTGTTTTGCCGAACTTTTCAAATTCTCTAACGTCGCCTTTTTCAACTATTTCAAGAACAAGATCAACGCTGCCTTGTTTAGGCTGTAAGTCTTTTATTTCCATTTTCTTAAACCCCCTAGTTTTTGTTCTAGATTTTTCAATTCTTGCTTGAAAACCCGGAGTTTTTTAAACTTTTGTATTTGTGAATTTAGATATTGGTCAACAATATCAATTGGCCAACCTTGGGAGATGAGCATCTTTTCCAGTGGCCTTCTGGAATAACCTTTGTTGAGAGAAGCATCAATAAAGTCCTTAAGTTCTCTGGCCCGGTCGATCTCTACAGAGAAAGATGGTGCTTTTGATTTAGGTCTAATGATTCTTTGCATAGTCTTCCAGACACCAATATGAGAGACCTCTTCGGTAATTTGAGTTTGTTGTTTCTCTAGAAGCATTTTTTCCTGTGTTTTCTTGGCTTCTTTGGTTACTTTTCTGTGTTCTTTAGCTGCCTGGTCTACATAATTGTCAACAATTTTCTTTGGCCAGCCTTTATGAACTAAGGCATCCTTGATGTGCTTGGCAGTAAAGCCGTGAAGGAATGAATTTTTAATGAATTCTGACAAGAGCTGACTGTAACCTTCAGCAGATTTTTTCCTTTGTTTTTTGATGATTTGTTTTTTCTTAGTCTGACGAGCGGTTGAATGAACATAACTCTTGAAGGCAACATAAGTTGCTAAGACGGCACCAATGATTAACAAGAAAATGATGGTGGAAACAACATTGGCTTGGAGGAAAGGAACAGCTTCGGCTATTTTTTTAGTTAAGCCTAGACTTGATTCGTAAGCCTGGTTAAAAGCAACTTTAGCGATGCTTAAAGCATCAACTTGGATTTGTTTCATAACATCAAGATATTCTGAAACATAATCACCAACAACCGGGATGGTATTTTTAGCAAGTTGATAAACATGCTCCCAAAGTGTAACTTCAATAGTGAGAGGCAGTCTTTCTAAATCAATCAAAGTGCAAACATTACTTTGGCAATAGTGATCTTCTGGGCAGTCGCTATTGTCCAGGCAATCTGCTTCAGCTGGAAGACAAGTATTTTTGAAACAATGACTGGTTTGGCAATCACTGTCTTGCTGACAAGTTTTGTCTTGGTCGCATGGACTGCAGACAGTTCCACCACAATCTACATCTGTTTCATCTTGGTTTTGGGAATTGTCGCTGCAAGTTGAAATGTAAGTACAAGTTTGGTTTTCAGCAGGTTTAGTACCATAAATGAGGCGGACATTCTTTTCTTCACATCTACTGAGATCAGTACAAGTTCTATATTGCATACCATCTGGCTGACAAGCTTCCCAATCAGTACATTCCCATCTCTGCTGGCAAGCACTACTTCCTCCACCTCCTCCTCCACTAGTGGAAGGAGGGAGTGGTAAGGGTGGATTGTAAATTGTATCTAAATCTATTGGATTTGAAACAGAGCAAGTATAAGTGGTACCTTGGTAAACAATGGTTCCGGAATAACAAAGGTCATTGGTGATGTTGGTATTGTTGAGGACAGCATCAATAACGGTTGAATTGACGATGGTAACGTTATTCAGAGTGCTGCCAGTGACATCTGAATTGTTAATGGTTGAGTTGGTGATAGTGGAGTCATCAACTGTGGAATCGGTTATTTCAGAATCTTCAATAGTGGAGTCGTCTATATCGCTATTGGTGATGTTAGAATCAGTGACATTTGAATTAGTAACAGTCGAGTCGGTGACGTTGCTATTGGTGATGTTAGAACCTTGTTCTATAGTTGAATTGTCTATAGTGGAGTCATCAATTACTGAATCATCAATAGTGCTGTCAGTAACATTGGAGTCAGTGACATTTGAATCATAAACATCACTATCAAAAATGTTGGAGTTGTCAATATCTGAGTTGTTGATGTCACTGTTGTTGATGGTGGAAAAATCAACATATGAGTCTGAGATGTTGGAATCAAAAATATGTGAACCATTGACAATAGCAGTACTGGTAATGTTGCTGTTTCTGACCTCTGAGTCAGAGACATTGGAATCATCTACATAGGAGTCTGAGATGTTGGAGTTTGTCCAATTGTTATTGGAGCCGGTAACATTAGTAATATTAGATGGATCAACATACCAACCTTCTCCATTAGAGTTAATAATAATACTATCATAACATCGGGAGTGGTTTAATTCTGAGTTAGTGATATCACAATTAGATGAAGTGACATTGAGGAAAGTTGAAATGTTGATGTTTGAGACATTGTCGATAGTTGAATCTATTTCTATGGAATCAAAAATGTTACTGTTGAGGTTGATGGAATTTATTTTGGTGGCATTGGTTAAGTTTGAGGTGGTGTAGACCTCTACATAATAAGTTTCAAATTGGGTTTCTAAATTATTTGAAGTGTCAACAGCTCGACTGTAAATTGGATATTCTCCATCTGATGATGGTGTCCAAGAGTAATTCCAGTTAGAGGTTCCAGTAGTGTTATAGAAAGTGCCGTTGATACTAACTTCAATGTAAGATAGACCAACATCATCGCTGGCAGTACCCGAGATATTGATTGGGAAGTTGTTTTGGCCGATGTCTGAATTGTTGGCTGGGGAATTGATAAGTGATATTGGTGGGACGGTATCTATATCGGCTTTTAAAGTAGTGAAGTGTGTTGTGTTGAAAATGTAAACCAGAGTGGAATTGTTGTAGGAAATTTCGTTACAGAACGTGCATGGTTCAAACTGAGTATCATCGTTCAGATCAACATAAGGTTCTGGGTCTGTTAAGTTGATGTTGTACAAAGTGATATTGGCGCTGACATTCAAACCATTTTGTGAAGAATTAACATAAACAGAATTATTGTTTATTTGAATGTCTGAACTAGAAGAGTCGAAAAGGCTGGCTGTGTTGCTCGTGGTAGCATTTTCATTAACTTGTGCAGTAAATGAAAGTTTTCCATTAGTTGTATCTTCCAGTGAGAGTAAATCTGCATTAATAAGACTATATCTGCCAATCACCAAATCAACAATAGAACTGTTGAAAGTGTTATCATAGTAAATATCACGGTAGTAATTTGCCGGGTATGATCCGGAAAAAGTGCAGTCCTTGACTATGGTGTGATTAACTCCATAATATATTATAGCACTCACTGTTTGGATTGGGTTGGATCTCTTAGTAAATGCATTGTCTTCAATTGTAATGCCTGATGAAGACTGGGCAGAGATACAATACTTACCACAATCCACAGTGTTGTTTGTTATCCAAATATCAACCACACTACTGGACATTCTAACAGATGCCCAGGTATTACTAGAACCCCAAAAAGTATTATTTCTAACAGTGACATTGGAAGTGTAACCCAGATATAATTCTGAGGAACCGCTGCCTTGGAAAGTATTGTTTTCAATCAAATGGCCACTCATCTGGCTGACAGTAAGGCCAGCATTGCTATTGCTAGAGAATGTGTTGTTTCTGATAGTTTGTCCTGTACCAGAATAAGTGGTTCCAGGCCAAAAGTAAGCCCCATTAAAACTATTCCTAAATTGATTGTTTAGAAGCACACCATTCCTGAGTTTGAATAAGTAAGCAGCATAATAAAAGGTAGTTATGTCACAATTTTGAATAGTAATGTTTTCCTGGGTTGGAACATAAATACCATAACCACTGCTGGCTGCAGTGCCATTGCCAGTGATAGTGTAACCAGCGCAATCAAAAATAACATTGTCAGCCAAGATGTTAAAGCAAGTGCCATTAGAAGAAATGTTTTGAGTAAGAGTGTAAGTTCCTGGTGCAGAAATGTTATTACAGGAAGACAATGATGCACCTGCTTGGTAAGTTGTGAAATGGTTAACAAGATAATTTAATTCATTAGTTCCATTATCAAAACTGACATTAGTACAAACACTTCCTGGACATTGGACAAAAAGACCATCGTCTTCTGGGTCCCAAAGAGGTTGGTTTTGACTTGACTGCAAACTGTAATGAGTTAAGTTAGCAGAGATATTGAAGCCTGGTTGTGATGAAGAATTGACAAAGATTGAATTGTTGTCTATTCTAATATCTGAGGTTGGTGAACCAAATAGATTACTGCCGCTTTCGGCGATATTGGCTAAAAATTCAAGCTGACCAAAAGCAGTATTTTCTAAAGAGAGGTTATTGGCTGAAACAAACTCGTACGAACCCAACACAGAATCAACAATATCCACCTCAGAAGAGTGGATTCTTATGTCGGCTGTGCCGCTTGAGGAAGCACTACAGTTTGCTAAAAGATTGTTAGTAGTAGAAAGTTCAAATTGAAAGCCATAGAGATCATTTGAAGTGGCAGTGTTGTTGAGGAGTGTGTTGTTATCACTGTAGTCATCGATTAAGAATCCCCTAACTTTATTTGAATTAGCAATGTTATTGATGATAGTGTTGTTAGTAGCTATTAGATAAATTCCTGTTGCGGTGTTGTTGTTGGCGGTGTTGTTGATAATTCTATAATCTGAGCCACTATAGATATGGATACCATGCTTGTTGTTGTTGGCGGTGTTGTTTATTATTTGAACGTTTTTAGCACTGTGTGAATAAACTCCCCCAAAAGGCAAAACTAGTCCGTTGTTGTAAAATTGATTATCTCTAATAACATGGTCTGAACCAGCAGCGAGATAAATACCATTTTGAAAACTAGTAAAGATACAATTTTTGATAGTGATGTTATCCATACCACCAGTATATATAGCAAATCCGCTTCCGTTTCCAGTAAGAGCATAACCTTGACAATCAATAGTTATATTATCTGATAGAATACTAAAACAAGTACTGTTATCAGAAAGGTTGGCAGTGATGTTTTGATTAAGCGAGTAGGCTCCTGGCGTGGTGATATTAACGCAGGAAGACAAAGAAGAGGTATTGAATGTAGTGTTAGTTGTACCATAAGTGGTAAAGTGACTAACATTGACTACTAAAGTACCGCTAGAGTAACTAATCTTATTACAAGTAGAGTTAGGACATTCTATGTAAGTGCCATTATCTCCATAATCAGCGTAGATCTTGCTGTCGTTAAGAGAACTAAAGTTCTGATTGTAAAATGTCAGAGTGGCATTTTTGTTAAAAGAAGCCATAGCTGATACATTGACAAAGATTTGGTCAGGATCAAATTGGAAGAGATCTGGGAATCTAACGGAACCACCAGCATTGGATATGTTAGGGTAGAGTAGTTCAGTAACATTTCTTTCTCCAATAAGGATATTATAAGAATTACCACTAGCACTTGAAAGTGCAAAAGGACAATTGGAATTTTCAATATCATAAAATGAAATATTTATATTGCCACTAGTACGGATGTGGTTAGAATGACTGGTGTTACAAAAATTGTTTTCGAAGAGTGTATTGTTAGTACGAGTAATTTCATAACCATAAATATTACTGGTTCCATCTTCAGAATTATTAATAAGAGAAACATTTTCTGATAGGCCAACACCAAAACCATAAGAAGTAAGAAGGGTTATGTTGTTATTGATTAGTTGAGTATTATGACACCAACCATTAAGCCAGATACCACGAATAGAAGCGTTAATGATAGTGTTGTTTAAGACAGTAGAATCACGTGTGTAAGACAGGATTATGCCTACTTGGCTCATATTTATAATTTGGTTGTTGGCTATGTAAAGATTAGTGGAGTTATAGGACTGCGAATCAGAAATACCAGATACATAGCCAGTAATATAATTATTGGTAAAATTACTATAAGTGCTGTTACTGATACTAATAGCAAAGGTGGGGGTGGAAGTACCATTGTGATAGAAAGTATTATTTTCAGCAAGGATGTTTGAACTAGAAATTAAACTGAGACCTGATCCACCAGATAAATCACTTTTTCCAAAAGTATTATTGATGATGCTGATATTTGTACCTATCACAGATACACCATAACCCCAATTATCAAATTGACAATTCTTTATAGTAAAATTGTTTCTAGGAGTTGGAGATGCCCCATATGATTTAATTGCTGTACCGGTGCTGCCAGGACCGGTGATAGTATAACCTTGGCAATCTAAAACAGCATTGTTGCTCATGGTGAAGCAAGTAGAATTGGGAGTGCTTATATTTTGAACAAGAACACTCTGGCCGGAAAGTTGGTAATCACAATGAGTGATATTACCTGTACCTCCTGGGAAGGATTGACCAGCGACAGCAAAACCAGTAATGCCTGGTTCTAAATCTACGAAAAGGAATACTCCAATGACTACAATAATGACTGCTGCCAGGACAGCGGCAACTGCTAAATCACCTTTTTTGTTTCTCATTCTTTTTTAGTTTTTTTAGTTCTTCAAAATCGATGTACCATCGATTATTTTCAGGATCAAATTTGAAAAGAACGTTGTATCTTTTTTTATGAGGATCTAATTTAAAGAGAAGTGGGAGTGGTAAAGTTGTTTCATAAGAACTACCGCGAATGTAAAGTTTTCTTTTTATCTCAGTCAAACTACAACCCTCTTTTAATAATTTAGAAAGAAAGCGTTTACTATATTTAAAACTTACTATTATTCATAATAAAATTAGTCATAAAAAAAGTATAAATATACTTATATTGAATCAAAAAAAAATACTTATTTTTTCTGTATGAATAAGTTAAAGATTTTGGTGTTGAGGTCTTTAATCTTGACTCTGACTTGTTTAGTGGTGTTTCTGTCTCTGATGGTGACAGCTTTATCTTTTAATGAGTCAAAGTCAATGGTGATACAGTAAGGGATGCCAATTTCATCTGCCCGGGCGTATCGTCTTCCGACACTGCCGGATTCATCGTAATGGCAAGTGTAACAACAATTAAGCTCCTGAAAGATTTTCTGAGCCAGTTTGACAAGTTTGGGTTCTTTTTTGACTAAGGGGAAGATACCTAATTTGATGGGAGCGAGATTGTTTGGGATTTTGATGACGGCGTTGCCTCGTTTTTGATCATCCTGGATGTTAAGGTCAAGCAGAGCATAGACATTACGGTCAACCCCAAATGATAATTCCAGGACGTGTGGAATGAATTTCTTATTGTTTTCGTCCAGAGCTTCCATAGATTGCTTGCTGATTTTCTGGTGTCCTCTAAGGTCGTGGTCTGTTCGGTAATGCAGGCCGCCCATTTCAGTGAAACCCAAATTATTAAGTTCTATTTCTAAGTCAAAATGATATTTGTTGTAAAAGGCTTTTTCCTCGTCATTGAGTTGGAATAGCCTGAATTTGTTTTCTGGAATTTTTAGGATCTCTAAATAGAATTTTTGGATTTTGGCCAGATGATAAAGATACCATTCTGGGAAATCTTTTTTTAGAGATTTACAAGCTAGTTTTTTTGGTTTGTTTTGTTTTCTGTCTTTGACTAAAAGAACGATGAGTTTGTAATCTTCTACCTCTTTGAAATTGACTTCAAAATTGTCTGGATTGAAGAAAATTTGGAGTTCGGCTTGGGTAAAGGCTCTTTGTCTTAAGGTGAGATTTCTTGGAGAAATTTCATTTCTAAAGGCTTTGCCAATGACAGCTAGTCCCAGAGGTAGTTTTTTTCTTTGAAGCTCGTACTGAGTTTTGAAATTGACATAAGGTGACTGAGCTGTCTCTGGTCTGAGGTAAGCTTGGGAAGTTTTTTGTGTTCCCAATTGAATAGGAAACATCATGTTGGCTAACTGAGTAGGTTGGAAATAAGATTTACATTTAGGACATTTGAGATTGTGTTTTTTGATTAATTTATCAAACTGTTCTGGCGTGAGACCTTCAATGTTTTCTTCTTTAGTACTATTAGTGATGAAATGGTCGGCACGGTCATTGAATTCACATTTGGAGCAGGAAATGATGGGATCAACAAAATGTTCCAGATGGCCTGAGGCCTTGAAAACATTTTTATGCATAATCTGACAGGCTTCAATTTCGTAATAGTTTTGACTGAGCTTGAGAAAATATTTCCTCCAAAGGTTTTGGAAGTTTTGTTTTAAAGGAGTTCCTAAATGTCCATAATCATAAAATCCTGCCAAACCACCGTAGATTTCTGAACTGGGGTAGATAAAGCCTTTTTTCTTGAGAAAAGTGGGTAAGTCTTCCATTTAGTTGAGGATTATTCAGTTGTTTTTTAATTTTTCCTTAACCAAAGGACTTCTTCTTTACTGAGATTGAATTCATCAATGAATTGTTTTTGGTAATCTTTGTCTTTTTTGAAGATGGTTTGGAAATAAGGAAGAGTATTTTGAATAGCTTGTTTGGTAGAAGTGTGGGTTTTTTGAGCTATCTTACTGGCGATGGACTGTTTTTTGAGATTTTTTTGTTTGGCTTTCCAGAGTTTGAGAATTCTTTGGGTTCTTTGATACTTGGTGAAAGTCCGGTATTTTTCTTCTTTGCTCAAGGAAATGCCGGCACTGAGAAGTGTTTTGATGTAAATGATAAATCTCCAATGCTGTCTTCTTCTGATTCTTCTTCTGAAGATATCAGCTCTGGACATTTTTTCATAAGCTTTAGCTAAATCTTGCGGTTGAGTATATTCCCTGGGCAGATTTTCATCAATCCAAAGAAAGAGTTCATCAGTGTTTTCATTGATGAGATCGGCTGATTCTAAGGAAATTTTTGGATCTGTGGTTTTGAAAATTCTTAAGATGGCATTGAGAATGCTTTCAGTTTGTTTTCTGGGATCTAATTTTTCTAAATCATCTTCAGTTAGGGTTTTATCTTGAGTTAAGGATTGTAAATCAATGATGGCTCCTCTTAAATCTCCGTCAACCCTTCTTGCCAGAGTTTTTAGAGCCAGGTCTTCGTATTGAATGTTTTCGTTTTGACAGATTTTTTTTAGGACTTTAGCAACTGAGGTGTATTTTAATTTTGAGAACTGAAGCATTTCAGTATAATTTCTTAAAGTGGCAAACTTCTTGTCCCAAGGATTATTGGCTGTCAGGATAAGAGGATACTGAGCTGTTTTGATTAGTTCGATGATGGCTTTGACTCCACCACGGTCTTCTCTTCCGAAAATACCATCAACTTCATCTACAAGGATGAGTTTAGATTTGAAGAATAAGGATTTTTGTTTTAAGGCTCCGCCAACTATTTGATTGATTTTTTCTTCGTTTCTTAAATCACTGGCGTTGATTTCTAAGAGTTCTAGATCGAGTTCTTTAGCCAGAGCATGGACTGATGAAGTTTTTCCATTGCCGACATCACCATAAATAGTGAGTGCGTTTTTGGACTGCTGTTTGAAATTCTGAACAAAGTTTTTTAGAGCCAGGATTGATTTATTCTGGCCTTGAATTTCATCTAAAGTTTTTGGCTGGTATTTGACTGTCCAGGGTTTCATGTTAAGTTTTGAGATTTGATGGTTTTTAAAGATTTATGTTCAAAAGAACAACATTTTTAAATAAATCAATTAATTTCTCTTAAGTATGAACTTGCCTAAAAGGTATGAAGCAAAGGATGTGGAAGCTAAATGGCAGAAGTATTGGGAAGATAAAGATATTTACAAACTTGATACCAAAAGCAAGAAGCCTGTTTTTGCCATAGATACCCCACCACCGACTGTTTCTGGGAAAATGCATATTGGACATGCCTTTAGTTATGCTCAGCAAGATTTTATTGCTAGATTCAAAAGGATGGACCAGCCAGTTTTTTATCCGTTTGGTACAGATGACAATGGCCTGCCAACAGAAAGACTGGTTGAAAAAATAAACAAAGTCAAAAGCAAGAAGATGTCGAGAGATGATTTTATCAAACTTTGTTTGAAGACTTTGAAAGAAACTACCCCTAATTTTATTGCCGACTGGAAAAAATTAGGAATCTCTGCTGATTACAAGGTTTATTATTCTACCATTGATGAAAATTCAAGAAAGATATCTCAGAAATCGTTTATTGATTTGTATAAGAAAGGAGAAATCTACAAAAAAGATTTTCCAACAGTTTGGTGCCCTGCATGCCAGACAGCAGTGGCTCAAGCTGAACTGGAAGATAAAGAAGAAAATAGTTTGTTCTCAACTTTGAAATTTGAATCTGAAGGCAAGGATCTGTTGATTGCAACAACCAGACCAGAATTGTTGGGTGCATGTGTGGCTGTTTTTGTTAATCCTCAAGATAAAAGGTATAAAAATTTAATTGGGAAAAAAGCCAAAGTACCTCTGTTTGATTTTGAAGTTCCAGTGGTTGGGGATGAGTCTGCTCAAATAGACAAGGGAACTGGTGTGTTGATGGTTTGTTCTTATGGAGATAAATATGATGTTGATGCTATTAACAAACATAAACTAAAACCGAGACTGATTTTGGGAGCTGATGGAAGAATCAAAGAAGGCGAGTATGAAAATTTGAAAGTTAAAGAAGCCAGAAAGAAGACATTGGCCGATCTTAAAGATAAGGATTTGATTAAAGAACAAAAACAAATTGGGCATGCTGTCAATGTGCATGACAAATGTGGGACAGAGATTGAGTTTTTGCCAACAGAACAATGGTTTATCAGAATATTAGATAAAAAGAAGAAACTAGTGGCCCAAGGAAAAAAGATAAAGTGGTATCCTGAATTTATGTTTAAGAGGTACAAAAACTGGGTTGAGGGTTTAGATTGGGATTGGTCGATCTCAAGGGACAGACATTTTGGTATACCCATGCCAGTTTGGTACTGTTGTGATGAGATTATTTTAGCTGATGAAAAGGAATTACCAATTGATCCATTAAAAACAAGTAAGAAGTGTCCTAAATGCGGCGAGAAGGCTAAACCTGAACAAAAAGTTCTGGATACCTGGGCAACATCATCTTTAACTCCACAAATAGGGGTGTCTTTGAGTAAGGGAAAGGTTAAATTACCTTTATCATTAAGACCACAAGCTCATGATATCATTAGAACTTGGGCTTTTTACACTATAACCAAGTCTTTACTGCATGAAAATAAAATTCCTTGGGAAGATGTGATGATTTCTGGATTTGTAACACTCAAAGGAGAGAAAATGTCAAAATCCAAGGGTAATGTTATTGATCCTCAAGGAGTGTTGGAGAAATATGGAGCCGATGCTTTGAGATTTTGGGCAGCTGCTTCAAAACTGGGGGATGACTTGGATTATCAGGAAAAAGATTTAGTGACAGCCCAAAGATTTGTGACTAAAATATGGAATGCTTCCAAGTTTGTGTTTATGCACTTAGAGGACTTTAAAGGGAAGAAACCAAAAAATCTGAAAGTAATGGACAAATGGCTTTTGTCAAAACTTAGCCAAGTTATCAAAAGTTCTACTGCTTCTTTTGAGAAATATGAGTATTCAAAAACAAGGGCTGAAGTGGAACAATTTTTTTGGCATTCTTTTTGTGATAATTATTTAGAGATTGTTAAAGACAGATTGTATAATCCTGATAAACGTGGTGTTGAAGCTCGTGAGAGTGCCCAGTATGGCCTTTACCATGCTCTTTTGAATATTTTAAAGTTAATTGCACCAATCATGCCTTATATTACTGAAGAGATTTATCATATTTACTTTGCTGAGAAAGAAAAAGAAAAGAGCATCCATATTAGTTCTTGGCCTCAAGTTGATAAGAAGGAAGTTGATGTTAAGGCGGAGGAGGCTGGAGACCTTGCAGTTGAAGTTATTTCTGCGGTGCGTAAGTTTAAGGCTTCTAAAAATTTGTCATTGAAGGCTGAGATTTCTGAATTGATTTTAGACAGTGAGATCAAAGACTTTGAAGGGAAGATTAAGTTAGTTGAAGATGACATCAAGGCGGCAACTCACGCAGCTTTGATTAAATTTAGTAAGGAAGCTGATATTTCTTGTGAAGGGTTTCCAGTTAAAATTGGAGTTAAATTAGCTTAAAATAGGCTCAAATAAAGCAAACATTTTTAAATAAAAAGAGATTTTAAGTTAAAGTTAGTTGAAAATTAAGAATATGCGAGGTGAATCAAATGACTGAAGCTTATTGTGTTAAATGTAAGGCAAAAAGAGAAATGAAGAACGGCAAAGAAGTTGAAATGAAAGGTAAAGGCGGTACCAAAAGAAGAGCTATGAAGGGAGAATGCCCTAAATGCGGTACAACCATGTTCAGAATTATGCCTAACAAATAATTTCTTTTTTTTCTTATATTTTTTTAACGATTGTTCCTTCTTTGGTGTCGTCTATTTGGTAACCAAGTTCTTTAATTTGGTCTCTTAACTGGTCTGATAATGTCCAGTCTTTTTCTGCTCTGGCTTTTTCTCTTTTTTGAACCAGTTCTTCAACTTTTTTTGGGACAATAGTTTTTTCTTCTAGAACTAAACCCAGAACACCAGTTAATTCAAGCAAAAGATTAAGACCAGCCTGCAGGGCTTCTTTACTTTGACCAGATGAGTTTAAATCTTTAGCTAAATCAAAGATAGCAGCAAAGGCTCCTGGTGTGTTGAAATTATTATCCATCTCTTTGATGAACTTTTCTTGGTGTTGGTTAATTTTTTTGAGGAAAGATTCATCTTTGCCGGACTTGGCATTTTTTATTTTGTGTTTTACTGAAGTAATGGTATTTTTTAATTTGTCAAGTCCTTCTTTGGCTGACTGAATAGCTTGATCAGTGATGTTGAGTTCGGTTTGATAGTGTTTTGAGATGAGGAAGAAACGAGTGAGCATAGGGCTGTGTTTTTCCATGAATTCTTCGGCAGTGAAGAAGTTTCCTTGGGATTTGGACATTTTTTGTCCGTCAATCTTGAGATATTCAGAATGAAGCCAATAATTGACAAATTTTTTGCCGGTGGCTGCCTCGGCCTGGGCAATTTCGTTTTCGTGGTGCGGAAAAATCAAGTCTTTTCCCCCTCCATGAATGTCAAACGGCTGGATTAAGTATTTAGCAGACATGGCTGAACATTCAATGTGCCAGCCAGGATAACCAAGACCCCAAGGAGATTTCCATTTGAGAGCGTGTTCTTCAGGAGCCTTAAACCACAAGGCAAAATCATGAGGACTATGCTTTTCTTGAATGGTCTCTTTTTTCATCCTTTCTGAAGCTCCGGCTTCAAGTTTTTCTAAAGTGTTGCCGCTGAGTTTGCCATATTTTTTGAATTTAGAAACATCAAAGTAAACAGTGCCGTCAACTTCATAAGCAAAACCTTTTTTGATAAGAATTTCTACAAGTTTAATCATTTCCTGAACGTGTTCGCTGGCCTTAGGAGAGATATCAGGTTTGTCCCAGTTAAGTTTTTCCATGGCTTCAAAATATTTTTGGGTGTATTTTTTAGCTAAATCAAGAGGTGAAACTTTTTCTTTCTGAGCAGCCTTGAGCATCTTGTCCTGACGAACTTCGTCTTCAGTCAAGTGGCCGACATCAGTGATGTTTTGGATATGTTTGACTTTGTAGCCGCGATATTTTAGGTATCTTGCTATTACATCAAAGGCCAAGAAAGTTCTGGCGTTGCCGATATGAATAAAATCATAAACTGTTGGTCCGCAAGAATACATGGTAATCTGTTTATCCTTAATTGGTTTGAGAATCTGTTTCTTTTTTCCGAGAGTGTTGAAGACTTTAATCATGATATGTTAATTATTTCAACTTGTTTTAAATTATTTTCTATTATTTCCTTAAGATTAAGTTTTGATTCTTCTTGTTCGATGATTTTGAGTTTAGCCTGAGTGGCTGGGTTCCTTGGTACAAAAGGACAAGAAGCTGATTTTTGAATAGAAAGGTCATAAGTTCCTATTTCTCTGGCGATTTTCATGGTTTCGGTTTTGTCAAAAGTCAAAAGAGGTCTTAGAATTTTTATTTTAATGGCCTGATGAAGGACAGTCATATTAGTTAGGGTTTGAGAGGCAACCTGACCAATATTTTCTCCAGTAAGAAGGTAGCTGATTTTTTCTTTTTGAGCAATGACTTCAGCAATCCGGTACATTAATCTCTTGCAAATGAGGCATTGAAATCTTCTGTTGCAGTTTTGAGCGATTATTTTTTGGTTTTCTAAGTTGTTGATGATAAAAAGTTTTTTGACTTTTATTTTTTTGGCCAATTGTTTTACTTTTCCCAGATTTTTTTTGTCTCCACTGTGTTCAAAATGGATGGCTGAGATTTCGTAACCTTTTTTTATCATAAGATGGCCAGCGACAGGAGAGTCAATCCCGGTTGATAATAAGAGTAAAGCTTTCATTTTAGAGTCTGCTTAAAATGGTCTCTTTTAAAACTTACGGAAAAAAAGAAAAAAATTAAAATACTTCCTGCCGGAGGTCAAAGTCGAAACGGGCAGCAAATTCTTTAGCGAGTCTCTGACTTTTTTCTTCCAAATAGTCATAGATGTCTCTGCTAAAGCAGTGGGCACAAATAGACATTCCCTTACCGCAGAAAATGCATTTAGTCGGCCCATCCAAATGATATCCCTTGACATCCTTAGCAAGTCTAGGTTTGGTCTCAGCCAGCCAATATTGCATTTTTTCTGCCAGACAGTCTGGGCAGATAGGGTTGGTAATAACTTCATTACAAATTACACACCCGTTTTCTGTTTGTGCTTTCATTTTGTTGCCTGTTTCGGCACCACCTCGGTTTTAGTTTTTCAAATTGAGGTTCAAAACAATGCCATAGAATTTGTGTGTTAAGAACCTCAGATTGATTGGGAACTTACCACATCGGATTTGGTTTGTAGCAATCAAATCTAATCAAAAGAATCTTCATAAATTGATCAAATAAATGATTTAATTGCATGTAAGTTAGAAGGTAATTGGAATTTAAATAGTTTTCCATAAGGTATTTAAATGAATGATTATGTGTTAAGGTAAATGGTAATATGTTTCATTGCTTTGCCGGTACTGATTATTCTGGGTTTATTTAGTGTCAGATACAGAAAGCTGGCTTGGGAGGCTTTTGACTGTGTTTTTAGGATGGTAACTTTGCGCAGATGCAGAAGCAGTTTTGATCAAAGAATTAAGTCAGCAATTGTAGGCAAGTTGATGAAAAG
Organism: Nanobdellota archaeon; assembly: GCA_042577865.1. Lineage (GTDB taxonomy): Archaea > Nanobdellota > Nanobdellia > Woesearchaeales > JAGLXL01 > JBHPDN01. The sequence continues at coordinate 27,979 of JBHPDN010000005.1, forward strand.
AATGCCACGGCTGGCTGGATTTATACACAAGAAATTTGTTTTGTTGTCCTGGATTTTTGTGATTTTGTTTATTGCAAGTATAATTGGCAGTGGTTATGGACTTTATAATTATTATGTCTATGGCAATTGTAATGGTCCTGATTCAAGTGCTTTTTGCATCTTTGATCCTTTTCAAGACAGAAGTGTCGAAGAAGATGAACATGCTACTTGTGGGGTTGAAAGTGTTGAAAGTGATTTGAAATTACCTCAAGATTTATCCGGACTGCCAATGATAGGCAAATCTTCGGTAAAAGTGGTAATGTTTGGTTGTTTTACCTGCCCATATACCAGAGATGCTACTAATGTGATTAGGAGAATAGTTAGTGATTATGGAACTAAAGTAGAATTTTATTTTGTAGCTTTCCCATTGGACCAGCACGACATGGCTTATGAAGCAAGCCTGGCGGCCGAATGTGTTTATGATCAAGATAGGATTAAGTATTGGTCATTTGTTTTGAGTATTTTAGAACATAATCATGAAATGACTCATGAAGATTTAATTAACCATGCTGAGAATTTAGATTTAGATATTGAAGAATGTTTGGAGAACAGAGAATTTGAAGATGAAGTTGAAAGAAAGATTGAATTAGGGCGTGAGGCTGGAATTTACGGCACACCAACATTTTTTGTGAACGGCGAGGCAATTGTCGGTCCTCAAGAAGATAAAGTTTTTGAAGCAATTGATGAGGCTTTGAAATGAAAATAACTAAATTTGCACAGTCTTGTTTTTTGATTGAAACTAAAGGCAAAAAGATTTTAATTGATCCGGGAAAATTTTGTTACAATGGTTTTAAACCAGAAGATTGGAAAGAAATTGATATTTTACTTTTAACACATCGGCATAAGGATCACTGTCTGCCTGAAGCAGTAAAGACGATTTCTGAGAATAATAATGTGGAGATTTTATGTAACAGTGAGGTTGCTGAAATTTTAGAGGGAATTGAGACAACAGTGATGAAAGAAGGAGAAAAGAAGGACTTAGATGGTGTGGAAATCGAGATGACAAAAGCAGTTCATGGTTTTTTGTCAATCATGAAGGAAAAAAATAATTTTCCAAAAGAGAACAGTGGTTTTATAATTAGGGATGGAGAAAAATCTGTTTATCACTGTGGTGATACTCTTAATTTTGAAAATGATTTCAAAGTGGATGTGGTCTTGGTACCGATTTGCGGACACGGAGTAGTAATGGAAGCCTTGGTAGCCATAGAATTTTCAGAAGATGTAGGAGCAAAACTGGTTATTCCAATGCATTATGATTCTCCAGGACATCCTCAAGGCACAGACAAATTTGAGGAAGTTGCCAAAGAAAAAGGAATAAATTATAAAATATTAAAAGATGGAGAGAGTATTGAAGTATGAAAGTGGAAAAACTACGCCAGGATTTTGAAGTTTTGAAAAAAGGCATCATCTACTTTGACAATGCCTGTATGACACTTCGTCCAAGGCAAGTGGTTGCTGCGATTAATTCTTATTACAATGAATTTCCTGCCTGTGGAGAAAGGAGCCAACATCAACTTGGGAAAAGGGTAACTGAAGAAATGGAAAAGGCTAGGAGAGTTATGGCTAAATTTATTGGAGCTAAGGAAAGAGAGATTATTTTTACCAAAAATACTACTGAAGGTATTAATCTGGTTTCACATGGTTTGGATTTAGACAAGAATGATGTGGTTCTGACAACTGACAAGGAACACAACAGTAATTTACTACCTTGGCAAGGATTTGACCATTCTGTGGTTAGATCGAATGAGGATAATACTTTTAATTTAGAAAGGTTTGAAGAGATGGTGAGGAAGAAGAAACCAAAATTAGTGGCCATGGGATGGACTTCTAATTTAGATGGGATTTCTATTCCAGTCAGAGAAGTAGTCAAGATTGCTCATGAAAATGGGGCCTTAGTTTTATTGGATGGGGCGCAGGCAGTGCCGCATAAGGAAATTAATGTGAAAAAATTGGATGTTGATTTTTTAGCTTTTTCAGGACATAAAATGTGCGGTCCAACTGGTACTGGTGTGCTGTACGGCAAATTAGACTTATTGGAAAAATTAAGACCATTTATTATTGGCGGGGGAACAGTCAAAGAAAGCTGGTATGGGAAGTGTGAATTTGAAGAAGTGCCAGAAAGATTTGAAGCTGGTCTGCAGAATTACAGTGGTATTATTGGTTTGGCAGAAGCAGCCAAGTATTTGAACAAGATTGGTTTAGGGAATATCAGCAAGCATGAAATGAGTTTGAATAAGAGAATAACAGAAGGGCTTGGTGATGATGTAAAGTTGATTGGCCCTCAAGATGCCAGTTTGAGGGAGGGAATTTTCTCTTTTAATATTCCTGGTGTAGATATGCATGAAGTGGCTGGAGTTTTAGACAGTTCGGCTAAAATCGCAGTAAGAGCTGGAGGACATTGTGTGCATTCATGGTTTAATGAACACAATTTGAAAGGGAGTGTGCGGGCTTCTGTTTATTTCTACAACACCTTGGAAGAAGCCGAAAAGTTTGTCGAAGAAGTAAAAAAGATTGTTAAATTTCTTAAGTAATTAGAAAGTTTAATAAATAAAAATTAATTCTCTACTATTACTATGAAAAGAGTGGTGATATTAACAATTCTAGTTGTATTCCTATGCAGTCTTTCCTATGGGGTTCAAGCAACTTATTTTAGTTCACATCAACTAGATGCAGTTCTATTAAACCAAGAACCTGATCCGGTCAGGCCAGGAGAAATAGTTGAAGTTCGATTTAAAATTGAAAATAGTGGAGCAGAAACAACAGATGATGTTTTTATTGAAATTGTGCCAAGTTTTCCATTTACAATTTATTCAGGAGATTCTTTGATTAATGTGGGCAAGATGGGAGCAGGACAAACAGGGGCTGATGCTGTTATCGTTAAATTTAAGCTTAAAGTTGACGAAGATGCAATTGAAGGTGATAATGATATTGGAATCAGGGTTGGAGTTGGCGGTGAGAGTTGGAAAACTTATACAAACGGAGAGTTTCAAATCAAAGTAGAAACGCCAGATGCAATCTTGGGTGTGGATGAAGTTTATACCAAACCAGCAACAATAGTGCCTGGACAGGATGCTAAGTTGTACATTAAATTAACAAATGCGGCAGACAGTTTACTAAGAAATATTAAAGTTCAACTGGATTTAGACGATTTAACTGTGGTACCACTTGATTCTTCTGATGAAAAAAGTGTTTACCAGATTGGAGCCGGTGAAGAAGAATGGGTTGTTTTTAATTTAGTAGCTGAACCTGATACGGAATCTAAGATTTACAAGCTGCCAATTATTTTAACTTATTATGATGTGGCCGGCAATATGTACACCAAAGAAAGTACAATCGGTTTAAAGATTGGGGATGACCCTGAATTATTACTTTATGTTTCTGAAGCTGATATTTATTCTGAAGGCCAAACAGGAACAGTAACCATAACTATGGCTAACCATGGTTTGGCCAATATTAAATTATTGAAAATGACTTTGATGCCTTCTGACAATTATGAAATTATTTCAGCCGGTGAAGTCTATATTGGTGATGTTGATTCTGATGATATTGAAAGCCAAGAATTTGATATTTACATTAAGGAAGGTGGAGATTTAATTGATTTGCCGGTAAAATTAGAGTTTAGAGACGCTAACAACAAAAAAATTGAACAAACATATGATGTGAGTTTGAAGTTGTTCAGCAGCAGAGAAGCAAAGAGATACGGATTAACAACCAGCAGTTCGTTAGTCTGGATAATTTTAATAGTTATTCTGGGTGGAGTTGGATATTTCTTTTATCGCAGGTATAAGCGCAAGAAAAAGAAAAAACAATGATATTGGATTATTTCAAGCTTGCTTATCGAAGCATCCGCAATAGGAAACTTCGAAGCTGGCTAACTATGATTGGTATTTTTATTGGTATTACTGCAGTAGTCGGTCTGATTTCTTTGGGGCAGGGAATGCAACTGTCAATTGACAAAGAGTTTGAAAGTATTGGCAAGAACAGACTGACAATCAGTCCGGGAGCAGGAGCTTTTGATATTGCTGGCGGGGGGGCGGTAGTCGGAAAGATTACTGAAGATGATTTAGAGGTGATTAAAAAGGTTAGGGGAGTGGAAGTGGCAGCCGGGATTTTGGCCAAGAATTCTAAAGTAAAGTACAAGGACGAAGTAAAATTTTTGAGTATATGGGGTTTTGATACCGGCCCTGACGGTCAAGAGGTTGTTGAAAGAACTAGTTTTTTAGAAATAGAAAAAGGCAGACAATTGAAAGATGGAGATAAGTATAAGGTGGTTTTGGGTAATAGTATTGCTGATAGTACTTTTGATAAAGATGTTCTTCTGGGCAGCAAGATTGAAATTAATGAAAAGGTCTTCGAGGTGGTAGGGATACAAAAACTAGCTGGAACTGGAGTTCATGATGTAATCTTAAGAATTCCCTTAGATACAGCTCGGGAAGTTTTTGATGAAGAAGAAGCAATTGATATCATTTTTGCTTTGACTGGACCAGGTTTTGAGCCAGGTGATGTGGCAGAAGATGTGAAAAAAGAATTGAGGAATTTTAGAGATTTGGATGAAGATGAAGAAGATTTTACTGTTGAAACGGCAGAGCAGGCAATTGCTTCATTAACTGAGATTTTGGATATTATTACAATTGTAGTTGTGGGCATCGCAGCAATTTCTTTATTGGTTGGGGGAGTGGGCATCATGAATACGATGTACACCACTGTCTTAGAAAGGACCAGGGAAATTGGAATCATGAAAGCAATTGGAGCAAGGAACAGTTCAATTATATTCTTATTTTTAGTGGAGTCAGGAATGTTGGGTTTGATTGGCGGCCTGATAGGAGTTATTTTTGGGTTAGGTATTGCCAAAGTAGGAGAGTTGATTGCAGGAAGTTTTGGGGCAACAATTTTTAAGGCTTATTTTGGTTTTGATTTAATTTTAGGGGCTTTGTTATTTTCTTTTTTAGCGGGCTCACTCTCAGGCATGCTACCAGCCAGACAAGCTTCAAGGATGAAACCAGTTGATGCCTTAAGAAAAACAAAATAAAATGATAAAAGATTACATAGGATTTTCATTGAAATCCTTCAAAGTCAGGAAAACAAGAACTTTTCTGACTTTGTTAGGTATATTCATAGGGATTGCAGCAGTGATTAGTTTGATTTCTCTAGGTCAAGGTTTAGAGAGGGCAATTACTGAACAATTTGAACAGTTGGGTACAAATAAAATAATTGTAACCCCTGCTGGAAGTTTGTTTGGCGGGGGTCCGGGAGAGGCGGCATCTGAGATGACGACAGACGACTTGGAGGTGATTAGGAAAGTCAGAGGAGTAAAGTCGGCAGCTGAAATGAATTTTAAAACTGCCAAAGTTGAATTTGGGGACGAGGCCCAGTATACTTTTGTGATTGGGATGCCAACGACAGGAGAGTTTATTCAGATGTTTGAAGAAATTGGCGGCTGGGATATTGCAGAAGGAAGAAGCCTGAAAGAGGAAGACAAATTTAAAGCAACGATGGGGATTATGGTAAGAGAAGGCGATGTTTTTGAAAAGGAAGTTAATATTAGGGACAAACTCAATATTAATGGCTATGAGTTTAAGGTAGTAGGCAGCCATGGTAGAGTGGGCAATCCAGCAGATGACAGCCAAGTCTATATTCCAATTGAAGCGTTTAGGGAAATTTTTGATGAACCAACTAAAGTTGATTATGTGATGCTAGAAACAGTAAAAGGAGCGTCAATTGCCACTGTTTCTGAAAGTATCAAAAAAAGACTGAGAGATTTTCGTGAAGTTGAAGAAGGAGAGGAAGATTTTAATGTACAAACTTTTGAAGAATTGTTGGAATCATTTAGTGTGGTTTTTTCAATTGTGCAGGCTGTTTTGATTGGGATTGCAGCAATTTCTTTATTAGTTGGTGGAGTGGGCATCATGAACACGATGTACACTTCTGTTTTGCAAAGGACAAATGAGATTGGTTTAATGAAGGCGATTGGAGCCAAGAATAGTGATATTTTAGCAATATTTTTAATTGAATCTGGTTTCCTAGGTTTGGTAGGAGGAGTTATTGGTGTTTTGATTGGTGTGGGTTTGAGCAAATTAGTGGAAATAGCAGCAGCCCAAGCCGGTCTGGACATATTAAAGGCTTTTTTCCCATGGTATCTAATCCTAGGAGCATTGGCCTTTTCGTTTTTATTAGGAATGATTGCTGGTGTGTCTCCGGCAAGACAGGCGTCAAAACTAAAACCGGTTGAGGCATTAAGATACGAATAAGATGAAAAAAAATATTATTAGATTGGATCAAGTTTGGAAAGTTTATAAAATTGGAGATATTGAAGTACCAGCAGTGCGGGGAGTAGATCTGGAAGTCAAGAAAGGGGAATTCATGGCTATTGTAGGTCCTTCTGGCTGCGGGAAGTCTACTTTAATGAATTTAGTGGGGGCCTTGGATGTACCAACTAAGGGAAGAATACTTCTGGGCGGCAAGGATATTGCTCATATGTCTGAATCTGAACTGGCCAACGTGAGAGGAAAGAAGATTGGTTTTATTTTCCAGCAGTTTAACTTGATTAATACTCTGGATGCTTTGAACAATGTCATGCTGCCAATGACTTTTCAAGGAATGCCTGAAGCCGAGAGGAAAATAAGGGCAACTAAATTACTGACGATGGTGGGTTTGGGTGATAGAATGAAACACAAGCCAACAGAATTGTCTGGAGGACAGCAGCAAAGAGTAGCGATTGCCAGGGCTTTATCAAACAATCCAGACATGATCTTGGCAGACGAGCCAACAGGCAATCTTGACAGTAAAAGCGGCAAGCAAATCATGGATTTTTTAGGTGATTTGCATCTCAAAAAAGGAAAAACAATTGTAATGGTAACACATGATTTGCATCTGGTTAAATATGCTCACAGAGTAATCCACTTAAAAGATGGTTTAGTTTTGAAGGAGAGTAAGATCTCCACAAATCATCGTCACAAAGAACATAAATCCTAGAGTTTAATAAAGTTTATAAAGAGATTTGTTGATTCTAAATTTATAACTGGGGGTGTACTTATGGAAGAAGAAAAAACACACAAAGAAGAACATCATGAAACTCATCATGTTCATAAAACAAAAAGTAAAAAAAAGGTTAATTATTGGAAATACAGTTCATTAGTTCTAGTGATTTTATTGATAGCTTCCGTTTATTTTGATGTTGGTTCATTGAGAGAGCCGTCATCTGAAGAAGCAGGCAATGAGATTATGACTTTTATCAATGATGTAATGGTGCAGCCAGGAATGACTGCAGAATTAAAAAATATAGAAGATGCTCAAGGAGTTTACAAAATTGACTTGGATATAGAAGGTCAAGAATTTACATCTTATATTACTAAAGATGCCGAAATTTTCTTTCCACAAGGTTTTGTGGTGGCTGAATTGAAGGAAGAATTAGGTGCTGCTGAAGAAAGTACTGGAGCAACAGGAGCAGCAACTACAACAGCCACTAAATCAGACAAACCAAATATCAAAATGTTTGTCATGACTTACTGCCCATACGGCCAACAAGCTGAAGCTGGTTTGTACCCTGCTTTAGAGTTATTAGGAGATACGGTTGAATTTGAACCTCACTTTATATTTTACAGCAATTACTGCGGCTGGGGTATTAAATGTACAGATGAACCTGAAGAAAGAGTAAACTACTGTTATGATGCTGATGAAGAAGAACCCCAGTACTGTTCAATGCACGGAATCAACGAATTAAACGAAGGAGTCCGCCAATTATGCATCGATACAGAATATCCTGACAAGTGGTGGGATTATGTCAACAAAATCAATGCTGAATGTTCTTTAAATGAAATAGAAACCTGCTGGCAAGATGTAGCTGAAGAAGTTGGTATTGATGTGGCGGCAATTGAAGATTGCTTTGACACTAAAATTGAACTGTTATTGAAGAAGGAAGTGTTGTTGAAAGAACAATATGGGGCAAGCGGTTCACCAACAATCATCATCAATGACGGACCTTATGGTGGCGGCAGAGCAGCAGAAAACTACAAACAAGCACTGTGTGATGCTTTTAATGAAGCCCCAGCAGTTTGTGGTGAGGCATTAAGCACAACAGGAGGAGCAGCTGAGGGCAGCTGCTAATTTTTTTCTTTTTTTTAAAATGATGTTCGAAAGCGTCTTGAAAAATCTGGACAAAATTGGGAAGTTGATGGATTTGAGTGAGAGTGAACTAGAGCTATTAAAAAAACCAAGACGAATCCATAAAGCAGAGATTGAAGCTGGTGGAAAAAAGTATCAGGCTTACCGTGTTCAATACAATGATGCGCGTGGTCCAACTAAAGGAGGAATAAGATTCCACCCTGAAGTTGATGAAGATGAAGTCAAGGCCTTGGCATTTTGGATGTCTTTGAAATGTGCAGTGGTAGGGATCCCTTATGGAGGAGGTAAAGGAGGAGTTTCAGTAAATCCTAAGGAATTATCTGATTCTGAAATTGAGGAATTGAGCAGAGGATTTGTACGGGCTTTTGCAGATCATTTAGGTCCTTGGAAAGACATTCCAGCACCCGATGTTTATACTAATGCTCAAATCATGGCCTGGATGTTAGATGAATTTGAGAAAATCAAAGGATATCAGGCACCAGGAATGATTACTGGAAAACCTTTGGAGTTAGGAGGCAGTTTAGTTCGAGATATTGCAACTGCTCAGGGCGGAGCTTTTGTGCTGCGTGATTTAGTTAAGAAATTGGGTCTTTCTGATATCAAAGTTGTGATTCAAGGATTTGGTAATGCCGGCATGAACGTGGCTGAGATTTTGAATAATTTTGGTTATAAGATTATTGGGGCAAGTGACAGCAAAGGTGGAGTTTTTAATGTTGAAGGTTTTGATGTTGAAGCTTTAATTAAACATAAGAAAGAAAACGGCACAGTGATTGGTTTTGGTGAAGAGATTTCTAATTCTGATTTATTGCGTTTGGAATGTGATGTTTTGGTGCCAGCTGCGCTTGGTGGAGTAATTACTGGTGTAAATGCTCCCGATATTAAAGCTAAGGTGATTTTGGAATTGGCCAACGGTCCGGTTGATCCTGAAGCTGATGAAATTCTTTTTGAAAAAGGAATTGTTGTGTTGCCGGATATTTTAGCTAATGCAGGTGGTGTGACTGTTTCATATTTTGAATGGGTTCAGAATTTGAAAGGTTATTACTGGAGCCATGATAAGATTATGGAAAAATTAGAAAAAGTAATGGTTAAGGCTTTTGAAGAGTTGTATGCTAAATATTCTGAATTAGGAAAAGATATGAGAACAGCAGCTTATGTTTTAGCAATTGAAAAAATATTAACTGCAGAAAGATTAAGAGGAAATCTTAAATAGGCTAATTACATTTCTGGGGGTATGGATTATTACAATCTGGTTTTTAATATAGTCGTAGTTTTGGTGAGTTTGTTTATTATTTTGAAGGCTTCTGATTTAGTTCTTTATGGGATTACTGGTTATGCCAAGAGATTGGGTTTGTCAAAATATTTGGCAGGACTGGTGATTGTTTCAATTGCAGCATCAATGCCTGAAGTGATCAGTTCTTTGAGTGGGTGGTTGGTTGGCAGGGAAGAGATGATGGTCGGTGCTATTTTAGGAAATAACATGGTGCACATGGCTTTATTGATTGGAGTGATGGCAATAGTTGGAAAGAAAATGAAATTTGAGTCAACTTTATTGGAAAAATCCAAGTTTTTGATGTGGATTTTTTTACTGCTGCCTTTAGGCCTTTTGTTAGATGGAACGTTGAGCAGGATTGACGGATTGGTTTTGGTGCTTTGTTATGGAATTTATATTGGATTTTTATGGCAGAAGGAAAAAACATTTGGCAAATTAAAGCAGAGAGTTAAATTTAGTCATATTTGGAGATATGGTTTGATTTTTTTGGGTGCTCTTTTGGCAATGCTGATGGCTGGTCGGTGGTTAGTGATTGGAGCAGTGGAACTGGCTGAAATTTCAGGAGTGCCGACTTTCTTTGTGGCTTTGATTGTAATTGGGATTGGTTCAGCAATTGATGATTTTGCTATTGGTATCAGAGCGGTTTTGAAAGGAAAACAGGAGATTGGGATTGGTGATGCTTTAGGTTCAATTTTGAATGAACTGGTTTTGTTTTTTGGAGTAATTGCTTTGATTCGGCCGATTGAGATTGGGTTGAATATGATTTGGAGTTCTTTGTTGTTTTTAGGTATTAGTATTTCGCTAGTGATGTTATTCTTGCGGAAGAAAAAAATGACTTGGAAAGGTGGTTTGCTGATGGTTGGGATTTATCTGGTGTTTTTAGCAGTAGAGATAACAAAAGTTATTCTTTAATTATTTTAACAACACCTTTATCGGCGTCTACTTCTATCATATCTCCATCTTTAATCACTTCTGTAGCAATCTTTGTTCCAACAATACAGGGGATATTAAATTCTCTTGCCAGGATTGAAGCGTGAGAAGTGATTCCACCTTCATTAGTTACAATCGCTGCTGCTCTCCGGGCCAGCATCACCATGGTCGGTTGAGTCATTGTGGTAATCATAATATCTCCTTTCTGAAAGTGCTTTACATCATCTAATAATCTTTCCAAATCTTCCACTTTAATGATACGGGCACGTCCTTTCACTTTTCCCACACTTGCGGGTGTACCAAAAATTGTGTTTACTGATTTATGTTTTTTTGTGTATTTACCAATCAAATCATAGTATTGGCCGTAAGCTTTCTGCCCAGAGTCAAATTTTAAGATACCTTCCTTAAGATAAAAAGCGTAAGTTTCTTCTCTTTGAGTCATTTCATCTTTTGATAAGGTTTTGCCATTTTCCAAAAAATTCATCATCTCTTCAAAACGATACGTCATAAACAAATCTTTTACAGCAATATCAAGGCGATTACTTATCTCTTTAAAAAAATTCAAAAATAAATATTCAGCTCCGCCCCACCATTTTTTCAACTTCAATCTATCTATAGCTAATGAGCCAAATATTTTAGAAAGCCTTTCAACTTCTTCTTTATCTTTGATTTGAGCAAGAATATTTTGATATTTTTTTTGATGTTCTTCAAGTCCTTGATTTAATTCCCCTAACTGTTTTTGTCTTTTTTGTTTAGGTATCTCTTGCCAATCTGAGAATTTTTTTCTTAAAAATTCAATAATGACAGATTTATCATAAGTATTGAAAAACAACCAAGGAAATTTTTCTCCATGATCCAAAAAATCTTTTTCCATCAGGTTATTTTTAAAAGACAATTCAATAGCTGAGATTTCTTCTTCTTTAATAAGATCGATTTCAGTCGGCGTAGTAAGAGTAATAAAGGCCTGAACCGCCTCTTTCTTACCTAAATTCTTTTCAAGTAATTTTTCTAATCTTTCTTTTGCTATTTCTAAATATTCTGGTTGTGAGATTTTAAAATAAGCCCAAGTCAAATCATAAAGTTCTTGATACTGATTTAAAAATTCACTTAGTTCTCCATTACTCAATTTTTTTAAATCACGGCTATTAATTTTCTTAACAAAGTTATTGAAAGACACCCTAATCAATCGAGATTTTTTTAAATGTTGGACTATAAATCCCTTTTCAACGATTATTTTACCCGCATTATGGGCTGAGGGATAATCTTGAGTTGCATTATAGGTGTGGACAGTGCCTTTTTCTACATACATAAAGACATTTTTATTCTCATTCGCAATAATATCCCTCAAATAAACATAGCCCCTTAACCAAGATTCTGTTGAGATTACAGAATGTTGTTCCCCCCAAGAAAATTCATATTGTGAACTTTTTTCTTTCATAGTTAATCAAATAGTTAACTTTCTTCCTTTATTAATCTTTTTCTAAAGCAAAAGTTTTATAAGAGATAATTAACTATTTCTTTATAAAAAGAGGTTGACTATGGGATATGATGTTTTATGTGCGGGTTCGGCAACAATAGATGTGTTTATTGATTATAATAAAAGGACTCGCGATATTAAATCTGGGGAAAAGGTTTTAATTTCTAATTTAGAAAAGCATACTGGCGGCGGAGCCAATAATTCTGCTACGGCTTTGAAAAAGATGGGTTTGAAGGTTAAGGCCTTGTTTAAGGTTGGTGATGACCATGACGGAGAACTGATTGGCAAGGAGTTGAGGAATGATGGAGTTAAGTGTTTGGAAGTAATTGATAAAAAACACAGGACTTCTTTTTCTGCAATTTTAAGTTCGACTAAAGAGAGCGATAGAACACTTTACACATTTAAAGGAGCTTCTGATTATTTGGATTGGAATGATTTTAATAAAAAAGAACTGAAAGGTTTGAAATGTATTTATTTAGGAACTTTGTTGAAAAATTCTTTTAAAGTGGCTATTAAATTGGCTAAGTTTGCTAAAGATAATAAAATTGAACTGTTGTTTAATCCGAGTTCTTACCTAGCTAAAGAGGGCAAGATTTTTTTGAAACCTGTTTTAGAGGCGACTACCATTTTAGTTTTGAACCGAGAAGAAGCCAAGAAATTGTTAGGTGTCAAAACAAATAATGTGAAAGAACTATCAATGAGTTTAATGAAGTGCGGTCCAAAACTAGTGATTATTACTGAAGGTCCTAAGGGAGTTAACGCTTATGATGGCGAATGTTTATATTCTGTCAAACCATACAAAGTAAAAGTGGTTCATACAGCCGGAGCAGGAGATTCCTTTACTTCTGCTTTTCTAGCAGTTTATTTGAAAACAAAAAATATTGAGAAAGCCCTGAGGTTTGGCAATGCCAATGCAGCTTCGGTAATTCAACATTATGGCACTAAACACAAACTTTTGAGTTGGCGAGAGGCTGAGAATTTTATCAAAAAGAAAAAATCCAAAATAACAAAAAGGTGTGTGATGAAAAAATGAAAAAGATTAATCCAATTTTCAAAGGAGGCAAATCATTAATTTTAGCCTATGATCATGGGATGGAGCATGGACCAAAGGAATTTAATTTAGTTAATGTTGATCCACAACATATTGTGGAAATTGCAGTCAAGGGAAATTACAATGCTTTGGCTTGTCAAAGTGGAATTGCACAACACTATGTGGATCACCACAAGAAAAGAGTGCCGTTAATTCTAAAATTAAACGGCAAAACAAACATCCCTCAAATTGAACCAATCTCTTTGCAGAATTGTTCTGTAAAAAGAGCAGTTAAGCTAGGAGCTGATGCTGTAGGGTATACAATCTATTTAGGAAGTGAACGCGAAAGAGAAATGTTTGCCCAATTTGGCAAGATTGTTGAGGAAGCTCATGATTATATGATTCCAGTGATGGCTTGGATTTATCCCCGCGGTCAATTTGTGAAAGATAAACTAAGTACAGATATTGCAGCCTATGCAGCCAGAGTTGGTTTGGAATTAGGGGCAGATGCAATTAAATTGAAGTATAACAGTGACAAAGAAGGCTTTAAGTGGGTAGTGCAAAGTGCTGGCAAAGCCAAAGTATTAGTGGCAGGAGGTCCAAAAGTTGATTTTGGAAACAAATATTTGAAAGAAGTAAGAGATTTCATGGAAGCCGGTGCTTCTGGTATGGCGGTAGGCAGGAATGTTTGGAAATCAGACAAACCTTTGAAAGTAACTAAGGCCTTGAAATCAATTATTTTTGACAATGCCAAAGTCAAGGATGCATTAAAATGGCTAAAATAATTTACATTGGAGCGGACCATGCTGGTTTTAAGTTGAAAGAGAAGATGAAGAAGTATTTGGAAAGATTAGGATATGAAGTGAGGGATGAAGGCAATAATAAATTTGAATTAAGAGATGATTTTACTGATTTTGCAGTTAAGGTTTCTAAAAATGTTGTTAAAACAAAGGGCAAGGGAATTTTAATCTGCGGCACAGGACAAGGGATGTGTGTAGCTGCCAATAAAGTCAAGGGAACTAGGGCGTATTATGCTTATGATAAAAATACAGCAGAACATGCAGCCAAACATGGCGATGCCAACATACTTTGTTTACCAGGTTATTCAAAAGAAAAAACAGCCCAGGATATAGTTAAGACTTGGTTCAAAACAAAATTTTCTAAAGCCAAAAGATATGTTCGCAGAATAAAAAAATTAAAAAATATTGAAAGGTCAAATAAATGATTATTCCCACAGTTGTTAGTAATTCTCAGAAAGATTTGGAAAAAAGGATTAAGAAAGTCAGGAAATTTGCCAAAAGATTTCAAATAGATGTGGTGGACGGCAAGTTTGCTAAGAATGTCAGTTTTGAATTTGATTTTAAACTGCCTCAAGGGTTGAAGTATGAGGCACATCTGATGGTTAATGATCCTATGAAGTGGATTGAGAAACACGGCCATAAAGTTGATATGATTATCTTTCATGTGGAGCCGGTTAAGGACATTGGCAAGGTGATCAAGCTGATTAAATCCAAGAAAAAGAAAGTGGGTTTGGGTCTGAAGGCGAAGACACCAGTTAGCAAGATTAAGAAATATTTTAAGAGAGTGGATCAAGTAACAGTTTTAACTGTCAACCCTGGATTTTACGGTAGCAAGTTTTTGCCAGGACCTCTTAAGAAAATAAAAGAAATTAAGAAAGGAAATAAAAAAATTAAAATCCAGGTTGATGGTGGAATGGGTCCGGAAACAATTGGTTTGGCAAAAAAGGCCGGAGCAGATTCTTTTTGTGTGGGTTCTTACCTTCAAAAAAGCAGAGATGTAAAAAAAGCGATTGAGGTTTTGAAAAAAGCAAAATGAAGATTTTTTTTGTAACTGGAAACAAAGGAAAGTTTATGGAAGTCAAAGAGATAATGGATGGCCAGGAGATTGAAGTGGAACAGATTGAAATAGACAAACCAGAGATGAAATCTGATTCAATCAAGGAAATTGCCAAAGATGCGGCTGAGAAATTAGCTAATCAGTTAGGAAAGACGATTGTAGTGGAAGATACGGGATTTTTTTTGAAGGCCTTTAATAATTTTCCAGGAGCACATCCAAAATTTGTTTATGATGGAATTGGTCTGGAAGGTATTTTCAAATTATTAGAAGGAAAGGACAGAAGTGCTTACTTTAAGACGGTGGCTGCTTATAGTGAGCCGGGCAAAGAAGCAGTTTGTTTTGAAGGTGTTTTTGAAGGCAGAGTAGCAGATAATATTTCAGATGTAGATTCTTTGCCAGGACTGCCTTATGACAAGATGTTTATTCCGGCAAATGGAGACAAACCTTGGTCAGAGATACCAGAAGCCAAAAAAGAAGGCAACCACAGAAAAGAAGCCTTTGAAAAATTAGCAAAATTTTTAAAAAAATGAAACTTTCAAAAAAGAGGGAAGAGAATGGCATCTAAAAAGATATTAAGTCAAATTGCTAAAAGATTGAGAATTAATTCTTTGAAAATGACCACAGCATCTGGTTCTGGTCATCCAACTACTTGTCTGTCAATTGCAGAATTAATGAGTTGTTTGTTTTTTAATGAAATGAAATACAGAGTAAAGAGACCCCATGATTTTAATAATGATGAATTGGTTTTGTCCGAAGGTCATGCCGCCCCAATCTTGTGGAGCTGTTATGCTGAGGCAGGGATTATACCTCAAAATGATTTAATGAATCTGCGTAAAGTCAACAGTGTTTTAGAAGGACATCCAACACCAAGGATGCCTTGGATTAAAGTGTCCACTGGTTCATTGGGACAAGGTTTGAGCGCAGGTGTGGGTATGGCTTTGGCTATGAGATTAGGAAAGAGCCAGGGCAATGTTTATGTGATGATGGGTGATGGTGAATGTGCAGAAGGCAATGTTTGGGAAGCAGCCAATTCAGCAGCTTATTTTGGTTTGAAAAATATATGTGCAATTGTCAATGTAAACCGGCTGGGACAGAGTCAGCAAACAATGCATGGCCATGATTTGTATGTTTATGTAAAGAAGTTTAGGGCTTTTGGTTGGGAAGCAATTGAGATTGACGGGCATGACATTGATGAAATTTTAATAGCTTTGAAGAAAGCCCGGCAAAGCAAAAAACCATTTGCTATTATTGCCCGGACAATTAAAGGCCAAGGAATTTCTTTTTTGGAAAATAAAAACGGTTGGCATGGTGTGCCTTTGAAAAAACCTGATTTGGCTGCGGCTTTGGAAGAGCTAGGTGAGATGCCTGAAGTGATGAGTAAGAATTACGTCAAGGTGAGAAAGAGTAGTAATTTGAAACTGAAAAATGATTTTAGACTGGAGAAGACCAAATACAACAAACATGATATGGTGGCAACTAGGGATGCTTACGGCAAAGCTTTGGTGAGTTTAGGCAAGGTTAACAAAGCGGTGGTTTGTGTAGATGGTGATGTGAAAAATTCTACCAGAGCGGAAAGTTTTTTTGAAAAGTATCCTGAAAGGAGTTTTGAGAGTTATATTGCTGAGCAAAACATGGTGGGTATGGCGGCAGGAATGGCATCCAAAGGGTACATTCCTTTTACAGCAACTTTTGCTGCTTTTTTGACGCGGGCCCACGACCAAATCAGAATGGCGGGACATTCTTTTTTGAACATGAAGTTTTGCGGCAGTCATGTAGGTGTGAGCATTGGCCAGGACGGTCCGTCACAGATGGGTCTGGAAGATATAGCTATGTTCAGACCAATTCCTGAGTGTGTGATTTTTTATCCTTGTGATGCTTATTCAACTGAAGAATGTGTTAAAGAAATGGCCAAGTATGAAGGGATGGTTTATCTTCGGACAACCAGGCCAAAAACACCAATTGTTTATGGAAGAGGGAAAAGATTTCCAATTGGTGGCTCTAAAGTTTTGAAAAGGAGCGCTCATGACAAGGCAACAGTGGTTTGTGCAGGAATCACTGTCTTTGAAGCCTTGAAAGCTTATGATGAATTGAAAAAAGAAGGAATCAAAATTAGAGTGATTGATGCTTATTCAGTCAAACCAATTGATACTAAGACTTTGAAAAGAGCTGCTAAACAGACCGGCAGAGTAATTGTGGTTGAAGATCATTTTGAAGGTGGTCTGGGAGATGCGGTGGCTGATGTGGTTGGTGATGTGGTGAGATTATGTGTGAAGAAATTTCCCCGCTCTGGCAAGCCAGCTGAATTGATGAAGAAGTATGGGATTGATTATAAATCAATAATGAGAGAGGTTAAAAAAAAGTAGTAGGTAAGATGCTTTAAATAAATTCACTAATTAATTCTGAGATATTGATATTTTCGATTGGCTCTTGAGTGAGATTTCTTTGTTCTGGAAGAGGTCTTTGTTCTTGATAGAAGATACCTAGAGGTATTTTCTCTCCCCATTCCTGGGCTTTTTTGAAAGCTTCTATCTTGTTGCTGGAATCATGGTTTTCCATTTTGTAGACGCGTTCTTGATACCAAGCAAAAGTATTGATTTTGTTGAAAGTAATACAAGGCTGAAGAATATCAATCAAAGCAAAACCTTGGTGATTGAGGGCAGCTTTGATAAGTTCCTTGAGATGCTGAATGTCACCTGAAAAACCCCGAGCTATGAAAGTAGCGCCTGAGGCAAGAGCCAAAGCAAGAGGATTGATAGCTGATTCTTCCACACCATGAGGAGTTGATTTGGTTTTAAGACCGGGGTCAGAAGTTGGTGTAGCCTGGCCAGTGGTCAAGGAGTAGATTTGGTTATTGTGGACAAGATAAGTTACGTTGATGTTTTTTCTAGCAGCATGGACTAAATGATTGGTTCCTTCGCCATAAGCTCCACCATCACCGTTTTGAGCGATGACTGTGAGATTAGGGTTGACAATCTTGGCACCAACAGCTGGTGGAAGAGAACGTCCATGTAAGGAGTGGAAAGCATAAGTATTGTACCAACTACATTGATTGCCGCCACAACCAACATCAGTGAACATGAGAATTTTGTTTTGAGAAAGGTTTAATTCTGAAAGTGTTTGAGTAAGAGCAGCCATAATACCAAAATCACCGCAACCTGGGCACCAGGTGGGTTTGATAGGTGTTAGGTAGTCTTTTACTTCAGGCATTTTGTTAATTCCTCTTCAATTTGATCGGCAGTGAATTGGTGGCCATCATATTTATTGATAAGATAATCTGGTTTGATGAGGGTATTTTCCTTGATTAAACGAGCAAGCTGGCCAGTTTTGTTGTTTTCAATAACAATAATTTTCTTGTTTTGGATTAAGTTTTTGATGTCGGGAAAAGGAGTGAGGTATTTGATTTGAAGAAAATTGGTGTCTGGAAATTTTTCCAGGTTTTCTAAGATGGCTCCTTTGGTTGAACCCCAGCTGATGATAGATGTTGAAGCTGCTGAATTGCCGTAAAGAACGGGCTGAGGGAGTTCAGTTTTGAGGGTTTCTATTTTTTGGAAACGTTTGTCAACCATTTTGGTTCGGTTGGTTTGTTCATCTGAAGAATAACCATGCTCTTCATGTTCATCTGAGTTAGCAGTAAAAAGTCCTTTTTCCTGTCCAGGTATGGAACGAGGAGAGATACCAGTTTCAGTAAACTGATAACGTTTGAAATCTTCAATAGTTTGGAGTTCTTGATCTGTGATAAAGGATTGTTTTTTTATTGGAACATTAGTTTGGAGTAAAGGAGTGGTTTGGATAGCTTCGTTAAGGAATTTATCTGTGAGGATGACGGTTGGAATTTGGTATTTTTCTGCTAACTGGAAAGCTCTGACTGTTTCTTCAAAACATTCCTGAACATCGCCAGGCGCAACAATGATTCTTGGAAACTCTCCATGGCCAGCATTCTGAACAAAAAGTAAGTCTGACTGTTCTGTTTTAGTTGGCATACCAGTGGCCGGGCCAGCTCTCTGACCATAGTTGATAACTAAAGGAATTTCGGCAATGCCGGCAAAACTAAAGGCTTCGGCCATTAAAGAGAAGCCGGCACCAGAAGTGGCAATAAAAGTTCTGACTCCTGCATGAGAAGCACCAATAGCTTGAAGAATGCCAGAGATTTCGTCTTCTGGAGTTTGAACAATATAATTATAATCTTTAGACTTAAGAGCAAGGTATTGTAATAGAGGGTTGATGGGAGTGATGGGGTAAATAGGAGCAAATTTTAATCCGGCTTTGATAGCACCCAGAGCAATAGCGTGATTGCTGCTGATTAACATTTGTTTTTCTGATGCCTGAGGTCTTAACTGGAAAAGACATTCTTTTTCTTTGAGATAGTTATAACCGGACTGAGCTGCTTGGATATTTGGTTCGATAACTTGTGGTTTTTTGGCGAAGAGGTCTCTGATGACATTTTCTAAAATATTGAAATCAAGTTTGAGAAGTCCAAAAGAAGCACCTAAAGCTACAGTATTGCGCATGACATCAGCATGACCATATTCCTGAGCAAATCGGTTTAAGGGAATGGGAAAAAGATTGATATTGGGAAAGTCTTCTTTGTTTAATTGGATGTTTTCATCGTAGATGATGCAGGCGTTTTCGGTGAGTTCGTGTTTGTAAAGATTAATGGTTTCCTGATTAAGGGCAACAAGGATGTTTGACTTTGAAAGGTAAGCAGAGATTGTTTTTTCAGAAATTCTAACGGTAAAAGTATTGCTGCCTCCGCGGACTAGAGAAGGGTAATCATTAGTAGCAAAAACCTTAAGTCCTGCTCTAGAGCAGACTTTACCAAAAATCTCGCCTGCAGACATGATCCCATAGCCTGCCTGACCTCCTATTTTCCACTGAAGATTATTAATGGGCATGGGATTTTGGGGAAAGAGGTGGTTTTTAAAGGTTGTGATAAATAAATATATAAATAGTGGAAATAAGGCTATTTTATGGAAAAAGTGATGGTTTTTGGGACGTTTGACATTCTTCATCTAGGTCATTTAGACTATTTTAAGCAGGCCAAGAAATGGGGTGATTATTTGGTTGTGGTGGTGGCCAGAGACAAGAATGTTTTGAAGTCTAAAGGAAAAAAACCAAAGTATAATGAGAAAGTAAGATTGGGAAAAATTAAGAAAGTAAAAATGGTTGACAAAGTGGTTTTGGGTTATGTAAGAGATAGGTTTAAGATGATTGAAAAGATGAATCCCGATACAGTTTGTTTTGGTTATGATCAAAAAGTTGATTTGGATTTGATGAAAAAAATAAAAAAACAAAAGATTAAAATAAGAAGGTTAAAATCATATAAACCAAGAAAATATAAATCAAGCTTATTATAAAATGGCCTTTATCAACAATATCAATCCAGTGCTTTTTAGTTTAGGTTCTTTAGAGATAAGATTTTATGGATTAGTTTATGTTTTAGGAGCGATCGTGGGCTTGCTGGTATTATTGTATTATCAAAAAAAAGGCAAGATTGACTTGACTAAGGACGAAGTTTGGGATTTTGTTTTTTGGTTAATGGTGGGTTTGGTGGTTGGAGCCAGATTATTTGCAGTGGTGTTTTTTTCTCCAGGTTTTTATTTTACAAATCCATTAGAAATTTTTAAGGTTTGGAAAGGAGGAATGAGTTTTCATGGTGGTGTGGTTGGTTTAATTGTGGTGGGTTATATTTATGCCAGGAAGAAAAAACTTGATTTCTGGAAACTGGCCGACATGATTGCCATACCCGGAATTATTGTAGCTGGTTTAGGAAGGTTGGCTAATTTTACCAACAGCGAATTTTACGGAACAGCCACTAATTTACCTTGGTGTGTTGTTTTCAAGAAAATTGATGATGTCTGCAGACACCCATATCAAATCTATTCTTTTTTTCAAAGAGTGGTTTTGGGCGGGGCATTGGCTTGGATTTATAGAAAAGACAGAAAACCAGGTTTTATCTTTTGGCTGATGATTTTATTTGAAGGAATTGGTAGGATTTTGGTTGATACTGTTCGGGTTGAATCAAAGTTTTTGTATTTGAGTATGGGGCAGTGGTTGAGTGTAGTAATGGCTGTGGTGGCGATAGTGGTATTAATCAAATGGTACAGAAAAGAGCTAAAGAATTTAATTTCTTTTAGATGAATGAGTTTGTTTTTCATCCACATCATTTATATATCTGGAGTTATTTTTATTGTAAAAACGGAGGTATACACAATGGTAAAAGAAGTAAAAGTCTACTCAACCCCAGCCTGTCCTTGGTGCGTCAAGGCAAAGGAATTCTTAAAAGAAAACAAAGTCAAATTCAGCGACTTAGATGTAGCTGAAGATGAAAAGGCCAGAGATGAAATGATTGAAAAAAGCGGTCAAATGGGAGTGCCAGTAATTATTGTTGTCAAAGATGACGACAGTGAAGAAGTAATTGTTGGTTTTGATCAGGGCAAATTGAAAGCTGCATTAGACATGTAAATATGTACGAAACCATAATTATTGGAGCAGGAATTGCTGGAGTAACAGCCGCAATTTATGCGTCTAGGAAACGAATGAATTATCTGTTTATTTCTAAGGACTTTGGCGGCCAGATGAACATTAGCGGTGAAGTAGAAAATTATCCTGGATTTAGCAAGACGACTGCTGTGGAAATGATGAAGTTGTTTAAAGAGCAACTGAAATACAATAAAATTGATTTAAAAGAAGGTGTAGAAGTTAAAGGGATTAAGAAAAAAGGCAATAATTTTTTAGTGAAGACTAGTAGTGGGGACCATGAAACACAAACAGTCATTCTTTGCACTGGGGCTCGGCCTCGTAAATTAGGTGTGCCTGGCGAAGATAAGTTTGCCAAATTAGGAGTAACTTACTGTGCTATTTGTGACGGGCCGATTTTCAAAGATATGGAAGTGGTAGTAGTTGGCGGCGGTGATGCTGGTTTAGAAGCAGTTGATTTTCTGCTAAATATTGCCAAGAAAATTTATGTGCTGCAAAGAGGTCCAAAACTAATCGCCCAGAAATATCTGGTTGAAAGAATTCAAGGAAATCCTAAAGTGGAAGTAATTTTGAATTCTGAAACTAAAGAGGTTGTAGGTGATAAAGCAGTGACTGGGTTAAAGTATGTGCAAAACGGTGAAGAAAAGGAACTTAAGGTTAAGGGGATTTTTGTTGAGATTGGCAGACTGCCTAATACAGAAATGGTCAAGGGTTTAGTTGATATGGATGACCACAACCATGTTAAAGTAAGTGTACAGTGCGATACTTCTTTGCCAGGGATTTATGCAGCAGGAGATTGTACTAATATTCATGAATATCAATATATTATTTCAGGCGGCCAAGGGGCCACGGCTTTAATTAAAGCAGCGAGATATATTGCAGGAGGTCAAAATAATGCCAAAAATAACACTAAAAAAAAATGAATGTATTGGCTGCGGAGCTTGTGTAGCGGTTTGTGGTGATTTTTTTGAGATGGGCGATGATGGTTTAGCTCATTTGAAAGGAAGTAAAGAAGAGGATGTTGAGGAGTTAGAAGTTAAAGATACTAAATGTACAGAAGAAGCAATTGAATCTTGTCCAGTGAGAATAATTAAAGTAGAATAATCAGGTTTTCATTTTTCTTTTGTAAAGTTGATGTTGATAGTTAGCTAAATGAGTTTTAATCTTGTCTAATGTTTTGACATATTCTTTTCTGGCTTTGTCGGCGCCTTCCCAATTTTTACGGTGTTGGATAAGGTGTTTGGCTTTCTTTGTTTTTTGGTGTTTGACGTAATGTTTTTGAGATTTTTTGGTTCGCCAGTGTAAACGAGTACTAAGACGATAGAGTTTGATGGTATTATTGTAAATAAACCGGGCTTCTGAAAGCAATGACATAATTTCACCTCTTTTTGCAGATTATAAAACAATGGTCTTTTTGAAACGGTTCTAAAGTACGGAAGTCGATGATAGTTAAATCTTTTTCTAATTTTTGCCTGACTTCATTGAAAATAGTTTTGGATTTCTTTTTGATATCAATGGACCGGGCTTTGACAGCTAAAAGCGCGTAGCCGCCTGGTTTGAGAAAAATGTCGATGTTTTTAAGAAAAATTTCAGCCTGGTTTCTTTGAGCCAAGTCTTGATAAATAATGTCTGCCTGGGAGACTTTGTCTATGTAAAGGTCTGGTTGATTGGCATCAGCCATGATAGGAATAATGTTTTTTCTTTTTTGACAGAGGAAGATGAGGTCTCTGGTGGTTCGCGGTGCTAAATCCAGACCAAAGATATAACCATTAGGTCCAATAATGTCGGAGACAAATGATGGGGTGTAACCATGTGAGGCGCCCAGGTAAAGGATGACTTGGTCTTTTCTGATGAAAATGTTTTTGCAGCCTTTGAGAATAGCAGCAGCCAATTTAGAATGTCTGGGATCCCACTCCCGATATTCCTTTTTTTCTTTTTTGAATAACTTTTCCTGGAAGAATGTTTGTCCGGGAGTAAGGTTAAGGGTGTAAATTCTATTTTTATCCTGGTAAACTTCGAAGATGGGTGATGGTTTAATTTGCATAGTATTCCTCGAGATATTTGTTGAAAATAGTAAGTGCTTCTGGGACAAACTTTTCTTTTTGAGTAAATTCTTTGATTTCATCAAAAGACATGAATTTTCCCTGGGTAATTGATGCTTCTTCTAATTTGATTGGTCCGTCATAAACACACTTGAAAACATTTTGGAAAGAAGGGGCATCTTGATCATCTGGATGTCTGAATAAAAAAAGAAAATCCAAGGGAATATTTTTAATTCCAAGTTCTTCTCCTAATTCTCTGAAAGCATTTTCTTTGGTGGTTTCTCCGGCAGCAACAACTCCTCCCGCCTTAAGATCATAATAACCTGGACGGCGACCAACATTAAGAGACCTTTGATGAACAAAAAGTTCTCCTTGGGAATTAAAGACCAAAATAGCACTAGCTCGATGATGAAGTTTTTTTCTAATCATTTCTGAACGTGGAACTATGCCAATTTGATTATCATTTTGATCAACAATGATTACCTGTTCTTTGGTCATTTGTTTTTCTCCGCGTACATTTTCTCTAAATCTCTAGCTCCAAGATTGGTGGTCTGATCCATGGTGAAACCAAGTTTTTGGACGGACTCAATAACTTCCTCTTCAGTAGGAGCTTCGACTTCCAGCCAAGTAGGCATGGTCGGGTAAGTATCAATTTCAAAACTTATTTGGTTTAACTTGTAAGATTCTCTTTTTCTTTGGCCTTCATAAACTCTGATGAAACCAAGTTTTTCAAAAATTTTAACTGTATCTTCAAAATTACTGGTGTTAACTTCAATTTCTTCTTTAGTTTTGAACTGGGCTGATTCGTTTTTGCCTTTGAAGCAGAGCTCTACTTTATCGCCGACTTGTCTGACTCTAAGATGATTGTCCTTTTTTAACAAACTTTCATCAGGAAAATCAAATAAAATGGTATTCAGTTCTCCGTCAAAGACTTTTTCTGCACCTATACCTAGGATTTTCTTTCTGACTTCTTCTGGATTGATTTCTAATATTTTAACTTCTATTTCTCTAGTCATTTGAATTTCTTCTCCAGTTCTTTTCTCATCTCTTTGGCTTTGAATTCACCTTTGAAAAAGTCTAATCGTGAGGCAAGGGAGATTTTGTCTGCTAGTGCTCTGGCAGCTTTGCCTTTTTCCTTGGCATTTTGAACTAAGGGATGTTGAAGGATAAGTCCGTGTTTTGGAGATCTTGCTCCGGTTCTAATATGTCTAAAGAGAGCTTTTTCGGCACCAAGGAGCTGGACAGTTGAAGATGGGAAAGTAGCCAATCGTTTGAGGCTGCCGGCCAGTTCAATCAACCCAGAACCAATAGTTGAACCGCAAAGTTCAAGCAAATTAGGACAGTATTTTTT
>JBHPDN010000006.1:0-49713 GCA_042577865.1 Nanobdellota archaeon
AGAAAAGACCAATCTGCCTTCAATTTGTTTAAATGTCAAAGTATTGATTGGTTCGGTATTCTTAATGAAATTTACAATCTCTTGATTATATCTTTCAACTCTACGTCCACCAGTATCAGTAGGTCCTGTTGTTACACCCCCATCAGAAGGTTCAATACCTCCATCAGTAGGTCCTTTTACAACACCACCATCTCCTGGGCTACCTTCAACAGGGCCTTCAACAAATCCACCATGGATCACAATTCCTCTGCCCCATTTGTCAACATCTTCATTGTAGACATAAACTTCTGTTAATTGTCCAGCATCAGTTAAACCCAATTCATAATTTGTAAAGGTAACACTTAAACCATAGTCAATAGCATTAGCCGGAACTTCTTCTTCTACTGTTTTAAGAAAAACAGGTTCTCCATCAAATAAATTTGCCATATAAATATCAGTAAAGGTTTTAATTACTGCCCCTCCCTTTTCAGATACAACAAAAGTGTTCATAGTAGTTATTCCAGTCACTGGATCGGTTGTGGAAACACCTAATTCCAACATATCTGTTGTTGAAGGCATGAACGTATCATCTCCTATTACTTTAGGAGTTCTTCCAAGACCATCTATTTGCCCTACAGCTATAGAAGAAAACAAAAATAAAAAGATCACCGCAAAAGTTGTCAGTTTTTTCATTCAAAACACCCCAATCCCTTTGAAGATTTCTACTAGCAAAGACACCAGCCAGCCGACAATAAATAGGTTAAGCAAGCTTACCACAATAAAGCCGACAATAAAGCAGACAAAACCAGCTGTTTTCTTAATGGCATTAGCCCAGGCTAAAGCTTCCATAGATATCCAGGCAACCCAAACCAAAGAGATTATCATCAGGATCAAATACATCCAGTTAAAAGCGGTGTTAGAAAAGTTTGCTCCCAGAGCGTCAATAAACAAGATTAAGTTTTGAATCACACCAATCAAAAACATTGGTACTATACCATAACTAATGGCTCCAATGGATTTAGAGATGTTACCCTCGCCTTTAAAGATCAGTTTAGATAACCAACCACCAATAACTCCCACGATTACTAGACTCAAAACCATGACAATCAGCACTGCCAGTGAAATAAACAGTGAAAAACCAAACAGTTTGCCGAGTAATTTACCGTTTATTGCACCGTTGATTAAAGAGAAAGCCACATTAAAAACAACCAGCAGCAAACTCCAAATTAACATTATTTTCAAGCCAGATTTAAAATCAAATGTCTGAGCTAAGTTAGAAAAACTTTTTGGACTAAAAGCCAATTTTAAATCATTTTTTAGATTCATAAGTGATCACCTTTTTTTTAACTAAATTTTAACTTAAAAAGCAAGAATCGTATTTAAATATTTCTAAGAAAAAGAAAAAAAAGAAATTAGAATTCTTCTTCGCCAGCATCTGGTTCTTCAATAGCCTTGCAGAACCAACCCATGTTTAAATTATCGGCATCTGTGTCCGGTTCGTTGTCTATGTCATTAGGAGGATACCAATCTCCCTTACATTTTTCTTGTTTCTGCGCAATAAGACCTTTCAAACCATTTTGGTATTTTGCAGTACAGACAGCTTCACACTGCTTGTTTCCCTTTTCATCAGGGTCACAGCTTCCAGTATAACCTTCAAACTCATAGGTAAATTTCACAATTGAAAGCAGAGTATCACTCCATTTTGCCCAGCCCCTGAGTACAGGAATCCCTCCCAGAACAGGTAATGGGGGGCTTATGTACATTGTCTGTGCAACTGTTCCACCATCTCCGGCAGGTAAGGGGTTTGGTACAGGTACATGATTGAATGAATAACCACTACCTGTATATCGGTCATCACCTGCGTAATTAGGGATATCAAAATCAAACCTCACTGGATTAACACCTGCACCATATTCTGAACCAGCAGCCCTATAATCATCAATCACACCTCTTGCCCAATCATTTTTCCAATCTTCATCTTCTAAATCATCACCTTCATCATGACAATAACCATATTTCTCTGCTTTAATGCTGCACCAACAGATTCCAGCTCTTTTTGGTGTTGGTTCAGGTTCATCTTCCGAAGAACTAGATGATGAGGAAGAACTACCTGATGAACTTGTATCTGTTCCGCCTTCTTTTTCTTCACATTTATCCTTACAAACACCACCAACCTTATTTCCAGAACTGATTACAAACACATCTCCACCTTCGCATTGTCCCTTAAGTTTTTCTATTTCATCATTAACTTTTTTTGCTGCTGCTGCTTGGCAAGCCAGCAAACAATCTTGATTAGTCTTACATCCATCACCGGGACAACTATCAACTGGTTTTTCAACTCGTGAATTCATATCAGCCACATTAGTATTAGGAGAACCAAATAATTGTTCGCCTGTTTGTGAATTAGTCCAAGTCCACTTATCTTGTGTTACAGTTACTGTCCAAATTGGTTTGTCATTAGCATCTAATCCTGAATTGACTTCATTGACTTTTGAACTTGACCATTTTCCTTTACATTCTACAATAGCCCAAGCACTGCCAGTACATTCACATTCTTTTGTTTTATTAGTATCATTTTTAGCTGGTTTTGAACTAGTATGTGTGCTTGATGAAGTAGAAACTGTCAAAACTTGCACAGGATTAAAAGGATCGTACAAACCACCTATACTTGGATCAGAAATCTCAGCAGCATCCCAGTCATAAGGTACATAATCAGCCTCATGGTCAAATAAAAAGAATCCAGCCCATTGAGAACCCACACCTAATCCTGCTCCAATTAATCCTACTTGACCAACTTCTTGAGCAGGACCTAAATCAATCAGTACATCAGGAGTATCATAAGATTCAAAAAATATTTGTGTGCCAGTGTAAATTAATCTTCCTTCTACTTCAGGCAGTTCAACCACTTCAATAATTTCAGTTTCTTCAATTACATCGCCATCAGTGGTTCTTTTTCTGCCTCCTCCACTTCCACCACCAGTGGTTGTAGTCACAGCATCAGGATTCTTAATTGTCATATGGTATGCTTGTACAACTTCACCAAAATTAAAAATCACCCAGACTTCTGCTTCTGCTCCGGCAGCACCACCACCAATAGCAGAAGAAGGAACATTCACAGTCGCAGTACTGGTACCATAAGGAGGGTAAACAACATCATCAATAATCATATCTGATTTAGTAAAAACTTGTCTTGTATAGGATAATCTTTCTTCGATTGGTTTTATGGCAGTGTCTGCATCAGTATTGTCTACATCTCCAAAACTAATATCTACCACAGAAAAATGAGTTCCCCATTCAATTATTTCTTCAACCAAATAACACTTTCCAGGAGGTGTGCAAAGTTCAGTCGGAAGAACTATATCTCCCCCGCCAGAAGGATCAGCAAAACTACCACTAGAATCAATTAAATCTGCCCCAAAAACTCCAGAGCTCATTATCATTAAAAAAATCACAGAAAAAACCATTAGTTTATTGAGTTTCATGAAAATCACCTTCAAATTTTTAATTTGGAGGTACCAAAAACGATTTTAGGTTTTTCAGTACCTTTTTTAACTTAAAAAGAAGATGATTTATATAAATTTTACTTTAAAATTCCATAACCAATTAATCTAAACCGATTTCCTAATCTTCTAGAAATAGTAACCCTATCACCCACTTCAGCGCAGATAGGTTTTTTCAGAATACATTCAATCACGCCTTTGCTTAGATTAGCCACCACACCAACCGTAGCAGTGGAATTGACATTCAACATTAAAATCTCTTTACGGGCCAGTGGTTTGACTTCTAAATCTTCTTTAGAACCCACCACTCTGTCCAACAAGTGTGTCTCCAATTTAATTTCATACTGTATTTCAGGCAGTTCACCGGGCTTGCCCACTAAAGAACCTGCTAAACTGTCTGACTTGACAATTGCCGGGTCTAAAGAAGTTAAGGCACCAATAGAACCACCAGGTACAACTTCTTTCACATGCTCTCCGCCAGTTTCTAAACCCAAAATCTTAGTTTTAATAGGATACCAAATCTTTTTATTTTTCTCTTCAACCATACGGCCGGGTTTAATTTCAATTTCATCATTAACCTTCAAAACACCTTGCTTCACAGCTCCGCCCAAAATTCCACCAACCATTTGGTTTGGCTTACCACCAGGTTTGTTAATATCAAAGGACCGGGCCACCAACATCAAAGCTTTGGCCTTAGGATCTCTTTTAGGAGTAGGAATTGTTTTTTCAATTACTTCTATCAAAACATCAATATTGGCTCCGTTTCTGGCTGAAATTGGAATAATAGGGGCTTTTTCATAATCTGTTCCTTTCAAGAATTCTTTAATCTGTTCATAATTTTCCATAGCTTCTTCTTGAGAAACTAAATCAATTTTATTTTGCACCACAACCACATTCTTAATGCCGGCAATCTGCAAAGCCATTAAATGTTCTCTAGTCTGAGGCTGAGGACAGTCTTCTGCTGCAGAGATTAATAACAAAGCTCCGTCCATAATGGTTGAGCCTGCCAGCATAGTGGCCATCAAAGATTCGTGTCCAGGAGCGTCAACAAAACTTACCTTCCTGACTACTTCTCCTTTTTCTCCACATTTACACTTCTCCTTAGCAATCAACTTTTTGCATTTTTTGCATTTGTAAAAAACAGCATTGGCGTAACCCAATCTGATAGTTATCCCTCTCTTTAACTCTTCAGAATGTGTATCAGTCCACTTACCAGAAAGCTGTTCAGTCAGTGTGGTCTTACCATGGTCTACATGTCCCACTAGACCAATATTGACTGCCGGTTGTAATAATGTTTTCTTCTTAGCCATTTAAAAGAAAAAGTTAGTGTTTATTTATAAGATTTTGGGTTGGATTAACAATCTATAGTCCAATCATAGAGTCGTGTCCACTTGTAAGTGTCACTTATTTTAACACATCCGCAGAAAAATCTGTTAGACGAATCTCCATTATTAAAATATATTGATCCCTCTTGAAGATCATCACAAGGAGTTGGATTAGAAGAATGTGAAGGGAACCTAACTGAGCCTCCCCAAAAATAAGCTGAAAAACCATCGTTAGAATGCGCTGCACCATAAACACCTATACCTATACCAGTAGTGGCAGAGTTTCTACCAAGTACTGCCCACGAATTGGAATTATTGGTTTCCCCTGAAACAGCGCCCTGTACCCAAGAAGCAGTTGTCTTGCCGTAAATTGCTACTCCTGAATCAGATTCAACATGTAATTTTTTGGTGGGGTTAGTTACACCAATACCCACACTGCCATTAAAATTAAAATTACCAGAAGCAAAAGATCCTGGTTCAATTTGGGAAGCAGGATGAGACTGTTGGGCAATAACCTCTATAGAAACCAAAATTAAAATAACTAAAACCACACCTGCTTTTTTCATTTTTTGGGTTTATCTATTAACAATTAAGACCTGCACGCTCGCATTGTTTCCAAGCATAAGTTCCAGCATCTCGAATACAACAACAATGCCATTGGTAGTTTGGATCCCCATTAATACTAGTATCAAAATATACAGCCCCAGTAGTAGCTGAAGTGCATGTAAATGGTTCAGTAGTATAGTTTTCTAAGTATGCACCACCAGGAAATCTGACTGCACCACCACGAAAATATCCAGAATATCTTACTCCACCAGCTGATGAAGCATAACCACGAATAGCCATGCCTGTTGATG
This sequence comes from Nanobdellota archaeon, assembly GCA_042577865.1. GTDB lineage: Archaea > Nanobdellota > Nanobdellia > Woesearchaeales > JAGLXL01 > JBHPDN01. Next base: position 5,662 of record JBHPDN010000006.1, read on the forward strand.
AATCAGTTCGGCCATAAACCCCCCAATTAGTTCCACTACCAGCTGTAGTATGACCATAGACACCAATACCATTGTTTAGAGCTGAAGTAACCGCATAAATGCCACGGCCTCCTGTTGATTTAGTATGTTGAACATTTATAATATAACTATCAGATTCACCGCCCTGTATATCAAATAAATATGATGGACTTGCTACTCCAATACCAACACTCCCATTAAAAACAAAGTCACCTATGCCAAAAGTTCCTGCACTAACCTGTTCTGCTGGATGAAATTGTTGAGCCATAACACTAACAGAAAATAGTACCAAAATAACTAAAATCACACCTACTTTTTTCATATAACTAAAGAAAGAAAGTATTATTTATAAAAGTTACTCAAAAAAGAATTATTGCTACAATAATAAACAAAAAACCAAGTCCAATAATCCCATAAGCAGCCCTTTCCTTTCCAGACATTAATTTGAATTTCTTTGGAAAATTAGTAAACAAGTTTTTTAGAGTTGTTATGAATTTATTTGCCATCTTCTTTCACATCTTTTTTTTCTTCAACCAACTCTTCTGCTGCTTTCTCAGCTTTTTCTTCTGGCAGCTTTTCCACCTTTTCTACAACTTCTTCAACAGCTTTCTCAGTTGCCTTTTCCACAGCTTCTTTAGGAGTTTCAATCTTTTCCTCAACTCCACCTACAGCTTTTTCTAGTTCAGTTTCCTTCTCGACCTTTTTTGGTTCTTCTTTCTTCTCTTCTTTTTTGCCTGTTAACTTTTCTTTCATCTCTTCAACTTTGCTTTTCTTTTCTTTCTTAACAGGCTTGTCATCTTTATATTCAAAACCAACCATTTCAGCTTTTACCACACCATCAGCACCTTTAATAGCAGTTACTTTAACATGATGAGGTGGATTTTTAATTCCGTGCTTCCAAATATCTAAATTAGCCATCTTGCCGATTCTAACATCTTCACTTTTCATGTGCTTCATAAGAAATTCTCGTAAAGCCTTCACAGCCTTTTTAGCTCTCTTGTACTTAGGAACTTTAAGCCATTCTTTACGTAAAGGAATATTATAAGTTCTTTCTAATTTTTTTTCTTCTTGCTTCTTTGCCATTTTAAACTTTTAATTTAGTTCTTCGCCAGCTTCTTTTGGTAGCTGTATGTCTACCTGGATGAACTCTTCTGCCTTTTCCATAAATCTTTGGCACAGTCCAGAAAGGCGCCCATCTAGTTTGCTTTCCCTTTTTGGCTAGCCTCAGCTTCTTTGCCTTGGGTTTGTACTTTGTCATTTTTCTTTGGCTTTCTTACTTCAATAGCGATTTTATCTAAGAATGATTTTCCTTTCGGAGTTAAAACACGTCCTTTGTGGACACCTTTTTCAACTTGTTTAACAAACTCTGCTTTCTCAAGTTGCTGCAATAATTTTCTGATTACAGAACCGCTGCCTTTTTTGAAACGTTCTGGCTTGAATCCTCGGGATTTTCTTCCACCATACTTGGTTCTAAGTTTATTAGTTCCTACTGGACCCAATTTATAGATGCTTCTTAGAACAGCAGCAGCCCGGACATACCACCAGTCATTCCTGGATGGTTGTCTTTCTTTATGAACACCAGTTTTGACTATTCCAGCCCATTCTGGAGGTTCAATAATCTTGCCTTCAGCTAATTTTTTAGCAGCCTTTTCAATCAATTCCTGACTGTCAACTTCAAATACATTTGCCATGTTTTAACCTAAAAAAGTCGGCACTTTATAAACTTTTTTATTAAATTACTCTCAGAATTAGTCTTTCAACTAAATTAAAGGTCGGGGAAAATTATATGGATTCCCCGTTCTTCTTTTTTCTTTCGAGGTAATTTGCGGACTTCTTGAATAGTTAAAATATTTCCTTGATAATCTTCGTATAACATATTAATTCCTCTCTCTGTTTAATCCCACGGATCAAAATATTTAGAGTGATCCAAATGTGGCAATCTAACAACAACTTTGCTGCCATCAGCTTTCAAAAATTCAACTTCATCCATATCTTGGTCGTAAGCTTGTTTGAACCTAGCCATAATTTCCCTGTCAGACAGGTCCATATCTCCGACTCCCAACAGACTTTTTAACATTTTATCTCGCCTCCTCATAGCCCCTCATAAAGGCTTCTTCTTCTACAGATATTTCATCATCTTCAATCAAAAGTTCACGGGCCCTATCAGAATAGATATCGATGTCATCTACCCAGTCATCTTCAATCCGTCTCAATCCTTTGATCTGGTTTACCATTTTTTCCACCCCCTGGAATTTGTTAATACTACTATAGTTTAATAGAGATATATATCTAATCATTGCTCTATACATATATGTTGATACATATGCTTTTTTTGATATACTTGACAGAAACGTAAAATATATATACTATGTTGTATATACCCATGTCTAGGGTGGTCAATTATGAAAAGAAAAGTTGTCAAACACGGTCCTTCAACATTTATTATTTCATTACCTTCTAAATGGATTAAGAAATATGGAATTGAGAAAGGAGATGAACTTGATGTTGATGAGCAAGGAGATACTGTTATCATCTCTACCAAAGAAGGCCAGAAAGTTGGGCAGGTAGAAGTTGATGTTTCTGAACTTGACAGGACTTCATTGCTTTTTCTTATCAGAAGTTTGTACAAACTTGGCTACCAGGAAATTAAATTAAATTTCAAAAACCAGTCCGCCCTTCATCATAGACTGGGCAAAGAAAGAACTGTTATTTCTGTTGTTCACGAGGAAGTCAACCGTCTTACTGGTATGGAAGTTGTTCAACAAAGAGAAAATTTTTGTATTATCAAAGCTCTCTCAGTCATGTCCTTTTCAGAGTTTGAACCAGTCTTAAGAAGAATCTTTAGACTCCTCATCGACGCCAGTGAAGATCTTATCAAAGGTGCAGATAAAAGAGATGAAACCTTACTTAATACTATTGAAGAAAAACACAACTCCATTACTAAATTCATCAGCTTTTGCCTCAGGGTCTTAAGTCTTAAAGGCTATCCTGACTCTAAAAAAAAATTAAATATCCATCAAATTATCTCTATGACTGATAAAGTTCTGGACACCATCAAAAACACCAGCCGAAATCTTATTTATCTCAAACCACTCCTCAGCGGAAGGGCTAAAGAATTCATGGAAAGTATTCATCGGTTGATTGTCATCTATTATGAACTCTTTTACAAATTTGAAAAAGAAAAAATTCTCAAGATCTTCGAATTGAGAGATAAAATTTACAAAGAAATCAAGGACGATTATAAAAAATTGTCAAAAGAAGAACTGGTTGTTGTCAATCAACTCTCAGGCATTGTTGACTTAATTGTTGACATGACAGAATCAAGAATGGCTTTGGAATATTAAGTATTTCTATTTGGGTGAGTATCTCCCAAAATATGAGAGACTATATCTGCTATCTTAGCTTCTAAGTCTAAAATTTCAAACTCTTGGGTGTCAAAAAGATCATCATGTTTTCTTCTAGTAATATTGCTGTGACTCATCACAATGTGATCAAAAAGACCTTCTTTGAAAGCCTTTTCAAACTCAGCATACTTCATTCTGGCTCTTTCCATGGTTTCAACATAGCCACCACGCTTTTTGGTTCTTTCAATTAACGGTTCTAAATCTTCTGGTTTAAACCAAATTACTTTTGCTAAATCACCATAAACTTCTTTGATTATTTTTACACCAGGAATAGTGGCTACAGTAAACAAAGCATCTCTGCCCAGGTCAAGAGTCCTTTCCACTAAACTTTTCTCCACCCCATAAGGATTTCCCTGGTAATCCCACCAAAGAAGTGTTGGTTTGAGTTCTTCAAATTTTTCTTCTGAAACAACAATTTTATCTTCTCCGTCAATCTCGTCAGGTCTTAAATCTCTGGTTGTATACCTCTGAATCAAACGAGAACCAGGCCATGATTTTCTTGCCAGTTGCTGCAAGACATCTGTTTTTCCTGTTCCAGACTGGCCAGCTAGAATTACCATATAAGGTTGTCTTGAATTAAGGGTTCTTGTAATTCTGTCAATTCTCTTCTCAAAAGCACCCCTCAGAGATTCCAGCAAATCATCTTTATCAATTGGTTTTGCTAAAAAATCATAAACTATCTTTCCTAATTTTTCATAATCCTCATTTTCAGGATGACCAGTGCAGTATAATATTTCGACATAAGGATAAAATCTTCTTATTCTCTTGGCAATGGTTGCTCCGTCATCATTCCTTAATTTTTTATCTAACAATACCGTACTAACTTGATTTTCTCTCAATTGTTTAAAAGTTGATTGTTGGTTCGCAGCCATTAGGCATGGATAACCTGCCCCCTCTACAATCTTAGAATAAGTGTCGCGGATAATTTCTTCATCATCAACAATTAAGACAGTATTTTTTTCCTCGTAAGTTCGCGAACCCATTCCTAAAAAACGCATTTCTGAATTAATGAAATTCATAAAACCATGGGAATTTTCAGAATTTATTGGTGCATTAAAATAAGCAACATGACCGTCTCTAATCAAACCACTCAAACCATTGTATCCATCATCACTAGAAGACAAGATTGATATTTTCCTGCCCATTTTAAGACTTAAATGTTGAACCAAAGGAATATCATCTTTAGATTTGACTGCTGAGCTTTCAGCAACAACAGCATCAACTCCAGTTACATCATTTAAACTTCCAAATCTTATCACATTGTTTGCTTCATAACCATTTTCAGCCAATAAATTTTGTAATCTATTAAAATAAGAAGGTTCAGCTACAATGGCAATTCTAAAGTCTTTCCTTTGCATTTTCTTTTAATTTCAACCACCAATCTTAATTAAAATTAGTACTTTGGAGTTATAAATCTTTCGCATCAAACCAGAAATTTTATAAAGAAAACACAAAAAAACCAAATCTAGTTTTATCAAAAACCACTACCAAGAAGACTCACAAGACAAATAAACCATACCTTTTTAAACCCCTTTTTCCCATTTTATTCTTATGTTAACTCACCTGGAAAATCCATACAAAAAGGAAGAACTGGACAGGATACTTCATCCTTTAGTCAAGAAATGGTTCTTTAGTAGATTCAAGGCTTTTTCTCTTCCACAACTTTATGGAGTTATGGAAATTCACCAGAGAAAAAACATTCTCATCTCAGCCCCGACAGGAGCTACTAAAACCTTAACAGGTTTCTTATCAATCATCAATGAACTGGTTGACTCAGCAGAAAAAGGGATTCTAGAAGACAAAGTCTATGCTGTTTATTGCTCGCCATTAAAAGCTCTCTCCAGAGACATCGAAGTTAACCTCAAAACCCCGTTAAAAGAAATTGAAGAACTGGCTGGTAAAAAACTTAATATCAGAATTGGCCTCAGAACTGGAGACACCACCCCCAAAGAAAAAGCAGCCATGCTCAAAAACCCGCCACATATCCTCGTAACTACACCTGAATCTTTAGCCATTATGTTAGCTTCTCCAAAATTTGCTCTTAATTTTCACGATGTTCAGTGGAGTATTGTTGATGAAATTCATGCTCTGGCAGAAAATAAAAGAGGCACTCATCTTTCTCTAACCATGGAACGTCTGCAAAGACTCAGCCCTGCATTAACCAGAGTTGGCTTAAGCGCCACTATCGCCCCTCTAGATGAAATAGCCAAATATCTCGTCGGTTACAATAACAACAAACTTAGAGATTGCTCTATTGTCAATGTTCAGTTTCTCAAGGATATGGACCTCAAAGTTTTAAGTCCGGTGAATGATTTTATTGATGTTGATTACATGCTCAAACACAACACCATGTACAATCTCATCAACAAACTGGTCCAGGAACACAAAACAACTCTTATCTTTACCAATACTCGGGCTGCGACCGAAAGAGTTGTCCACAATCTTAAAGAAATGTTTCCTAAACTTTACAACGAAAATATTGCTGCTCACCATGGTTCCCTTTCCAAAACATCAAGACATCAAACCGAAGACAGATTAAGAAAAGGAGAGTTAAAATGTATTGTCTCGTCTACCTCCCTAGAACTGGGAATAGACATTGGTTATATTGATCTTGTCCTCTGCCTCGGCTCGCCAAAATCAGTTGCACGTTTCCTACAGCGGGCAGGTAGAGCCGGTCACCAGCTCCACAGCACTGTCAAAGCCAGAATTATTGTTATGGATCGTGACGACCTCATCGAATGTTCTCTCATTCTCAAATCAGCCATCGAAAAAAAGATTGACCGTATCCACATCCCCACCAATGCTCTAGATGTACTGGCACAGCAAATCTATGGTTTTGTTATTCAGGAAAAAATTAACATTGACGAACTTTATGATTTCATTAAACAAAGTTACTCTTTCCATAGTCTAGAAAAAAAAGATTATCTCAATCTCATTGATTATCTTGCCGGGGAATTTGTCGCACTCGAAGATCGTTATGTTTACGCCAAACTCTGGCACGATAAAGAATCAGGCATGATGGGTAAAAGAGGCAAACTTGCTCGGGTTATTTACATGACCAATATAGGCACTATTCCAGATGAATCTTTTGTTACTGTTAAAGTTGGCACCCAGGTTGTCGGTCAGATTGATGAATCATTCCTGGAGAGATTAAAACCAGGAGATGTCTTTGTTTTAGGAGGGGAAGTTTACATGTTTAAGTTTTCCCGAGGCATGGTTGCCCAAGTTTCATCTTCAGTCACCCGACCGCCAACTGTCCCCAAGTGGGCTTCTGAAATGCTGCCCCTTAGTTTTGATCTGGCCATGGAAATTTCAAAATTCAGGAGGCTCATGGAAGAAAAATTCAAAAGAGGTTTAACTCAAGAGGAAATTATTGATTTCATCAACAGTTATCTTTATGTTGATGAAAATTCCACCAATCTTATTTACAATTATTTTTATGAGCAGTTTAATTTTACAGAAATTCCTTCAGATAAAAAAATTATTATTGAGCATTACACTGACCGAGACAGAAAATATGTCATTTTTCATTCTTTGTTTGGCAGAAGAGTCAATGATTGTCTCAGCCGGGCTGTTGCTTTTGCCATTGGCAGACAGCAGCACAAAGATGTTGACATCGGCATTAATGACAACGGATTTTACCTAGGTTATACCAAAGGAGTTAATCCACTCAAGGCCCTCAAGGCCTTAGAACCAGACCATTTTCAAAAAATTTTGGAAAATGCCATTGAAAAATCAGAAGTTCTCAAAAGAAGATTCCGGCACTGCGCTACTCGATCATTAATGATTTTAAGAAATTACAAAGGCAGAACCAAACGTGTTGGCATGCAGGCTGTTTCCTCAAAAATTTTAATGTGTGCGGTCAAAAGAATAGATGAAAACTTTACTATCTTAAAAGAAGCCAAGAGAGAAGTTTTGGAAGATCTTATGGATTTCAAAAATACAAAACAAATTTTAGAAAAAGTTGCTGACAAAAAAATAAAAGTCAAGGAAGTCTTTACCCAGATACCCTCTCCTTTTGCTTTCAATCTCGTCTCTCAGGGAATTGGAGACATTATCAAGATTGAAGACAAGCAGGAATTCTTAAAACGAATGCACCAGATGGTTCTGGCCAAAATCAGTTTGAAGAAATAATCATCTACCCTTTCTTTCCACTCTCAAAGTTCTCATGTAAGAATCAAAATCCTTTCCTTGGTAAATGTGTTTAAAAATAGTTTTAGCTGCTCCTTCTAACTGGTTGTCTTTTAACCCAGGAATCTGTTCCATCAAATAGATTGCATTGGGGCTTTCATTAAATCTTGAATAATCTACATTAGGAAACAATCTTCTGTTTTGCCTCTTGGCCATGATCTGGCAAACAAATCTCACCAAATATCCTGCTGCTCGATGGTAATACTCGGGAACCAAACCCGTACCTGCCACTGCCATCAGATTAAAAGAAGCCGCCATTGGTCTTCTTGGGTTGGCATGTTTCATTTCAGTTAAAAAACATCTCAATTCAGCATGCATTTTAGTTACAGACAGATCACAATGTGGGGGTCGGCTGTCAATCAAATGCTGGCATTCATGAACTTCTAGATCCCTTTGAATAAAAGGTAAGGTTTTGTAAACAAAATCATCCAAAGAACGAGCATCATTAAATTCATTCCCAAAATAAGAATACTGCATCATCTCCCCTAAGTGGGTGTAAAATGTTGGATTAAGTTTTCTTGCCCCAATAAATTTATCTAACAAACGATGGTCAGCCAGTTCTTTCTCAATCTCTTCTTTTCTTCTTCCAAAACTTTTAAAATAACCTCCTAACAATTCTCTTGCTGCACCCATGTAAAAATCAACTGTATCTTTTTCATCTTTGATGGCTTTTCCAAGAACTCTTCCTAAAGCAGCTCCGGTTACAGAAAAACTATAATCAAAAGGATTCATAATGAAATCTTTATCAAATCTATCAAGAACATAATCTTTTCTTACTCCCCAAAGCACCAAATATTTTTCGTCACTGTCTTTAAGATTTCTTAATTCAAAAGAAAACTTCATATCACTGGGACCTCCCCTAAAAACTTTGCCTCGTTCTTTAAAATAATTTACCAAGGATTCCGGCACCTTACCTTGATCCAATTCATCAATAACTTGCAGACCTAATTCCGTCCCTTGTAAAACAATTTCTAATTGTTGTCTGGCTGCAGGTATCTTTCCACGTCTTCCAAAAAGGTTACCATCATAATTGGCATAAATAAAATCTTTCAAGGCAGAAATTAAATTTTCTTCATTTGCTTTTTTTGGCGGCGGTAATCTTCTTGGAGGAACGTCTAAATCTTCGTCAAGATAGCTTGGTCTTCTTCTCTCTCTTTTTATGTCAAAGAAAAAACCACACCCAGAAAGGGATACTGCTCCCCCGAGTAATAACTGCAAAACTTTTCTTCTGTTAGGATCCATTCAAACCTTTTTAAAATCTTTATTTATATATTTAATTAAACTTTAGTCAATAAATCGAATTCTAGTATACATTTTTCTACAACCAGTTTCAGTAACCTTTATATACAGTGCATACATAGTATACAATCAGGGTGGTTTGTTAGAATACCCAAAAAGAAACCATGGGGGTGGTTTGTTAGATGATTAAAAAAGATACTTCTATTAGAATTAAAAGAGATACTAAAAGAAGATTAGAAAATCTAGACTTTGTCAAAAAACAAAGTTACAACGAAATTATTGTTGAGTTAATTAAGAAGTACAGGAAGAGTAAATGAAATTTCCAAAAAAAAGAGGTGTAGAATGGAAGAGACAATTAAACTTGGAGGAAATATTGAGTTATCTGGCTTTAGCAGTTTAGACGGCGGTCAGATGATTGTTTTGAAAAAGATAGTCGGCAACTATGCCAGAAAAATGGAAGAGCAATGCAAAAGTTTTGAAGCATTGAAATTAACTATGAAGCCTGTTGGTGAAGAACAAAAGTTTGAATTAAAGGGACAGGTCATTGACGGTGGCAATATCTATCCGTCAGCTGTTACTGAACATAATTTGTTTGTTGGCGTGGATTCAGTCCTTAAAAAATTAATCAGCACATTAAACTAAATAAAAATAAACTCGGGGGTGGGTAAATGGAAAATGATCAAGATATTAATTTGAATGAAATTCTTGCTAAACCAATTACTCTTCCACCCTATGTTGCTGATTCCTGGCCAGAACTCTTAAGAAAAAGCAGAGGACCGCGTGTCGGTACTTATTCTATGATTATCCTTGCTGATGCCGGACACAAGAAACTAATGGTTGAAAGGACATTCCAGGAAGTGCCGCCAGAAAATCAAGTAGAAGACGAATATGACACTCTGGCTCAAAGATTAGAACAAGAACTGGACAATCTTGGAGTTCCAACTACTCTGACTAAATTATTCATTCCAGAAGATTTCTATGGAAGAACTCCTGACAGACTTAAAATTCAATATTTAGAAGTGGTTCGGGATGTTCTGGAAGCAGTATCTAGTAAATAATGATTTCCAACCCCTAATTTCTTTTCAGCAGTTAAAATAGCTGATTGAGCTCTTCTTTCTAAAGTGTTCTTTTCAGCTTCAACTGCAGTCTGAGCATGTTTGTGTAATCTATGATAACTTTCCTGTTGATCCAAATCTCCAATCCTCATCAAATCAACCACATCTTCTAAATAACTTACAGGTACAGATGCAGCATCTTTAGCAGTTATACCTAAATAACCTAAAACAGAGTTGCCTTTATGTCTTCTTAAATCATATGCTAAAGCATTTCTTAATTGGTCTTCAGATAAATTTAATCTAGGAATATTATGAGTATCATCAGCAAAGCCATTTTGCTCTAAAAACATTAAAGTCTGGCAGAAAAGTTTTTCTTCTCCATAAGAACCACCTTGCAGTTCATTTAGTTTTGCTACAAAAGATTTGTCATCAGGGGAAGTTGCAAAAGAATCTGTCATATATTTCATTACTTCTCTAAATAGGCCTGAGTCTTGCCTTTGTAATTCAGGTAAAACAGAACTAACTGTAAAATAAGGTATTTGCCAAGGAGCATCTGTATCTTTTTTATAAGAAATCTTTAAATTACCTTCATCATCTAAATTTGCATTAAACTCATCACCAAATACACCCATAGTTGACTCAAAAGGTGTCAATCTTTCCTCTTTTACTGCTTCATCGCCTTTCATTTTTAATATACGTTTTAGTATACTGCTCTCGTTTATAAAACTTTTGCCTCCTTTTTGCTTAAATGTTTTTCAGCAGCTTGAACTGAAGCCACTGCTCTTTTCTCTAAAGAATCTTCTATTTCTGTTTCTTTTGGCATCATTGGAACATCTTCTCTGACTTCAAAATAAGCTTCTCCAAAACCATTATCTAAAATATAACGTTTAAATTCATCAAAGACTCCTGGCATATTAACAGCCATTTGATTAAGATATCTTTCAACTACTTCTTGAGTAAACTCTTCTTCTTTTTTCTTTGTTTTGGTGACATAATTGAAAACTTTTCTACCTAAGGCAACTTCAGATTCATTACCTTTCTTTAATCCATTAAAAGCATCTATAAGCTTATTAGGATTTAATTTTAATCTTAAATCTCCAGTCACAGCAGCCCAACCATCACCTTCATAAATACCACATTGAACAGAATTACCAACCAATTTAGCTAAACCAATTGGTTGTTTATTAGCATCATAAATAGGAGAATGGCTAAAGCCTTTTACCAGTTTCTCATCTGAAACAAGGTATTCACGTTCCTGATATTTAAGTTTCATTTCCATTTTATCAATATACGCTTTAGTATACTAGTTTAGTATATAAATTTTATGTTAAGCTAAAATACTATAGAACAAACTACTATATAAACCTTTCTATAATTTAACCACTACTTAGTGACAAATTTATTTCTTAGGCTTAGCTAATCTTCGCTTAACATGAGCTGTGGTACTTGGTCTTAACTTCTCAGCACCTAGGCCTTTATGACGCAGACCACGCATTTTTCTTCCAGCAGATGTTTTGCCGTGATAAACTCTGGTCCAGTGCTTCTTAGCTGTTACCCAGTTAATGTTTTTGTCAGCCTTGATTTCAGGGGCTGATGGATCAACTAAAATAATTTCATACCAGTTGTATTTACCGTCTTTAGCTACCCAATAAGAATTCAATACAGTTAGGTTTTTGAACTTCTTTTGAGCTCTTTCTTCAGCTATAACCTTATAATTCTTAGACAAAGTCAGTCTTCTGGTCTGTCTTCTGCTTCCCCGGCCTCTGCCTGTATGAGGTTTAGTATGACCACCTCTGAGGACTCTTTGTCTGATCATGATAAAGCCTTTTTTAGCCTTATATCCTAAAGAACGAGCTCTGTCAATTCTAGTTGGTCTTTCTATTCTTAATGTCACTGGCTGTCTTCGCCATTGAATTAATCTTTCCTTCCACAAAGAACCTAGATTTGCTTTTGGTTTTTTCCAAACTTCCCTAACATATTTGTACATTGACATTTTAGCCTCCTATATTTTATACTTTTAAGAGCTTCAGGTAAGCTACTACCCACATTGCTCTTTAACTAAGTTTTAAGCTGGAGTTTATAAATATTACGTTGAAATAGAACTCAGTTCTTTATTATTATTTAACATCCTATTTAAAAGGAATCAACATTCCTATATTCAACAACCTTTATTTATTAAACACCTCAACTCAACCTCCTTTTGCCCCACACACCTCCTCGGGGCGTTTTTTTTATTTTTAATAAATTAACCAAACAATTTTTCGTTTAATGTTCTACGATATCTTCCTTGTTGACCTATTCCATCGCTGAACTCACCAAGTAGCATTCCTTCTTCCTTCCTCTTCTTCTTAATCTCAATTTCCAATTCTCTTTTTAAAAAATTAATTCTGTCATGATACTTCTGTTCTATTGAAGAAGATCTTTCTTTATAATCCATTTCTCTCTTTTCCTCACTCTTTTTAAAATCACTGACAAGTTGATGAAAGTCTTTGTGTGATATTTCTGAAAAAGCCACTATTTCCCCTATATTTGCATTAATATTATTATCATAATCATGATTATAAATTCCTCTGGCTGTAGGCCATATATCACTCAAATCAACTCTCACTAACTCTCCTATTTTTTTTGGTTCTTCTACAGTTTTGATGGGTTCTAAGGAATAACAATGAATTACTTTTCCTCTATGTTTTCCTGCTCTAACAAGAAAGTAATCCTTCTTATAAGGCTCCTTAGATAGATCTCCCCACAATTCAATAAAAACTTTGTGGGTGTTATCAGTCACAATTATTTCTGTGTCACGCCAAGAGGGTAGTTTATCGACTTTGTATGCCCTTAGTTTATATTCTTTCATTTCTCAGAATTTCTCCTTTCATACTCTTTACTTTCATATGCCATTTCCAGCAGATCCATCAGCTTAGGTCCTCTTGGTGCTCTCCAACCCTGCAGCATTTTATCATCAATAACAAAACCCCTTTCTTCAAGTTCAATTGCTAATTCAGTCAAATCAAGAGAATCCAAACCAAGATCTTGAGAAAGAGAAACATCAGATCCTTTTTCTTCAATTTGTTTTTTAGCTCTTTCAGAAGCATAATTGCCATAACTAAAACCAGCATCAGGAATAGCAAATATAGAATTATAAACAGCATTTGCTGCCTCTTCAACTAATTCTTTGTCATATCTCTTCCATCGTTGTAAAAATTCACTTGCTAATCTTTCTCTGTTTGATTCATCTATATTTTCTTTCATTCCCCACCACCAAACATAACCTCATGCCCTTTAGCATAAGCTCCATCATTTGTCTCAAAAATCTGATTTAAACAAGAAGAATTTCCTTCTTTCTCCTCTCTAAAAAGAAGATATTTTGTTGGATCTTTTCTTGTTAAATCAATGGAACTTTTTTCAAAAATCCTAACTCGGCAAAAACTCTCTTTCAGTTCAATAGAGTCTGCTGTTGACCCAACTGTTAACAATTTTCTGAATTTTCTTGTATTGAGGGCCGGCAAGTTTAGACGCGAACCCACACCAGACAAATCAAGTTTTGCTCGACCGTGATATGTTTCACTTCTATCATAGGCTTGCAGTAATAAATCAACAGTTCCATTAATCAATTCTGGATCTCTAAGATTATGAAGATTAATTGTTAACTCATCAACATCCACCACTAATTTTTCTTTAATTTTTGGATCTTTTTCAGCTTCTTCTTTCATCTGGTTAAGTCCATGACTAGGAAAAGCATAATCCAATAATTCAGCTACCCGCGCAAAGATATCTTTCATTTTTCATATCCAAAAAGCCTATCCAAAAAATAATCCATTTTAATTTCAATTCCAACTTCAATTCCCAATATCTCAATAGAATCTGTTGACTTGTGATACTTATCGATTTGTTTTCCCATAAGCTTGTTAGCTAAGAAAGGCTCCTGTTTCTGATCAAAATCAAACAATCCTGCTGCAAAACCATCTTGAATTGTTTTCTTTGTTGAATTTTCTTCTTTCATTTTCCCCCACCAAACATCACATGATACAACGCAAACCCAGTTGCAGCATGATAAAGTCCATTCACACCTCTATAAGCATAATCTGCCAGCCATTCAGAAGTACTAGCATCTTTCAGATTCTTTGAAGCGGATTTAGCGAGCATATTTGCTATTCCAACTACAGGAATCCAGTCCTTCACATCAAATAGTTTATCTTCAAGATCTTTCATTTTTCAACCTTCTCCACTTTCATCTCCAATTTCTCAACTGGTATTTCAGGCAGTCTTGATTTCATAATGTAAGTGGTTTTTGGAACTAAGAAAGATCCGCAGAACGGGTCAAGAACAGCCCAGCCACTTTTCCCTTCAGAACCAATAACACCAACCTCGGTCCAAGAGTGGTCGTCTAATTCTCCTTTTTCAGGAAAATAAGCTTTGCCGCTGACTTCTCTTGTACCAAAAGAAGGTGAGCATTTTTGTTCAAGATGCTTTTTAATCAGTGTAGCTCTCATCCCAGCAGAGACAGCTTCAGAATTAAGATGACTTAACGGTTTGTAAACTTCAAAATACAGGGCATCAAGAAAAGATTCAGATTCATTATCAGGAAATAAACCACGCTTTTCAATCTTTTCGGCGAATTCTCTAAAGGATTGGTCAATCATTAAATGGCCAGTTGTAAATCTAAGCTTGCCTTCAACATACCTTCCATTTCCAAAGTTTTCATTAAATATGGGGTCATCAATACCTTCTTCATATTTGGCCCGGACAAGATAATCTGAACAGTCACATCTAAGTTCTACTTGAGTGTTTTTTTGAGGGTCTAAAACCACACCATTCAGATATCCAGGCACATCTCCAAGCGGAACTTTGTGCCATTTTCCAAGTTCTAAAGGCATACTCACTTCTTCATGTTCCTTTTCTTCTGTAGGAGGTAATATAACTTCATATCTTAATTGATTTTCTTTCATTTTTCATCACCTTCTGTAAGATAATCTTCCATCGCAATAATTTTCCCAACATCTTTTTTGTTGATAACAGTTTTTGGATGATAAATAAAACCAATGTTGCGATCACCAGGATCTTTTTTTGGGACACCAAAAACTGTTTTTTGGACACCAGGTTCAGAAAAATCATTTTCTTCAGCCAGAAAAATAAACTGATCTATAGTTAAGGTGGTATTGTTTTCAAAAACATTGCTTAATTCTAAAAAATTAGTACTATAACCAGTCAATTCTCCAGAAAGCATATAACTATTTTCAACAGCATCATGACCAATTAAAACTCTTTTACCCAATAACTTTTCAAAAATAGCTTCCTCATGAGATGATTGAGTTTTTAACTGCAACAACCTATATTTTATTTCTGGTTTCATTTTCCTTTCACCTTGACAGGATCATATCCTTCTTTCACAAAATTGATATGCCACAAACCAGCATCATCATCAAAATAGAGTTTGCTGTTCTGGACAAAAGCACGAGTTGGTTCTTTCCATCCAAATGACCCCCAATGTATGTGAGGTTTGAACGGCGTGTCTGCAGATGAATTATAAAACAAAGAACTCATTCCACTTAAAGAATAAATTAACACATCTCCATAGTCGTTTGGATTACTTGCCCTGACCCCATGTACAACAGAATCTCCAACCTTAACATCTATGTTTGATACTCTTGAGATGCATTTTTTAGGCATTTCTGCCTTTAGATTGTCCAAATTTCCTTCTATGAAGTCAATAGACTTCTGATCTAATCCTGAAATCCATCCGTCTTGATCTTCTTCGAAGCGGTTTGCAACAGCGTATTGAAATGTCTTGCCTTCTTTGATATTATTGATATTTTCGGCTGTTAAAGGCAAGAAAACAGTATATTTAGCAGGGAAAAATGTACCACTAATACCTGATTTCCTATTAAAAGTAGAATCTTCATAGCCCGGAGAATGCCTTCTTCCTAAGCGCAAAAGTATAACATCTTCTTCTGTTCCAAACATCTCTGCTACGCCAGAACCAGAATAATGTTTTTTGATATCAGTAATCACATCTTGACTTTCTAGTACATTCATGATTTCTTCAATATTCTCTTCAGCGTTTTTGCGATTGTTCATTTTTCTTCACCTTCAGAACTTTCATCATTCTCATGATATAATTCCCCACACAACGATTCTGGTTCTGAGGGAGAATAACTTGCATTGGCTAGTAGAAGATTTCTTTCTGCCAGATATACATCAACTGTTGAAAGAAAAGAATTTGACGTCTTAAAAGAATTAGAAGTTCTATCGTCAAAATCTGGAAAAGCATAACCTAGTTCTATATCGCTCGGCCGTTCAACACTCAAATAAGAATCGCCTTCTTGATCTCTTTTAACAAATGCAACAAAGCCCATGGGTGAAACTTTATCTGAATTTATAATGTTGGAAATATCTGCAGCTGTTATGGATCTTGATCCTTTGTTAAAACCATAATTTTCTTCGCGTTCTTCATCAGTAGTCCATTCTCGATAAATACTTCCTTTTATTTGTTCTAATACCATTTCCATTTACCCCTACTTTTCCAATTCTGGTCCTTCATAGTTATCTGCTTCCTTCCAGTTAACAGAAACAATTGCTGATAAAGCATCCAATCTATTTTCAGGATTCTTGAATTTATGAACAGTATCGCCCCCCCATTGTTCTTCTAGTTTAGTTGCATCATAAACAGCGACTGCAATTGGTTTGTCTTCGGCTCCTTCTAAAAGACCAGAATGATCCAACCCATAGTCCCAATAACCAACTACATGATCTCTTTCAGGTGTAGGGGTTCCAAATTCTCGAAGATTTTCAAGCCTTTTTGTGAAAATTTTTTCAGGAGAATCGCAGTCATGTTGATCATCAGAACTCTCACCATCATCTTTTTCACCAGAAATAACAGCATAGATCTGATTCACATCAAAAATTTCTGCGTCCTTAAGACATTTTATTAATTCAGATTCAGGAGTAGGAATTTCAACATAACCGCTTCCATGTTCTAAGTTTAAATTTAATTCTTTGTATTGTTTTTCTTCTTTCATTTTCTATTCCTCTACCAACATCCGCTTCGTAAAGCACCATACACTGTCTTTTTACCATAACCAGTCGCTTGACGTAGCCAAGGTACAACCATATTTTCTGCATGGGTGGATTTGTCCAAAGGACAAGGTCTGAGACCGTTGAAATTTAGTACATATTTGTGATTTGTTCCGGGTCTGACATCGATGCCAGTTATGTCCCTCACCGCGCGAACAATTTTGTTTAATTTGATTCCGTCCTGTGTCTTTGTCATTTTCTATTACCTCTTGTGATTTTTGTGAAAAGGAAAAAGGCCCAAGGGCCCTCCTCCAATTGGAGAGACTATTTTTAGTCTTTGTTACTACTAGGTAATTAAGATAGTAATATATAAAACTATTTGTTAATTTTCTTCACTTTTGTAGAAAAATATATAAATAATCAAGCATTTATTAACAAAATGAAAAAATTTATTCCAGGAAGGATGAAAATTCCCGAAAAATTACCGGAAATTAAGCTCACAAAAGCAGATCAGAGAATCATCGCAGAAATGGTCAAAAACGGAAGAATCTCAGCCAGTTCTTTAGCAAAGAAGATAGGGCTCTCAAAAGAAGCCACCATATACCGAATTAAAAGATTAGAAAAACTAGATGTCATCTCTGAATACCGAACCAAAGTAGATGTCATTCCCTTAGGATATAGGCCAAACATGGTTTTTTTCCAGACAAACCTTAATCCTAAAGAAAAAGAAAAAATTTATGATTATTTGATTGAACATCCTTGGGTCAATTGGGTCAGTACTGCTACAGGAAAATGGGATCTTTTGACTTATGTCATGGCCAGGAACCTTAACCATTTAGATAGAATACTTGATGAGATATCCAGAAAAATAAAACCCATAACTTATTCTGTCTTTTCAATTACTGAATATTTAGGAGAGTGTTTAGATTTCTTTGAATTAGAAGGAGGATTCAAATCCAGGCCAAAAAGAAAGACAAAACACAAAGTGGACAAATATGATGTTGAAATTCTAAACGAACTAATAAAAAATGGCAGAGCACCTTTTGTTAAAGTCGCAAAAAAAGTGGGTTTGTCAAGGGATTCTGTTAAACGAAGAGTAACAAAACTCAAACAAGAAGGTATCATTGATTTTTTCTACTCTTCCATCCACACCCCCTTATTAGGCCATCATTGGCATGCTGTCATTGTCAAAATGGTTGACCCTGATAAAGAAAAAGAGTTTATCAATTACATCTTAAACAACACCATGAACAATGCCTTCTTTAAAACTATAGGTGAATTTGATTTCTACATTGAAGTCAATGTCAAATCTTCCTTAGAATTTTACCACTTCATCACTGATATGATGAGCAAATTTGGTAAATCAATCATAAACTATCATGAAATGCTTCAGTTCGGCCAGGAATACTTCACTTGGTTCCCCGAAGGAGTTTACAAAGATCTGCTTAAAAAGGTTTAACCAAGAACTAAGTTCTAGATTTCTCTTTAATAGCCTATTTATAAAGGGTTTACATTACTAGAAGATACAACACCTCAACTCAACCTCCTTTTGCCCCACACACCTCCTCGGGGCCTTTTTTTCTTTTATTTTTTTAACAAATTATATAAATTTCAAATTTATTTGAAAGTTTAAAAACCATAGGTTTTAAAAAACAAATAACAATAACTTAAAGAATGCACTACAAAGAAGAACGTCCGTGGGGTAACTTCGAACAATTCACCCACAACCAAAAATCAACAGTTAAAATTATCACAGTCAAAGATGGAGCCAAATTAAGTCTCCAATCACATCAAAAAAGAGATGAAACCTGGATAATTCTCGATGGAAAAATCAAAGTTGTCTTAGACGACCAAACAATTGAAACCAAACCAGGACAAAAATTTGAAATAAAACAAGGGCAAAAGCACAGATTAATCGGTCCCGGCAGAGTTCTAGAGATCTCTCACGGAGATTTTGATGAAAATGACATAGAAAGATATGAAGATGATTACCAGAGGTGTTAAATATGATAGACTTAGAAACCAAATCAGGCTTACCAATTAAATTAGATAAAAACAAACAATTAATGTTCTCAAATAAAGTCAACCCCGTCAAAGTTGACATCAGAACTTATAGCCAAATTAGAGAAGTTCTCATGCAGCCCTATTATTCAAGCAAAAAAACCAAATTTTATTTCATGTACAGAAACATCTGCTTGAAAGAACACCAGGCCACTATAGCCAACAACGGCTTAAGATATGACATCACTGTTATTCCTGGAATAAAAATTGGTAAAGAGTTCAACAAAACCGCCGGACATTTCCATGCTTTAGTACCAAAAACAAACTTAACTTACACTGAAGTCTATGAAGTTCTTCAGGGAGAATGCCATTACTTATTACAAAAAAGAGACGGCAGTGAATTCATCATCATAAAGGCTAAAGCAGGAGATAAAGTTGTTGTCCCTCCTAATTACGCCCATGTTTCAGTCAACCCAACTAATCAAGTATTGGTCTCTGCTAATTGGATGGCTTTGGCATCAAAATCAAATTACAGTTCAATCAAAAACAAAAAAGGTTTGATGTATTACTACACAGATGAAGGTTTTATCAAAAACAAGAACTTCAAGAATCATCCAGAACCAAAAGAAGCCAAACCAGAAAATATCAGTGAATTCGGCTTAACCAAAAAACCAATGTACTTCACTGCTTTAGACAAACTGGATTTCCTCAAACAACCACAAAACCACCTAGAAATTTTTAAAAAACTTTATAAACTTTAAATTTAAAACAATCTCAAATGAAAGAATCAAATTATGTCAACGGAATTCATGCTGAAGAAGCCCTTCGTCTTTTTTTCAAACAAGGTGCTTATAATCATCACTCTAGAAGACAGATGGAATCTCAATTATTAGAAGAAGGACATCTCCAACCAAGAGAAAGTGGATTAGGTGCTTTAATACCTCTGGATCAATTGTCAGCAGTTCATGCTTCTGTTATGGAAAGATATTCTGGCAGCCCATTTCTTTTAGAAATGAGTGAGAAAGAATGGAGAGAAAAGCTCGGCAACCCACCTACTGTCTTAACTCAAGATGGATTTTCTGATTCAACCAACGGCATAGTTACTTATTGGGGCATTGTTGACAAAATAAGGAATCATGGCTATCTTAGAGATACTGCCCAAAAATTAATAGATGAAAATTTCGAGTTATTAGGGAGAGGTAGATGGGAAAATGGTTTAAGAATCTTCCCAGCCAACAAAGTTGAAAGATTGGTCGGTGCCTTGGCCACAAACAATTTTAAAATTCATTAAATTATTTCTTTTTCTTAACTTTAATTCGTTTAACCATTGGCTCATCCAAAGTGCCTCTACGTACAACATTCAGAACACCATAGGCCTCTTTTACTAAGTTATAAAAATCATCAGGAGCGTCTGGCTTGACTTCACCATCATCAAAACTTTCCAATTCAATCTCAAGAGTACCTGTTTTATTATCATAACGCAGATGGTACTGGTCTTGATCACCCCTTAATTTAATTGGTATACTGTCTAATACTGTAAAGAATTCTTCAAGTCTGTTAAATGGTACACCGTCAACTAAGAATCTCTCTCCATCCAGACAAAATATTCTCTCCCTTGGTTTGAACCTGTAATCTGTTTCCTTGCCCATTTTAACTTAAATAAAAAACACCAATATATAAACTTTACTACTAAATGATAGTAAACAGAAAGATTTATTAATAAATCATGATTAAACCTTAAAATGCAAACCCTACTCATCTTTATACTAAGTCTTATTGGTCTTCTTACTTTATACTGGGTTCTCTTTGGACAAAAAAAACACAACCAAACTTTTAACAAACAATCCCCTAAACAATAAATTATTTATTCTCTTTAAACATTCCTTTTCATATATGGATTTTCGAGATGTTCTTGTGACCGCAATAGCAGCCCTATTAACCAGCTGTTCCAGTTATGAAATCCCTAAACAAGAAGTTGCCAGATTGCAAATTTTAGTCTATCAAAACCAGATCAAAGAAATTAATTTGGAAGAGTTCTTCCAAGACCACCAAATACCAAAACTTCAGGACCATTTTTTCTATGTTCTTTATCATTTAGAACAACAATCAGGCAATTATATGGTCGACAAGCAAAATTTAATCAATTTTTTTGAAAAAAACAACCTCAACTCATCACTCCCTTTAGACGAATTAGAAAAGATAGTTCGGGAACACGATTTCACAAAGATTTATACTGGGGGGTTTTCAGAAGAAGTTCCTGGTTCAGAAGGCAAACTTTCCCTCTGTGCTTCTGAAAATCTTTGTTTTTATGGCCAGACAAAAAAACCAAATCATCGTACTTTAAATTTGGTTTGGGGCTCATTAGATATGGAGATTAATTTTCCTTATAATCTTGTAGTTAATATCAAACCAGAAGTCAGGGCTTTGGAAATTTATGACTTAGGCAGCAATATTATTTTTTACTGTGAATGCCAAATAGATGGAGAAAGGAAAAAATCAAGAGTTTTTTATCATGCCCGAGACAGCACTTCCAGTGAACGCGAAGGTTGGAATGATAATGCCATTATAGGAAGAGAATAATTAGTTTCTATTACACACTAAAAGCAATCAAATTGCTTTGGTGTGTACCAAAGCGTGAATTGATTATTTCACGCTTTCAGTACATAAATAAATATAAATCTCCCACTCTTTAAAATTCTATGATTATTCAATCTCTCAGATTAAAGAATATCAGAAGCTACACAGACCAAACTATAGACTTCCCAGAAGGTTCTGTTCTCCTAAGCGGTGATATTGGCTCAGGTAAATCATCTATTCTCTTAGCCATTGAATTTGCTCTTTTTGGCACTGATTTAGACAGACTTTCAGGCAATGCTCTCTTAAGAAAAGGTACTAATGAAGGCATGGTAGAACTGAAATTCAAATTAAATAACCAGGAAATCACTGTCCAAAGAAACCTCAAAAAAGGCAAAACCACTATCTCTCAGACAGCCGGCTGCATAGTGACTAACGGCATCAAAAAAGATGGCATGCCAGTGGAATTAAAACACCAGCTTATCGAAGCTCTTGGCTACCCTGCAGAACTTGCTTCTAAAAAAAGAAACTTTGTTTTCCGATACACAGTCTACACCCCGCAGGAAGATATGAAAGAGATATTAATAGACGACCAGGAAACCAGACTAGATACTTTAAGAAAAATCTTCAACATTGACAAATACAAAAGAATCAGGGAGAATTGCCAGAATTTCAACAAAAAATTAAGGTCAAAAAAAAGAGAACTGGAAATCAAGATTGAAAATTTAGATGAGTTAAACCAGCAGTTACAGGAAAAAAACAACACTCTTAACAAAAACAACACCGAACTCAACACTCTTAATCCTAAAATAGGAACTCTCACCCAGGAAATCAGCCAAATCAAAACACAAATCCTAGAAACAGAAGAAAAAATCAAACAATTGCAGGAATTAAAAAAACAATTGGAAGTAACTGAAGCTCAGGAGCGTGTCAAATTCGAACAGAAACAAAAAGACACAGAAAAAATAGATCAGATTAAACTACAATTACAAGAAACACAAACCTCCACCTCACTAGAACAGCTTCAGAATCAAATTGATGAAGATGAAAAACTCATTAACATTGTTTTAGAGAAAAAAACTTCATTGACAGAAAAACACAGGGCTCTCAACATCAGGATTAATGAACTTCAAAACGAGATTGAAACTAGCAATCAAAAAATAAGAAACCTTCCGGAACAAAAACAAAGATTAGAAGAACTCAAAAGAAAAATCCAGGATATCCAGGATTACAAAAACAAAAAACAGGAACTGGAAAATAGTTTAGAAAAATTAAACCTCGCTCTTAAAGAATATGAAATCAACAAAGGTAATGCTCAAGAATTAAAAAGAAAAATTCTGCAGTTTGCTCAATGCCCAACCTGTCAGCAAGATGTTCCTAAAGAACACAAACAAAAGATCAACAAAGAGGAAAATGAAAAGATTCTTCTCTATGAAAAAAGAATGCAGGAATGCTTTGACCAGAGAAAGCAAAACCAAATACAATTAGAAATTCTCAAAGAAAAGATTGACCAAAACTTTGAACATGAAAAAGAATATGAGAGATTAAATGTTGAAATTAAAAACTTGGAAGAAACCAACCTCCACCTCCAGGAAAAAATCAACGAATTTGAAACTAAAAAAACACAAGAACAACAATTCAAACAAGAATTAGAACAAACACAAAAAACAAATCTTGAACAAAAACAAGAGCAAATCAAGAAAAACAAAGTGCTGCTTGAAAATTTAAAAGAAAAACAAAGATTAGAAACACAACTCAAAGAACTTCAAGAACATGATTTTGAAATTGACAGAGATATCCGGCTGCTCATCACCCAAAAAACAGATTTAAAATTAAAAATTGGGATGAATGAAAAAATAGAAGACCAGTATCGGGAAATAAAAAAACAATTGGAACAAAAACAAGATTTAGAAAAACAATTGATGATGGAAAAGACCAGATTAACCACAGAAATATCCAATCTCCAATCTTTAATCAACACCATCACTGAAGAAATCAACAAAAAGAATCAAATCAAACAAAAAGTCAGCAAAATCAAACAAACACATAACTGGCTTGACACCCATTTCTTAAATCTTATGTCCAACATGGAAAAACACATCATGTTCAAAATCCACCAGGAATTCAATGAGCTTTTCAGAGAATGGTTTGACATGCTCATTGAAGATGAAAACATCACTGCCAAACTGGATGACCGTTTCAACCCCATCATTGAACAGAATGGTTATGAAGTCAGCATTAACCATCTGTCAGGTGGAGAAAGAACCTCAATCGCTCTGGCTTATAGATTGGCCTTAAACAAAGTTGTCAATGATGTCATCTCCACCATCAAAACCAAAGACCTTCTTATCCTAGATGAACCGACTGATGGTTTTTCCTCTGAACAACTGGACAAAGTCAGAGATGTTCTAGAAGAATTAGGAGTTAAACAAACTATCATTGTCTCCCATGAAAATAAAGTTGAATCTTTTGTTGACAAAGTCATCAAAATCCACAAAAGAGAAGGCGTCAGTGAAATTGTTTAGTAAACTATTTAAATAATCTAATCTAATAAAAATATATGTCAGATGAAGTTACACTTTATTTCCAGACTCCAGAAAGAGAAAAACCACTCGTTCCTAGACAAATTGGTGAAGTAGTTAATGACTTGTCCCATTATATCTATGGATTACAAGATACTGGCGTGGTTAAAAATGCGGGTGTGGAATATTTTTCCAAAGCATTTCCTTTAAACAAAGAAGCTGTCACTAAAGATTTCTTAGAATCGGGCTATGAACCAAAAGATGAAACTCTTCTAACCAGAATGACTTTCACAGATCCAGAAAAAGTAGAACCAATCAAAAAAGGTCTTAAAGCTCGTTTTGAATTGGATGTTATGGATTTTTAGGTCCTTCCTTTAATTTTTCCATTAAACCATCTATTTTCTCATGAGCTTCAGGAGAATCGTGTTTAGGAAAAATATCAATATGTATCTGGTTATTACCAAAAAGAATTCTATTCAAACCATTAAAAGTAAAATAACCAACCCCTAATCCACCAGCCAACATGATAATTGGATTTCCCAAAGCACTTCCAAAAGCACCTACATTCAAACCAAAATAATTACCAACTGTTAACTCCAGAGCACCTCTCACAATTTGTCCAACAGTCCTTTCTCTGACATAACTTATATTTCCTTCTACCAAATCTTCTTCATCTTCAAAAGTCAGATAAGAACCATCTTTGTCTTTTTTGTCAATTAAATGAACAAAAGGATCTGCTACTTCAAACACCCCCAATCCCCTTGTCATAATTGTTTGTTTTGATTTAAACGCTATAATTTGATCAATTTCTTCCTGATCTCTGATTATATAATTTGTTTTTCCGTTTTTATAATGTTTTTCCAGTTGAGTTATATGAGAAAAAAGTCTTGATTCAATATGAAACGGTGTCGAGCCGCAAACCCTAACATCTTGTACCAAAGGATTAACTCCTAAATCTTCTAAAAAAGTATAAGCCGCATACATGACTTTCACTGTCGGCCTTACCAGGCCCAAGTCGTCTTTATAAGCAATTGTCTTCTTTTCACTCATGAAAAAAACTCAAGAAAATCCTTCTTTATTAACTTTTCCTGGCCTTTTTTATAGAATCAAACAACAAATCATAGACTTTAGCTGCATCTTTTTCCTTGACAATCAGATTCAATTCAGTGTAAGTTGAAATAACATCAACAATGTTGACTCCTGCTGAACCAATTAAACCCAAAAGATGATAGATAAAACCAGGCACATCCAGCATTTCCTCAGGTGTTTTTAAAGTAACAATCGCCAGGTCCTCTTCCATATGGACTGGAGTACATTTTTTCAAAATCAAATCCTTGTTTTTATCTTCTAAAAGAACTGCAATTTCAGTCAATGATTGGTAGACATTGACAATATCTCCTCTCTGCCAGTTGATTTTCTTGTAGACATCCAAAGCAATCTGATAGTTGGAAGTTGTTTTCTCTAAAGTCAATTCTACTACATCTCCTTTCAGTCTTAGATCACAATTAGCCAGCACGTTCAAAACTTGAGAAGAAACTGCTTCACCAGAAACCTTTTCACCATACCTTTTGACTGCCATAATCACTGCTTCAGAATTGATTTTTTTGTCTAATTTTTCTTTAAGCAAGGGTTCCAAATACCTAGCCAGTCCAGAATAATTAACAATTCCCAATCTAAATGAATCATTGATAAAAGGCCTGTTCTTAAGCAATTCTTCCACCGCCTTGTTTATACTTAACATTTTATCCATAATTTGTTAAATATTGGACATTAACTATATAAATCTAACGGATTCGTTAACATTACCATGAAAGAAGCAACCTTAAAACAAGAAAAAGAAAGTCTTGAAGTTAAACTACCTCCTCCAAAGGAAAATCCAAACAAAGCAGAATTTGGTGATTTAGCAGCTTTTGTTGATGAAGAAACAATTCAAAGGCTTAATTTGAATAGAAATCCTGTTCAGTACGGAGATGTACAGAAAGAACAAAAACAATACTAAAATGAATCCAATCCAAGCCGTTCTAGATAAAGCAGGAATAGAGGGAGTTACTATTAAAGATGGTAGAGCCATCATCCCATGCAACAGTCAGCAGGAAATTGAACTCACCGAAAAAGGAGCCAGGACAAAAATACCTGGTAAAGAGATTTACACCTCAGGCAAATATTTAGCTTCTTTAGGAGATGGTTCTTTAGATGTTAAAAGTATGGCTGGTTACATTAGTGCTTGTTTAAGAGAAGATACTACAACCAGAGAAGTTCAGACTAGAACAGGATCAATCAGGTTATTTGAAGGAGACGGTCAATTATACACTGGTTCTGCTAATCAATATTTCGAAAGAACTGCTTAATTAACTTCTGCCTCGGCTCATCTTAGCCTTTTCAACATTATGTTTTTCCAATAATTTCTCTAATTCTCCTCTAGAAATACCTAAATCATTGGCAGCCAGCTTCTGTCCGCGGCAGCTAATCTTACCGTCCCGTGCATATCGGCTTATAACTTCACTTGCGTCATAACTACATCCTCTTCCGTATCTTCCCATTTTTCTCTCCTTCAATCACATCTAACCTAAGATAGGAAACGCCTTCACTTGTTCTTTAAATATTTTTAGGCCACCAGGTTTTCTTAAGACATGATACTGTCTGGCAAAAAGAGTATAAAACTTATTTACCAAACTGCTTTCCTTGCCAATCACAAAATTCTTTTTCTTCTTAAGCTGTTTCAAAAAGTCTTCAGCATTATCAGCCTTGCCAACACAATTCAAAGTCTTTCCTAAATTAAATTTAAAATGGCTGTCAGTACCGGCTGTCATGGCCAAACTTTGTTTCTTGGCCATTTCCAAAGCCTTATCATTATTTCGAGCAATATTAAATCTGTTAAAAATTTCAAGGGCATCAAACTTCCTAAACAATTTCCTATCGGGATTCAAATTCATCAAGCCAAATTTTCCAGGACCGTAAGGATGGGCCGCAGAAATAAAAAAACCTCTGCTTCTAGCCAAATCAATCAGCTCTTCCACCCTAACATTTAATTTGTAACTTGTTTTCATCTTATACTTCTTCAAATCCTTATCCCAAAAATCTTTCAACTGATTCAAAGTATAACCATAAATCAAAATATGCGGCTGTTCTTTAGTTGTTATCTCCACTCCAGGTATCAGCAAAACATCTTTGAATTTCATACGGTGTGCAGCCAGACAGCCTTTAATTTCATCATGGTCTGTAATAGCCACACCAAAACCACCCTGCCTAGCAGTTTTCATGATTGATTCAATCTTATGGCCCCCATCATAAGAATATTCAGAATGAAGGTGCATATCCACACAGGTTTTTTCAAAGTCTTTTTTTACCGGCAGACGCCTCATTATTTTCATAACAGGATAAAACTTTTAAAGACTTTTAAATTTAACTGTCTTGAAAATGAAATGTCCTAAATGCGGCTCAAAAGATGTCGAAATAGAAAAGAATGATCTTGAATTTATCAAATGTCATAGCTGCGGCTATGATGAAGCCTTGTATGAAGTCACACCTAAAACAAAAAAGAGCCAGAGAGAAAAAAGACGCTACACCCCTTACAAAACCGGCGGTAAAAGAAGGACTCAATAATTACTTGATTCTTTTCTTGATAGATTCTAATTTCCTCAAAACTTGCTGAATTTCTCTTTCAGCTTTTCTATTAACCTGATAATCATATTTAGCTGAAATTCTGTCTCTTTCTGCCTGCCTGTTTTGGCTCATCAAGATAACCGGAGCCTGTAAAGCTGCCAGGCAGGAAAGTACAAAATTCAAAAGAATAAATGGATAAGGATCCCATTTGTTGATAATCATATAAACATTCATAAAAATCCAACAGATAATCAAAACAACCAAAATAAGAATAAATCTCCAGCTCCCCACAACTTGAGTTAATTTATCAGAGGCCTTTTGTTCAAAAGTCAAATGGTTTTTTAAAGAAGGAGGTTTATTGTTATTATTACCCTTCTTTATTTTATCTCTTTTTTTGGCCATCCTCCCTTATTAAATTTTTATGATATTTAAAGTTTTTCTTGAATAAAACACCACAAAGTATATAAACAAGTGTTAACAATAGTTAACATAATGAAAAAACTCATCTTTCCCCAGGAAATTGAAGTCTGGTATATTCTACCGGCTATTAGAAAATACATGGCCTTAGAGTTAATCAAAAGCGGATTAAACCAAAGCCAAGTCTCTAAATTATTAGACTGCAGCAGAGCCTCTATCAACCAATACACTAAACAACAACGAGGCCAGGAGATTTTAAACTCAAAAATCAAACAAGAAATCAAAAAATCATCCTCTTTAATTATCAATAACAAATCAAATGTTTTTCAAGAAATCATGCGTGTTAATCAAATAGTAAAAAACACAGGTCTTTTATGCCAGTTGCATAAAAAACTGGGGTTAGCTAAGTGCAGTTGCCAAAGCGACTGTCATTTGGAGGATTAAAAATGAAAATAACAAAAGATATGACAATTTTAGAAGTTGTCCAGAAATGCCCAGAAGCAGGAGAAATCTTGTTTGAAACAGGTATGCACTGCCTTGGCTGTCATATGGCTGGTCAGGAAACCTTAGAACAGGGTTTGAAAGCCCACGGCATGGATGACAAACAAGTCGAAGAAATTGTCAAAAAAATCAATGAAAAAACAAAAAAATGATTTACTTAGACCATTCAGCCACCACTTATGTGGATGAAGAAGTAATGGCTGCTATGAAACCTTACTTCACTCAGCATTTTGGTAATCCCAGCTCTATGCATCAGTCTGGATTAAAAGCCAAAGAAGCTGTTCAAGAAGCAAGACAAACCATTGCCAAGATTCTTAACTGCCAGCCAGCAGAAATCATTTTTACCAGTGGCGGAACCGAATCAGTTAATTTAGCTCTTCAGGGAATTGCTAAAGAGAAAAAATCAGGACACATTATCACCACAAAAACAGAGCATCATGCTGTTTTAGACACATGTAAATATCTTGAAGCCCAAGGTTTTCAAGTTACATATCTAGATGTAGACCGATACGGACAAGTCCAGCCAGAACAAATTGAAAAAGCTATCAAAGAAAACACAATCCTAATTACCATAATTTATGCCAACAATGAAATTGGCACTATCAATAACATCAAAGAGATTTCAAAAATAACAAAAGAACATAACATTCCTTTGCATACAGATGCTTGCCAGGCTGGTTTACTAGACTTAAACACTGGTGCAGATCTTTTAACCTTAAACGGTTCAAAAATTTACGGACCCAAAGGTATTGGCATCCTTTACAAAAACAAAAACATAAAACTCCAACCAATCATTTACGGCGGCGGACAGGAATTTAATTTGCGTTCTGGCACAGAAAACGTTCCAGGCATTGTTGGTTTTGCCAAAGCTTTTGAGTTAATTCAAAAAAACAAAGAAGCAGAAACACAAAGACTAACTCAATTAAGAAACAAGTTAATGCAAACCTTGACAAAATCACCAAAATCAATTTTGAACGGCCACCCGACTGAAAGACACCCTGGAAACGTCAATATTTCATTTGCTGATGTAGAAGGAGAGTCAATTGTTCTTCACCTCAACGAACAAGGAATTCAAGCATCAACAGGTTCTGCCTGCACTTCAGAATTATTAGAAGCATCACATGTTTTAGTTGCTTGTGGACAACCGGCAGAAATTGCCCACGGCTCAATCAGATTCACTTTAGGCAAGCAAACTACAGAAAAAGATATTAATGAAGTCATAGAAAAACTTCCAAAAATCATTGAATCATTAAGAAAAATATCACCCATCAATCTCGAGGTAAAAAATGGATAGTCTTCAATATGTTCTTAGCGGGGAAAAGGAAAGGTTCAGAAAGTTATTAGGAGTAATTGAAGGAAAAGATGTTTTTGCTCTCGGAGGCATACATGGTTTTCCCATTTCCAATGTTCTTAAAGAGTGGGGGGCCCCAGTCATTCAAATGGATTTCAAAAATTATGGAGAAGGAGTTCCTTTTCCAGAAAGTTGTATGGATATAGTTGTCAGTGAAAATTTAATTTCGGCCGGCAATCCATTTGGTGAGTACATGGCAGACCCCAGAAAATTTTTCCAGGAAACTTTACACATCTTAAGACCAAGAGGACACTATATCAGCAATGATTTTAGTGTTGAACCAACAGATCTTCAAGTAGCAGGTTTTGTTGATATCAAACCAATATTTAGTGAACAATTTTTATATGGGAGGAAACCATGATTAAAACCATCATCTTTGACTTTGACGGAGTTATAGTAGATTCAGTTCAGGTAGGTTTTGAAGCCAACCAGAAATTTTGTCAGAAGATGGGGAAAAAAATTTTCACAGATATCAATGATTTTAAATCTAAATTATCAAATCATTGGCCAGGAGTTTTTCTGGATCATGGCATCAGTCTTGAGACTATCAGAGATACACAAGTCAATACTTTTCAGGATTATACTCTTGAACATCAGGAAAGAATAAAACTATTAGAAAATATGGAGTCAATCATCAAAGAACTTTCCCAGAAATACAAACTGGCCATTGTCTCTTTTAATTATCAACCTTTGATTGAATCCATTCTTAAAAGACATAATCTTTTAGATCATTTTTCATATATTGTGGACGGCCATAAGTTTAAGAGTAAAAGTGAAGGTATCAAAGATTGTCTCAATAAGTTCAACATCCAAAATCATGAAGCCATCTTTATTGGCGACATGGTCAATGACATCTTCCACGGCAGAGACAGCAATGTTAAAACCATCATTCTTCACAGTCACAGCTGGAATCACAAAGAAGACATCATCAAAAACAACCCCGACATCTTAATTGACAACACTAACCAAATCTTAGAGGTATTAAAAAATGACAAATGATTGGTTTTATTCAGAAAAAGTAAAAGACCATTTCTTTAATCCCAGAAATATCTGTAGATGTGAAGAACAAGCAGAAAACTTCAAAGCAGACGGAGTTGGAGAAGTTGGCTCACCAGTCTGCGGAGATGTCATGAAGATGTGGATTAAAGTAGAAAATAATAAAATATTAGACTGCAAATGGAAAACCTTTGGCTGCGCCAGTGCCATTGCCTCAACATCCATGCTTTCAGTCATGGCCATTGGCAAAACATTGGAAGAAGCAGAAAAAATCACACCAAAAGATATTCTAGAACAGCTTGGCGGCTTACCAGCTAAAAAAGTTCATTGTTCAGTATTAGGAGATAAAGCTTTAAGAACAGCTATAGAGGATTACAGAAAAAAATGCCAGTAAAACTAATTCAACCAAGATACATACTTTCAAGAACTGAAAAAGTAGGCCCTGAATCAGAGGCAGTTATTGCTTACAGTATTGATTATGTAGAAAATCAACCCAAGGGAGCTGGTGTCCTTTATTTCAATACATTAACTAATTTAAAAACAGGAAGAAAAGAAGA
Organism: Nanobdellota archaeon; assembly: GCA_042577865.1. GTDB lineage: Archaea > Nanobdellota > Nanobdellia > Woesearchaeales > JAGLXL01 > JBHPDN01. Next base: position 37,099 of record JBHPDN010000006.1, read on the forward strand.
AAAAGAATTACTTTTAGCCCTGCAGCACATACCTCATCTAAGAGTAGATCAAAACCCAACAACTCTTGTTGCCCAGGTCGAAGAATTCTTCCCAAATGGTAGAAAGTTAACACCCGAACAACTTGAACAATACTCAAGAAAAGGGACAGGTTCTATTCTGCTGAAATTTATGGAATTAGACGCTCGAAATGAAAACGCCAAAGTACTTTATGGTATCAGCACCACAAAAGAAGGCATGAATTTTTTCGGTGAAAAAAAAGATTTTAACGATGTCGGTTTTAAACTACCATATCTTTTCTACAAATTACTCTAAATCACCACTTCTTAATAACACCAAAACACCCTTAATTTAACAAAAATAATTTAAAACCTGAAGTAATAGTCGGTAAAAAGGGGGTAATTATTATGAAAATCACTGTATCTCAAGGTAAACCAGAATCTTTTAGATCAGATCTAATTGTTATTGGTCTTTTTGAAAAAGAATCTCATAAAAATTTAGACAAACACTTAGATGATGAAATAACCAGCATCATTAAATCAAAAGAATTTACCGGAGAATTCGGACAAACTTATCTTATCACCACTTTAAACAAAATCCAAGCCAAGAAAATTCTTTTGGTTGGTTTGGGTAAAACTACCGACTATTCCTTGGAAATTCTAAGAAGAGTCGCTGCTCTTTCAGCTAAATATGCCAGAGCTTTAGGTGTTAAAGAATTTGCCACCACCCTCCAAACTATTCCTTTAAACAAAAACATTTCAGACAGGTCTATGGCTTTGGTTGAAGGAACTTTATTGGGATTATACCGGTTCAACAAATATATCACCCTAGAAAGAGAAAAGATCAAAGAAATTGAAAGCATGATTATTTTAGACCCAAGTGAAAAAAATATTGCTCAAATCAAAAAAGCAGCTGATACTGCCCAAATTACTTCAGAAGCAGTCAATTACACCAGAGATTTAGTCAACTTACCTGCTGCTGAAGTTACTCCAACTTATCTGGCTAACGAAGCTAAAAAACTAAAAAATCTCAAAGTCAAGATTTTAGGCAGAAAAGAAATGGAAAAGGCCGGCATGAATTGTATCTTAGCTGTTGGCAAAGGCTCTGAACAAGAACCAAAATTTATTGTTATGGAATACAACGCCAGTAAAAAAGGTGGAGTAGCATTAGTCGGCAAAGGTGTTTCTTTTGACAGTGGAGGACTTGACTTAAAACCAGGCCAGTACATGGGAGATATGAAATCTGATATGGCTGGTGCTGCTGCTGTTTTAGGTGTTATGAAAACTGCTGCTCAATTAAAAATCAAACAAAGAGTTATTGGTATTATTCCCACTGTTGAAAACATGCCTGGCTCTGCTGCTTACAAACCAGGAGACATCATCACTGCTTACAATGGCAAGACCATTGAAGTTACCAACACTGATGCTGAAGGACGTCTAATCTTGGCTGACGCCCTATCATACGCTGAAGAGCAAAAACCAAACCTTATTGTTGACTTGGCTACTTTAACCGGTGCCTGCGTTGTAGCTTTAGGTTATTGGTCAGCTGCTATTTTTGGTGATGAAAAGTCAGCTCAAAAGATTATGCAAGCAGGTGAAGAAGTCTATGAAAGAGTTTGGCGTCTGCCTATGTATGATGAATACAAAAGTTTGGTTAAATCAACCATTGCTGATGTCAAGAACAACCATTCTGGTTATGACGCTGGCGCCATTGAAGGAGCCATGTTCTTAAGTAACTTTGTTGAAAAGACCAATTGGGTTCACATCGACATTGCCGGCACCAGCTGGTTTAAGGAAGACAAGTTTTACATCTCCAAAGGAGGCACTGGTTTTGGTGTCAGGTTGATGCTTGAATTCCTAAGATATTTTTATTAATATATATTTTCCACTTCTATAATCTTTAAATAGCAAAAGATATTCCTTCCAGATGTTGTAATTTTTCTAAAAAAGCACACAACATATAGTGGGTGAGGAAAAAAAGAGATGAGATGTATTTATTGTTCAAGTCCTGAGACAAAAGTCTTAGACAGCAGGATGGCTGATTCTTATGTACGCCGAAGAAGAGAGTGTTTAAAGTGCAGCAAAAGATTCACCACTTATGAAAAAGCTCAGGCAGAACTCATTGTCATCAAAAAAGACAACTCAAAACAAACCTTTGAGAAAAACAAAATCAAAAGCGGTTTAATCAAAGCTTGCAACAAAAGACCGATTTCTGAAGAAGATATCAATGAAATAACCAACAAGATTGAAAACAGAGTTCTTAATCTTAACAAGATAGAGATCAAATCTTCACAGATAGGCAATATCATCATGAAAGAACTCAAGAAAGTTGATCCCATTGCCTATGTTCGCTTTGCTTCTGTCTGCAAATCTTTTGATGATATAACTCATTTTGAAAAAGTCTTAAAATCATTTAACGGAGGAAGAAAAAATGGTAACTAAAGTGAAAAAACGAAACGGAGAAATTGTTGATTTTAATCAGGAAAAAATTACCGAAGCTATCTGGAAAGCTGCCCAGTCTGTCGGAGGCCAGAACAAAGAAAGATCCCAATGGCTTTCTGAAAAAGTTGCAGCCACTATTAATGAAAAATTCAATGATCAAGTTCCCACTGTTGAACAGGTCCAGGATATTGTTGAAATAGTTTTAATGGCTAATGATCATGCTAAAACAGCCAAAACATACATTCTTTACCGTCAGAAAAGAAGAGAAATCAGAGAAGTCAAATCTATGATTGGTGTTGAAGATGATGTTAAACTGCCTATCAATTCATTGAAAGTTCTTGAAGGAAGATATTTGATGAGAGATACAGAAAGAAACGTCTGTGAAACACCTAAACAGCTTTTTCAGAGAGTTGCCGGCAATATTGCCTCTGCAGATGCCAATTATAATGAAGACCCTTCCCAGCCAACTATGGATTTCTATAACATGATGGTCACCAGGGAATTTCTGCCAAACTCTCCGACTTTGATGAATGCCGGCACTGCCATTCAGCAGTTAGCTGGTTGTTTTGTTTTGCCGGTTGAAGACAGCATGAACAAAATCTTTGATGCTATCAAATACACTGCCTTGATTCACCAGTCAGGTGGAGGCACTGGTTTTTCATTTACCAGACTAAGACCTAAAGGGGATATTGTTAACAGTACCGGAGGAGTTGCTTCTGGACCTCTTAGTTTTATGAAAGTTTTCAATGCCGCCACTGATGTTGTCAAACAGGGAGGTAAAAGAAGAGGCGCCAACATGGGTATCCTCAGAGTAGACCATCCAGATGTCATTGACTTCATCACCGCCAAAGAACAGGAAACCTCTTTAGCCAACTTTAACATTTCAGTTGGTTTGACAGAAAAGTTCATGCAGGCTGTTGAAAATAATGAAGATTATGAATTGTTAAATCCCAGAGATAAAAGTCCCGTCAACCATCTTAATGCTAGACGTGTTTTTAATTTGATTGTTACCATGGCCTGGAAAAATGGTGAACCAGGTATTATTTTCTTGGACCGCTTGAACACACCCATCACCAATCCAACCCCCCACATCGGAGAAATTGAATCAACCAACCCTTGCGGTGAACAGCCTCTTTTACCTTTTGAATCCTGTAACTTAGGCAGTATTAATTTGGAACGTCATGTCAAGGACGGAGAAGTGGACTGGGAAAAACTCAAAAACACAGTTCATAAGGCAGTTCATTTCCTGGACAATGTTATTGATATGAACAAATATCCATTGCCTCAAATTTCAGAGATGGTTGGCAATAACCGTAAGATTGGTTTAGGAGTTATGGGTTGGGCAGATATGCTTATCAGACTGGGCATTCCTTACAACAGTCCAGAAGGTGTTGCTTTGGCAGAAAAAGTCATGGGCACTATTGATGAAGAAGCCAAGAAAAAGTCAGCTGAAATTGCCAAGAAACGTGGTGTCTTCCCTAACTTCAAAGGCAGCACTTATGACACCGGCAAACCAGAAGATATGGTTAGGAATGCCACCAGAACCACCATTGCTCCGACCGGTTCTATTGGTATTATCGCCGGTGCTTCCAGTGGTGTTGAACCGCTGTTTGCTATTTCCTTTATCAGGAAAACACCACAGTTTGAATTGCTGGAAGTTAATCCTCTGTTTGAAGAGATTGCCAAGAAACGTGGTTTCTATAATGAAGAACTGATGAAAAAGATTGCTAAGAGAGGTTCTATCCAGGGCATTGAAGAAGTCCCAGAAGATGTCAGAAAAGTCTTTGTCACTGCTATGGACATTACCCCAGAGGATCACATCAGGATGCAGGCTGCTTTCCAAAATCATGTCAACAATGCTGTTTCCAAAACTGTTAACTTTCCTTTTGATGCCACTACTGAAGAAATCTCTGATGCTTACATGCTTTCTTGGAAGCTTGGTTGTAAAGGAATAACCATTTATAGAGATGGCAGCCGTAACCTGCAAGTCTTGAACATTGAAAGAGACAAAAAACCAAAGAAAGAGACAATCAAAGAACCAGAACCAGTTTCAGAGAACCCAGAAAGTTTCACAGTTGACGAAGATTATGTTGGCGGCTGCGCTAAATGTAATTTATAATGAAAAAGGGTTTAGTTCATATCTATACCGGAAAGGGCAAAGGCAAAACCACTGCCTCTATAGGCTTGGCTCTTAGAGCAGTTGGTCAGGGTTTTAAAGTTTTTATCATCCAGTTTATGAAAGGGGGGGCATACACTGGAGAGTATATTTCTGCTAAAAACTTTCTGCCCAACATCGAGATTATGCAGTTCGGCAAACACTGCATCAAAGAAATCAAACAGACTAAATTAAAAGGTTTTGATGAAAGTTATGCTTACTTTGATTTTGTCAGAGATGATATTTTTTGTGGTGACTGTCGGAATTGTTTTCTTAATGATGAAACGCAAAAAGAGTATGTTGAACTGGCCTGGAAAAAGGCTCTTGAAGTTATTCACTCAGGAGATTATGGCATGGTTATCCTTGATGAAATTAACAATGCCTTGGGCACTAAACTTCTTGCTGTTGATAGAGCTATTTCTTTAATCAAAAACAAACCCCCTCACGTAGAACTCATCCTAACAGGAAGAAACGCACCCAAAGAAATCTGCAAGATGGCAGACCTCATCACAGAAATGAAAGCCATCCGGCATTACTTTGATAAAGGCGTTGGTGCACGAAGAGGAATTGAATACTAATTCTACACAAACCTTTATAAACTAAACCAAATAAATCCCTTTTCATGGTAAAATTTGAGCTTGCAAGGGAAAGAAAAGGCAAAAGAAGTTCTAAAAAGAGCTTCTCAAGGAAAGGTCCTAGAAGTAGTAACAGAAGTTTTGAAGACCGTCCTAAAAAAGACTTTAAACGTAAGGGTAGAGACAGAGGCGATGTTGAGATGACTAAAGTTGTTTGTTCTTCTTGCCAAAGTGAATGTGAAGTTCCTTTCAAACCAACTTCAACCAAACCTGTTTATTGTAACGCTTGTTTCGCAAAAAAAGGTGGTAAAAGTTATGATAAAGGTTATGATAAAAAAGGTTATGATAAACCTTCTAACGGGGATCTTGACATAATCAATGAAAAACTTAACAAGATTATGAAAGCCTTAAAGATTGAGTAAATAATCACTTCTTCATATAATGAATTGCTGAACCAATAGCAACTGCTCCTTCACGGATTTTCTCTGCACTCATCATTCCCACAGTTATTCTTAACCATGAATTAAGATCTGGTCTTTTATGATCCATTTCGTACTCATGTGGAATAAACTTACAACTATGATAAACACTTACACCTTGTGATTCAAGAGCACCATCAAGTTCACAGGCATCAATTCCTGAAGGGAGTCTAACCAAAGAAATCAAATAACTTTCAGAAGGCCTTACAATTTGAGCTTCAGGACAAACACTTCTTAAACCTTCATCAAAAGTCTTATTTCTTTTTTTCAACTCTTCAATTGCAGGCTCTGTTGAATGTTTCAAAGCAGCTTGAATTATACCAACTTCTAAACAAGTATTTCTTGGAGTGAATGAAGGTTCTAAATACACACCACCTTCTGGAATTAAAACATAAGAAAATTTTCCCAAAGGTAATTCACCAAATCTTTTGGAAAAACCTTCCACCACATAAGCCTGGCTAAAGTATTCACCAAAAGAATTTCTTTGACCAACTGGATTTGTCCCTCTCAAAACATCATCAACCACAACAACCACTCCATTCTTCAAAGCAACAGCCTCAATTTCTTTAGCAGCTGCTTCAGAGATGTTGTAAAACAAAGGATTAGTTGGACTCAATAAGACTAAAGCTTTGACATCTTTCTTAGAAGCAATTTTCCCAAATTCCTCAACTAATTGTCCTTCGTCAAAAGCATCGAAATAAGCATAACTGTAGTCTCCTTTTGAAAATTTTCCCATATCCCAGAAATGCCAGTTAGGTACAGGCAAAGCAACTTGGTCATCACCAACTAATTTTGAAAGAAGGGCATCCAGAGCTATTCTGGTCCTTTTATTAAAGGGAACAATTCTTTCCTCAGCAACATCTAAATTAGTTTCTTTATTTAACATTTCAGCTACGACAGAATTAGCAGTTGGCCAGCCATAAGCTTTGATAGCATCTTTTGCTTGTCTATTCGCAACAAAACGAGCTCTAGCATCCAACATATCACTCAAATCAGAAGAAAAATCTCTACTAATCATGTAATTAAAATGAGCTGAAGCAAAATTATAATTTTCAGATGAAGAATCATCTCCAAAAAGACTTCTCGATAATAATTCAGGTATAGCTCCAGGAGAAAAATGAATAGCAAAACCTTTTCCGCCAAGGAAACCTTCAAACATATCATCCGTTTCATCAGGTGATTCTTCTCTCATTTTTACCATTAGCAAGTAACACCTTTTTAAAACTTTCCATTTCTCGCCTAATTTCTACGAAAACTATTTAAATGAACAAATTCATTCGTCCTATTTGGGTGGTACCTATGAAAAAACAAATAACACTATTAAGTGCACTGTTAATTGGATTATTTCTTTTGACAGGTTGTACTGGTCTCAGTACAGAAGAAATTCAAAATAAGATGGTTGAAGCCAATTCAAATGTAGATACCTACACAGTTGATATGGATATGAAATTAGATATGACCATGGAACTGTTTGGTTCAGAAATGGAAATTGGCACTGATATGGACGCCACAGGGGCTGTTGACAGACCAAACAAGGCAATGTTCTTGGAAGGCATCATGAACCTGGAAATGTGGGGGATGAAAGAAGAAATGGATATGGAAATATACATCATCGACGATTATCTTTACACACAAAGCATGGGTTACTGGAGCAAAGAAGAACTGACTGAAGATATTTGGTCAGAACAAGACCAGATTGAACAGGCTATTGAGTTAATCAACAGCGGCACCATAGAAAGACTAGATGACGAAGACAATTATTATGTTATCAAAGTAGATCCGGACTTACAAGTTCTTGCTGAACAGGTTTTACAGCAACAGGATCAGTCAGACTTCTTTTCAGAAGACATGGACTTTGAAGACATGATTAAAGAATACACTGCTGTCATCTGGATTAACAAAGATAGTTTTGTCATAGAAAAGTCATTGATTAGCGTGAAAATGGTTATGACTCCTGAAAATTCTGGCGAAACAGAGTTAGAAGGAAACCTGGGCATGGACATGACAGTCAGAGTAGAAATCTCAAACATCAACCAAGAAGTTGACATCACCTTGCCAAAAGCTGCAAAAGATGCTGTTGACATGGATGATATGTGGGATTATGACTACAGTGACTATGACTATGAGGATGACTACTGGTATTAATTAATTTCTTTCTTTTTTTTATTTTTTAACAAAACTTTATAAGTCAAAAAAAACTTCTCCAGATAATGAAAGAAAAAAAGCTGGGTCTAATTTTTTACTTTACTTTAATCTACATGGCTTTTTTTACTATTTATTCTATTATCAACAGAAACTATGAATTTATTTACTACATTGTCATTATGTCCATTCTTATTTTCATTATTGTTCTTTACCATAAAAAAATACACTTAAGCAATCATATTCTTTTAGGATTAACTATCTTAGGAGTATTCCACCTACTAGGAGGCACGGTCTTCATAGCCGGCACCAGATTGTATGATCTTTGGCTTATTCCACCTAACATCTTAAAATTTGACAACCTCATCCATGCTTTTGGTATTTTTGTAGCCACTTTTGTTGTCTACAGCCTCCTTAATCCACATTTAGATAAAAAAATAAAACACAGGTCCGTACTTCTCATCACTTTAATGGTTCTCATTGCCATGGGTATTGGCGCCTTAAATGAGATTATGGAACTCGGAGCAGTTGTTTTCTTTAATGCCCAGCAAAGTGTGGGTGATTATCTCAATAACGCTCTAGATTTAGTTTTCAATTTTATCGGTGCATTAATTGCCTGTATTTTCATCATACCTTACCATAAAAAGAAATATAAAAAATTATTTGGTAAAATAAAATATAAAAAAGGCAATCAAACCTAGAATAATAAAAACATTAATCAAAAGCATTCCATAGCGGTAAAAAAGCATTAATTTTTCAGCGCGTTCAGGGGTCTTAACTAAGTCTTTAATCATTTTCCATTCTTGCCTTGATACATTTCAATCTGGAAAAGTTTTCTCTTTCCATCTCTTCTAACCGCATTCTGATATAAACAGAATCTTTTTCAATACGAGGCATCACGATTTTCTCAAGAGCATTTACCTTTCTCTTGGTCTTCTTGATATCCTCAGCTAAATTGACAGCCGAAGCTTCAACTTCAGCCAATTGAACAATAGCCAGTAAAGCTTCTCTAAACTTCACAGTTGCCCCATCAAGTTCCAAACTGTTAACCAGAACAGAATAAGACATTTTTTCCTCAGGCATCTGGCATTCAAACTTAGGTACAGAAACTCCCATGACACTTCTTCTCTCTGTCTTTAATTCAATTTTATCAAAAACAGCGTCAGCCGCTCTTTTGACTTCCAAATAACCCATAGTTGCCTGGGCAAAAATCAAGGACTGATAAGCTTCAGCCAGTTTCTCTTCTGTCTCTTTCCTTAATCTTTTTAGATTGTCAACTAACTTAAAGAACTCAGAGATAAGGGCATCCCTTTTTTCTTTCAAAAGCTTGTGCCCTTTTTGAGCCAGTTTCAGCTTCTTCTTCAGACGAAGAAGCTCCATCATAGTGGTCTTTATGTTCTTACTCATTTTTAGTTTTTGGTAAATATTTTTCAATCAAGTCAAGCTTGATTTTCTTAAGCTCTTCTTTTGGCAAGCCGCCCAGTAAAGTCCAGCCGATTCCCAAGGATGTAGTTATCGCCCTGTTCTCCTTACGACTCTGCCTGATAAAGTGATTTTCAAAGCCTTTGGCAAAAACCAAGAGCTTTCTGTCCAGGGAACTCAAAGCTTCTTCACCAACAACAGCCACTAAGTCACGCAAACTTCTGCCCTGAGCATAAGCACTGTAAAGCTGGTTAGCTACACCACTGTGATCTTCCCTAGTCTTGCCTTCACCAATACCTTCGTTCATTAACCGTGATAAAGAAGGTAGAACATCAATTGGCGGATAAATACCGTTTCTGTGCAGTTCTTTGCTGACAACAATCTGTCCTTCAGTAATATAACCAGTCAAATCCGGAATCGGATGTGAAATATCTCCCTGAGGCATGGTCAAAATAGGAATTTGGGTTACAGAACCTTTGATGCCGGTCAATTTTCCAGCTCTTTCATAAATTCCTGCCAAGTCAGTATACATGTAACCTGGATATCCACGCCGACCAGGAATTTCGTTTCGGGCTGCTGCAATCTCACGCAGAGCTTCACAGTAATTGGTCAAATCAGTTAAGATAACCAAGACATGCATGCCCTTTTCAAACGCTAAATATTCAGCAGTGGTCAAAGCAATACGCGGAGTAATGATTCTTTCAATCGCTGGGTCATCAGCCAGATTGATAAAAGCAACCATTCTTTCCATACTGCCTGTCCGTTCAAAATCATTCATAAAGAATTTAGCTTCTTCAAAAGTGATTCCCATAGCTGCAAAAACAACCGCAAAGTTTTCACCTTTACCCAAAACTTTAGCCTGTCTGGCAATCTGGGCAGCTAATTCATTGTGAGGCAGACCAGCTTCTGAAAAAATAGGCAGTTTCTGGCCTCTAACCAGAGTATTCATCATGTCAATAGCACTTATTCCAGTTTGGATAAACTCTTCAGGAAACTCCCGAGCAGAAGGATTGATTGCTAAACCATTAACATCCATTTTCTTTTCAGGAATGATGTCTGGATTACCGTCAATTGGTTTTCCAATACCGTTGAAAACTCTGCCGATCATTTCCTCAGACAAAGCTACTTTCATGGTTTCGCCGGTAAATCTAACTGAAGTGTCTTTAGTGTCAAGACCACGGGTGCCTTCAAAAACCTGAACTACAGCAATCCCTTCACGAGCTTCAAGGACCTGTCCATTCTTCTTCTTGCCTGTGCTGTCAGTGATCTCAACCAGTTCACCGTAAGTCACATCTTCAACATCTTCAACAACTAATAAAGGACCGGCAATTTCTCGGATTGTTTTGTATTCTACTTTTTTCATTTTAGGCTCCCCCCAATTTCTTGAAGCTTTTGTTAATCTTCTCGATAATGCCTTCAGCATGTTTCTCAAAAGTCTTGTCAGGATGTTCTTTCATTCTGGCAATATCATTTTTAACATCAAGCTTGTTGATTTCATCAATTGAAACTTTTTTGTTGATGGCTTCAGCAGCCAGGTCATAAAAGTGCAGGATGATTTTCAACATCAGGAACTGCTTCCTGGTTGAACAAAAGGCATCAACTTCATGGTAAGCGTTCTGCTGCAAAAAGTCCTCTCTGAATATCTTAGTTACTTCTAAGACAATTCTCTCAGACATTGGCAGAGCATCTGGCCCAACCAACTGGACAATTTCCTGCAGTTCTTCTTCTTTCTGTAATAATTCCATCGCCTTATCCCTCAATTCTCGCCATTCTTCTCCTGCATTCTTTTTATACCAATCAGTGATTGATTCTAAATACAATGAATAAGAGTCTAACCAGTTGATTGCTGGAAAGTGTCTTCTGGAAGCCAGGTTCTTGTCCAAAGCCCAAAAGGTTTTGTTGACTCGCAAAGTACCTTGAGTAACCGGCTCAGAAAAGTCTCCTCCTGGAGGACTAATCGCACCAATAACAGTAACACTTCCTTCTTTGCCGCTCAAAGCCTGAACACGGCCGGCTCTTTCATAAAACTGAGATAACCGAGTTGACAAATAAGCTGGATAACCTTCTTCACCAGGCATCTCTTCCAGACGTCCGGAAATTTCTCTCATAGCCTCAGCCCAACGAGAAGTCGAATCAGCCATCAAAGCCACACTAAATCCCTGGTCACGGTAATACTCAGCTAAAGTGATTCCAGTATAAACTGAAGCTTCACGGGCAGCTACCGGCATGTTTGATGTATTGGCAATGATGATAGTCCTGTTCAGCAAAGGTTTGCCTGTTTTAGGGTCCTTCAACTTTGGAAAGTTTTCCAAAACATCTGTCATCTCATTGCCTCGCTCACCGCAGCCAATATAAACAATAATGTCAGCGTCACACCATTTAGCCAGTGATTGCTGGGTAACAGTTTTTCCAGTTCCAAAAGCTCCTGGAATACTTGCTGTTCCGCCTTTAGCCAATGGAGCAAAAGTATCTAAGATTCTTTGTCCTGTAACCAAAGGAATGGTTGGTTCTTCTTTGTCTTTAACAGGTCGAGGAACTCGAACCGGCCATTTCTGAACCATAGAAACTTCCTTGACACCGTCTGAAGTTTTGATTTTAGCAATAGTGATATCAATATTTCCTTCAGTATCCTTAATGTCTTGAACAGTTCCGTTAATACCAATTGGCACCAAGATTTTGTGTGTAATAGTTTCAGATTCTTTGACCTCTCCTAAGATCTGGCCTTCCTTGACTTCATCGCCTTTTTTAGCCAGAGCTTTGAATTTCCATTTTTTCTTATGGTCAATAGAAGGAACATCAACACCACGGGCAATAAAAGCGCCTGTCTGAGCCTTAATTAAATCCAATGGTCTCAAGATTCCGTCGTAAATATTACTCAACAAACCCGGACCTAATTCAATTGACAGAGGCATGCCTGTAGCCAAAACCTTGTCGCCAGGTCCGATTCCTGTTGTTTCTTCATAAACTTGGATAGTTGCTTTGTCTGCTTCTAGTTCAATAACTTCTCCAATCAAACCTTCTTCACCGACACGAACAACCTCATACATTTTTATTCCTTTCAGGCCAGCTGCTACAACAACCGGTCCGGAAATTTTGACAATTTTTCCTTTTTTGATATTTTCTTTCATTGTGACCACCTTAGTTTTCGATTTTTAATCCTAATGCACTCTCAAATAGCTGTGAGATTTCTTTCATTGCCAGGCCTTTACTGCCTGATTTGTCAGGTACTCTGACAATTATGCCCTCTACTTCCTTAAGCAAATCTTTTTCCCTAAGTTCCTGGGCAATTGACTCAGTCATGATTATGATATCAAACTTTTTGACTTCTTCTGAAAATTTTTCAGCTTCGTTTGATTCGTAAAGTAAGCATTTGTTGGCTCCGGCCAGTTTCATACCCAAAACT
>JBHPDN010000007.1:0-46973 GCA_042577865.1 Nanobdellota archaeon
AAGAAGTTCAGATAGAACAACCTCCAACAGAACCAAAAATAATTGAAGAGATCATAGAACCTCAATTTGCTGTTTCAGCTGGCAATGAAACTCCAATTTTCAACACCACAGAAACACAACCGCAGCCAGGAACCCAATACAATCAAACAGATGCTGTTCCTCTCTTCATCTCCATTGATGAAAATGCTACTGTCTTTGCTGAAATTACCTTGCCAGATTCAGCCCTTCTTCCTCACAAATTTCTTTATAGAATTCTTTTACTTTCTTATTGACAGAAATTGTTAATTTATCGTTTTCTTTTTTCATGTACGTACGTAATGGTATAAATACGTACACTACTTATAAAACTTTCTTTTTCTTTTTGTCCACTGTAGTACAATATGTCTTTTGAACACTCCGTGGACCTCAAATCCTCTTTTTTCCAATCTTTTGACATCTCTTTTGAGACCTTCTTCTATACTTTTCCCAATATCTCTTCTAATCCTCTCTGTTAAAATAATTATCAAATAACTTAAGGAGAATACAAGTATTATGGCGTAAATGATGGTTTCGTTGCCTAATGATTTGCCATCCTGGCCTGGCTGGGTTGTTTTTTCAAGAGTTCCTTCTAAGATCTCGTAATTCAAGAGGGGTTCTTTTTTCTCTTCTGTACTGCCGGGCCTTTCTAAAAGGCCTTGTTCTTTGAAAATTTTGCTTTTTAATGAATCTGACCAATCCATGAATGTTTTGATGAATCCTGAAATTGGTTTGTATAGTTCCAGATCTTCTTTCCATTCGTATTCAAAGTTCAATAATTTGTAGTTGAGGATACCGTCTTCTAATTTTTTGACCATAATAATTGGGTTGAAGAAATATACTTCTTCAACTGGTTTTGGGACTTCTACTAGTTCTCCGACTTGCGGAGTGATACAATTATTGTTTTCACAGACTAAATCTTCTGGGCAGCCACAGTCTTGGCAACAATTATCTGAATTTTCTGTATCTTCACAGTTATTATTGCCGCAAACAGCTGACAATACTAATTCTGGTGTTGGTGTGGTGTCAACTATAATTCCTTCTGGCTCTTCTGTTCTTCTTCTGCCGCCACCTCCTGAAGGTGTGGTTGGCGGTGCAATGTAATCTGTGACTGTCAGTGTGTTTGTGGTTTGCTGTGCTGTGTAATTTTGTGTGTCTGAATTGTTACAGACATAAGGATAAGTTCCTAAGGAAAGGTTGGTTTGAGCGTCTGAGATAGTTCCGCCGATTGAACTACCGACATAAGTTCCATTTCTGTAAAGACTGATGTTGACTTCGTTATTATTTGCTGAACAGTTGACTGTGGTGTTGGTTCCATTTAAGACAGTCCAATCAGGTGAAGCAACCAGTGATAAACTTGTAGTTGCTTGGTTGATGGTGTAACTGGCTGCACTGCTAGCTGAAGTGTAATTCTGTGTAGAGCTGGTGTTGCAGACATAATTGTATGTGCTAGCTGCTAATAAAGTGAAGATATTGTTTTCTGTGGCAGTCACATCTGTTCCATCTCTGTAAAGAGTGTAGCTAGCTTCTGGATTATTGCAAGAACAACTGGCATTGAGTTGAGTTCCATAAGTCTGCGGACTAGCTGGATTGAATAATAATGAACATGTTGAGGTTGCTTTGTTGACAGTCAAGAACCAGGTTGCTGAACTGCTGGTATAATTTTGATTGCCTGGGTTGATGGCTGTGTAATTATAAGTTCCAACAGCTAGGGTAGTAATTTCTGGATTACTGACTGGGGTGCCGTTTCTATATAATGTTACACTGCCTGTTGATGTGATGGCTGTGGCATTAATTTGTGTTGGATAAGTGATGGTTACATTGTTTTGATTGCCATTCAAATACAGATTAGTTGTTGTAACAACTTGATTGATTGTCAAATTATTTGTTTGTTCAGCAGGTGCTGAATAGTTTTGTGTGGCGGTGGCATTACAAACATAATTGTAAGTTGAAGCTGCTAAAGTTTGAACATCTGGTATGCTGACTGGAGTGCCGTTTCTGTATAATGTTGGTGTTACTTCTGAATTGTCAGCTGAACAGTTAATGGTTGTTTGTGTTCCGTAAGTTTCTGTCCAACTTGGACTGGCTGTCAGAGTTAAGGTTGTGGTGGCCTGAGCAATATTGAAATTCCAGGTTGGTGTTGTGTTCCATTGGTCAATTGTATCATTGGCATATGATTTCCAGTAATGACCTCCTGCTGGCAATATATTTGAGTAACTGTAGATTCCATTTGTGCTGTTGCCTGAAATCAGAGGCAGGGTGTAATTCTGGGAGCTGCCCGAATAATTGCTTTCAAGGTAAACTGTATCTACACCTAATTCATCTTCCCAAGTGATATTGAAGTAACTTGAAGTGCTTGGTGAATAAGTTGAGACAATACTTGTTTGGTTGTTTGACCAGTATGGTGGGTTGTCTATGAAAGTGTAGTTCAGTTTGATTGATCTGTTTACATCTCCCCAGTCAGAATTACCAAAGGCATCATATGTTAAACAGTTCCAAGTGTAGTTTCCTGTGCCTAATTCCAAATTCCAAGCTGCTGAATCTGCTGTGCCTGTTAGTGCAGTAGTTGCATTGTGACTAAATGATGTATTACTGCTGTTGGTGATGTATAAGCTGATGTTGGCTAATTGGTAATCATCTGTAGCTGAACAGTTGAAAATAATGTTTGTATTTAGAGCAGAGTCATTGACATAACTTGCTGGTGGGTAGTTTAAAGTGGTGTTTGGTGGTGTGCTGTCGTTAAAGGCTGGTGTGTATGCTACAGTTAAGGTGTAATTATTGTCTCCCCAGTCAGACTGGCTGTTGTTGTCATATGCTAAGCAGTTCCAATCATAAGTTCCATTATTAAGGTCATTTCTAGTGAATGCTGCTGAGTCTGATGTGCCTGTCAAAGCTTGTGTACCATTAGCTGTCCAGGTTCCAGTATAGTTCCAATAGAAAGTAATGTTTGTTAATCCATAATCGTCGGTTGCTGAACAGTTAAATGTTTCATTATTGCTTACTACCAATGTTTTTCCATTTATTGGTGAATTGAGAGTGACGTTTGGTTGGTTGTCTATGAAAGTGTAGTTCAGTTTGATTGATCTGTTTACATCTCCCCAATCAGAGTTGCCTGAAGTGTCGTATGATAAACAGTTCCAAGTATAATTTCCTGTTCCTAATTCTAAAGTCCAAGCAGCTGAATCTGCTGTTCCTGTCAGAGCTGTAGTTGAGTTTAATCCGAATGATGCATTGTTGTTATCAGTGATGTACAGGCTGGTGTTTGCTAATTGGTAACTGTCAGTTGCTGAACAATTGAATGTAATGTTTGTGTTTGGAGCAGAGTCATTGACATAACTTGCTGGCGGGGAGTTAAGTGTGGTGGTTGGATTGGTGGTGTCTTGTACAGTTATCCAGTGAGTTTCTTCAGAAGAGGTGTAGTTCTGTGATGTTGGATACTTAACTGTGACATTGAACAGACCCAATGAATTGTATTGAGTCAAGTTAGTTAGTGGGCTGGTTCCTGAATTGACCAGGGTGCCTTGTTCGTATAATTCAATTCCGCTTTCACCAGAGACTAATATTCCTGTTTCATTGACTGTACTGCCAACTTCGACAGTAATATTGCCATCAGTGCCATCTAATAAAAGATTGACTGAAGAGGTTGCTTTGTTAACAGTCAAGAACCAGGTTGCTGAACTGCCAGTATAATTTTGATTACCTAGATTAATGGCTGTGTAATTATAAAGTCCAGCTGCCAAAGTGGTTATTTCTGGATTACTGACTGGGGTGCCGTTTCTATATAATGTTACACTGCCTGTTGATGTGATGGCTGTGGCATTAATTTGTGTTGGATAAGTGATTGTTACATTGTTTTGATTGCCATTCAAATATAGGTTGGTTGTAGTGCTGGCTTTGTTGATGGTTAAATTATTTGCAGTTAAATCAGCTGTGTAATTTTGAGTAGCATTTGCTCTACATGTGTAATTGTATGTATCTGCTGCGTGAGTAGTTGTATAAGGTATGCTGATTGGAGTGCCATTGACAAATAGTTCTGCAGTAACTTCATTGTTGTTAGCTGTACAATTGACTGTAGTTGAAGTGCCATATGTTTCTGTCCAACTTGGTGAGGCTTCTAATGTTAATACAGTAGTTGCTTTGGCAATATTGAAGTTCCAGACAGGTGTTGTGTTCCATTGGTCAATTGTATCATTGGCATATGATTTCCAGTAATGACCTCCTGCTGGCAAGACTGCCGAGTAATTGTAAGTTCCATTTAAGACATCACCTAATAATAGATTCATTGAATAATTCTGTGCACTGCCTGAATAATTGCTTTCAAAGTAGACTGTGTCTACACCATTATCATCTTCCCAAGTAATGTTGAAGTAGCTTGATGTTGTTGGTGAATAAGTTGAAACAATACTGGTTTGATTGTTTGACCAGTAGGGTGGGTTGTCAACAGGAATAGTGCTGACATTAGCAGAATCTCCCAAGGTTAATGTCTGGAACCCTGCTGCAGTACAAGTAATGTTGTATGGCTTGATGCCGGCAGTGGTGAATGATCTGTTGTATTCATACATGGTTGAGGTGGCGTTGTAAGGCATCAAAGCACCACCATCAGTAAAGTTGATGTCACAAGTAGCTCCGGTAATTGGCTGGCCATCGGTTTTCTTGGTGTAATTGGCATAGAATCCAATCTGTTCATTTGGATACTTGGTCAAGTTATCTTTATCTGTATCTGTTTGATCCCATATTCCTAACTGACTGTTGCCGGCAGTGGTGTAATTGGTAAAGTGTGTGACGTTGAAGATGGCTGTTCCACCAACATAACTGACATTAGTACAATCTGGTTCTGGACATAAGATGCCATCTCTGTAAACTAAAGGTGGAGCATCCCAAGTCAAGTTTCTGATCTGCAGTTCTGCTGATGAGTTGAAACTTGAGTGCAAACCGAAAGTGATGTCTATTAAATTGTAACCAATTATGATATTGGTATCAAAGTCTTGATCTCTGGCATCGACACAACCATACCATTTTAACTGTCCTTCTGGTGGATCGTCAATGATGGCTGTTCCGTTGCAGACATTGCTTAAGTCAGGCAATGAAGCCCAGTCTGTGGTGCTGCCTGTGAAGTTGGTTGAGATTGGCACTGCTGTGGTGTTGATTTCCAAGGTTCTAGTTTCACTGATGTTATTGTTTCCATAGACATCGTAAGCACCACAATACCAAGTGTAGATATTGTTTGACATATTTGCTAAATTGAAATCTGCCTGATCACTTGTTCCACTTGCGGCGATGGTTTGATTTAATCCTCCATTAATGTATAATGAAACATTGGCCAAAGCAAGATCATCAGTAGCTGAGCAGTTGAAATCAACATTGCCATCACCATCCACTGAATTATTATCTGGTGCAATCAATGTTAAGGTTGGGGCAATGGTGTCGTTGATAACAGGAGCATAGGCTACATTTATGGTATAATTTGCATCTCCCCAATCAGACTGACTGTTGTTGTCATATGCTAAGCAGTTCCAACTGTAAGTTCCGTTGCTTAAGTTAGTTCTAATGAAAGCAGCTGAATCACTAGTTCCTGTCAAGGCTTGTGTGCCATTAGCTGTCCAAGTGCCTGTGTAATTCCAGTAAAAGGTGATGTTTGTAAGGGCGTAATCATCAGTAGCTGAACAGTTGAAAGTAGCATTATTGGTTATGGTATAATTTGCTCCGTTTGCAGGACTGTTGAGAGTTACATTTGGTGGGTTGTCTACAAATGTATAGTTCAGTTTGATTGATCTGTTTGCATCTCCCCAATCAGAATTACCTGAAGTGTCATAACTTAAACAATTCCAGGTGTAATTTCCTGTAGTCAACTCTAGAGTCCAAGCTGCTGAATCTGCTGTTCCTGTCAAGGCTGTGGTTGAGTTGAGACTGAAGGATGCATTGTTATTGTTGGTGATGTACAAGCTGATATTGTTTAAAGCATAGTTGTCAGTTGCCGAACAGTTGAAAGTAATATTTGTATTTGGTGCTGAGTCATTGACATAACTTGCTGGAGGGAAGTTAAGAGTTGTTGTTGGATTAGTGGTATCCTGGCCGACAAAGAAAGTTGTTTCTGTGTTGTTGACATTGCCATATGTATCGTTAGCATAAAAACTAACATTATACTGACCAATGAGATTTGGAATAGTGAAGCTATTATTGTATTTGTTTCCAACTGATAAATTAAGTGTTAAAGTAGTGGTGGTTGTATTTGGATAGGTGATTGTTGCCTGAACTATATCTATTCCATACATATCTGTAACATTAGCTGCAATTTCTATGGAACTTAGGATATTGTATGATGAACCCGCGGTAGGTTTTAAGTCAAAGACAGCTGGTGGTGTGGTGTCATTGACTGGAGGCGGATAAGCTACACTGAATGTATAATTTGCATCTCCCCAGTCAGACTGACTAGTATTATCGTAAGCCAGACAGTTCCAGATGAATGTCCCATTATTGAGATCGTTTCTGGTGAAAGCTGCTGAATCACTGGTTCCTGTCAAGGCTTGTGTGCCATTAGCTGTCCAAGTGCCTGTGTAATTCCAGTAAAAGGTGATGTTTGTTAAAGCAGTGTCGTCTGTTGCTGAACAGTTGAAAGTGACATTGTTGGTAACTGTGAAGTTTGCGTTGTTGACTGGACTGTTGAGTGTAACTACTGGTGGACTATTGATAGTGAATTGTTCACTGTATCCATAAGAACATTGATTTTGATTGTCGCAAGCTTCAACTCTGATGACATAGTTTCCATTAGCAGTTCCTGTTGAATTCCATGAATAACTTAAACTTGGGTAATTGTTTGTGATAATAGTACTGATAAATGTTCCGTTAGGATAGATAAGGCTGATGTTATAACTGACTATTGGATAACTGTTTGGTGAAATTGATTCTGTATAATTGATTGGAACAATGCCACTATAATAACCAATAGTAGGACTGTAAACATCTGGAGCTGTTGGTGGCAGACCACTGAGATTAATTAAATCACTTCTGACTGCTGAACAATTGTTGTTATCTGAAGTATCATTAGCACAAGCATAATACCATAACCTATCTGAACCATCGTATTGGTGCAAGTGGGCATCAACTGTTCCAGCTAGGTTAGACCAGGCATTGCCTGAGTTAGCACTAGTTTGAATGGTATCAATTCTTGAAACGTTCGAGATATAGTAAACATTCCAAGTTTGGCTGGTTCTGCCTCTTAACAAGAAATAAGAGGTTGGTGTAACACTTATTCCTCCAATAGTTCCTGTAGTTGTGTTGATAGCGAATGGTATCAAATGGTGTTTTGAATAGTTTGAATGACTGTGATTGAAAGGTGTAGTGGCTTCTAAATTATAGAAGTTGGTACAGTCACCTGAAGTTGCTGGGTTTCCGGAGACATAATTGGCATTACAATAATATATTCTTAAGTTATTAGGACCAGTTGAATTGGCCATGATTTCAAAAGCGTTGTATTGTTTGGTGTTGGAAACATTGTACAATCTTATTTTGATGTAGTCATTGCTGGTTGTCAAAGTGGTTATGGAATGTGGAGTTAATTCCATACTTCGTTCGTTAAAGTTGTAAGTTCCCGGATATATATTATTGTCATAGATTTTGAATAGGTAATTATCCAATGTTTTGGTATTGTAATTTGTTGTTTGATAGCCGCAGTAACCATAACTTCCGTTGACATAGGTCCAGCAATCGGATGTTGTGGTGTTTGTTTTGTAGTATAGTTCAACAGTTGAATCATTAACTCCATAATCATCTGTGATATTGTATGTGATGTTAAGACTTTTATCAAATGTATTTGTGGTGCTGACATCAGCAGGACTTTGTGAAACAAATCTTAAAGTTGGTTCAACTGTATCATTAACCATTGGTGTATAAGCTATGCTGAATGTGTAATTAGAGTTACCCCAGTCAGAAAGGCCTGCATTATCATAAGCCAAACAATTCCAACTATAATTACCATTATTGAGATCGTTTCTGGTGAATGTTGCTGAATCTGCTGTGCCAGTTAATGTTTGAGTGCCATTAGCTGTCCAGGTTCCGGTGTAATTCCAGTAAAAGGTGATGTTGGCCAAACCATAATCATCTGTAGCTGAACAATTGAATGTGATATCATTGGTGGCTGTGAAATTCGCTCCGTTAGCTGGTGAATTCAATGTGGTGGTTGGTGGTGTCACATCTAATACTGTGGCTAAAGTATCTGTAATTGTTAAAGTATTGGTTCCGCCTGTTGTGCTGGCTGCGTTTGTAAGGATAGTGTTGGTGGCGTCTGCAGAACAAGCCTCTATTTCCCATCTTATCTGTTGGTTAATAACAGATGCTCCCCATGCATTACAAGTAACTACTCCATCTGCTTCGCTGTCGCAAACTGTATTGCTGGTAGTATAATCTACATTAATAACTCTGAGATTGTTGGCACCGCAGGTTCTGGTGATGGCTGTGCCATCATCTGTCAGCCAAACAGTCCAATCTTCTGGTTTGTTAGCATCTTCACTGTAGATTCCAGTACAGTTAGTACTTTGCCCGATCAACAAAGTGGTTGCCACACAATTGAAACTGTTGTCATTGAGGTTACCATTGGCTGCATCATGGATATAATCAAATTCTAAAAATCCAGTAGTGCCACTTTCATTATTGACGATTTTGAAATCAAAAGTGTCGGTTGGAGTTGAAACATTAGCTAGAGAGATATAATCCCATTCTCCTGTTGGATTAAATACTTTTGAAGTTCCGAGTAATGTTGAAGTATCTCCAACATTATAAATTTCAAACCAAGTGTTGCTTGAATTAGGATTTCTGACAAAAACGTCAATTACATTATTGTTTGTTAGATTATATTGGTATGTAACTCTGACAAACTCATCTTCATAAATTGATTCAGACCAATTGCTGTCTTGGTGTTCAATCTCGTTAAAGATGTTTGAAACAAAATTGTAGTTCTCATCCAAGTGAGTGGCATTAGTGGCATTAATTTCTGCAAAACCTGGATCAACTGAGTCAATCATAAATGAATATCCTTGGCCTGGTTCAATGTATTTTAAAGGTACCCATTCGCCATAACATTCCTGAGCAGTAAAGTTCCAGTCAACACATTTGTACAAGAGATTTCCTTTGGCTGATGGAACATTAACAGTGGCATTAGTGAAATTGACTGAAGTTGGATCAATAGCATAGACTTCCAAGAATTCCCCTTCTTTTTCTACTGGAACATCATCAACCTTGAACAATTCTTGGGTAGCAGAGTCAATAACTGCATCACTAATACTAATAGTACTAACCGGCCCTTCGACCATGCTGATCTCAACATCATAAGTTCCTTCTGTGGTTAAAGTTGTTTCTGTACCGTTTATATCATAAAACTTGATGTCACTTTCCTTGACAGTTCCTTCAGCATCCTTGATTTCAATTAAGCTTATCTTACTGGCTTCTGAAAGGAGAATAGGTTCACTCAAAGTTATATTTGTTTCATTGATTTCAGTCAGGTTAATTATAGGAGTGTCGTTAATAACTGGTGTGTCGTTGATGATTAGTGTTTCATTAATGATTGGAGTTTCGTTGATAATTGGAGTTTGATTGATAACTGGTGTTTCATTGATGATTGGAGTTTTATTGATAACAATTGGTTCTTCTATAATAATATCCTGAACAACCATTTCTCCAAATCCGGGGTCTTCTGGTGTTAATTCAAAAGAATATTCCTGACCTGGTGTTAATTCAATTTCTATTAACTGCCAGTGTCCATTACAAGTTTGACTGGCAAAGTCCCAGTCTTTGCATTTGTATAATTCTGTTCCCTGAGCTTCGTTAACATTAACTGTGGCGTTGCTGAAAGTAATTGGGGTTGGGTCAATGGCATAGACTTTGACAAAATCAAAACCCATTTCTTGAATCTTTTCTTCAGGGAGATAATCTATTCTGATGAATTCTGTGACATTTTCTTCAAGCTCTAAATCTTCAATGACGATAGAATCAATATCTCCTTCTTCTAAATCTATCTCAGCATTATATTTTCCTTTCTTTAGTTTGATTTCTTTTTTGAGTTCTTTTCTGAATTCTTTTTGACCTTCTTTTTCAAAGAATTTTATCTGGGCGTTAAGTTCATTCCATTTTGAATCCAGAATATCAGCTGAAAAACTGATGACAAATTCTTGTTCGACTTTAGTGGTCCCAATACTAAAGTTAATTTCTGGTTCTACAGTCTCTTCTGGTGTTATTTCCTGGAGATCAACACTGTTGAATTCCGGAGGTTGGATGGTGAAATTTTCAGCACTGACTGTAGAGAGCATAATCAAGAGAGCCAGGACTAGGCAGATCTTCAATCCGAGCATCCTCTTTTGATTATTTCTTGTCACTCTTTCCTCCCATCTCTTTTTTCATGAACAGTTCAACTTTTTTAGAAAGCATAATAGCGTTCTCTTCGCAAAACTTCTTAAAATTAGAATAAACCTGCTTATCGATACTTAATGTTACTTTTTGCTTAGGCATACTTTGATTTAACCTCTTTTCCCCTGAAAAAGCTGTATGTATTTATAAATCTTTTTATTTATTTGTATGTTTCTGTATGTTTCTGTATGTATATAGAAGTATGAATAGGAATAAAAAACAAAAATCCCAGAATCATCATTTCTGCGGGCAATCACTTAAATCTTGCTCTAGAATCAGTAAATGTGTTGTTGGTTATCCTGGTCTGATTAGAACCATCTGAGGCATTCATAATTCCAATTTCTAAATTGCCGTATTGGTTAGTAGTGTAGCTGATTTTGAGACCATTAGGATGCCAGAAAGGATGCTGTTCAGTAAAAGTCGAACTGGTTAAATTAGTCGCTGTACCAGAACCGTCTGAGTTGATGACAAAAATATCCCCACTTCTTTCAAAAGCGATCTTTAATCCGTTTGGTGAATAGACTGGATTAGTGTCATTAGCAGTGCTAGTTGTAATGCTGGTTAAACCACTACCATCTGAAGAATTCATAGTAACAATATCCCAATCAGTTCCGTTGAATCTGGAAAAGGCTATTTTGTTTCCATTTGGAGAATAACAAGGAGAGGTATTGTCTGAAGAGCTAGTTAAACTGGTTATGTTGCTTCCATTAGCATTCATAACAATAATATCATATGTTCCCGGACTGTTGTTCATATCAGAATAAAAAGCAATTTTAGAACCATCTGGTGAAAAGACCGGCCCGTAATTGCTAGTAAGGGCGCTAGTTGTAGTCAATCTTGTCTGGCTGCTGCCATCAGAATTCATCAAATAAATTTCAAAGTTCCCTGTTCGAGAAGATGAGAAAGGAATCTGAGAACCATCCGGCGACCAAGAAGCCATGTAATTAAATGATGTGGTGGTTAATTGAGTGACATTATTACTGTCGGGGTCCATGGTATGAACTTGGGTGCTGCCAGAAGAGTCTGTATCAAAAACAAGCCGGCAATCTTTAACTGTAATCTGGACATTTTGAAAATCACTTCCCCCATTGCCATCATTAACAGTAACAGTTACGTTTTGAATGCCAGCATTAGTGTAATTGGGAGTCCATTCACCGTTTGAATTTAAAGGAGCAGAATAACTGAAAATCGGTGTGTCTCCATCTGGGTCTGTAGCAGATGGGATAATCTTAACCTGATCTCCTTCCCAAGTTGTAATATTGGTAATGGGGTTTAGAACTGGCGGACGATTGACATTATTGACTGTAAGCTGAACATTCTGGAAATCTGTTCCTCCATGGTTATCGTCAATTGTAATAGTGACATTATAAATTCCAGAATCAATGTAACCTGTCTGCCATTCACCGTTTGAATCCAAAGGACTAGTAAAAGTAGCTGTTAAAGAGTCACCATCAGGATCTGTGGCACTATAGATTATTTTGACTAAATCGCCTTCATTAGCAGTGATGTTGTTAATAGGGTCCAGAACAGGCGGACGATTGACATTATTGACTGTAATCTGGATGTTTTGAGAATCTGCTCCACCTTTATTATCGGAAACCGTAATAGTGGCTGAGTGAAGACCGCTGTCAGAATAACCTGGAGTCCATTCAAATTCATTACTGGCATTGATGAAACCAGGGCCACTGGTGACAGAATAAGTCAAAGGGTCGTTGTCAGGGTCTGAGGCTGTTAAAGTTGGTGAAGTGATGGTTTGGTTTTCATCACCGGCAAGATCAGCAATAGTTTCTAGGGTGGGTAGGTTATTGACAACTACATATTCATCTTTCTTAGAACAACCTACTAGAGATAAGGTTAAAGCACAAACTGTAATAGTATAAGCTATGCCTCTAACAATCCGGCCAAGCCCAAACCAGCTTGATTTCTCTTTTTTAACAATATCATCCAAATCCATCTTTTAATCTGTTATATCAGAGTCAAAGAAACTTATAAATCTTTTTGTTATATTTTAAGTTCAAAATCAAAACAAAAAATTAAAATACTTCTTTGGCTTTTAATGTAAAATCGGGGTGATAAGATGAAGATATGGGATAAAATATTCGGCAAACGTTATCTTGACTGGGACGAATATAAGCAAAAAATTAATGATCTTGAAGAAAAAAATTGGAGAGAGACGAAGCAGAAATTCAGAGTATCTAAATAAAAATGAGTTATTATGAAAAAGAGGTTGAACAGGTTCTTGGTGGATTAAAAACTTCCAAAGACCAGGGTATTAGTCATGATGAGGCTGAATCACGCCTGCATGAGTATGGTCTTAATATTATCCAGGAAGAAGTCAAGATTTCTCCTCTTAAGATTCTTTTTGACCAATTTAAAAGTCCGTTAATTTTAATTTTGGTGGCAGCAGTAGTTATTTCCTTATTTCTTGGAGAATGGGTTGATGCAGCAGTTATTGGCATAATAATTGTTGCTAACGCAATTTTGGGTTTTTTTCAGGAATACCGCGCAGAAAGAGCAATTGAAGCTTTGAAAAAGATGGCTTCTCCCAAAGCCAAAGTTATTAGGCAAGGACGTGAAATTGAAATTGAAAGTCGTTATCTGGTGCCTGGCGATATTCTTGTTTTAGAAACCGGCGATAAAATTCCGGCTGATGCCCGTTTAGTTGAAGTCCATTCCTTTGAAACCCAAGAAGCTGCTTTAACAGGAGAAAGTCTGCCAGTGGTTAAAACAACCAAGCCAGTTGAATTAAAATCGCCGGTAGCTGACAGAACTTGTATGTCTTATTTTGGAACTATTGTGACTAAAGGACGGGCTAGAGCAGTGGTGACTGGGACAGGGATGAAAACTGAATTTGGAAAAATTGCCCGTTTAATTCAGGAAGCTCATGGGGAACCAACTCCTTTACAGAAAAAACTCAAACATTTGGGTAAGGTGTTGGGTGTTGCAGTGATTATTATTGCCGTGATTGTTTTTGTTGTGGGACTGGCCAGAGAATATTTTATTGGAACTATAAGTTTACAATCTTTAGAAAAATTGTTTTTTATTGCCATTGCTTTAGCTGTAGCAGCTATACCAGAAGGTTTGCCGGCTGTGGTGACGATTGCCTTGAGTATTGGTGTACGGCGTATGGTTAAAAGGAATGCTTTAGTCAGAAAATTACCAAGTGTCGAAACCTTGGGTTCTGTGAATGTGATTTGTTCTGATAAAACCGGGACTTTGACTAAAAATGAGATGACAGTAAAAAAAATTTGGGTTTCTGATAAGATATATGAAGTGACAGGAACAGGATATGCTCCTGAAGGAACCTTTGTTTTAAACAAACAAATTGCCACTCCTTCTGAAGATTTGAAAAAGCTGCTTTTAACCGGCGCTCTGTGTAATGATTCCCAAATTTCTGAGAATGAAGGCAAAAGAGAAAACATTGGCGACCCAACTGAGATTTGTCTTTTAGTCAGCGCTGAAAAAGCCGGCATGAAAAAAGACGACCAAGATAAATTATTTCCAAGAATAGATGAGATTCCTTTTTCTTCAGAAAGAAAACGCATGACTACAATAAACAGGATCAATGACAAAAAAGTTGCCTTGACCAAAGGTGCACCAGACATTATACTGCAGCTTTGCGACAGAGTTTTGATTAACGGCAAGGTTGAACGTCTTTCAAGACCAAAGATCAAGGAAATCTTAGATGCCAATGAAAAACTAGCTTCTGAAGCTTTGCGGGTTTTGGGTTTTGCTTACAAAGAAATCAAAGACACAGATGACTCAGAGAAAAATATGATTTTCCTTGGTCTGCAGGCTATGATTGATCCTCCGCGGCAGGAAGCCAAAGAATCAATCCAAAAATGCAAGACAGCCGGCATCAGAGTCATCATGATTACTGGCGACCACAAAACTACTGCGGTAGCGATTGCCAGAGAATTAGGGATTGAAGGGACGGCTATTACCGGACAAGATTTAGGACATATTGATTTGGATAAAGAAGTTGAAAGTATTGGTATTTATGCCAGAGTTAATCCAGAACATAAAATCAAGATTGTAGAAGCTCTGAGAAAAAAAGGACATATTGTGGCCATGACTGGAGACGGTGTCAATGATGCACCTGCTTTGAAAAAAGCAAATATTGGGGTGTCGATGGGAATCACCGGCACTGATGTGGCTAAAGAAGCCTCTGAGATGATTTTAACTGATGATAATTTTGCTTCGATAGTCAATGCCATTGAGGAAGGCCGAAATATTTTTGATAATATCAAGAAATTTGTTTTGTATTTATTGTCTTCAAATGCGGGCGAGGTTATGACTATTTTTATTGGGATATTAATTGGTCTGCCTTTACCTTTAATTGCCGTGCAGATTCTTTGGATTAATTTGGTGACAGACGGAGCACCAGCCACAGCTTTAGGTATTGAACCTCCTGAGCCAGATATCATGAAAAGAAAACCCCGCAAAAGCACTGAAAAAATTCTTGGTAAAAGGAGTGCCATCTGGGCTTTACTAGTGGGATTGATTATGATGTTGGGAACCTTAGCGGTTTTCTTTTGGGCTTTAGTTTCCAGTGGCTGGAGTTGGGGAACAATGATCGATTTAGCTAACCCACCACAATATTATATTTATGCTATTACTTTGGCCTTTACAACTTTAATGCTTTTCCAGATGTTTAATGTAATTAACTGCAAGGAATTGAAATTATCTGTGTTTAAATATTTATTCAATAACAAATGGCTACTGGGCGCAATCCTGCTTTCAGTTGTTTTACAGCTGGCTGTAGTTTATGTGCCTTTCCTTAATGGTCTCTTCAGCACCACGCCATTATCTGCTGTAGACTGGATCTTTTGTATTGCTATCTCTTCGTCAGTCCTGTGGTTTGGAGAAATTTATAAATTAGTTTTCAAGGAGAAATAAATGGTCTTACAACAATTTGCAACTGCTTATCCTGTACTATATCTTTTAGTTATTTTGGTTTTTAGTATAATAATTATGCTTCAAAGCTCCAGAATGCTTCTTCATGGCATCACTAACTGGGCCAAGAAGTTGGGGCTTTCAGATTATTTGGTGGGTTTGTTTGTAATTGCGATTGTGGCTTCTTTTCCAGAACTAGTTGCAGGAATCTTTGGCTCTCTTGAAGGACAGCCAGGACTGGTTATTGGAACAATACTGGGTTCTAATATTGCAGGCTTGACTTTTGTCTTGGGTATTATGGCTATAGTGGGCAAGAAAGTCAATATTAAAAGTAAATTATTTTCCAAAGTTAAATTCATTGTCTTGATTTTTACTATCCTGCCAGTCATTCTTTTAGTTGACGGTGGATTAAGCAGGATTGACGGTATTATCTTGATTGCAGCTTATGTTGCTTATGCTGCATTTCTCTGGAAAAAAGAAGGACAATTGGGTTCTATTAAGAAAAATGTTAAATTTAAGAATATTTGGAAGCACGGATTAATTTTTATCCTGGCCTTAGGCGCCATGCTTTTATCTGGGAGATGGTTAATTTTTAGTTCAGTT
Source organism: Nanobdellota archaeon (assembly GCA_042577865.1). Taxonomy (GTDB): domain Archaea; phylum Nanobdellota; class Nanobdellia; order Woesearchaeales; family JAGLXL01; genus JBHPDN01. The sequence continues at coordinate 15,910 of JBHPDN010000007.1, forward strand.
GAAATTGCCAAAATATTTGAAATCCCAAAATTTATTATTGGAGTTTTTATGATCGGGATTATCAGCCAGCTACCTGATTTGTCTGTGGTCATCCGTTCAGAACTTAAAGGGCACAAAGATGTGGGTTTGGGGGATTTATTGGGCAGTACTTTAACTAAATCATTACTCTTCTTAGGCATACTGGCTTTGATTTTTCCTTTTTCTATTCCGTTTAACACTATTTTATTTGCCGGTGTGATCTTGACTGTAGCTATGGGTTTAACACTTTATTTCATGAAACATGGTTGGGTTACCTGGAAACACGGACTGTTGATGATTGCCTTGTATCTTGTTTTTATTGGCTTTGAATTACTTCTCTGATAAAATTTATAAAGCCCAGAAGTACACCTGATTCTATGGATATTTACCAGGAACTGATAGGGTTTGTAAAGAAGAACGATTTTTCAGAAAAACAATTCTCTGCCCTTAAGAGGAGTCTCTGCAAAAAGTATAAGGTGGCCAAGCCGCCAACTAATTTTGAAGTTTTGATGCATGTTCAGGAGAAAGATATTGACAAGATTAAGAATAGATTGATGACCAAACCAACACGCTCTATTTCAGGTGTTTCACCGATTGCTATCATGACTCAGCCTTTCAAATGCCCGCACGGCAAATGTTTAATGTGTCCGGGCGGACCTGAATCTTTTTTTGGTGATGTGCCTCAGTCTTACACTGGCCAGGAACCGGCCACTCTTCGCGGCATCAGGAATTTATTTGATCCTTATTTGCAAGTCTTTAACCGTCTGGAGCAGTATGTGGTTTTAGGGCACAGTATTGACAAAATTGAATTGATAATTATGGGAGGAACCTTTCCAAGTTTTCCCAAAAAATACCAAGACAATTTTGTAACTTATTCTTTCAAAGCCATGAATGATTTTTCCAAGTTGTTTTTTTTGAAAGGAAAATTTAATGCCAAGAAATTTAAGAAATTCTTTTATTTACCCGGGCCAGTAGGCGACCCTTTGCGAACCAAAAAAATTCATGAGAAACTTTTGAAATTAAAAAAAGAAGCTGTTTTGGGAAAGGAGCAAAAGAAAAATGAGCGGGCAGATGTGAGGTGCGTGGCTATTTGTATTGAAACACGTCCAGATTACTGCATGAAAAAACATATCGACCAGATGCTAAAGTTGGGGACAACTAGGGTTGAATTAGGAGTCCAGCATGTTGACAATAAAGTTTTGAAAAAAATTAACAGAGGACATACAGTTGAAGACTCTATCAAAGCAACCCGGCTTCTCAAGGAAGCTTATTTGAAAGTTGGCTACCATATGATGCCAGGCCTGCCGGGCTCAACTATTGTTCAAGATAAAAAAATGTTTAGAGAAATTTTTCAAAACCCAGATTTCAAACCAGACGCCCTTAAGATTTATCCCTGCATGGTTGCTCCAGGAACTAAGCTGTATGATCTTTATCAAAAGAAGAAATACAAACCTTTGACAACTGAAAAAGCTGCCAAATTAATTAGCGAGATTAAAAAATATGTTCCAAAATACTGCCGGATAATGAGGGTGCAAAGGGATATTCCAAGTTACCAGATTGCGGCCGGTGTGGGTTTGACTAATCTGAGACAATTAATTCATCAAAAATACAATCCTAAGTGCCAATGCATCAGGTGCAGAGAACCGCGAAGGAGAGTAATATCCTGGCCAGCTGTTAAACTGTTAGTTGAGAAGTATGAAGCTTCTGGCGGGATTGAATATTTTATTTCTCTTGAAGACACTGAAAATAATATTTTGCTTGGTTTTTGCAGATTAAGGATTGGCAAGGAAGCAGGTATCAGAGAACTCCATGTTTACGGGCAGTCAACTAAAATTGGTACTAAAGGTGGGGTGCAGCATCGCGGTCTGGGTAAAAAATTAATTAAAGAAGCAGAAAAAACTGCCAAACAGAACGGAAAGAAAAAATTAGATGTGATTTCTGGTATTGGTGTCAGACAATATTATGCTAAATTAGGTTATAGTTTAGACGGCTTTTACATGTCAAAAAAATTATAAAAAAAGAATTAATCAACAAATTCTATGCCCAATTCGTTTTCAATCAAACTTTTTCAAAAAAAGTTTGACAAAAATAAAGCAACATAAAATTGTTTTACGATTTTAGTCCTTTAATCAACAAATTCTATGCCCAATTCGTTTTCAATCTCACGTCTCTTTTTGTCAACAATGGTTCTGGTTTGTCCAAAGATTTGTTCTGATTTAACTCCAGTAACAATAAGCATAACTCGGATAGTCCTTTCCATATCTTTGTAAATCTGAGCTCCCCAAATAATCTTGGCATCTTCATTGAGGTGATTGGCAACTGTCTCTACAACTTTTCTAGCTTCATCCAAAGTCATATCTTCGCCGCCGCAAACATTGATTAAAGCACCGCTAGCACCAGCAACTTCAACATCAAGCAATGGATTTTCAATAGCCTTTTGAACTGCTTCCATAGCCCGGTCTTCTGTGTCTGATTCGCCAACACCAATAAGAGCAACACCACCGTCACCCATAATTGTTTTAATGTCAGCAAAATCAAGGTTAACTAAACCGGCTTTAGTAACCATTTCAGCAATGCCTTTGACAGCGTTGGTCAGAATTTCATCTGCAACTTTGAAGGCAGTGTGCAATGGCAAGTCCGGAGCAAGTTCCAGCAACTTTTCATTTGGAATAACAATCAAAGTGTCAACAATTTGTTCGAGTTTTTCCAGACCAATCTGGCTGTTTTCATATCTCTTATAACCTTCCATAGAAAAAGGAAGTGTAACAATAGCAACTGTTAAAGCACCCATTTTTTTAGCTATCTGGGCAATGACTGGAGCAGAACCTGTTCCTGTTCCACCACCAAGACCGCAGGTGATGAAAACTAAGTCTGAGCTTTCTAAAGCACGCTTGATTTCAACTTCATTTTCTTTGCAGGCTTCTTCACCCATTTTTGGATTTGAGCCAGCGCCCAGTCCTTTGGTGGCTTCACGGCCAATAAGGATTTTTTTATCAGCAGAAGTGTATAATAAATCTTGAGCATCAGTATTAACAGCGATAGTTTGAGTGCCTTTGACACCAACTTCGGTGATTCTATTAATAGTGTTATTGCCGGCACCACCACAACCAACAACTTTAACTTTGGTTTTTTGTTGGGCAAGCAAGGCTTCTAATTCAGCATCAATATCTAAATTTCTAGAAGGTTCTTTGAGTGTAACATCTTTAGGTTCATTAATTTCTAATCTAGGTTCGTTCACCTGTAAAGGCTCTTCCGAGAAATTGGGTCTCTCTCTTTCTTCATATATCTCCACTTTTTTTCACCCCTCTGGAATCGTATAAAAATAAAATATCAAGCTAATATATAAAGTTTTTTAGTCTTGAGAAGAAGGTTGGTTGTTTTCCTCTGGCTTCTGAGGCTCGGTTTTAACTTCTGGCTTTTGAGAATCTTTTTGATTCTCTAAACCTTCCTTTGGAAGCTTCTCACTTTCGTTCGAAGGCTTTTTTCCCAGTGTTTTGCTAAAGGTCACTTCCTTGACTTTAGTTAATTCAATAATCTTCTTTTTGATTGGCTCTTGAGCAGGCTCTGGAATTTCCAAAGGCATGGTAATGGTGGCTTTGTTATCCTGAACATCTACTTTAATGCCTGGTAGATTGAGGGACATTTTCATCAAAGCTTCTATTTTTTCCTTTGGTTCTGTAATTTCCTTATTGACTTTGATTTTATAGACAACGTCTTTGCCTGAAAGTGGATGGTTAAAGTCTACCAAAATCCGGCCACTGTCGGCTCTAAGGATAGTGCCAATCTCATTGTCAATATCAACCTGTAATCCTACTTGGGGGTGGATATCTGTTTTTTTGAAGGCTCTGGCAGGTATTAATCTTATTTTTTTAGCATCCTTTTTGCCAAAACCGTTTTCAGCGGTCAGTTCAACAGTATATTCTTTGTTGAGCTCTTTGCCTTCTAAAAATTCATCGAGACCTGGAAGAATATTATTTTCACCTACACAGATGGTAATGGGGCCATATTTCATCTTTTCATTGTAAAGATCATTTTCCTTGGCAATTTTTTCGTCTGTAGTGTCAAAAACAAATCCTTCTGGTAACTGGCCAGTATATTCCACTTCTACAAAATCATGTTTTTTGATTGGCATTTTTGTTTGGAGAAAGTAGTGGTTTTTAAAATCTTCTATTTTTAAACCTTCAAACCAGTTTGAAGTTTATAAGACTTGTTGTTTTAAACTGAAAAATAAGGAGATAAAATATTTAAGTTAGTTTGGGTATTATATTTTGTAATGGAGTTTGCACAAGAAGAAAAATTAGAAAAAAGAGTTCTTTCTGCAAAAGGCCCTGCATTAAAAGAGGAAAAGAAAAATAAAGACCAGACTGAAAAAGAAGCAGATAAGGAGTATGGTGTTAAGAAACAATCCCTTTTTGGTTTTTATGTATAAACTTTAAAATGCCTTTGACAATCTCTTCGGGGTTTGAATTAGAGCTGTCGATGATGAGATCATAATTGTTTTTGTCGTAATGGTTGATGTGGTAATATTCCTGATAGCGCTGGATTTCTGATTGCTCTCTTTTTTGGATTTCTTTTTCAAGTTCTTCCAAGTTTTGTGGCTCGTCTACTCTTTTGTCTTTGAGAATTCTTTGAGCCCTGACTTTAAGTTCAGCATCCAGAAAAATCTTGATTGAATTTGGTATGAAATGGAAACCTAATCTGGTGTCAATAATGAAGTTGTCTTCTGTTTTGCCAAGATTTTCGGAGTAGTTGTCTATTTCCTGATCTACGGAAAGGTCTGACTCTGCAACTTCTGAAAGTTCAATCAAAGAAATACCTCTGTCTTTGGCTATTTTTCTCATGAAATCTCCAGTGGAGTAATGTTTGAGATTGAGTTTTTGAGCGAGAAGTTTAGCAATAGTGCTTTTTCCTGAACCAGGTTTGCCAGAGATAGTAATAATCATAAAATTAGGGTTTTGAATAAGATATATAAAACTTGCTAAATAAAGCTAAATTTTGCAAAGATTTATATATAACTTATTTACATTTTAATTTAACATGAGTGACGATACAACTGACGAAAAAGTGCCGACAACATTGGAAGACGTTGTAGAAGAATCTATTGAACAACCTCAAGTTGAGGAAAAACCAGTAGATGATTCTAAGAGTGAAGAAGAAAAAGTTATTATTCATGATCCTAGAATCCATGAAGTTACTTTTAATTATAGGCATGTTGAAGATCATTTAGCTTTTTCAGGTGACACTAACCCTGCTCATGAAAACCCATTTCATGTTGAAAATGTTTTAACTTCTTTAGTGGCCAGACGTTTTTTAAGACCAAATTATGAAATTGATTCAAATGAAATTGAAGCCTTGAGAATAGAAAAAGGCGATACCGAACGTAAATTAAAGAAGAACGATTTGAAGAAAGAATTGACATTAAACAGATTTTTAGGGGATATAACTTCCTTTTACCTTGGAAATCCAATCATCTTTCCTGGAGCAGAAGCTATGTCTTATCTTGAAAATTTAATACCTGCTGAAGAGCATGTAGCTAAATTTCATGTAGATTTCATGAGTCCTTTGATTATTGATAAGTTTGGAACAACAGAGGTTGTTTCCACAATTGAATGTCAGGAATCACCTTTGAAAAAAGGTTACAGAAAAGATTACAAAATAACAGCCAAGGGAACTTTTCTTGGAGAAGAAGTCACTATTTTGTCTATGGATGTGGTCACTTTTTCACCAGAAGCGGTTAGAGAAGAAAGAGAATATGTTCAAGGAGAATTTAACAGGTTGTTGGACAGGACAAAAAAATCAACACCTTTGGAAACCTATGATGAAGATCTTAATGTTAGTGAAAGAAAGTATGGCAGTTATAGTTCAAGCATAGACAAGCAAACTCAAGGTTCAAGACAAATTTCGGCTTTTGCCACAGCTGCCTTGCTTCCTAAATTATTGATTGCTTTGGCTGATAGATATAATCAGTCATTGGGAGACCAAGCTTCTCAGGAAGGTAACCCAAAAACTCAAGACAAAGTTAGGTTAGGATTGATTCGAGAATATGCTGGCAGAGAATTGTCAGAAGGCACTTTAGATGCAGATAGATTTGATTCAAGAGTTGAACAATTGATGGAAGAGAATCTTAGAATTTACAATTCCCAAACTGCAATTTTTAGTAGAGACTTAATGTTGGCAACTGATCAAGATTTTAATTTGAATGTTGTTCTGACTGGTCACAGACCTAAAACAGGCAGACTGGATTTTGTAGCTACTGGACATCAAGGAAGTGAATTTGGATGGACTGGGAAATTTCCTTATTTTATAAGAGAAAAACTGGTCCTTGCTGGAGAAGGTTATGCTATGGAACAGCCTCTTTTCAATGTTCCTTTGATGAAATATGTGCTTGATAAAGGTATTGATTTGAGAACTTTGAAACCTTTTGAAAAGAAAACTGATTAAGAGTATTGTTTTAAAACGTCTTCTTCCATAAAATGAAGTTCGCCGGGAATGATTAAGCAATGAGGCGGCTTGCCAAAGTCTTTGCCCATAAGTTTTTCTGCTTCTCCGTAGATGATGGTTGGTGATTTACTTCCTAATCTGGCGCAGCCAATGACTTTTGTTTTTTTATTGATGATTTTTTGTTTTTGTTTGCTTTCTATCTTTAACAAGATGTCAATAGCATTGTTGACGGTCATGAATTTTTCTTCTGATGGGTTTAAATCCAGAAGGAAAAGAGTGTGTAGTTTTGATTTGAGATTTTGTTTGAGAACATTGTATGGGGTTTCTATAGTCCAATAATTTTCTGCGAATGGAATGGAGGTGGTTTTGCCGAATTTATACAATTGCAGTCCGGTGATGCCCACTGCTGTCAATATTGAAGCATTGTTGATGACTTCTGTTTTGATATTTTTTTCTTTGGCTCTTAATAATAAGTCAACATGGGTGGTGGCGGACATAGGGTCGCCGATGATTAACAAGGCGGTGTTGTCTTTTTGGGCATTTTTGATAATGTCAGGTTTGGTTTCCACCATTTCCCGGTCTGCTAAGATGATTTTCTTTTGGTAAAGCTTTTCCAGTTTTGCTTTAGTAGTTTGAAGGATGGAAGTATAGTTTTCCAAGTAGATGTATTTGCATTTTTTTATGGCTTCGAGACCTTTAACAGTGATGTCTTTTTCGTCGTTAAGGCCGAGACCGATTAAGTAAAGTGTCATTTGTTTAGAAAGAAGTTTTGGGTTTATAAAAGTTTACTCCTTATTCCTTCTAATTCTTTAACACAAATATCAATATCATCACTATTGACAGTGAAGCCATATTCTATTTTATCAAGGGTGTTTTTGTATAAGGGATCATAGTATTCGGTTAAAAGTATCTTAGCAAATCCGAGATAATCTCTTTCATCTATTAATCTTAACATGTTTTCAACTTGTTTTTTACTTAGTCTCCTTTTCAAAAGAGGAACTATTTCTTTTATTTTTTCAATATACTCTGGTTTTAGATATTCCTTAATAGTTATTTTACTTCTAGATTCAACAGAAGCATTGACTCGGATATTAATCCCATTTTTGATTTCCTTATAGATGCTTTCTGGGATGATGATGTTGCCGATTTTTCTGCTTTCACCTTCAACAAAAATATATTTTTCAGAAGCTAATCTTTCAAGTTCAAAAAACAATAAAGTTTCAAAAGATTTTTGAGTTCTGGGAGTTAAGCCAATAGCACCAAAAAGAGAACCCCGATGTTGAGCTAAACATTCTAAATCAATGGCACTTTTTAATTTTTCAATGATTTTGGTTTTAGCGGTTCCGGTATTACCCCAAAGAATAATAAATTTGAAATTAGCTTTGTAATTTTCAAGTGATTTTCTAATAAAGGCCCGATAACCCTTGTACCCTCCCTTTAATAACTTGGTTTTATGACCTAAAGATTCAATGAGATTAGCTATTGTTTGAGAACGCATACCTCCCCGCCAACAATAAACAATAATAGTCTTGTTTTTGTTGATTGTTTTTAAGAATTCAGTTAGTTCTGGAATTTTTTTTGAATAATACTCTAAACCTAATGAAATGGCTTTTTCCTGATCATGTTTATAGATAATGCCGATTTCATGGCGTTCTTTATTATCTAGAATAGGTAAATTGATTGCATGAGGGATGTGATCTAAAACAAACTCACAGGGACTTCTGACATCAATAAAGATGGTGTTTGGCAGTTTGAGTGCTTGGTTGGCTGAAATTGTTTGCATTTATTTATGGCAAGAATGAGTGTTTATATAATTTTAGCTACAATCTGTTAAAAAAAGGTCCCTGCCTTTAGCAGGCAGGGCAAAAGCAATCTTGCCCAAAGTTTTTTTGGGGGTGGTTTAGAAAACGCAGGCAAGATGAGCATGAATAAATAAAAAAAGGGTTTGAAAACCCTTAAATGATTTCTATGCCTAATTCCCGGCTCATTTGCTTGGATTCAGCACTAGGTTTTCTGTGGTCTACTTTTCCCAAGATCCAAGGTGAGGTAACACCAGTGATGATAGTCATAACTGTTAATTTTCCTTTCATCTCATCATTGATTCTAGCTCCCCAGATAACATTAGCGTCATCATCAAGGGTTTCGGTAACCAATTCACCTGCTCGGCTGACTTCATCCAAAGTCATATCTGGACCGCCAGTGATGTGAATCAAAGCACCAGTTGCACCTTCGTAGTTGATATCCAGCAAAGGATTGCTTAAAGCACCTTTAACTGCTTCTTCAACACGGCTGTTAGTGTCTGAACTGCCTACTCCGATAGCAGCTACACCACCATTAGTCATAATGGCTTTAACGTCAGCATAGTCTAAGTTAACTAGGCTAGGTACAGCAATAGTTTCAACAATACCTTTAATCATGGTAGAAATTAATTCATTAGCAACAGCAAAGGCCTGTTGAATTGGCAAATTACCTGCAATTTGAACCAATCTGTTGTTGTCGATAACAATAACAGTGTCTGAAACTTGTCTCAATTGCTGCAATCCAAATTCAGCTTTGTCTACTCTGGCTCTTTCAATCTTGAAAGGCATAGTGACTGTTCCGATAACAATAGAACCTGTGTCTTTAGCAACTTGAGCAATGACAGGTGAAGCACCAGTTCCTGTTCCGCCACCCATACCAGCACAAACAAAAACCATGTCAGCGCCTTTAAGAGCTTCTTTTACTTCTTGAATGCTTTCCTGAGCGCTTTCAGCACCTTTTTCAGGGAAACCGCCGCAGCCTAAACCACGGGTCAAGTCTTTACCGATCAAAAATTTTCTGTCTGCTTCAGTAATATTCAAATGTTGAGTGTCTGTGTTGGTAGCAATTATTTCAGCTCCTTTAATGCCCTTTTTATAGAGCCAAGAAACCATATTGTTGCCAGCTCCGCCAGCACCTACCACTTTAATATTGGCTTGGCTAACAGTGCCGCCAATTTCACTTTCAGTATCGTTCTTCAAAGCGTTTTCCACAATGAAATCCATTTTTCAACCACCTCTGATTTGTTTTTGAATGTCCCCCACCCCACTATATTTTTGAACATAAATATTAGTGAATACAAATATTTATATAGGGGTTCGACATACTTACCCTTAGAAAAAGTTTATGATTTGTTTGCGCCAACAAACATTTCTGATCGAGGCTTTTTCATCTAAAGAACGCCAAATTTAAGTTAAAAACACCAAATTTTTAATTGAACGAGTTGTTCGCCAAAACAACTTATCAAATTATATTCTTTTTAGAATAACAAACTCATATTTAAAGATTTCTATACTCTAAAATATAAAGAATACTAATTTTAAGGTTTTTGACCTAAAGTTTCCTTAACTTTTTCTTTTACTTTCTCTGTTGTTTTTTTGAGAAATTCCTTGCCAGCTTCTACATTCCTTTTGATGATTAATGAGTAATCTCTCATGTATCTGGCAGGATCCTTAATCCTGTTTCTCCAGGAATTGAAATAAACAAGCGCTTCTAAAGGATATTTTGGCGGTCGAGGTGGAGTTTCTGCTGGCCAACCTAATGTAATAACTCCCTGCGGCCGGACAAAATCTTCTCCTCTGACTATACGACGGATAGCATCTTCATCAAAGGCGCTAACCCAAGCAGTTCCTAAACCTAAAGAGTGTGCTTCTAGTAACATGTTTTCAATAGCTGCGGCACAATTTTGAATAGTATAAAGCCTTTCTCCTCTAACTCCATAATATCTTTCTGCTTTGGCTGGTTCACTAAGAACCACAATATGAACTGGAGCTTCTGTCATCCACCACTGCTGAAGGCAGGCTTCAGCTAGTTCTTTTCTTAAATCTGCCTCGCAAACAACAATAAAAGCCCAATTTTGAACATTGCCTGAGCTTGGTGCATGACGACCAGCATCGAGAATTCTAGAGACACGCTCCCAATCAACATACTTGGGGAGGTATTTTCTTACGGTTCGCCTGCTTTTTATTAGCTCGAGAATATCGGCCATAAAGATTTATAAATATATTCTTATATTTTAATGTTACGATGTTGTATTTAGAATTATGTAGGGTGTTGGAGAAGCTTGAAGGGACATCTAAACGACTTGAAAAAACCTATTTTATCTCTGAATTTTTGAAAAAAGTTCCTGTTGAAGATTTAAATAAAGTGATGCTGTTTTTGGCTGGCCGAATATTTCCTTCATGGGATGAAAGGAAAATTGGTTTTTCTGATAGTTTGGTGTTGAAGGCGATTAACATTGCTACAGGAATTGGATCAGATCTGGTTAAAGAAAAATGGAAACAGACTGGTGATTTGGGTTTAACAGCTGGTGATTTGATTGGTGTTAAGAAGCAAGCAACTCTTTTTAGCCAGGATTTGACAGTGGATAAAGTTTTTTCTAATCTGCGCAAGTTATCGTCGACAGAAGGAGAAGGATCTGTTGATTATAAAGTAAAAATAGTGGCTGAATTATTGGGTTCGGCTGACCCTTTGGAAGCCAGATATGTTGTGCGGACTGTTCTGGATTTGTTAAGAGTAGGGATTGGTGACGGAACTTTACGTGACGCTTTGGTTTGGAATTTAACTGAAGTTAATTATAATGTTGAAGAAAAATCTATTGAACCAGCTGATAGGGGTGAGTATAATAAAGTGGTTGAGACAGTGCAGGAAGCTTATGATATTTTGAATGATTTTTCTGAATTGGCTTTGATTTTGAATAAGAAAGGATTGAGTGGTTTGTCGACGGTAAAATTAGTTCCTGGCAAGCCTTTGAAAGTGATGTTAGGGCCTAAGGAGGAATCGATTGGTGATGCTTTTGAAAGAGTTGGGTCTCCGGCTGCACTTGAGTATAAACTGGATGGTTTTAGGATGCAGATACACAAAATTAATGATGGTGTTAAGATATTTACCCGTCGATTAGACGAAGTGACTAAGCAGTTTCCTGAGGTAGTTGAATTTGTTTTGAGTCATGTTAAAGGAGATTCTTTTATTTTAGATAGTGAGGCGGTTGGTTTTGACCCTAAAACCGGAAAGTTTTTGCCTTTTCAAAAGGTTTCTCAAAGAATTAAACGTAAGTATGACATCCACCAGATGGCCAAGGATTTTCCTGTAGAGTTAAATGTTTTTGATGTTGTTCATTATGAAGGCGAAGATTTATTGAAGAAAGAGTTTTCTGAAAGACGGAAGTTGCTTTCTCAAATAGTTAAAGAGGAGAAAAACAAGATTATCTTGGTTAAACAACTGATTACTGGCGATGAAAAAGAGGCTGAGAAATTTTACCAGGAGTCTTTGTCTTTGGGTAATGAAGGGATTATGTTTAAAAAATTAGATGGTCCTTATAGGCCTGGTGCTAGAGTTGGTATGATGGTTAAGATGAAACCAGTAATGGAAACTCTTGATTTGGTTGTAGTGGGGGCTGAATGGGGTGAAGGTAAACGTTCAGAATGGTTAAGTTCCTTTATTTTGGCCTGTCGAACTGGTGACGGGTTGTTGGAAATAGGCAGAACAGGGACTGGTTTTAAGGAAAAGGAAGAAGAAGGCTTGTCTTTTAAGGAAATGACTGAACGGCTTAGGCCCTTGATTATTTCTGAGAAAGAAAAAGGAGTAAGGGTTAAGCCGTCAATTGTTTTGGAAATAAATTATGAAGAAATTCAAGTGAGTCAGACTTATGGATCTGGCTTTGCTTTGCGGTTTCCTAGGGTGATAAAGATACGTGAAGACCGAGGTGTTGATGACTGTTCTTCATTGGATTATGTCAAGGAATTATTTGCCAAACAGCGATTTTCTAGGTGAAATTTCATATTTGGAAGGTCTTTTCAAAAACGAAATGTTTATAAAGTTTTGAGATTTCTTTTTGATGAATGGGGAAAATTGAATTAGTGCGGGGGCTTCTTGATGACAAGAAACTGGCAGTAATGGAAATTCTTTTTAATGCTCATGAAGAGATGTATTTGAGTGAGATTGCCAAACAGAGCAAAGTGCCAGTGGCCAGTTGTTTTCGGATTGTTGGGGGACTGGTTAAACTGAATTTAGTGAAAATGACTAAAATCAAGCGGTTGAAATTATATTCTATTGATAAAAATGAAAAAACCTTGTTTTGGGGCAATATTTTGAAAAGAGGTGTCCAGGTTTTAGATGATTTTATGCGAATGGTTAAAGATATGCCTGGTTTGCAAGAAGTGATGCTACATGGTGAAGAGATGAAAGATCGGGCTAATTTATTGATTATTGGTGAGGGGTTGGATGAAGGGACTTTGAAAGGGGCAGTGAGTGATATTAGGGATAAGTATGGGTTTAACATAACTTATTTACCTTTGACTTTACTTCAGTATAAACAGATGTCAGCTATGGGTATGTATGGTGAGAAAAAGAAAGTTTTGTGGGCTAAGAAGTAGGATTTTGTGAATCGATACGAGTTTTACCTGATTGGCTGTTGGGAATTCTTGAAATTTGAGCACGTTCCAATATTTTTTCAAAATCTTCTGGAGTTGTTTTTGGTCTCTTTGGTTGTGTTGCTTTTTGAAATAGTCTATAACTTTGAGCTAGCTTTCTACTTTCTTTTCTAGCTTCTCTAACTTGTTTGAAAGCTTCTGATAAATAAGCTCTATCAAAAAAATTCCCTGAGTGATTTCTTAACAAACTGACAAGTGATTGTGCTTCATCTCTGCCTCTTCTGATTTCACTAAAAGTTTCTAAATGAACTTCACCTACAGGAAAATTGCCTTGTTCTAGTCGGTAACTAAACATAGTTCCTATGCCCACTTCATGACTTAGGATGGGTTCACTAAACTTGAGAAGAGGAGCATCTTCATAGAGCAAAACTGTCATTGGAGAACCATCTTTAATGGCTTGGTTTTGAGCCCTGGCAAGAGCAGCCAATGGTTTAGACGACCAAACTGTTGGGGGTTGATAACCCTCCCCCATCCACTTAAAATATTCCTGATTAGATGTACCTAGGAAAAGATTCATTTTAACAAGTTCATTTTCAAAATTGGTTGGACGTTTTTTGATTCTGACAAAATCCAAGGGGTAGAGGGCAACAGGGGTATTTGGAAGCCATTTATCAAGAATTTTAAAGCAATATCCAATATCATTCATACACATTCTTTCTTCTTGCTCCTCATCTTTGGCAAAGGGTGTTGCCATAATACTGTATATGCTGTCCAAAACTATTAAAGAGATGTCAGAAATTTCAGGATTCAAATTTTTGGCAATATGATTAAGGGCCCTAAGGGACCGGGCATATCTGAATTGATATTCTTGATCTCTGACAACAATATGTCTATTAACGTCAGAAGTACAGTGTTCGACTGCATACGCATGAGAGTGATTTTTTCCAAGAAAAATGATGTTTCTCTGTTTATTTGTCATTCTAAAGGGGTGAACAACGCTTTATTTATAAATCTTTGCTTAAAAACAATAAATTTTTAATCTAGTTTTGATTATTTATGGCTATGCAGCGGGAATTAGTGGAAAAGGTCAATAATCTGTTGTTGAAAAAAGGTTTTTTAGTCAAGAACATTGAAAAGCATTGTTTTGACATTATGGCCAGAAAAGATAAGGTTTTGCTGCTTAAACTGGTCAATGATGCCAATGGGGTGCCAAAAGAATTCTGTGATGATCTAAGACAGATGGGGGAAATGTTAGGGACGGCTCCTTTAATAATATCTGAGAAAGCTGGCCAAGAGTTGACTGATGGAGTGGTTTATTCCAGGTTTGGAGTTTATTGTCTTAATTTTTCAACTTTTAAAAGCTGTCTTGAAGAAGATTTTCCTTTGGTTTCTAGAAATAGAGCTGGTTTTACAGTCAGAGTCAATGGCCAGGTTTTGAAGCAATTAAGAGAAGAGATGAATTTTTCACTGAATTCTTTAGCTAGCAAAGTGGGAGTGAGCAGAGAAATGATGATGAAGTATGAAAATGGAAGTGAAGTAACTTTGGGCAGAGCTGAGAAATTTTATGATTTGTTTGGTGAAAATGTTTTTGAGAAGATCGAGGTTTTTAGGTTGAATAACAGATTAATTAAGAATTTTGACAATGAGTATGTGCAAAAATACAGTGATTTGGGTTTTGGAGCCACTTTTTTGAAGAAAGCCCCTTTTGATATCATGGCCCGAAAAGAGGAAGAAATTGTTCTGACAGAAATAGGGGATAAGATGAGCAAAGAATTTTTTAAAGTAGCTAATTTGATTGAAGGAGATAATTTGGTTATCTTTGAAAGAAAGAAGCCCAAAGATGTTCCAGCCTGTACCCGGGATGAGTTTTTAGAATTTGAAAAAGCCAAAGAATTGCTCAAATTTGTCAAAGAATTCTAGTAAAATATTTAAATCAGAATTAAAAATGACTTTATTGCAGAAATAACATGATTAGACACTTTGCTTATGCGCGAATAGAACCAGATTCTCAACCTGATTATAAAAACTATGTGGCTAAACTATTTTCTGAGTTTTTAGAAAATCTTGGAGCTAAACCATTGGATAAAAATGGGGAGCCTATGTCTGAAAGAAATTTTATTGGAGTTTTTAGAAGATTTGGATGGGGTAGTTTAATGGCGACAGTTCGTTTGGAATGGGATGGCCAACCCTTTAACTTGTTGGTTGAAAAGGATTATCAAGTGAATGCCCGGTCAGAAGGACATTATGATGACAATGGAAATTTGGTTTTCAGAAAAGGTTTGACTTTGGCCCAATGGACAAGTGAAATTGATCAGGAATATGAATCTCGGCTGGAAAGATTTGTGGGTGATTTTGAGATTTTTTTGAAGACCAAAAGAGTGGATCATAAGTTCGTTAGGTATAATGAGAACGGAAGGTCACTGGACAAGTCGACATAATTTATTTAAAAATTAATTCTTGTTTTGTTTTGATGATTGAAAATTCATTTGTTTTTCTGGATGGTGTTGGTTTTAAAGGAGAGAAAAATATTTTAATGCAGGCTAAGGACTGGAATAGTTTTTTGAAAAACGGAAAGGTTAAAGGGCTTTCCAAAAAAGCAAAATTGTATTTTGACAGGAGAATTAAGGAAGCAAGAAAAGAACTTCATTCTGAGAATGCAGATTATTTTGTTGGGAAACTGCCTAAGAAAGAAATGTGGCGGCTTTATGGCTGGTTTAGAGATTCTGTTTTGTTTTTAGACATTGAAACTGACTCTTACGGTAGAGTAATCTTGATTGGTATGTCTGACGGCTATGATTCTAAATTGATGATTAAAGGAGTTAATCTGGATGCCAAGGTTTTTTTAAAAGAATTGTCAAGATATAAACTGTTGATTACTTTTAACGGACGTTCGTTTGATATACCTAAGATTGAAAAAGAATTTAGAGTCAAGATTTCTAAAGCACATATTGATTTGAAACCTTTGTGTGTGAACTTGGGTTGGCGAGGTGGTTTGAAAGAAGTTGAATTGTTTTTGGGGATTAACCGGCCTAAGCATTTGCGAGGCAACCCAGTTGATTTATGGAAAGCTTTTCATGCAAGTGGTGATAAGGAATATTTGGATTTACTAATTGCCTATAATGAAGAAGATGTAGTAAATTTGAGGGGTGTAATGGAAAAGGTTTATGGGAAATTATCTTCTGATTTTTTTTAACCAATCAGCATATAGGCCTTGCTGGGCTATTTTTCCTTTTCTCATGGTTTGGTTTTCTGCGATTTCGGCAATGAGTTTGCAATGAAGCATGCCGTTTTTGTCTTTGGCTTTTTTGTATTTGGTGTAAAGCCGGTCCAATTTTTTAATTGTAGCCTGGGCAGTTTCTATATTTTTAAGATTAGGCAAACCCCTGAATTCTCTGGTGTACTTCTCGACGTCTTTAACATTGGTAAAAATGTCAACATGACTCCTCTTTTTCATATCAACAAGTAAGACTGTGCTGTTTATTAATTTTATCCTTTAACACAAACTTTATAAAGCCAAAAGTTTTATTCGGAACTATGGTTGAACCGATAAATACGACGGTAGTTGCCATTCCGGGGTTGATTGAACCGATTGCTAATCTTGTTCGGCAAACAATAGGAACCATTTCCTGGCTGGTCGGAGGAATTTTTGGTCTTTACTTAATTTTATTGATGGCCCGCTGGTGGCAGAACAGGATTTTGATTAAAGTAATGAAAGATATCAGGTTTGATTTAGACCATTTAAACAAACGCTACAGAATAAAATACTCTGGGGAAGACAAGGAAAGTAAACTTTACAAATCCCTAAAGTCTATCTTTGAGAAAAAATGAAAATAGAAATCAAAGACGAAGTTTTTGACAAATTCAACAAGAAATTCTTAGTGGGTTTGATTATCTGCAAGGGTTTGAATAATGAAGGTGATTCAAGTGAAATTCACCATATGCTCAAGGAGCTTGAAGAATATATTAAATTGAATTTTAATCCCATCACAATCAAGACGCACGATTTGATTTCTGTCTGGCAGACAGCTGTAGAAGGGTTCGGCAAAGTCAAGAACTACAAAAGTTCTGTAGAGAAAATGATGGAGATGGCTTTGAAGAATAAAGAGATTCCTCGAGAAAATTTAGTGGGTGATTTGTGTAACTTTATTTCTTTGAAATACATTGTGCCTTTAGACCAGATTGATTTAGAAGAACTGTCTGGTGATTTGGAGTTTGGTGTCAAGGGCAAGGACTTGGTTTTACGCGAGGGAGGAATTATTATCTCCAAGAAATTTGCTTATACAAAGAATAAAGATTATGAAGTAAGTAAAAAGACTAAGGACAGTCTGATTTATTTAGAAGCGATTCCTCCTTTGACTGAGAGTCGTGTTTTGAAAATTGTTGAAGAGCTGGCTGATTTGGTCAAGACCTTTTGCAAAGGCAGAATCAAAGCAGGGATTTTGAATTCTAAGAAAAAAGAGATTAAGATTTGATTTTAACTTCATCTGTTGAGATTGGTCTAGTGCAATAGTGGCAGCGAAATTGTCTTTCTGATGATTCGTTGTGAAAAATGGTTGGAACTCCTTCATAAGTTTCAGGATGAGTGATACATTTGGTGTTGGGACACTCTATTAAATCTTTGAGATATTCTGGCAATTGCATTCTGAATTTCCGGTGGATTTTTCCATCTCTAACAATGTTGATGGTAGCGTCTGGACAAAGGATCGCTAATCTAGTGAGATCTTTTGGTTGAAGCTCTCTTTGACTGATACCAATAATATCTTTTTTGCCAGCTCTACTGCTGGGAATGTTGTACCCTGGAATGACTGGAGAGTCTCTATACTGGTCCAATTTTAGAAGCCTTAAAGCCTGATGGCCAAGACCATTTGCAATATGATCAATTAAAGTACCATTGTCAATTTTGTAAAGATCTTTTTTATAACCTCTTCTTTCACAGAGTTCCATTTCCTCAAATCTAGGTTCTTCTTCCCCAATGGTTGCTCTGGTGTGTTTGCCAGTTGGAACGATGCCTGAAATTATTCTAGTTACAGCCTCTCTGGTGAACGGACCATTGGCGGCTTGAGGAATATACCAAGCATAGGGGGTATCATCAACACCAAAAGTAATCTCTAGAGCGTATTTGTTCCTAGGCAAAGGATGCAAAATAATCATATCTTTTTTTGGTTTGCATCTTTCAAGAAGTACAGTATCAATAACAAATTTTGCCTTGGCTATTTCATACTCCATCTGGCCTTCTGCTGTATCAGGAAATCTTTCTCTTTGCACTCTGGTGGCATAGTAGACATCAGTAAAACCAATAACCTCTTCAATGCTTTGGTGTAGAGTGACTTTTCTGCCGGATTTTCTTTCATAATCATTAATCAAAAACTCGGGCATTTCCAAACCTGCAGGAGCAGTCAAATGCAAATCAACATTGAAGTTAGCTAAGGCTAGAAGAAGAGAATGAACAGTGCGGCCATATTTTAAATCTCCGCCCAAGGCAATGGTTAGACCATTGATGTTTCCATGGGCTTCTTGGATAGTAAGCAAATCCAACAAAGTTTGGGTTGGATGTTCGAGAGGACCATCACCACAACTGACAATGCTGCCTTCTCCCATAAATTCTGATGCAAAACGAGCAGCACCTTCTAAAGGATGGCGCATAAAAATCCCATCATAATGAAAGCAGTCAGTAAACATTCTGACAGTGTCTCTTAAGGGTTCACCTTTTCCAACTGAAGTGCCTTCAGAAGAAGTGAAACCATCAAAGAAAGCACCCATTTCAGAAATAGCAGCTTCAGTGCTAAGTCGAGTTCTAGTGCTGTTTTCAAAAAACAAAATCCCAAAAGCTAATTCTGGGTGGGAATGACGTCTTGATTTGAACTTTCTAGGATCTTCCCTATAGTCTCCTCTTAATTTTTCACCCTCTCTAAGAATAAACTCAATTTCTTCGCGTGAAAAATCCCTCATAGAAATAATATCTCTGCCTTGAAAACACATGTCTGCCATCAAAAATATAAATAGATGATACTATTTTAAATAGATTTATGGTATAGAAAATATACAAAGAAAAAGATACTCAGTAAAATACTAGTTGTCTTTTTCTTGTATCCTAGAAAACCATTGGTATGAAATTTAGCTTAATGGTTTTCTATGATGTTTTACAAAAAGATTAATAAACTATGGATGGTTTTTGAGAAGTATGTTTAAGGAAGAAATTGCCAAATTAATTGCCAAAGAAGTGAAGCTGAAAAAAGAAGAAATTCTTAGTTTATTAGAAGTGCCGCCACAGGAAGAGATGGGTGATTTTGCCTTTCCATGTTTTAAACTTGGCAAGAATCCAGTTGAAGAAGCTGGGAAACTGGCCGGAAAGATTAGTAAGAATAAAGTTATTGAGCGGGTTGAACAGAAAGGACCTTACTTGAATTTTTTTGTCAAAAAAGAATTTTTTGTTAAAGACACTTTAGTTAAGATTCAGAAAGAAAAAAAGAAATATGGTTTTGTTAAGAAGAACAAAAAGAAAATTTTGGTTGAATACTCTGCACCTAATACAAACAAACCACAACATTTAGGACATGTCAGAAACAATCTGACAGGAATGGCTGTTTCTAATCTGCTTGAAAGCCAAGGTTATGGTGTTGTTCGATTGAATTGGATTAATGATCGTGGTATCCACATCTGCAAAAGCATGCTGGCTTATATTAAATGGGGCAAGGGCAAGAAACCAAATAAAAAAACAGATCATTTTGTGGGTGATTTTTATGTTAAGTTTGCTCAAGAACTCAAAAAGAATCCTAAACTAGAAGAAGAAGCCCAGGAATTGCTTAAGAAATGGGAAGCTGGCGATTCTGAACTGAGAAAATTATGGAAAAAGATGAATGGGTGGACTTATGAAGGTTTTAAAGAAACTTATCAAGAATTAGGATGTGAATTTGACAAATGGTTTTATGAATCTGAAATATTTGAAGAAGGTAAAAAATTAGTTTTGAAAGCGTTTGAGAAAAAGATTTTGGAAAAAGATGAACAGGGAAATATTCTGGCTAACCTGGAAAAGTATAATTTGGGAAAGAAGGTTCTCTTGAGAGCAGACGGCACATCAATTTATTCAACAGCAGACATTGCTCTGGGTGTTGAGAAAGCAAAATACAAACCATTTAAGTCATTGTATGTAGTGGGCAATGAACAAAAATTTTATTTCCAACAGTTGTTTAAAATACTTGAACTTTTTGGTTTGAAAGATTATGCCAAGGTCTGCAAGCATCTTAATTATGGTATGATCTTCCTGCCAGAAGGAAAAATGAAATCCCGAGAAGGGAAAGTTATTGATGCCGATGATTTGATGCAGGAAATGGTTGATGAAGCCCGAAAAGAAATTAAGAAAAGGCATAAGAAATTGTCTAAGGGCGAGGTAGAGAAAAGAGCCAAGATGATTGGCTTAGGTGCCCTGAAATTTTTCACACTTAAATTTGATGTCCAGAGAGATTTTGTTTTTGATCCTGAGGAAAGTATTTCTTTTGAAGGCGAAACAGGACCTTATGTCCAGTACACTCATGCCCGAATCTGTTCAATTTTGCGAAAAGCAAAACAGAAGATTTCGACCAAGATTAGTTTTGAAGTTTTTAATCAGGAAGAAGAGATTAGAGTGGTCAAGTTACTTGGTAATTTTCCTCAAGTGGTGGAGAAGGCGGCTGAAGATTACAAACCCCATCTTGTTGCTAGGTATTTAATTGATTTGGCGCAAACCTTTAATGAGTTTTATCATAAATGTCCTGTCATTTCAGAGATGGAGCAGGTGATGAAGGCGCGGCTTTTGTTGGTTGATTCAGTGCGTCAAATTTTGGAAAATGGTTTGAAACTATTGGGGATTTCAGCTCCTGAAGAGATGTAAGATGATTCTTTGTCAATTTAACGGCGGATGCATGGGTTGCTGCGGTCATGATTATAAAAATGTTAAATCTGTGAAAGAAGCTATTCGGAAGAACACTTTAGAGTTCAAGGATTTTGATGATTTGGAAAAGTTTCGTGACAGAGCCGGCAAATGGGATTTGCGCTCTGGTGTCTGTAAAAATGTGATTATGGTTAAGGGCAAGGTTTTTTGTCCTTTGCATCCGGCTCGGAATAAAGGTGTTGATTTACGTGCCGGTCACTGCGATGTTAATTATTTTTGCAAAACTGTTAAGGAGTTTGAGAAATGGAATCGGGAGAGACAGAAAGAATTTTTGGATTTTTTGAAGAAGAAAAAATTAGGTGTGATTGAGTATGGAATCAAAATTGATGATGACAGTTTACTAAAAGAATTCTTGAAATAATTTATCTAATTCTAACTGTTTCCAGGTTTTTTGGAGCTGAAGTTTCTATTCGGTATTGTTTATGCAAAGAACTAGCCAAGTCTAAACAACGACCACTTTCACCGTGTTGAACAATAACTCTTTTTGGTCTCGGTTGACACTTGCCAATGAAACTCATCAGTTCTCTTCTGTCAGCGTGACCCATGACCTGAATCTTACTAACATCGAGATTTAGTTTGTAAACTGTGGGTTTGTTGCCTTCCTTGAAAATAATTTCTCTTTCACCCATCTGGATTCTTCTTCCCAATGAACCTTCTCCCTGATAACAAGCGAAGATAAGAGAGTTTTTCTTGCCTTCACCCAAACCTTTAAGGTATTCAACAGACGGTCCACCTACAAGCATACCTGAAGTAGCAAGAATAATACAAGGGTCATTTGATTCAATAACTTCTTTTCTTTCTTTGTTACTGCCAATTCTTTGGAAAATATCTGACAGGAAAGGATTGGTATCTTTGTGGAAAATCAATTTTCTAACGTTTTTGTTAAGGAATTCAGGATAAGCAGTGTGGATGGCAGTAATGTCCCAAACCATACCATCAATGTAAACTTTTGTTTTAGGCATTTTGCCTTCCCTGACTAATCTTTCGACAATTAACATAACTTCCTGCGCTCTTCCAGAACCCAAAACAGGAATGAGAACTTTTCCTTTTCTTTTAATAGTATTAGTAACTAAATCAATAAGCTCCTGGTCAGCTTCAACCTGGGATTTGGCGATACTGTCCTTACCACCATAAGTTGCTTCAATGATAGCTGTTTCCAGACGAGGGAAATTAGTTGGAGCCCCTTCCAATAAGTTGGTTTTATCTAATTTGAAATCACCAGTGTACATAAGGTTATGGAGGCCGTTGCCAATATTCAAGTGAATCATAGATGAACCAAGAATATGACCAGCATTGTAAAAAGTCAGCCGTACATCAGGTGTGATGTCGGTCACTGCTTCAAAATCTGTACAGATGGTGTGCAGAACCATGTTTCTAATGTCTTCAGAAGTGTAAATTGGTTCTTTTCCCTCCGCACGATGAATCTTAACCATGTCTAACTGTAAAAGTGACATAACTTCTCTGGTTGGATGAGTACAATAGACCGGGCCCTTGTATCCAAATTTGAATAAATAAGGAATGAGGCCACTGTGATCAATATGAGAATGACTAACAATAACAGCATCCAATTCACTGATGTTAAATTCAGGACTTTCTAAAAAAGGATAAGCAGCTTCATCAGAAGCCGCCACATCAATTCCACAATCTAACAAGATTCGACTCTCTGGTGTTTGCAGGAATATGGCACTTCTGCCGACTTGTCTTCCTCCTCCTAAAAAAGTGATTCTAATCCATTCGCTTTTCTTTTCCCTAATCCATCCATCATAAACACGATGTCCGGTTCTATTAAGGAATTTTCTACGGTAATCAGAATTTTCATAAAGAACGGCTCTAATGTTTTCAATCAGTTTGCTTCTGATAGGGGGCATTCTCTTGATGAGAGGCACCCAAAAAGTTTCTTTTCTAATATCTCTTAAAATTGAACCTTGTTTGCCGATAGCCAGACCGGGCTTGTCGACATGGATAATAACTCTGGAACGCTGGGGGTCAAAGATGATTTCCTGGACTCCGGCTTCTTCAGGAATTATTTTTTTTATTTTTTCTTTGGCTTTTTCTGCTTCTAAATTGATGGCAGGATCTGGTCTTAACTCTACTCTTTTCTTGAATTCGTTGACAATATCTCTGATTGCCCCTTTATTATCTAAGAAAAACTCCTTGTCTTTGGTATAAAGCACAATATTAGCTGCTTCAAAGACAGCATCACTAATCTTGTCTTTTGGTAGTTTCTTTAAGATTTCTTTTAAAATATCTGCCATTTTTAAGAAAATAAAAAATTATTTTTTTAATTCTATGATTGTATTTAAGTCCTGTTCAAAGATTCTTTCTACACCTCTGGTGGTAATTTTGATAACATCAATACCATTACCAGAAGCTGAATCTCTTTGCAAAGCAGCATTAAGCGCTTTGACTGCCAGAGCAAGACCTTCTTCTATGCTTAATCCTCTTTTCCACTGTGATTCCAAAACACCATAGGCAATAACTGACCCAGAACCACTGGAAACATAGTCTCTGATTTTTGAAACACTGCCGTCCGGATATAAATCATATAAGTGTAATCCTTGTTTGTCATGACCGCCTAAAAGGAAATGAGCAATAGTTGGGATCATACTCATCTTTCTGATACCTGAATAAAGCAGGCCTGCCAATAAGTTGGCTGTTTCTTTCATTGAAATCTTTTTGTCTGTCCTAAAAACTTTCAATCTGATTTCTGCTTTGAGTAATTTGATAATCAATTGAGCATCTGAAACAGTTCCAGCAATAGTGACTGCACTTTCATCATTGAGTTTGTGAACTTTTTTTGCTCTTTTGTCTACTATTAATGTACCAGCTGTAGCTCTTTTATCAGCTGCCAAAATTATTCCATCCTTGCAAACTAGTCCCACGGTTGTGGTCCCTTTTTTCATTTCCATTTTATCACGCTCAGAACAAGCTTACCCTTTGAAATATAAGGTTGCTTTATAAAGGTTTCGATTTTCACATAGTTAAGCTTTGATTGACGGCCCCGTAATTAACTTCATCAGTTCTGATGGGGCTGGTCTTGTGGTAAAACATTAACATGACTTTATTGAATTCCTGCCAGTATGAAAATCGCTCTTTTTCTTTGATGTCAAGCTTTTCCATAGATTTCATCATGACCTGATATTGTATCCTTCTGACAATCTGTTCTGCTTCTTCATGAGTGGTTTCCCCTTTTTCACTGACAACAGCATGACCAACTTCTAACTGATATCCTGAATTGTTTTTTTGGCCCAAATGAGAATAGAGTTGGTTGTAATCAACTTTAGAATCGTAGAGACCTTCTTCAAAAGCATCGCTTTGGCCGTAGGTGAAACTGGTAAATCTTCTGAAATTTTGATAAGCGGTGCTGAATCCTTTTTCTGTCTTGGTCTTTTCACCGACTTTTTTGATAGCGTCATCAATAGCTTTCTTGTTTTTTTCTTTAACTTTTTTTTCTAAAGTGTCATCTTCTTTCTTTTTGACTGGTTTGTGGAATCTTTTTACCCTTTCCCAGAAACTGTTGACTTTTCTTTCAAAAGTTTTAGAAATAGGTTTGACTTTTTTCTTACCTCTTTTAATAACAATCGATTCCCTCACTTCAAAAAGAAAACTGAGATGGTTTTTAATCTTTATGCTTCTAGATTGAGTATGTTCAAATAGATTTAGCCACATAAGTAATGTGTTTGGCGGCTTTGCCGCAGATAATGCACTTGGCGCCTTTACTGACTTTCTCCTCTTTTAACAAGGTGCCACAGACTTCTCCACCTTCAGTGTCTGCCTTAAGAGTGTCAGCGCATTTTTCACCGTCAAAGTCCATGGAACAGAAAGGAACTTTGACAAAACCTCTATGTTTTTTGATGATTTTCTTGAGATCAGCAAAGGTTTTGGCTTCCTGAGTGTTGTTTCTGAAATATTTTTGAGCGTCGTGTTTTATTTTTTGATCAAGCTTAGTCCTTTGGTCTTCAATCTCTTTTTGGATAACATGCTTGTCAAGACCAATTTTATCCTTGGTCCGGTCGTTTCTTCTGACGCAGGTGGCAATGTTTTCTTTGACTTCTCTTGGTCCAATCTCTAATCTTAAAGGAACACCTTTTAATTCCCAGATATTGTATTTTTCTCCAGGAGACATATCTTGATTGTCAAAAGAAACTCTGTAACCAAGTTCTTTGAGATTTTCTTCAACTTCCTGGCATTTTTTGATAACTTTTTGGCTTTCGGCTTTTTTGCTGGTGAAAGTGATTGGGATAATGACAATCTGCAATGGTGCTGCTTCAAAAGGCAAGATGAGTCCATTGTCATCTCCATGGATAGAAACTAAGGAGGCCAAGATTCTCCAGATGCCCGGTCCAAAGCAGGTCTGATAACCATGCTGTTCTTTGCCTTTCTGATCTTTGAACGTGATGTTGAAGGCCTTGGCAAAGTTCTGGCCGAGGTCATGGGTAGTACCAATCTGGATTCTTCTGCCGTCAGGCACTAAAGAATCTGAAGCATAAGAATCATTTGCTCCTTTGAATTTGTCCCATTGCGGTCTTTTGAAAAAAATAAAAGGAATGAAAAGTTTGTCGGTGGCTATTTTCTTCATGATGGCCATGTCGGTCTTGACTTGTTTCATGACTCCTTCATGGCTGGCAAAAACATCATGGGTTTCAAAGAACATGAATTCCCTGCCTCTAAAGAAAGGTCTAGTATGTGATTCGTTCCTGAAAGTGGTAATCCTGGATTGGTATCTTTTGTAAGGTAATTGATTATATGATCTAATCCACAAAGAATACATGGGATAGATTTGAGTTTCGCCAGTTGGTCTTAAAGCCAGCTTTCTTTCCATCTTAACATTGCCGGCTTCAGTCACCCAAAAAACATCCGGCATAAAACCTGCATGTTCTGCTTCCTTCTGTAAATTGGCTTCGGGAATGACGGTTGGTAATAAGAACGGTTCATGATTATCTAATTCTACTTCATCTTCGAAAAGAGAGTAGATTTTTCTGGCCAGTTTAAATCCCCAAGGCAGATGAACAATAAAACCCTGAACATCATATCTGATGTCAGCCAGTTCAGCTAACTGGACTACCTGAGTGTACCATTCTGAGAAGTTGTCCTCTTTCTTGACTTTGATACCTTTTTTAGCCATAGAGCATTAGATTCTGTTTTTCTTTATAAATATTTTTAAAAATCAAATATTTTTAAAATAGATTTAGAAATTTCTTTCATCTCTTTTTTCTTAATTTTGATGTTAGTGTGGTCCATGTATAATTTTTTATTTACTTCCATGGAAAAAACAAAAATATCTGGAAACTGTCCTGAAAGAAACTCCAAGATATATCCTCCGCTAAAGGGGGTGTTGATTTCAACTTGCCTTTTTGTTTCCCTCATCAATGTTTTTCTCATCTCAGCAACAATCGGACCGTAAAATTGAGGAACAAACTTAACACCAAAACTTAAATCCGGTCTTCCTTTTTCATTAACCATGGAGTGCCCATCAAAGACAATATTAAACCGATGAGTTTCAATCAAGGAATCTAACAAGTGATAAAATCTTTTGTAACTTTTTATGATTATATCTTTTTTATTTTGATTTAACTCATTTTTCCAAATATCTTTAACCCTATCTTCTGATTTGTTAGAGTAAACTGCCTTTTTTGGAGACCGATTAAAATCACAAGCAAATCTGGAGCGTTTGTTATTAACCCAGATTCCCCCTTTTTCTAAAACTAATGAAGAATAAATTTGATCAGTGCCCAAGTCTTCTTCCATCTCCCTTCTTTCCTTAGGAATGACCATTAATTCTTTAATATATTTTGGAACCCATGTTCCACTATGAACTGTCAGTAAAAGAGCATTGAATTGGTTTGGTTGATAATTGTCATAAACCATAACTCCATCTTTGGTTAAAGTTAATCTTATATTGGGGTATCTTTTGTGATAAAGTTCAATATCTTTTTTGACTAATTCATATAGATCCTTATCAGAAAAAAAAAGTTTGAACCAGGGTTTATTTCTATTGTTGTAAAAATATGAAATTTTGTTGTCTAAAATGTTGCTTATTGCTTTATACGACTCTAGTAAGGATATGAAATTTAAGTGGGGGTGCTTCTCAACCTTGTCACTTAATTTTTTGAATTCTTTGATAAAAAGGTCATAATACTTTTTTTGTTTGATGAAAGTATCGCCCATTTTAATTAAGGCTTTTAATGAAGCTCTTAGGACAAGAGGCAATTTTTCTTGTGGCTCTTTTTTCATATTAATCCAAACCTTCAACGATTTTTTCTGTTTTTTCTATTCTTTTCATAATATTTTTTGAAAGACTCAAAGCTACTTCAGCCATAACACTGTTGGGAACCTGTTCTTCAAGGCCATAACCTTTTTTCTTGACTTTTTTGATAATCATATCAGAGACTGTTTTTCTTTCCTGGAGTATGTTTTCGATAGGTTTGATGGTCGGTAAGTATTTTTTATTTAATAAACTACGTGAGAATTTTAAGAATCTTTTACAGTAATTGTACATGGTGTCATCTTCAAGACCTTTGTAGGCACTTAAGTACTGTAAATTTTTTCGGACATAAGTGTGCGGCGCTACATACACTATATTTCCCTCAACCTTGAACGGTTCTTCTAATCCAATTTCTGACGGGATAACTTTCATAAAATCTTGGTGGATTTTTTTTTGAACATATTTAATTAGAACACTGGCAGCAGTAATTAATTGAGGGTAATTCATGTCACAGGAACGCTGTTCAATGGTGCCATGTTTATTGATTTTAACTGGATTCCAACAAAAATCAAGAATTTTTCCGTATTTTGAAATATCTGACGCAGGAATACCTTTTTCTTCTAAGACTCTTTTCATCCTGCTGTGCCTGCTTTTGAGGGAATAAATTAAATCTGTTAAAGTTTGTTTGTAAGGCGGCAGACTGCCGTATTGAGTATAACCAGTATGCACAGCTTTTGGGAATTTTAAAATTCTATCTCCCCTATAAATAGCCATTCTGGAATCTTTGGCCAAGAATCTTCCGTCGAGAAAGGGTGACGACTGCAAAAAAGTTGTCAAAGCAGGATCCATGGCAATGCCCATGTTGTAACTGTCAATCAAAGTCTGTTTGATTTTGGGGCTGAGTATAGGTTTAAGGAATTTATTTTTTTTATCAAAAACTCCCTTAGGTAAGGTGTAATGACAATGAAAAGCAATTGATTTTCCTGAAAATAAGAATCTTTCTTTGCCGAGAATTCTTTGCTTTAAAGAATACCATTTTCTCTCTCTCATTTTGGGTTTGAACTCGCCAGGATACATTGAAAGAGGATAAATAATTATATTGTTTTTTTGGGCAGTTTCAACAACTGTTTTGTAAGTTTTGAGAATCTCTAAAGCAGTGTTTTGAACATGGACAGAAGGAAAGGAAATCATTTCGAGCATGTGCTCGCCGCATTCTTGAACAAGAGGGATGTTTTTATTAATTTTCTTACATTCATTTATCAAGAAATCTACTTTATTGGTGATATAACCTTCTTCGTTTAAGGTCTGGACTTCAATCTCCATACCAGTTTTTGAACGCTTTAAAGGCTTAGTCTTTTTTTTCATCAAGAAAAATGAAATTGTTTTTGTTTAAAAACCTTTTCAAACACAAGCCTTATAAAACCCCTTTAATTCTCTGGCGCTATGCCTAAACAGGAAATAATGGGTAAAATTAGAGAGTTTACCGGCCATGACAATATTCAAATTTTACCTAGCGGCAACGCTGCTATTTTTGCTGCAGTTTACATTGCCAAGCAGATCAATAAGAAAGCGTTTTTTTTGATTCCAGACCAGGCTGGCTGGCTGACTTACAAAACCCACCCTAAAATGTTTAACATTGATGTCCAGCAAATCAAGACAAACCAAGGTGTGATTGATTTGGATGATTTGAAAAAACATGCTTCAGCAGGCACAGCCTTTATCTATCAAAATCCAGCCGGCTATTTTGCTGAACAGCCGATGAAACAAATTTATGATATTTGCAAAAAAGCTAACTGTCCAGTGATTTTGGATGCCAGCGGTTCAATCGGCACTGACCTTTGCAACGGTGATTATGCAGATATGATTGTCAGTTCTTTTGGCAGATGGAAATTAATCAATGTCCAATACGGAGGATTTATTTCTGCAAAAAACAAAACCTTTTTTGATGAAGGTAATGCACTTTACAAAATGATGAAAGTTCATCCTTCTGCTTTTGATAAGATTATACAAAAAATTGAAGGGTTGAAAGACCGAATTGGTTTTCTGGAAGAAAAAAGAAAAAAAGTTCTTGAAGATTTAAAAGAAATGGATATTATTTATCCAGACAAAAAAGGATTGAATGTGGTGGTTCGCTTTAAGAGCATGGATGAAAAAGAGAAAATTTTAAATTACTGTAAAAATAATGGTTTACAATACACTGAATGTCCCAGATACATCAGAGTTGAAGAACAGGCTATTTCAATCGAGATAAAAAGACTATGAGCAAACACAAGAAACATTTTTTATTGGCGGCAATTTTGTTAGTGTTTAGTTATAGCAGCACTTTTTTAGCCATTGGTATTGTTGCTTTGAGACCTTTTGGTGAACATGACACCCTGCTTGCTGCTATTGTTTATGGTGCAGGATGGATTTTTCATTTGACTGGTATTTATTTTGGAGGCAAAGCCTTTATAAGTCTTTTACATAAAAAGAAAGAGTTATTAGTAAAAGTTAAGGACAAAGGAAAAGAAGTCGGCAATCGTGCTATCAAAGTCGGTAAATCTGTTGGCGCCAAAACTATTAAAGAAACTAAAAATTTAAAAAATAAAATATTGGGGTGAAATTATGTCTTTGAAAGAACCTACTGATATGAATGAACTGATTTATTTTACTAATCGTTTTCTAGACAATGACGGACAGGTCATGTGTTGGGTGGAAAAACAGGAATGTCCTCAATGCCACAAAGCTTTGATGGGCAAACCATTGGATGAAAAAACAGGCAAACCCAAGATTCGTGCCAAGGAATATACTTGTCCTGCATGTAAATATACTGTTGAGAAAAAAGAGTATGAAGCAACCATAACTGCCAGTGCCAAATACACCTGTCCCGGATGTAAAAAAGAAGGAGAAGGTCAAGTTCCTTTCAAAAGGAAAAAGGTTAAGGGTGCCGATGCTTTGGTTTTTGTTTGTGAACATTGCGGCGAAAAGATTTATGTCACCAAGAAGATGAAAGAGTTAAAAGAAAAATAATTTTTTTATGCATTACATTCATCTGCACAAGCTCCTTGATCTGCGAATGGTCCTGATGTGGATTTACAATTTGAACCAGCTGTATTCATGATCTGATCTGCACAATTGGATAATTCTGTGCTTAGTTGTGTTTTACATACTTTCTCACATTCAGACCCAACACAAGGTTTTGGTTTTGCAGGACAAAATGTCTTTGATATTGAGCAGGTAACTGACTGGGTTTTTCCGTCAGCAGATTTACTGGTAGCAATAATCATTCCTACATCAAGAGTTATTGAATTGGGATCAAAACTGTCACTGATGTATGGGTCGCAGGTAACAACTGTTGCACCATTTAATTCACATTTACAAACGTCTCCATAAGTCTCTGGTTCGTCTTCAACATATCTGCCTGGCATGACTCTAGTAACTCTGGTAATTTCTATCTCTTCGCCTGTTTCTTCATCGATAATAGTATCTTGATATCTAACGTCTCCTGAAATTTGAGGAAGTTGAGTTAATTCCTGTGTGTCTTGGGTTTGTTCTTCTGAACAAGAGACTAGAAAAAATAATATTATTATTAGACTTAAAATAAAAATTGTTTTTCTTTGGAAAAGCTTTGCTTTTCCTAAGCTTTTTTCACTTACGTTCAAAAATTTCATTTAAATCACCTATCCAAGTGTAAAGAAAGGTTAATATTTAAATATTACTTCTGATTCTTCAAACAGCATGAAAACACTCATCACTTCAGCATTGCCGTATGCCAACGGGCAAATCCATATAGGGCATTTAATTGAATATATACAGACAGATGTGTATTCCAGATTTATGAAGCTGACTGGTGAAGACGCTATCTATATGTGCGCTTCTGATATGCACGGCACGCCGATTGAAGTCAATGCCCAAAAACACGGAATGAAACCCTTGGAGTTTGCCAACAGCAACCATAAAAAGAATTTGGAAGTTTTTAAAAAGTTCTTAGTTGATTTTGATAATTTTTACAAGACTCATTCAAAAGAAAATGAAGAGTTGAGCAATTATTTTTTTAACACTTTGAAAAAGAACGGACATATTTACAAGAAAAAAATCAAAGTTG
>JBHPDN010000008.1:0-44065 GCA_042577865.1 Nanobdellota archaeon
GGATTATGCCCTACGGTTTAAAGAATGTTGCCTTCAATCCTTTTCAGTTTAGTTTCAAAATCTTTAATCTGGCTATTCAATTGCGTGCTGTTCTTTGTCTGCTTTCTAATCTGCATATCAAAATAAGTGGCTTTATTGGAATTGATTTTGTCTTTCAAATCTTTAAACCGTAGGGCATAATCCCTGTCTTTCTTCAATTCTCTCAGATGTTGCTTTCTTTCTGATAAGACAATGCCTGCATCATTAAGTTTCTTTTCAACCTTTTCCAGTTCCAAAGTGGCCTTGTGCTTTTTCTCTTCATAAAGTCCAATACCCGAAATCTGTTCTAAGATTTTTCTCCTTTCTTGGGAAGACATTTCACAAAATCTGACAATATCTCCTTGAAGAATAATGTTATAACCATTAGGGTCTATCCTGGCCCTGCCCAAAACATCCAAAACTTCATTTCTTGTCCTTGTCTTGCCGTTAATCTTATACTTGCTTTGCCCTGTTTTCCTGATGATTCTGGAAACCTTAACTTCATCCTCCTCCACTGGAAAAATCTTGCTTTGGTTGTCAAAATAAATATGAACTTCTCCTTGCTTAGAAGGTTTGGCCTTTTTGCCCCCATTATAGATTAAATTGACGCTCTTTTCAGCCCTCAGGCTCTTGCTTCCCAGTCTACCTAAAACAAAGCACAAAGCATCCAAAACATTTGATTTTCCAGATCCATTTGGTCCTAAAATACAATTAAATTTGTCACCCAATAGAATTTCTGTTTTGGCAGCAAAACTTTTAAAACCTTGAATCTGAATTTTATTTATTTTCGTCATTCAATCCCTCTATTTTAGGTTATTTTGAATCCTAGATTGTTTATAAAGGTTTCGAACTTCGAAACCCAGGATAAGCTTTGCTTGTCCGTGTTTTCGTTAGAACTATTTCTTTTTCTTCACTGCTTTCTTCTTGACTGCCTTCTTTTTGGCAAATTTCTTCTTCTTGGTCAAACTCTCAGTATGCCGACATTTAGGGTAGTTAGAACACCCCAAAAACTTACCGTAAAAACTAGAACGCAAGATTAACTCCCCATCATCACAATCAGGACATTTCTTAGGTTTGCCTTTCTCAATCTTCTCCAAAGCTTTTTTCTCATCAGCCTCTAATTTCTTACTTTTACACTTTGGATTGATACAAAGTTCCTGGGGCCTTTTACCTCTTCGAATAACTAAAATCTTAGGGTAATTACAATCAATACATACTTTTTCAGTATTTTTAATTAGAGCAGATTGAGGTAAGGGGTAAGTGGTCTCACATTTTGGATATCTGTCACAGGCCACAAATTGTTTCCTGGTCTTTTTGCTCCGAATCATTTTAAGATGGCCTTTGCCGCAAACAGGACATGGACCAATAGTTCTGGCTTCCTGGTCAGCCTCTCGAACAGCTTCCAATAATTCCTTACCAATTGCCTTTTCATGTTTCTTGAATTTATCCAAAATCTTAATCAAAAATTTCTTGGCTTCATCTAGGACTTCCTTGACTTTTTCCTTTCCAGATCTAATTTCATCCATGTCTTCTTCAAAATGTCTGGTCAGATTTTCATCTAAAATTTCTGGTGAATATTTTTCCAAAACTTTAACTGTTTCAATTCCAAATTTAGTTGCTTCAATGGCCTTTCCATCTGCATAACCTCTTTTGAACAGAGTATCAATAATCTCAGCTCTGGTTGCTTTAGTACCTAAATTTCTCTTTTCCAATTCCTTCAAAACAGAACTTTGAGTATAACGTTTAGGTGGTTGTGTTTCTTTTTCCAACCTGTCAATTTTCTTGACATCAATTACATCACCTTCTTTCAGTTTAGGTAATTCTGTTTCTTTTAATTTCAAATATGGTTCATAATATTTCTGCCAGCCTGGTTCTAAAGTCCGCCTGCCTTGGGCTTTGAACAGTTCTTTCTTGACATCTAATTTGACATCCACTGTTTCTCGCAAAGCATCAGGGCCAAAAGTAGCCATAAATCTTTTAACAATCAAATCATAAACTTTCTTTTCTCTGTCTTTCAAAGAAGAAGGTACAATCCCAGTCGGATAAATCGCTGGGTGAGCTGGATCTGTTTTCTTGCCGTTATTAGGAACCATTTTTCCTTTTAGTAATTCTCCGCAAAAAGCAGTATAAGCACTTTGCTTGCTCAAGGCAGTCAGTATTTTCTTAAAACCAATTTTAGGATCTAATTTTTGGGAAGAAGTTCTCGGATAAGAAATCAAACCAGCCAAATACAAACTTTGAGCATGACTTAAAGCTTCTTTCGGAGTCATACCAAAATGTCGGTGTGATTCTGTCTGCAAAGTTGTTAAATCAAAAGGCGGTGGTGCTTGTTTGACATGTTTTGTTCCTTTAACATGGGCTACCGTGGTTTTCTTTTCATTTTTAATTTTAGTATAAATTTTGTCAACTTCTTTTTTATCCCAAAACTTATCTTTTTCATGCCAGGCTTCAATCTTATTCTTGGTCAGCATCTCTAATTGCCAGTATGGTTCCGGCTTAAAAGCAGCAATCTCTTTTTCCTTATCCACTAACATTTTCAAAGCCGGGCCTTGAAC
Organism: Nanobdellota archaeon; assembly: GCA_042577865.1. Lineage (GTDB taxonomy): Archaea > Nanobdellota > Nanobdellia > Woesearchaeales > JAGLXL01 > JBHPDN01. The sequence continues at coordinate 2,574 of JBHPDN010000008.1, forward strand.
ACGACCAATTGACATCACTTTAAAACTTCCAGCTGCTTTGATAGAATTGCTTAAAGCTCGGGACAGATTAATACCATAAAACCAATCTAACATATGTCTGGTTTCACCGGCTTTTGCCTGGCCCCAGACTAAATGTTTATTTTTATTTTCATAAGCTTCAACTAAATCAGGTTTGGTTAAAGTAGAAAACTTCATTCGGTTAGCATCTTTTTGACCGCAGGCAAATCTCAAAGCATTCCAGCCAATCACTTCTCCTTCAACATCAAAGTCGCAAGCAATGGTGAAGACTTTAACTTTCTTGCTCAGTTTCTTTAATGTGTCTACATAATCTTTGGCATAACCTGCATCTTTAGAAGTTTCATAAGTTGGCTTCCATTCAATATCAAACATGGGATAGACCCAACCCTTGCCTATCTGAGCCAAACCATAAAGATGACCCACTGCACAGCCGACAATAATGTCTGTCTTGCCGTGAGTTATTTCATAGTAAACTGCCTTTTTATTTGTTTTTTTAACTGGTTTTGTATTCCCCAGCGCACTGGCTACCTTTGCAGCAGCAGAAGGCTTTTCACAGATGATTAACTCAACCATACAGCCTATAGTCTATATTTGATTTAAAAATGTTTGGATTTTTATGGATTTTCAATAAAAACCACTGGACAACCCAACACAGACTATATAAATTTCAAAAATCAAAACCAATCCATGAATGTTTTGGAAAAAGCCAAGATTCTCAGTGAAGCAGGGCAGTATGATAGCTGTGGCCCTAAATCTTGTGAAGTTGAAGTTAACTCTGGTTTAGGAGGTATCTATCATGCCAAGGCCGAACATAAAACCTGTCGCTTGTTCAAGACTTTGATGAGCAACAGCTGTTCTTTTGATTGCAAGTATTGTGCTAATTCTTCTGGATGTACTAAAAAGAAAGCTTCTTATGAACCCAAAGAATTAGCTAAAGTTTTCAATCACTTGCATAAAGAAGTTGGAGTTCATGGTCTGTTTTTGAGTTCAAGTGTTTCTGGCAATCCAAACAATGTTACTGAGAAGATGATTGAAGCTGTTAAGATTATACGTTTTAATTATAAGTTTAAGGGTTATGTTCATTTCAAGGTTCTACCGGGCACTTCATACGAATTAATTAAACAGGCTTCAGAACTTTCCAATAGAATGAGTATCAACATTGAAGCGCCAAGCAGTTCTGTTTTGAATGAACTCAGCAGCTGCAAGGATTATAAAATTGATATTCTTAAAAGACAGGCTTGGATTTCTAAACTACATGGTAACCAGACGACCCAAATGATGATTAATAAATTAGCAACAGATAAAGATGTTTTGCGGATGAGCAATTGGGAATATGAAAAATTGGAATTGAAACGTGTTTATTACTCTGCTTTCAAACCAGTCAAAGGGACCCCTTTAGAAAATGAAAAAGCAGAGTCTCCTTTAAGACAAAACCATTTGTACAATGCTGATTTTTTGATGCGAGAATATAGCTTTAAGTTAAAGGAAATCAATTCCATTCTGGACAATGGCATGCTACCCCGGGAAGACCCCAAATTAGCCCTAGCCAAAATTAATTTTGACAATGCCCTGGATATCAACGAAGCGTCTTATGAAGAACTTATCCGCATTCCTGGCATCGGACCCAAAACTGCCCAGAAAATCATTGTCCAAAAAACAAAAATCACCAAATACGAACAACTTCATCAGTTTGGTGGCTGGGTAAAAAGAGCCAAGCCTTTCATCAATGTTGACGGCAAGAGGCAAAAAATGCTGGCTGAGTTTTAAAAAAACTAATAATAAGATTTATATACTTCTCAAGAATCATTTTAACTTAAAAATGAGGCCCATTCAATTACCCCAAGACGAATTACCACACAAAAACATAATTGAGTGGTGGTATTTTCATGGTCATCTTCAGACCAAGAAAAAAGAAAAATTTAGTTTCATGACTTGTTTCTTTAAAATTGATTTAGAACGTTCCAAAGTTATCAAATATGTTCCCAATGCCTTTCTAAGATGGTTTCTACCCTTAATTGATGGACGCATTGTTCATGCTCATCTAGTCGACCTCAAAAATAAAAAATATCTCACCCATTACCATCACATGCCTGGAAAAATTGAATTCCAGCAGTATGAAGAGATAAAAAAACTCGGCCTGCATTACAAGGAATCAGAATTAAAAGAGCCACACAAGTTCGAATATGATCTGTCTTTGGATTCCAAGGATTTTGGCTGGAGTTTGAATCTCAAAAACAAAAAAACACCTTTGATGCAGGGACCAAGAAACCAAGGTTGGCTTGATTTTGGGGTGGATAAATCATATTATTACACTCTTTCCAACATGGACATCAATGGCTCCATTAAGATTAAGGGAAAGACCAAAAAAGTTACTGGTAAGGGTTGGATGGATCATCAGTGGGGAAACTTTAGTGGTCTTGGTGCCGGCTGGACTTGGTTAGGTATCCAGTTGAATGACAATACTGAATACATGCTTTTCAAGGTCAAGTACAACAAGCAAAAAAAAGTATATAAACTAATCAATGCTAGTTATCCAGACGGCTCTCAAGGAACAACCTACAATTACACACTCAAACCTTTGGAATTCTGGACCAGCCCTGTAACTAAACAAAAATATGGTATTAAATGGGAATTAAAGTTCAAGGACAAAAAACAAGTCAAGTTAATTATTAAGAGCAGTCTGCCAAACCAAGAGATGCATGATCAAAGAATGGCTCCTTATTATGAGGGAGATTGTGATGTTACCGGCACTATTGGCCGGAAAAAGGTCAAAGGCAAGGCTTTTCTGGAAGTTGTTGATTATCAGCTTAAATGGCTGGAAAAGTTCCTGCATACTGAAATTAAGAAAAAGTTATAAACCACCTTTTCTCAAAACTTTTCATGCAGGAAATCATAGACTCTCTTAAAACCATTATTCCATCAAATCAGGAAGATGAAATTTGTTTCAACAATATTTGCATCCCCATTAAAAAAGAAAACTTTGAAGAAATTAAATCAGTTGAAAACAAGACTATTGCTTTTATTGATGGTGGTCAGGCCCAATTACTGGCTGCCCCAAATTTTTCTCTGGACATCATCAGAATTTATGCCATTATTTTCAAAGACAAGAATAAAATCAACAAAATCCAAAAACAATTCTATCTTTTAACCAAAACCAATGAGCATCTTGAATATCAGTCTCAGATTTTTGGTGATAAGATTATTGATGAAAAAGACCTGAAAATCAACTCTTTAGATCCCACTATCAAACAGGGCACCCAACGTGCCTCAGTCAACACCATGGCCAATATTGCCAGAAGGTTTGCTGAACTTTCCTTATGTAAAGAAATATCAAAAAATGTTGATTTTGTTGTTCTTGACGGAAATTTAGAAGTGACCACCACCAATGAAAACAAATATCTCAAAACTCTACCCCCTAATGTTGCTGCCCTGGCCAAAACATCTTCTCTCTTCAGCAAAAAAGGCAACAACATTGCTGGTCTGCTTAATGAAATTTCTCCGAAAACAACTTGGCTTTATTTTGCCGGAGAAGAAAATCAAAGGAAGATTTACTTTGTCAAATTAAACCAGCACAGCGATTATGTCTTTCGTTTTGAAGGTAACATAGACTCTTTAGGAGCCCTCATCCAGCACTGCCAGGATCCTGTTTTCCCAGGTTATCCTTATGGTCTCATCTATGCCGACAAATTCGCCAGGATTTCAAATCAGGAAAAAGAATTTCTTAGAACTCAATTCATAACTAAATTAGGAAAAGACTTTGAAAGACTCAAAAAATATCTCAATGCCAAAAGCGCTCATGATGTTTTGGACAACATCGGATAATTATTTTTTCTTTTTCTTTGCTTTCTTTTTCTTCTTCTTATCCTTTCTTTTGACTGCAAAATAATAGATGACTGCCGCAATCACACCAAAAAAGACAATCATAAGAATCCAGACAACTTTATCATTGTCATTCTTAAAGTCTCTTTTGATACAATCAATTAGCATCAAAATAAAAAAAGCCACAGGCAAAACAATAATTGCAAAAACACCTAAATACAGCAGGATAATCAAAGGAAAAATCAGATAATCCATCATGTTCCTTCCTCCCAAGAGTTCATATATTTTTTCTGTTCTTCAGTTAGTTCAGTAATTTTTATTCCCAAAGCTTCTAACTGTAATTTAGCAATGGTTTCATCAATTTCATCAGGGATATTATTGACGCCCACTTTTAACTTATCCCTATTTTTGATTCCGTACTCAGTTGCCAAAGCTTGTCCGCAAAAAGACATGGCCATGATTGCAGAAGGGTGTCCTTCAGCAGCTGCCAGATTAATCAAACGTCCTTCACCCAAAACAAATAGTTTTTTGCCGTCTAAAGTAAACTCATCCATAAACGGTCTAATCCTACGAACCGTAGCCACTTCCTTCAAGGCTTTCAGATTAATTTCAGCATCAAAATGTCCTGAGTTAGCCAGGATAGCACCATTTTTCATTAATTTCATATGATCTAAATCAAGGACATTTTTGTTTCCAGTAATAGTTACAAAAATCTCTCCTATTTTAGCAGCATCTTCAATCGGCATAACTCTAAAGCCATCCATAGCTGCCTGCAAAGCTCTAAAAGGATCGATTTCAGAAACAATCACATTGGCGTCCATTCCTTGAGCTCTTTTAGCTACACCTTTGCCGCAAGGACCATAACCACAGACAACAAAAGTTTGCCCGGCAATAATAACATTAGTTGCTCTGATAATTCCGTCAATGGTACTTTGACCTGTTCCTTTGATATTATCCATCAAATGTTTGGTTTTCAAATCATTGACTGCCAAAACAGGATATTTCAAAGCCCCATCTTTTTCCATGGCTTTCAAACGAATAATCCCTGTAGTAGTTTCTTCATTACCAAACATAATTGAAGGAATTTGGTCTGCATGATTAGTATGAATTTCAGAAATCAAATCACAGCCGTCATCAATTGTGATGTCTGGCTTGAATTCAATTATTTTTTTTAGAAATTTGTAATAATCTTCATGAGTTTCTCCTTTGTAAGCATAAATCTGAACACCTTCTTTTGCCAAAGCAGCTGCCACATCATCTTGAGTAGAAAGGGGATTACAGGCACAGATTGCCACTGAAGCCCCGCCAGCCATTAATGTTCTGACTAAAACTGCGGTCTCTTTTGTTGGATGCAAAGCAATACCAATCTTGATTCCTTGCAATGGTTTTTCAGCTGCAAATCTCTCTTTGACTTTCATCAAAGCACCCATCTGCAGCTCTGCCCATTCAATATTCCTCAAACCCTGCTCTGCCAAATTCATGTCTTTAACAATATAATTTTCAGTTTCTTCCATAAATAACACCTGTTCTGTTTTTTCTTTAAATAGTTTTTGCTTCCGACCAAACTAATTCAAACTCTTCTAAAAATCTAGCCGCCAAAGAAGCATCTTCAATAATTAAGATATTCTCATCATTCTTAGTGTCAGCATTCTTAGAAGGATTAAACGAACCAGTAATCACAGTTTTTTCATCAATAATAAAGACCTTATGATGCATGGTTGCAGAATTGCCGTCCTTTCTGACATCTGCACCTTGATAATCCAAAACACTGAACTTGCTGTACTCGCTCCCACTGCCGCGATTTTCAAAAACTCCAGTAACTAAAACATCTTCTGAATTTTTAATCAGTAAACTATTAGCAATTCCTTCATGTGTAAAACTAAAAGTCATAAAATAAATAGACTCTTCAGCCTTATCCAATTCTTCTTTGACTTCAACTCCACAATCATCGCGAGGACAGAAATAATTTTCAACTCGAACCCCACTTAACTCAATCTTTGAATTCAAAACTTCTGCTCTTTCTGAATTCCACAAACTGTCAAAAGCTTTTTCATAATTTTCAGCCAACACTGAAGACTCAATCAACAACATATTATTATTGTTCTTCTCAGCACCGTTGACTGTTGGATTGAATGAACCGGTGAAAACTTTAGAACTATCAACCACACAAAACTTATTGTGCATTAGACCGGTCCCAGAATCAACTAAAACAAAATCTGAAACAAACTCATCTTCATTATCTTCATCAATAATTACCTTGATGTCAATAGAAGAACTTTTCTCAACTAAAAGAGAAGTCAAATCAGGCAAATCAACATCATAAAAAGCACAGTGGATTGACTCAGAAGCATCAGATAAAAAGTCAACCAACTCAGCCTCACACCCATCACGAGGGCAAAAGTAAACTTCAACCGAACCGCTGTCTTTAACGATAGTATTGACCACAGAATCAACATCTTTAGTAAAATCACCAATCAAATCTGTATCTATATATTCACAACCAACTAAAAATACAACTAAAAATAAAAGATAGTAAACTTTCATTCTAAAAATCCCTCTACCTCCTTGACATTCTTCAATAGATTGTACCTGACTTCAGGATGTTTCTTTGAAATCTTTCCCAAAAATTCTTTAATCACTTTATTCTTATCATCAACCTTAAAACTTATTTTCTTAATTTTGGCAAATTTCAAAGCTTCTTCATCTGTAACTGTTTGCAAGATCCTAATAATTTTCTTATTTTTCTTCAAATCAATTTTCTTACTAAAAAACTCACTCAAAAAACCAGCGTCAATGTCATCCATAGTTGATTCCACCACCACTTTATCAAAACCAGCTAAACTTCCAGACAGTTTTTTCCTTTTGACAATTTTAATTGGAAATCCTTCCATAATCAAAGAAACAAAATAATCAGCCAAATCACCTACCACCAAGACCTTGTCATTCTTAGAAAAAACCTTGCCTAATGATCTCTTAACCCTCTTTTCAATCAAACGAACAAAACACTTTGAGCAGATTAAAATGCCTAAATAAACAAAAGCTTGACTCTTTCCACATTGACGGCATTTCTTTTCCATATTACCACTCCAACATACTCAAAATCTCGAAAAATTTAAATATTAGTACCACTATAAAATGGTATACGTCTATCACCTCTTTTTCCCGCCGGACTGCCTTCGGGTAGTTCGGGGGGTTTTTCCAAATTTCTTAATTATTAACACAATCAACAGAGTTAAAGCTGATCCAAACACAGCCCCAAACACAAATAACATCTTTCCCCCCCTGGTAGTTATCAAACTTTCTCTCAAAAGAGGTTCATCTTCAAAGTACATATCTAAATTGCCCAACTCCAAAGCATATTCAGCATAAATCAAGGCTGAAGACGGATCATTCTCACGTAAATCTAAAGCGTATTGATAATAAGCAAATGCTAAAAATGGAAACGAACCTTCATTAGTTGTTCTGGCCAAACTTTGATCCACACTTTTCAATTTATGTTCAAGCAAGGTGTCAAGCTTGTCCATTTCCAGACCAATCACACTTAACATTGCATCTACTTCTGCTTTGGCCTCACTGGCTGTAACAATACACAAAGCAAAATCATCATCTTGATAAAATTCTTCGGCCGAAACAATCTTCCTGCTGGTGCTCTCAATATCTTTCAGAATAAAAAAATCAAGATACTGTTTTCTTTCTTTTGCTTCCTGGATTTTTTTCAGACAAGAATCTCTCAAAATATTTTCATCCATCATATATTCTTTTCCAGACATCTCAAAAAATTCTGACCAGGCCTGGGCTGAAAATAATCTTTCCTGAGCCAGTGCCAAAGAGCCGTAATCATCACTTTCTAAATCATCCAAGAGTTCCTTGGCTTCATTTAATCTCTCAGAAACAATGGAGAATGTCTGCAGGTCAGTAATTGTTTTCAAAGATTTCATTTCAATTTCTACTTCAAATTTCCTGACTTCTGTTTTTAATTCAAGGGCCTTTTCCTGCATTTCTTCTTCAGTCAGGTTTTGTTCCCTGTAAAGAATCTTCCTGCCAATTGCATTGCCCCCAAAACAATAGGAAGCAGCGGCATAATCAAGTCCTTTGGCCAAAGCATCCTCAGCCAGAATTGTCTGATTTTTTAAAAACTCGGTTTCTCTTTCACTTAAATCATAATCTTCTAGTTCAGACTGAATCTCTTCAGTTATATTACAAAGCTGCTCAGCCACCCTATTCATAATCTCAACATATTCAGCATCAGCTTCCAAACTGAGATTCTCAACTCTCAGTTGAGTTCCAGTCAGCTGAAAAACTAAATTATTCAAATCAAAAACCTCAATTACAGAGACTCCATGTTTTCGCCCATAACTTTCTAAATCCAAAGTTAGATTATTCTCTTCCTGAAACCTGGTGCCGCCAGGAATTAAAACTACATTTAAATTTTCATCACTGGCCACTTTAATCTTCTCTTTCAACCCTCCAACCGGACCAATCAAACCACCGGAATTAATTGTTCCGGTCACTGCTACTGATTCATCAATTTCCAAGCCAGACAAAACCGCCGTGGTTAAGGCTGTCATAGCTGCTCCTGCACTTGGACCACCCACAATATTTGTCTTGGCTTTGATAGTGTAAACAAAATCATAATTATGGCAGTCAAAATCAAAATAACTGCAGGCAATGTCTTTGGCAAACCGGGTAGAAATCTGGGTGTCCATCTTAGTTAAAGGAAAGGTCTCTAAAAAAACTCTGCCAGTCCCTGGCTGCAAAGAAAGATACAAATCTGCTGTTTCACCGGAAAAAGTCCCGTTTACCTCTTTGACGGCCAGAAGTTTGATATGTCCATCCTGGGCATAAACCCAAGGTATTAACAGGAAAAACAAACACAAAATCAAGACCCATTTCATACTTCAACAAAAAGATTGCTCATTTAATAAATTTACTCAACGAAAAACAGATAAAGGCCAAAAGAATACCTAAACATATGAAAATGCAGGAAAAAGAGTGGTTTGAACGCAGTCAAAAAGATTTCAAGGAAATGCAGGCCAAAAAATCATTCACCACCAAAGACGAAGGCAAGCTTTTGGCTGAATTAACTGGATTGCTTGGCTGGTTTAATCTTGACCAGGAAAGAAAAGTAAAAATTTTAATTGAAGAAATGCTTATCTTTGGAGAAAAAAAAGAGTGGTCAATGGCTGGTCCCAGAACTGCTTTTGAACATCTCAAAAAAAAGCATCAGATCAAATAAGCTTGGCTTTTTCTAATTCTTTGTAAGTTACTCTTCTTTTTTTGCCAGTCTTAGCATCACGGACAAAAACATGTTTCCCAATTTCAATTACCTTGAATTTACCACTCTTAAAATCAATCACATCTCCTAATTTGAACTTAGGTACTCTAAAAAGGACAGTCAAACGGTAAAGTTTTTTGCTGGTTGTCTTGGAAACAGAATATAATTTCCTGCTTAATTTTACTACACCACCAAACTTTCTCTGCAAATTGTTTGCTAGATTTTGGGTCTGCTTCTGGTCTGGCAGATAATAATCCAGTCCGCCTCGAACTTCATTAACCTTAGCTACTTTCACTTCCTTCTTAGCTAATTGATTCTCCACAAGAGTAACCAATTTTTGATTGGGATTTCTTAACTGCAAAATTGCTTCATAGTACAAAGCATGTTTTTCTGCTCCTTTTTTCTTCACCACTTTAGGTTTCTTTTTTTTCTTCAAACTAGGATATTCTTGTTCATAGCATTGGCTGCATAAACTCTCGTCATAGACATCCTTCTTTCCGCACTTGACACAAAAATCCATAATCAAAGATATTTTCTCTTCATTTATAAAGTTAATTTAAAAATCCGCAACCTTTAAAAATAAACCACTCTAAGTAACCCCATGGATAAGAAACAAATCAAAAAGACCCTCAAAAAAATATGGGACTTTATTTGGCATTCCAACTCCATTTGGTCTTGGATAGTCAATATTATTCTCGCGTTTATTATCATCAAATTTCTTGTTTATCCGGGTTTGGGATTGGTTCTTGGCACATCCCACCCCATTGTTGCTGTTGTCAGTGAAAGCATGGAACATGACGGCAATTTTGATCAATGGTGGGCTGAACAGCAGGATTGGTATCAGGAACATAATATTACTAAAGAAGAGTTTCAGGGTTTCTCTTACCGAAACGGTTTTAACAAAGGAGATATCATGATTCTTGTTAAAAAAAATCCAACCAAAACAGAGGTTGGAGATATTTTAGTCTTTGACAGCCAGCAGGCTAATCCGATTATTCATCGTATTGTCAAAAAATGGCAGGTTAATGATCAATGGCATTTTCAAACTAAAGGAGATCATAACAGAGATTCTATTGGTTTGAGTTCTGTTAATGAAGAAGACATCAACGAAGACCGCATCATCGGTCAGGCGACCTTAAAGGTTCCGCTCCTGGGTTGGATTAAAATTATTTTTGTTGATTATATTGTCCAGCCCATTGCCAATATATTCAGATAAGAGGTTAAAAAAATGTTTTGTCCTAAATGTGGTTCAATATTAAGACCAATTGAAAAAAAGAAGAAAAGAGTTTTAGGCTGCTCTTGTGGTTATGTAGCTGAAAAAGGACAGACTTTTGAAGTCAAAGAAAAAGTCAAGCAAAAAAAAGATATTGAAGTTGTTGAAGAAGTCGAGACCAAACCTATTGTAACCGCCAAATGTTCAGAGTGCGACAACAACAAGGCTTATTTCTGGACTTTGCAGACCAGGGCTGCTGATGAACCAGAGACTCAGTTTTTCAAATGCACAAAATGTGGCCATCAATGGCGTGAATATGGATAAACTCCCCATCAAAAACAATCAACTCCGAGTTAAAGTCACTCCTAACTCTTCTAAAACAGAAATCAAATCTATTGAAAAAAGTCTTGTCAAAATTAATCTCAATGCTCCGCCGGAAAAAGACAAGGCCAATAAAGAATTAATCAAATTCTTCAAAAAACAGTTCAAACTAAATGTCAGAATAAAAATAGGAAAAACAAGTAGAGAAAAAGTATTGGAGATTATTTAGATTCATAAGTTGGTGCATTCTCAACAGTATCACACTGATCCTTATGAGGTTCTAAAATAACAATTTCAACACCAGCTTGTTTTGCCAATTCATCAGTTAAATCATCGTGATAATTTTTTTCACAAACAACTTTCCTGATTCCCGCATTAATCACTGTTTTCATACAGACAGAACAAGGTTTGTAAGTTCCGTACAAAGTTGCTCCCTCAGTAGAAACACCATGCAATGCTGCTTGAGCAATGGCATTTAATTCACCATGAATAGTTCTTAGACATCTGTCTTCTTCCTTTCCATTCTCATCAATAGTTTTCCAGACTTTGCATCCCACTTCATTACAGTGAGGCAAACCCTTTGGTGAACCATTATAACCAGTCGCAATAATTCTTTTGTTCCTGACTAAAACAACTCCGATCTTGCCGCGTAAACAGGTTGCTCTCTTAGAAACTTCTCTTGCTATATTCAAAAAATATTCATCCCAACTAGGTCTTGACATCTTTTAACCACCTCAAAAAGTTTTCAATTTCTTTTTGTAAAAACTCAAAACTGAAATTGTTGATAATATAATAATCAGACATGGCAATCGGCCCCCCTTTATTTAAGTTTTCGATTTCAGCAAAATCACGGGATTTGGATTCTTCAGCAGTTAAAGGCCGAATCTGTCTGTTAGCCAATCTCTTATACCTGATTGCTGGAGAAGTCAAAACAGCCACAATTAATATTCTCTTGCCATAGTGTTCCTTCAAAACTTTGTACTCTTCCCATGAATACAAACCATCTGCTACTAAATCTCCTTTTTCTAAAAGCACATCAAACTTAGAGACATTTAACTTGGCATAAGCATCCATACCATAAACTTTACGAACACCTTCACGAACCTGACGTTCACTGGCTTCACTTCTTTCAGTTGGTACCTGCATGCCAATTTTTTTGGCTATTTCAGGTCTCCTGCCAAACAAAACATCATCAGTCAAATCACCAAAACGGGCATAACCAAAACCTTTCTCTTTCAGAATATCACCAACCACACTCTTTCCTCCACCACACATACCCACTAAACAGATTATTTTATTCATCAAAAACCAAATAACCAAGACCTATATATAGTTTTATTTCTTAAAGAAGATATTAAAAAAGCAAAGTTTAAAAATAACCCAAACAGGATTAATTAAAAATGAAAAAAACAACCATAGTCTTACTATTAATATTGACTTTATTAATTGTAGGCTGTCAGTCATCAGTTCAAACATATAAATGGTGCCAGGCAGGTTCTCAATGGACTTTCTCAGATACTACTAATAATATGAACGCTGTCATTGTCGGCATTGAGACCACCGGCAAGTATGCCGGCTATTGTCATGTTGTTTATGATGTTGAATCAGCTGACAATAAGGCCAATATCAACATGTACTTTAACCAGGAAGGTCAAGGTTATCAGGTCATTGAAGTCAACGGCCAAACCATTGAATCTGAATGGACTGGTTGATTATTCTACCTATATCATCAAATACCCAAATATTTTTAAATAAAAATTATTTCCAAAATACTGGGGTGTTAAATGAAAGCTTATCTTGATATTGTCAGAAAAATTCTCGAAAAAGGCATCACTAAAGAAGACCGGACTGGTGTTGGTACTAAAGCTATTGCTGGCATTATGTTTGAGCATGATATGACCGATGGTTTTCCTTTGATGACTACCAAATCGGTCCCTTTAAGATTAGTTGCTTCTGAACTTGAGTTCTTCATCAAAGGAATCTCAGATAAAAAATGGCTTCAGGAAAGAAAGAACCATATCTGGGATGAATGGTGCAGCCCCGAAATTGTTCCTTATGCTCATGATGAAGAAACCAAAAAGAAGATGATGGAAGAACGTGACTTAGGCCCGATTTATGGCTGGCAGTGGCGTCATTTTGGAGCTAAATATCAAGGTTATAATCAAGATTACCAAAATCAGGGGGTTGACCAACTCAAAAGATTGGTTGCCGATCTCAAAAAAACACCTCACAGCCGTCAAATGCTTGTTTTGGCCTGGAATCCTGTTGACAGGGATAGAGTCATTCCGCCTTTTTGCCATTATGGTTTTCAAGTCACAGTTTTAAACAATAAATTAAATCTGATGTGGAGTCAAAGGTCAATCGACACTGCCCTAGGATTGCCTTTCAACATTGCCAGTTACGGACTTTTATTGCATCTCTTAGCCAAAGAAACAGGATTGGGAGAAGGTAGATTAGTTGGCTTCCTAGGCGATGCCCATATTTATCTTAATCATCTCGAAGGGTTAAAAGAACAGTTATCCAGAGAACCTTTTACCCTTCCTAAAATAAAAACAGACAATTTCACATCAATTTTTGATTGGAAATACACTGATTCTGAAGTAGAGAACTATCAACACCACCCGAGAATAAAGTTTGAGATTGCGGTTTGAGGTGCTTCTTGGAAATTATTGTTATTGCTGCTATGGCCAAGAACCGGGTTATTGGAAAAGATAATCAGATTCCTTGGCATATTAAAGAAGATTTCCAGCATTTCAAGGAAAAAACTTCAGGGCATCCTTGTATCATGGGCAGAAAGACCTATGAATCTCTACCTGACAATGCCAAACCCTTGCCTGGCAGGGAAAATATCATTCTTACAACCCAGCAGGATTACTCTCAGCCCGGTACAACTGTATTCCATAATCTTAATAAAGCTCTTGAGTACTGTCAAAACAAAGGGTTTGAAAAAATATTCATCATCGGTGGGGCTAGTCTTTATGCTTCAGGCCTTCAGGTTGCCGACACTCTGGAATTGACTATCATTGACAAAGAATTTGATGGTGATACTTTTTTCCCGGAAATTGATTATGATTTGTGGGAACTAACTAACCAAGAAGACCACCAAGGTTTAGACATCAAATCAAAGGAAGAACTAAAATTTTCATTCCTCACCTACCAAAGAAAAAAATGAAAGATATTGAAACTGAAAATCTCATTCAAAAAGAAATGGCCAGACAGCAGAATCAGCTAAATATGATTCCTTCTGAAAATTTTGTTTCCAAAGAAGTCAGAGAAGCGACCGGATCTGTCCTGACCAATAAATATGCTGAAGGTTATCCTGGCAAACGTTATTATCAGGGCAATGAATTTGTTGATCAAATTGAAACTCTGGCCATTGAAAGGGCTAAAAAACTTTTCAATGCAGAACATGCCAATGTTCAGACCCATTCAGGAGCTCCAGCTAACATGGCTGTTTACTTTGGCCTGCTGGAACGCGGAGATAAAATCCTAGGAATGAACCTTTCTCATGGTGGTCATCTGACTCATGGCTCTCCGGTTAATTTCTCTGGAAAATATTACAACTTCATTCCTTATGGTGTTGAACCAGAAACTGGTAGACTGGATATGGATAAAATCAGAAAGTTAGCCGAACAGGAAAAACCAAAATTAATTCTCAGCGGCTACACTGCTTATCCCAGAACAATTGATTTCAAAGAATTCCATGAAATTGCCCAGTCAGTTAGTGCTATCAGCATGGCTGACATTGCCCATATTGCTGGTTTGATTGCTGGCGGAGTTCACCCTTCACCCTTGCCTTTCACTGATGTCATCACCACCACCACTCATAAAACTCTCAGAGGTCCCAGAAGTGCTATTATTCTTTGCAAGGAAAAATATGCCAAAGCCATTGACAAGGCAGTTTTCCCTGGTTTGCAGGGTGGACCTCACCAAAATGTTATTGCTGCCAAGGCTGTTGCCTTTTATGAAGCTATGCAACCAGAATTCAAAGAATACACTCACCAGATTGTTAAAAATGCCAAAGTCTTAGCCGAAACTTTGATGGAAAACGGCATCAAACTGGTTTCTGATGGCACTGACAATCACCTTATACTCATTGACCTAATCAACACCAAATCAATTAATCAACCTGGTATGGGCAAGCCTGTTGCTGTAGCTCTGGAAAAAGCTGGCATTATTACCAATTACAATACTATTCCTTTCGACCCTAGTACACCTTTCAAACCATCTGGCATTAGAATTGGCACACCCACTCTTACCACTAGAGGCATGAAAGAATCTGAAATGAAACAGGTCGGCCAGTGGATGTCACAAATTATCAACAATCATGAAAATACCGAATTAAAACAAAAAATCAATCAAGAGGTCAAAGAATTATGCCAGCATTTCCCGGTAAATTAATTGTTATTGAAGGTATGGATGGTTCAGGCAAAGCCACTCAGACAAAAATTCTCGCTCAAAAATTAAAAGACCTCAACAAAGATGTTGAGATTTGTGATTTTCCCCAATATGGCAATTGGTCTGCTGCTTTTGTTGAAAAATATTTGAATGGTGAGTTTGGTTCAGCCAAGGAAGTTGGTCCTTACCAGGCTTCTGTTTTTTTTGCAGTTGATCGCTATGCTCAAGGTCCTCAGATGAAACAATGGCTGGAGCAAGGCAAGATCATCATTTCAAACAGGTATGTCTCTGCCAACCAAGGCCATCAAGGAGGCAAGATAAAAAATCCTGAAGAAAGAAAGAATTTCTTTGATTGGCTTGATCATCTTGAATACCAGGGATTTCAAATTCCAAGACCTGATTTAATTATTTTCCTGCATGTCCCCCCTGAAATTGGCCAGCAGTTGGTTGACAAAAAAGGCCAGCGTGATTATGTTGGCGGGCAAAAAAGAGACATTCATGAAGCAGACCTGCAGCATCTCAAAGATGCTGAAGATTCATTCCTTTTCCTGGCTGAAAATTATCCTAATTGGATTAAAATAGACTGCACTCAAGATAACCAAATCTTATCCCGAGAAGAAATTCATCAAAAAGTGTGGGAAACCATTCAAGAAATTATTTAAGTCCAGAACTGCCAAAACCAGTTTCTGCTCTTTCTGTTTCTTCCAAATCATCTACTTCAATTACATTGGCATTCAAAACAGGTTGTATTACCATTTGGGCAATTCTCATGCCTTTCTCAACATTAAAATCTTCAGCACCAAGATTCTTCAAAACAATCCCCACCTCTCCCCGATAACCAGCGTCAATTACGCCAGCCATAGAATGAATAGAATGTTTGGCCGCCAATCCTGAACGATCCCAAATCAAACCAACATAACCTTTAGGAATCTGAAAAGCCAAACCAGTCCTAAAAGTTTTTGTCTCTCCAACCTTAATCAAACCATCTTCAGCAGAACGTATATCCAAAGCTGCGTCTAAATCTTTAGTATAACCAGGCAGTTCAATTTCCTTGTCAATCTTTTTGATTTTTATTTCCATTTTACCAACCCTCATAAGGACTTGAACGACTGGTTTCATAGCCCCTGATTCTCATTCCCGAAATAGTTTTGTTATCTAAACTCAGACCCACTAATCCCAATTGTTTAATTTGATTTTCATTAATTCTATCAAAACGTGTATGCAAGGTAAATGAAGAAAGAACCACATCTGTTTCATCAGGATTTAATTGTCCTTTTTCCACTAAGCCTTCCAACCAAGATGGTTTTTCCCAGGAACCAGAAACAAAAAAAACCGCACCAGTGTAAGAACCAATATTTTTGTCTTCTAAAATAATCCTAACAGAATCTCTAACTTTCACATTATCCTTGAAATCATTTACACCTTCAAAAAATGCCATTTTGTATCAAATAAAATAGTTCTTTATAATATTTTTTATTTAAAAAAGAGTATTAAGAAAAGAAGACTTAATTTTCGATTTGTTCTTCAGTTTCTTCATCAAAAAAACACGCTAACTTTTTGCAGGACTGGCCTGCCTTGTAACTAATCTTTTTCACCGTCTCACCTTCTTTTTTCATCAAACACCTCGATTTCCCCAACGAAATCTAAAAATTAGAAAGTGAAACTTCTTTATAAACAATGTTGAGTTTCAAAATATATTCTCGAGTCCGATACCACTCCAATTCCATAAAGGTTTGTTACTACTCCCTCTTGTTTTATGTTCTTAAATCAAAAAAAGACTCGCATTTTTCAGAAATAATTTTGCCGTCAGCCACACTTATCTTCAAGTTTAAAGCAGAAAATGTTTTGGTAGCTGAAGTCACATTCCACACCAAACCTTCAGCAATATCTTGTAATATAGCAAAGAGCTTCATCGGAACTTGTCCGGGATATTTTTCCTCTTGGTATTGCTTAAAGGTTTTAATCACTTCGTCCAATCCCACTTCAATTTCATCAATTTTCAATTCCCTTACTTCATGCTCTTCTTTTTTGAAAACTTCGTCCTCAGGTTTAACCAGAATAGACGAACCGACCACAAAAGTTGTAATCCTATCCTTTTCCTTGTTGTAAAAACCAATTTCCCATTCACCCCTGTTATAATTAGAATCTAATTGAATAAAAAAATGAGCTAAGAAAGGACTAGGATTTTCCTTTCTCCATTCTTTAAACTCAAGACTACCTTGTAGCTTTTCAAAGGCTTCTCTAAAGTTCATTCTTCATGCATCCTGTCAAATACAAAGTCATCAAAGTAAAACTCGTCTGGTTTTTCATACATGTATCCACCATGAGTATCGCAGCCACCATTTTTTGGAACATAAAGCATATCGCTTCTTCTGTAAGCACAATCTCTGCCATCATAATAGCAGATCCTGGAAGCCACTTCAATTTCCTCATCACCAACATTACAGGTTAAAGTTCTGGTAACTTTCTTACCCTTCATGATTTCGTATCCGCCTTCATATTCCCCATAAACTTTGTAGATAACAAAATCCGGGTTGGAGTAAGTGCAGATTTCAATTTCTTCTGGATCTATCTGTAATCTGTTTAAAACATCAGAAGATATTTGATCTATACTTTTACAGGCAGTCTCATTGCTACTGCCGCCACAGGCAGTCAAAAAAATAACCAGAAAAGCCAACAAAATAATTGTTTTTTTCATAATTATAAAAAAGACCAAGAAATATATAAAATTAACCTAAAAAACCGAAAGATTTACAAATAATTCTTCAAAGAAACAACTTATGATTAATCCCAAGACCAAACAACGTTTGGAAATTCAGCAATATGGATTAGCCGGCAAACACAGCAGTGTCAAGATCTGTCATTGGACTAAAAAATCTTTAAGAGATGAAGATGTCTGCTACAAAGAAAAATTTTATGGTGTCCATTGCCATAAATGCGCTCAGATCACCCCAGCTACTTTGTGGTGTCCAAACAAATGCGTCTTTTGCTGGCGGGTGGCAGAATATATGTCACCAAACAAAGCTAAATTAAATGACCCTCCAGAAAAAATAGTTAAAGAGATTATTGAACAAAGAAAAAAACTTCTCATTGGATTCAAAGGCAATAAAAAGACTAGGCAAAAAAAATTAGAAGATGCTTTGATTCCAAACCATTGGGCAATCTCGTTGGCAGGAGAACCTTGCCTTTACTCCAAACTTCCGCAATTGATCAAACTTCTCAAAACAAAATACAAGGCCAAAACAATCTATTTAGTTACTAACGGCCTTTATCCTGCTATGCTCAACAAATTAATCAAAACCAATTCATTGCCTACTCAACTTTACATCAGCATGTTTGCACCCAACAAAGAACTCTACAAAAAAATATCGAAATCTTCATTAAGAACTTATTGGTCAAGATATCTCAAATCTCTAGAAATCATGAAAAAATTAAGAGGTAAAATCAACACAGTCATCAGAATGACTCTTATCAAAGATTGGAACATGGCCAATCCAGAAGAATATCTCAAACTCATCAAAATAGCCAATCCAAAATACATTGAAGTTAAAGCTTACTCTCATCTTGGATTCTCCAGAAAAAGATTAAACAAAGAGAATATGTCTTCTCATCAAGAAATAAAACAATTTGCCCAAAAACTTTGTAAACTTTCAAACTACAAAATCAAAAACGAGAAAAAAGAAAGTAGGATTGTTCTGTTAAAAAACTAAATCTCAATGACCATCCCTTCATAACCAGGATTGACTACTTTTGTTTTGCCAATAGAATCAATTTTATCAGCATTCTCATGAAGATGTCCGCAGATAACTAATTTTGGCACTAATCTTTCTATTCCTTTTCTGATATCTTCATTACCCACTGATTTGCCATCAATCTCATCCAATTTAGTGCCGTGAGGAGGTGCATGAACCACTAAAATTAATTTTTCATCTTTAACTTTCCTTCTCCACTCCCGTGCTGCTTTTCTAAAACCAGCGTCTTTCTTGGAAAATCCACCAGTACCATAACCCAAGAACAAATAATTGTCTTTCTGCCATGATTTATTATGCAAATCAATAATGTTAGAATATTGTTTTTCAGCCTTTTTAGTCATCTCTGGAGTTTCGTGATTGCCTGGAATCAACAAAACAGGTTTGCCGATTTCATTCAATTTCTTAAGAACATAACCAGCCCCATCTTCAAAAACAGTAAAATCACCCGCACAAACCACTAAATCAACATCATCTTTTTTTGCTCTTTTGACTATACTCTTCAGCAAAGCAGTGTCTCCATGCAGGTCAACAAAGGCCAAAATCTTCATTTTGGATTAAGTTTAAATTTTTGATATTTAAATGCTTTGAATTAATAATAACCACTTTTAGATGGTGAAAAGCGAAAGATTTATAAATAAAATAATTTAAATTTTTTTATGGTCAAGAAGAAAAAGAAAAAAGGCAAAGAAAAGATTGTCATTTCTACTTTAATGGGAGATACTGAGCTCAATCCAGATGATCCTGTTTTGATCCAAGTTAACAAAGGAAATTTCATCACCAAAAGAGCTGAAGAAATTTCAGAAGGAGATAAGGTTGTTTATGATCGAAGTAAAGCTAAAAACACCCTTGATCAGATTGAAGGGCATCTTTTAGAAGTTGATAGGTATAAAAGAGCCAGAGATTTTTTATTTGAAACAATTCAAAATCAAGATGTCACTAAATTGAGATCTTTATTGTCAAAAGGAGCCCATGATTTATCTACAAATGGCGGGGATCTTCTAAGAGATTTCTTGCAGGATGCTTCATTATTTGAAAGAAGGGGTGCCACAGCTTTAAGTCGATTATCCCCCCATGATTTAGAAGACAGATTGGCTACAGATAGTTTTTCAAGAGATGAAAAAATCTTCATTACCCATCTTACTAAACATAGTCTTGACACTGCCAATGGTAACTCAAGAAGTCTTGGTCAAATTTACAATTGGTGTAGTGGTCCGCAAAATAGTGATACTATTACAATAGCTCCAAGCAACTGGGAATTATTTGAGATTTTATCGGCCATTCATCAAGAACTTGGTCAATTCGCTGTCGACTATGCCAACAGACATAATATTGAAGGCCATCAGGCTCTTGAAACTAATCGATATCATAATTACAAATTTTATGTTGGTGTCAGGCAGAGAATTATGAGAGCCGCTGCCAAACCAGGCAGTTTCAACGTATCACAAGAAGATGAAACTGATTTAAAATCATTAACACCTTTCATTAGAGTGCTTGAAAGAGCTTTTATTTCTCCAATTAACGATAGATACTCTTCACCCAAAGTTACGGGAATTAAAAGAGTTAGAAGAAGGGGCCAAACACCAGAAGATTTAGTTGGAGGGGTTGTTGTTACAAATCAGTCACCTGGTGAAGAAATGAATTTGATCAGGATAAATTATTTTTCAGATTATATGATTATGGTATCTGCCATGGCAGGAATTTTATACCATTATGCTTCAGAAAACAAAGATTATGGATTGACTCACCCCGACTTTTATCAAGGTTTGGCAGAATATCTTTGCATTCATTTAAGTCGAGGTAAAAATCAGTTTGGTGAAGTGGATTCTGATAGAAGTTTGCCTGGATTTGATAAAGAAAATAGTACTAGAATAGCAAACGAATTGTTGAGAGATATAGAATCTGGTAAATTTGATGAGGTAATGGGATTTAGAAAAGTTTACATGGTTGATATTGCCGAAGCGTTACAGACCATCGTTAGGGCAGAGCCAAGAGAATATGATGAATTAAGATCAGCTATAGATCAGCTTGAGAATCCCCAAACTAGTGAAAAAGAAAAAAGAAGAGCGGATCGAAGAGTTGATGAATTAGTGGAAAAACTAAAAAGAAAATATGATTATAATTATGTCAATGATCTCCCTTGGGTTAAAAGAGTGGATAAATTCATTGCTGATGAATTAAGACCAGGAGGTAATGAAAGACTGGACGACCGGGCTAAAATTATGGGTTGGTCAGGTGGAGAACCAATTCCAGTATGGGTTAATAATAAAGAAATGGTTATGGACAGCAATGTTGTTCTTTATCCAGCACCAGTCATTCACGGTTGTTTAAGTAAATTTGGTTTGGGAAAATTATATCGTTTTGTTGATGTTAGGAAATATGCTTTTTCAGCCCTTAAAAAAGAAAATAGTTCTTTAAAACCAACTTTTTAACCATATTATTCTCAACAAACAAAAACCTTATAAATCATTTTCAAATATTTAATCAAATCAAACATGGAGGGTGGTACAATGATAATTTGGGCAATTATTGCAGCAACTATTATCGGACTATTATTTACAGTCTATTTGTTTATTAAACTTAAAAACGCGCCTGATGGCACACCAAGGATGAATGAAATTTCTTCTTATATCCGTCAGGGAGCTATGTCTTTTCTCAAGACAGAATATAAATTTCTAATCATATTTATGATTGCTATGGTCATTTTATTATTTTTTACTTTAAATGACCCGGCCACACCAAGACATGAGGGTCTCTTTGGAGCTATCACCTTTGTTGCTGGTGCTTTGCTTTCAGCTTTTGCTGGTAATATTGGCATGAGAATTGCCACCAGAGCCAATGTCAAAACTGCTCAGGCTGCCAGAACAAAATTGGGCCAGGCCTTTAAGGTTGCTTTCAACAGCGGTGCAGTTACTGGTTTGTGTGTTGTCAGTGTCGGCCTTTTAGGCATTCTTATCTTACTTTTAGTTTTCCGTGAACCAAGATTAATCTTTGGTTTCTCTTTAGGAGCTTCATCCATTGCTTTGTTTGCTAGAGTTGGTGGTGGAATTTACACTAAAGCTGCTGATGTTGGTGCAGATTTAGTAGGAAAAGTTGAAGCTGGTATTCCTGAAGATGATCCAAGAAATCCTGCTACTATTGCTGATAATGTCGGTGACAATGTTGGAGACGTTGCTGGTATGAGTGCAGATTTGTTTGAATCATATGTTGGTTCAATTTTAGCTGCAGTTGCCTTAGGTGCTCTTATGTTTGGAACTAGTGGTGTTCTCTTGCCGGTTTCCATTGCTGGAGCTGGTATCCTTGCTTCCATTATTGGTACTTTCTTTGTTAAAAGTAAAACAGAAAAAGGACTGCACATGGGTTTAAGAGTAGGTACTTGGGTTGCTGCTTTATTAGTTGCCATAGCTGCTCTGATTATGACCAAATATTTCCTTGGTTCCTTTGATGCTTTCTGGGCTGTTTTAGCTGGTCTAGTTGCTGGTATTGTGATTGGTTATTCAACTGAATACTTTACTGCAGATCAATACAGGCCAACCAGAAGCATTGCTGAAGCATCTAAAACCGGTGCCGGCACTAATCTTATTCAAGGATTAGCTGTTGGTATGGAAAGTACTTTAATCCCAGTTTTAGTTATTAGTGCTGCCATCTTTGTCAGTTATCATTTTGCTGGATTGTTTGGTATTGCTATCGCTGCCGTGGGTATGCTTTCAACCTTAGGTATCACCCTAGCTGTTGATGCCTACGGACCAGTTGCTGATAATGCTGGAGGCATTGCTGAAATGGCTGGTCTGCCAAAACAAGTCAGAAAGAGAACAGATGCCTTAGATTCATTAGGCAACACTACTGCTGCTATGGGCAAGGGTTTTGCCATTGGCAGTGCTGCTTTAACTGCTTTGGCTTTCTTTTCAACTTATTCAGAAACCACCAGTCTGGCAGCTATTGACTTATTGAACACCAATGTTTTCATTGGATTGTTTATTGGCGCTCTTCTACCTTTCTTATTCAGCGCTCTGACCATGAAAGCTGTTGGTAAGGCTGCCTTTAAGATGATTGAAGAGGTCAGACGCCAGTTCAGAACTAAAAAGATCTTGAAAGGTAAAGGCAAACCTGATTACGACAAATGTGTCTCTATTGCTACTAAAGGGGCTATCTATCATATGATTTTACCAGGACTTATGGCCATCATTGTTCCGATTCTAGTCGGACTCTGGGGTGTTGATGTTCTTGGTGGTATGTTAGCTGGTGCTATTGCTTCAGGGTTCCTCTTGGCTATTTTAATGGCTAATTCAGGCGGAGCTTGGGACAATGCCAAAAAGTTCATAGAAAAAGGCAACTTTGGTGGTAAAGGTAGTGAAGCTCACAAAGCAGCTGTTGTTGGAGATACTGTTGGTGATCCTTTCAAAGACACCTCAGGACCATCTATCAACATCTTGTTGAAATTGATGAGCATTGTCGCTATTGTCTTTATACCTTTATTTCTTTAATTTTTTTATTTTCTTTTTTAGTTAATTTTATATAATTCAGTTTATTCAATAACTAAAAAAAGAGGTTAAATATGTCGCAAACTCAAATTATTATCTTAGTTGTCCTATTATTCTTCTCAGCTTTTTTTTCAGGCATTGAAACCGCTTTGATGTCTTTAACCATGGCTAAAGTCAATGCCTTAGTTAAACAAAAAAAGAGAGGCGCTCATGTTTTGCATCGAATCAAACAAAAACCAAAAGAATTAATCATCACTATTCTTATCGGCAATAATTTAGTCAACATTGGAGCCGCTTCCTTAGCTACTGTTGTTTTTACAGATTTATTTGGTTCCAAAGGGTTGGGCATAGCCACAGGAGTTATGACTTTTCTGATTTTAGTTTTTGGAGAAATTACCCCCAAGACTTTGGCCACTCAAAATGCCCAAAGAATTTCATTATTGGTGGCCAGACCTATTGAATGGCTCTATTATTTGCTTCTTCCTGTTGTCATTGTTTTTGAATTAGTTACCAGGGTTACTTCATTTATCTTAGGGTCAAAAAAAGAAAAAGAAATCTCTGAAGAAGAAATCAAGACTATTGTCACCATGGGTCAGGCAGAGGGTATCTTAAGTCAAGAAGCTGCTGAGATGATGCACAATGTCATTGAATTTGAAGATACTAAAGTTACTGAAATCATGACCAGAAAATCTCAGATAGCTATGGTTGACAGCCAGTCAAAATTAAAAGATGTTCTTAATTTTGTTGTTAAGTCCCCTTACTCCAGATTTCCTATTTACTCCAAAACCAGAGACAAAGTCATTGGCATCTTGGATGTTGACGATGTTCTCAAATATGCTAAAAACAAAAAATTAGACACCAAAGTTAAAAACCTTGCCAGAAAAACTTTCTTTGTTCCTGAATCCAAGGAGATTGACGACTTGCTTTCAGAGTTTGAAAAGAAAAAAATGACCATGGCCATTGTCGTCAATGAACACGCCAATGTTTCTGGATTAGTTACGATTGAAGATATCCTTGAAGAGATTGTTGGAGACATCTTTGACAAGAGTTTAAGAAAAAGTGTTCATATCAAAAAAGTCAATAAAAAACTTATCAGGGTTGACGCCCGGGCTTCTGTTGAAGAGATCAACAAAGAACTTCATCTTGGCCTTAAAGAAGCTCATTTTGACACTCTGGCTGGATTTATTGAACACAAACTCAAAAGAATTCCTAAAAAAGGTGAAAAGATCAAATTAAAGAAAGTCACTTTAGTCATTGACCAAGTCACCAAACAAGGCATTCAGAAAGTCAAGATTCTCAAACATTAATTCTTAGCTTGTTTCCACAAAATCTCAAAATACTTTTTGTAAGATTCTGCCGAATTTTTGTCTTCAATCAAAAAACAGGTCGGCTCTCCATGAACATTGATAGTCACCACAAAATCATTGAAAATCACGATCCAAGCAGGAGTTTCTAATTCTTCTTTCATATATTTTACTTCTGCTAATTTCATTTTCGTCCTTTTTCTACCAAATTCCTTTGCATCATGATTGTAGAGAATTTTTAGATTGATTCCTTTTTCTTCTCTTTTTTCATGCCAATTCAATAAAAAATCTTCAAACTTTTCATTGGCTTCCCTTGGCGCACCTAGGACATAAAGAATGTCGCCCTTCTTAAGCTCATTAAATATTCTTTCATAACAAGATTTAAATCCATCATTTCCTTTGTAAGTCATCGTATCTTGTCTCCATAACAAATTAAAATAAATTCTTTGGTTGTCTGCCACTTCTTTATTTTCTATTAGGAAAGCAGTAGGATTTTTTTTGGAAAGAATCATATTGACAACCTTGTCCTTAAAAATGAAAGTTATACCTGGGGCTTCGTAGCCAGGAATAAATCTAAACTGAGTAATTGATTTGGTTACTGTAATGGCTTTTTTGTACCTTTCCCCCATAATTCCCTTTGATTTGATACCTCTCTTTTTCTTTTCACCCTGCCACCAGACAAAAAAATCTTCTCCCAAAACATCAACAATTTTCATACCTTCAGCAAAAACATCATAATCTCCAAAGTTAAGTGTTTCTTTGAAAAGATTCTTGATTGATTCCAGTCCCTGATAAGCTCTGACATTTTGCTCCCATAAAGAATCAAAATATGATTTGAATGTATTGTATGTTGTTTTGTCCTCAATGGTAAAAACAACTGGTTCTTTTTCTCTCCAAACAAACAACAAAACTTTGTTTTTGTAAAGATTAAATTGAATACCTTCATAAACTCCTGGCGGCAAAAACTTAACTTCAGATAATTTTTTGTAAAGATCACTATTTTCTTCAACTAGTCTTTCAGCTCCAGAAACAAATAAAAATTTGGATTTAACAGCTTTCTCCTGCCTTCTTTTGTGAAAATCTCTAAAAAATCCTTGCATTTCTTTTGTTTGCCCCATCCAAGAAGCACCCATCACATAATATTCGTCCCCTTCTTCTAATTCATCAAGCATTTTGTTAAAGATATTCTTTGCACCATCCAAACCTTTTGTTGTAGTTACATCTTGTTCCCACAAAGAGTCAAAATAAGTTTTAAAGTTGTTGTAAAGAGTTTCAGATTCTATTTCAAAATCCATATAAGTAGTCCAGTCAATCATTGAAACTTTATTTTTACCATAAAGTGTGATTTGAAATGGGGATTTAAACTCAGGAGGTAGTCTTTTTAACTTTGCATATTTCATCTCTGGATCTCCTGTTTGTGAAAATTCTCTATGGACAATATCATAAGACTCTGGAATTGAAAGTAATTTTACTTTGATTTTTTTAGGAACTCTTTTCCGATGGAAATCCATAAAAAAACTTTCAAGTTTTGATTCTTGAGCAGGCAAAGCTGAACCCAAGACATAATATTCATCTCCTTCTTCTAATTCATCAAGTATAATGGAGTTAAATCTTTTTGTTACTCCTTCAAAACCCTTGAAAACCCTAACATCCTGTTTCCATAACGCATCAAAATAAGACTTGAAATTATTGTAAAGAATTTCTGATTCAACTTCAAAACACATCATTTCTTTTCCCCATAAAAACATCAGAACCCGGTTTCCCTTGTACAAATTAATCTGCATTGGTGTTGAAAAATCAGGGGGCAAATCTTTTACTTTAGAGTATTTCATTTCAGGGTCGCCTGTGTGGGTAAATTCATAAATGATTTGTTTATGGTCTTCAGGAGCAATTAAGAACTTTGCCGCCACTTTTTTCTTCATCCTCTTCTCAGAATAACCCATAAACCAATCTTTGAGTTTTTGACCACCCATTCCATAGGTTGCACCTAGAACATGGTACTCTTCTCCTTCTTTATACAGGTCAAGCATAGATGTAAATTTATCTGTCACCGCTTCAAAACCTTTGTAAACATTAACATCCTGATCCCAGACAGTTTCAAAATATTTTTGAAAAGATTTAGCTACTTCTTTATTGTTGATAGTAATAATGGTAGGTTCTTTTTCCTGAACCAAAAGAAGGGTTTTTTCTTTTGAAGGAAAAATTGCTACTGGTGATTCAGTTTTATAGGGTAAAAATTTAACCTTAGCATTTTCTTGGTACAAACTTTTTCTATATTTGTCAATTACTTCTTTGCTTCCTTGCTGGAAAAGTAATCTTGCTGGAATACCTTTCTTAAATCTCGCTTGATGAAACTTTTCAAAAAAATCAGAATATTTTTGTTCATAACCTTTTGGCCCTAAAGCCGCTCCTAAAACATCATAGTTCTCATTTGGTGATAGTTGATTAATCAAACCATGAAGGGCAGTCTTCAGAGCATCCATCCCTTTAGTAATTGTGGTGTCTTGCTCCCACCATTTCTCAAACTGAACTCTAAAAGATTCTACAATCTCTTTATTTTTGATTTCCACCAAAATAATATCTTTAGCTTCTGGAAAGATAATCACCCTATCTGGGTAGACTGCTGTTTCTGATGGAGTTATTTCTGGTGTATATTTGACTTCCCCAGTTGGCATACTTTCTTTAGATGTCTGTGGTTCGCCTCTTGCTTCTTCGTTATAGATTAACTTGATCTTTAACTTTCTTCGGGCAAGTTCTTTAGTATATTTCACAAAAAATCTGTTTAATGTTTCAGATCTGGAAGGTGCCCCCATAACCAAAACTGTCTGGCCAGGTTTCATAGCATCCAAAGCAGAATAATAAGCTGTTTCCACACCTTTTATCCCCTTGTAGACTGTTGCTTCGGATTTATACTTAGATAAAGTTTGCTTCAGTTTAAGTTCAGGCAGGATTTTCTTGACTTCATCTTTCTGTTCTTTCAGCCTTCTTTCTTTCTCATTCATATAATCCATAATTCTTTTAGGATCAGCAGCTTCAAAATGTTTGACCCCAGATTCAACAATATAACTCACCAAACCCTTCTCAATTAACTTCTCAAGAACCTCATAAATCTTTGAAGAAGAAGCCCCTGATTTCTCAACTATTGGACCGGTTGTTGAACTCCCTAATTCTAATAAAGCTAGATAAACCTTGATTTCTGACTTAGTTAAGCCTATTTCTTCTAATTTCTCTATCATTACTCCCCCCTTAGGGGTAGGTAATATTTAAATATATCTTCATACACCAAATAACTACTCAAAAGTGATTAACCTAAGAGGTGATAAACATGAAACTCAAACATATCCTTGGAATCGAAATGGAAGAACAAGACATTATGAAAGAAATCAAAAAAGCCGTTGAAAGCGGTTTTCATGAAATTAAACTCGGTGAAGTAGTCATCAAACTACCCAAAATAGACAATGTCTTCGACAAGCACATTGCCCCTTGGGAAAAATAAAGAGGTAAATAAAAATGAAAATCATAGAAAAAATCAAATATGCAGTTGCTCCATTAGTGGCTGCTGCTTACTTTACATTCGCTCCAATGAATGTAGCTAATGCTCAAGATGTTAATGTTAAACCAAAATCAGAACCTACTCCAGCTGCCAAAAAAGTAACACCAGCTTCTTTAGATGTTGCTTTAGAAAACTTTAGTTTTGTTGACTCTGCTGGATCAGATTCACACACTCAAAGAATAGAAGTCGGAGATGACCTATTCAGAGCAGACCACACTATAACTGATGGTGGTTATGAGGGCTGGAGAGTTGGTGGCCGGCACAAAGTTTCTTTAGCTGATGTAGTCAGTGGTAAACTGGGAATGTTTGGTACTGTTGACAATGCTGGCAGTTATGGGTTGGGTGCAGAATTTAACGGAACCATCGCTGATGTCATCCAAGCAGGTTTTTCTTTGGAAAGAAACACTGGTTCAGACAGCAGATTGTTCCAAATTTATGCTGGCACAAATCCTACTGAAAATTCCAATGTCAAAATCAGCTATTTCCTCAAAGATGGAGTTAGTCATCTTCAAGGTACTGGCTGGTTGGATTTAGAAGGACCAAGAATTATGGCTGCTTTAGGTGGACAGGTTAGTGAAGAAGGTAAAGGTAAAGTCAATGCCTGTGTCTCCCACTACGGACCAAAAAAAGGTGAAGGTGTTGGATTCAGATTGTGGGGTCAGACAGACTTTGACGGAAACTATGTTGTTGATGCCACTGTTACTATTGGCGACCGTTTAGGTAGTGGAGCTGTCAAAGGTTTGATGACACTAGCAGACAACGGCATCAACGACCCAAGTGTTGTCAGTAATATTGCTGATTTCAGATTAGCTCCTTTATACTGTTACGGACAGAAAGCTATTGCCAGAGTCAGAGCCACTCACAAGAAAGATGGGACTGTTGCTTACTCAGGAGAAGCTTATGTCAGAAGTGATGAACTTTTCGGCAAAGATGTCAATGTCAGTGCTGGTGGTGGATTTACCAGAGTTGAAATGCCTGGACAGGTTGCTGAACATATCTACAACATTACAGTGGGCGCTGATGCTGGTCCAATCACTTTGGAAGGAAGTGCTGACTTTGGTCAGGGCAGAAAACCAACCTGGACTGCTTATGTAGCAAGCTCCCTTAACAGAATTGTGGACTACTTCAGAAAAGACGACAAGAAAAAATAATTTTTTTATTTTTCTTATATTATTATTCTCAATAAATAAATTATCAACCCAGCTAAAATAGGAATCATCAGATTGTCATCCAGTTTCCAGCCAAAGATCTTCAAATCAAACCCTTCTATTAACATTACCACCGCAGCTGCTATCCAGGCTTCATACCAGGCCACAAACAACCTAGCCGCCAAAGCACTTAAAACAATCCCCATCAAAATGCCTTCCCAGGTTTTTTTCTTATTGTGAAAGTACTGTATCCGACCATAACCACCAAACAAAACAGGGATTGAATCGCCAAAAGCCAAAATCACTAAACCAGCCATGGCAATCTCTTTTGGAAAAAGACCCACCACAATTACAGCAGATAACAAAAATAAAAGAGAACCCATACCAGGATATTTCTCCAAATTATTTTTCCTCTCCAAATTTTCAATAAAAAAACGTAAAACAGGAATTTTCCAAAACTTTTGATAAACAATAAACAAAACAGCCACACCAAAAAAACCAATCAGTAAATACCAAAAATTAACCAAATCAAAATATATCAAAGCCACCAAACCCAAGCCGCCCAATAAATGCCAAAGCTGTCTTTTAATTTCTAATTTATTCATTTCAAAAACACCCATGCCCCATAACCTGTCAAAGACACAATTGTCACCACAGTCCCGGCAATCAAAACTCCAAGTATAGAGGCAATCATAAAATGTCGAAACTTAAAACCTAAAAGATAAGCTCCCAATGCCCCGGTATAAACTCCGCTGCCAGGCAAAGGCACCCCAATAAACAAGGCCAGTCCCAAGATGCCCCATCGTTCAATAAAAGGGTTGATTTTTTTCTGTGTCCTCAATACCACTTTCTTATAACATCTGTCAATAACTTTAACTTTCAAAAAAATATGAATCAAATATTTGTAAAAAAAGAAAACTATTGGTGCCAAAAGAATATTAACCACCACACAAATTACAAAAACCCAAATCCAAGGCAGTTCAGCCTGGAAAATCCCATAAGGGATAGAAGCCCTTAGTTCTAAAAAAGGCATTAAAGTCAAAATAATTAACCACAAAATTGGATTCATTTTCTATAGAATAATCCCTCAATTTAAAAATGTAATCATTAGTGGGATTTTATCTTGGCTGTACAATAAGGACAAAAAGCAGCTGACACGCCCCAAGAAACAGCACAGATAAAAGAACGACCGCAGGCAGGACATTTTATTTCTTTTTTCATCCTACAAAAAGAGTAATGTCTTCTAGTTTAAAAACATTGTGAAAAAGAAAAAAAGAAAAAAAATCTAATTATTTACTCTGTGCCAGGGAATAGATTGTTTTCAAACCGACAATAATTGCTGCTGGTACTACAAATACAACAATGTTGGTTAGAATAGCTCTCAAAAATATACCCACATAAGGGATAATTTCCAGATTAACAATACCTGCCAGCATCAAAGCAATACATGCTACTAAGAATGGGGTTGTTTCTTTGGCTGTAATATTAAGCAAGCCCACAATCAGACCTAAAACAACTAGCAAAGTTATTACATAGACATTAGGAATCAAACCTGCAAATAAACCTGCAATAACTGCTATTATAGCTCCGATAAAGAAAGCGTAATGACCTGTCTTAACCCATTCAGATTCTGCTTTTGCCATGAATATCACCTCTTTATACCCCTTCTAAACATAAATTTATATATAAATGTTTCTTTATAAAGTAAAAATAAAAAGTAGGTGATGTTCATGACTTATGTTGCTTGGTTTAAGGAACTTTCTAAAGACAGTATTGAAATTGCTGGTGGTAAAGGCGCCAATCTTGGTCAGATGTGGAATAATAAATTTCCTATTCCTCCTGGTTTTGTCGTTACTGCCCCCACATACAAAGAATTTGTTGAAAAAACTCAAATTCAAGACAAGATTCTTGCAAAATTAAAAGATCTCGATGTTGAAGAGACAGAAAAACTGCAGAAAACTGCCCGGGAAATCCAGGAATTAATCAAAGGCACACTTATTCCTAAGGAAATCAAAGATGGTATTGCTGAATCTTATGGATTGATGGGTGTTGATCAAAAATCAAAAGTAGAAGATGTCATGAAAGCTGATACAGAAGAACTGGTGGCTGTCCGTTCTTCTGCCACTGCTGAAGACTTGCCTGAAGCTTCTTTTGCTGGTCAGCAGGCCACTTTCCTTAACATCAAAGGACGAGAACAGTTATTAGAAGCAGTTAGAGGCTGCTGGGCTTCTTTATTTACCGCCCGTGCTATTTATTACCGAACTAAAAACAATTTTCCTCATGACAAAGTTTTCATTGCCGTGGTTGTCCAAAAAATGGTTAACTCAGATTCTTCTGGTGTTATGTTCACCATTAACCCCGCCACCAACAAGGAAGATGAGATTATTATCGAAGCTGCTTTGGGTTTAGGGGAGGCAGTTGTTTCCGGAGCTGTCAATCCAGACCTTTACATTGTTGAAAAATCAACTCTCAAGATTAAAACCATTGAGGTTAAGGAACAATTTATTAAAATTGTCAAAGATCCAGAAACTGGCCAGACTTCAGAGAAAAAATTAACACCTGAAGAAGAAAAGCAGCAAGTTCTCAATGAAAAACAAATTCAAGAGTTAGCTAGAATTGGCCGCAACATCGAAAAACATTATGGCAAACCCATGGACACAGAATGGGCTATTGAAAAAGGAACTATTTACATTGTCCAGGCCAGAGCTGTAACTACTTTCAAACCAAATAAAGAAGAAAAAAATGTTACCGAAGAAAAAACCGGCAAGGTTTTGGTCAAGGGTGAAACTGCTTGTGCCGGAGTTATTTCTGGACCTGTCAAAATTATTCATGATGCTTCAGAATTACACAAAGTTGAAAAAGGAGACATCATGGTTACTGGCATGACCAATCCAGATATGGTTCCTGCTATGCAAAAGGCTGCTGCTATTGTTACTGATGAAGGCGGCTTGACTTCACATGCCGCCATTGTTTCTAGAGAAATGGGTGCTCCTTGTATTGTCGGCACTGAAGATGGCACCAAAGTTTTGAAAGAAGGCCAGATTGTTACTGTTAACGCCACCCAAGGTATAGTTTATGAAGGCGCTATGGCTGCTGAAAGGCCAAAACCTGCTCCTGCCCCGGCTGCTGCTTGTGGGGGGAAAATTGTTACTGCTACTGACATCAAAGTTCTTGTTGACTTACCGGATAAAGCAGAAGAAATTGCTCAGCTAGATCCAGATGGTGTCGGCTTGGTCAGATTAGAAATTATGATTAGTCTTGGCGGAACTCATCCTGCTGAATACATTAGAGAAAATAAAGATGAAGATTACATTAAATTGTTAGTTGACAACATCAGCAAGATTGCCACTGCTTTCAAGGGCAAACCAGTTTGGGTTAGAAATTCTGACATGCGTTCTGATGAATATCGAAATCTCAAAGGCGGAGACAAAGAACCAAAAGAAAGTGATCCTATGATTGGCTGGCATGCTATTCGAAGATTATTGGATGAACCTAGGATTTTGAAGGCAGAGTTTACTGCTATCAAAAGATTGCATGAAGAAGGTTTGAAAAATGTTGGTGTTATGCTTCCTTTTATTATCAGAACAGAAGAAGTTCGTGATGCTAAAAAAATCATGAGGGAAGTTGGCTTGGAACCTCAAGAAGATGTTGAATTTGGTGTTATGATTGAAACTCCTGCTTCCTGTTGGATTATTGAAGACCTTTGCAAAGAAGGTATTGACTTTATTTCCTTTGGCACCAATGATTTAACTCAGTTGACTCTTGGTATTGATCGAAACAACAGTAAACTTCAAGATCGCTTTGATGAAATGCATCCTGGTGTTTTAGGTGAGATGGCTAAAGTCATTCAAACCTGCAAAAAATATAAAGTTAAAACATCTATCTGCGGTCAGGCAGGTTCTAGACCAGAAATGGCTGAGTTTTTAGTGCATCAAGGCATTGATTCTATATCAGCAAATAGAGATGCTGTTCAAAAGATCAGGGAAACTGTGGCCAAAACTGAAAAGAAACTGTTGTTGGATGCTGAAAGAGAAGAGATTAAAGAACGAGAATCTTCTTAGTCAGACTCTTATGCAGATACCAACTAAATTCTTTTTTCATTATTAATTTAAATTTTTTATAGTTTACAAAATCAGGTAATCCAATAATTGCTTTCTTTGGTTTTATTTTCTTCAAAACTTTAAAAAAATCACTGTAAAGTTTGTTTAAATCTTTCTCACTTACTTTACTGTTTTTACCATAAGGCAAATCAGTTACAATATAATCAAAATGTTTGTTGATAGTTGTGGCATCTTTTAATTCCAGTTTGTAATTTTTTATTTTCAAATGATCAAAATTTATTTTAGCTCTTTTCAGCATAATCTTGTCAATGTCAAAACCAACTACTTTGCAGCCGATCAAACCAGCTTCAATTAAAATTCCGCCTGCACCACAGAATGGGTCTAAAATCACATCACCTTTCTTGGCGCCTGTCAAATTAACTAAAGCCCTGGCCAGTTTTGGATGCAAAGAAGTCGGATGTCCTTCTGGTAACAGATGAGCTCTTCTTGACAAAAATCCTTTTTTGGATAACTTAACACCATCAATCTCTTTAGTCAAACCCAGTCTCTTTTCCAGACCTTTTATTTTCTTATTTATTGTTAGAATACTGCCTTTTAACTCAAACTTCTTAGTATGAGTTACAGCCAAAACTTCCTCTTTAGCCAGTTCAATATTTTCTTTACTGAGCACAAATTCCATTATATCTTTTCCATAATGAAAAAATATATAAATTAATCTCCTAATTTAAGGTTTGGGTGAAAACATGAAAGCTTTTGTTTTAGTTTCCTTAAAGGAATGTGATGAAAAGAAATTTTTAGAAGAATTAAAAGCACACCAAGAAATTAAGAATGCTTATGTCTTATTTGGTGAATGGGATATTATTGCTGAACTGGAAATGGATCATGCTGAAGAGCTGGGCACTTTTATTATGGACAATATTCGTAACAAAGACTGTGTTAAATTAACCTCAAGCTTGGTTGTTGCTTCAAAATAAAATGCCCAAAGGTAGACCGCCGCAAAGTTCCATCAGACAGAACATAATGGAAATTCTTTTTTACTTGCCTCAGGGCTATGGTTATCAGATTGGTAAGATTTATAATTCTATTTTTCCCAAAGCCACACTTAGAGTTATTTATTACCATTTGAAAAAAGGCTGTGATTTAGAAGAATTCAAAGTAAAAAAAGTTGAATTCGAAAAAGGTGATTATTCCTGGGGCCCCACCGCCCAGAAAACATATTACAGTTTAGGCAAGAAAGCACAGCCACAGGGATTGAAACATGTCAAAGCATTTTTAGAAAAAAAGAATTAATTTATTTCTCGCCTGGCTTCTCCAAACAAAATTCCTTATAAACCGGAAACTGAACTTTTGAATGTGAAGCATAAACCTGGATTCTGTAACGAGGACTCAACCACTCATGCACTTGTGGAGTCACTAGATTTGCTTCATCTAAAAGCAAAATTCCTCCTCGTTGCCTGTCAAGAATGTAATCAGTTGTTTTTTCATCATCTTCAGAAACAAATCTACGCATATCAAAATATTCTGATCGTGATGTAATACCCAAATTTTTCAACAAAGTAGTTTTTCCAGTATTTGCTTTTCCGACAACATTAATAAGAAAGGCTCTGTCTAGAGATTTGCCGTCCCAATCTGCACGCAATTCTTTAATAAATTTATTTATTCCTCTGAATCTTGTATCATTTACATCTTCACTATGCCATGTTGATCTTTCAACAGGAGGTATAGCCCATTTTGCTACATAAAGAGAATAACAACCATCTTCAGTAACTAACATATCATCAAAATAAGTTATGTGGGTGTGGTCTGGGTTGCTCATCACAGCATACGATCTATCAGAAAAAGCTGCCGCAATTGCCAAGAAATTTGGGTCAGATCTATTAACATTATCATGGAAAAAAACAACCTTTTTTCCTTCATATCCATCCATGATTTCATGTCTTTCTGAAAGATCTTTTTTCAAAATACAATCAGGATCAGCAAAATCAACCACCACAACTTCATCCAAACCAAAAGCTGCTGGATCTTCCAAGGCTTCATTTTTTAACCTATTAAAATCGGGATGAGAAATTCTCCATTTTTTAGAGCCAGTCTTTAATATTGCTTGAAGGGTTAATTGTTCTGTCATTTTAACTTGAAAAAAGTCCCTTTTTATAAACCTTTCTCTTTTCACCACTTCCAAGTAAATAAATTAGAAAGATTTATATACAATTTCTTCAAATTTAAGCTAGAATGAAACAAAAAACCCTAGCCGTAGTCGTACATGACGCTTCACCAGTTTACAATTCAGAACTCAAAGAAATCTCAGCCAGTTTAGAAGAAGCAGGCATAGACAAAGCTACAGTCTGTGTTATTCCTAACCATAGATATGAAAACGAAAATCATCCTATTATTCAAGACATACCATTTCTCAGATGGCTAGGAGAACAAATTATAGCCGGTCATGAAATAGTTCATCATGGTCTTGAACACGCTTTATTCCATCCTCTTAAAAAACGAAGTCACAAATTAATTGATGGTCTTTATTCCCACGGTACCAGTGAGTTCATCAATTTAGATTACCAGGAAGCTTTTGATTCTATTGATGAAGGAAAATTTCTTTTTGAACAAATCTGTCTCCAACCACAAGGATTCATCGCCCCGGCACATTTTGTCAGCCCCGAAGCAGAACAAGCTATCAAAGATCACGGTTTTGATTACTGTACTTTTGTAGACAGAATTGAAGATTACAAAAATGGAAGAACCATCCACTCACCAATCACTGGATTAAGTGCCGATGATTTTACCGTCAATAAAGTTCTCAATATTTACACCAGATTCCTTTACAATATTTACTCAAGAATCAAAGAACTTCCTATTGCCCGATTCCAGATTCATCCGGTTGACCTTAAAGATGAAAAAGCTTACCAAAGAGCTTTGGAAATCATCAAGGAAACCATGAAAATAAGAAAATTAACAACTTATTCAGAATTTATTAAAAATGAAAATAAGAAAATACCAATCCCAAGACAAACAAGCTGTCAGAAAAATATGCGCTGACACAGGTTTGCAAGGTAAACCAATTGACCCGGTTTTCTCAGATAGAGAAATATTTTCCAGTGTCATTACGGATTATTATCTTGACCACGAACCAGAACATGCTTGGGTTGTTGAAGACCAAGGTAAAGTTGTTGGCTACTTATTAGGATGCACCAACACCAAAAGATTTGAACGTATCATGGCTACAAAAATCATACCAACCACCATAGCAAAAACACTAAAAAGATGTTTTATTGATGGAAAATACAACAATCATCAAAACACAAAAAAATTTCTGAAATGGGCTGCCACCAAGGCCATGTTTGAAATGGTCGAACATCCGCATGATGCTCCAGCTCATCTGCATATCAACCTAGCCCAAGGTTACCGAAGCCGAAGACTAGGATTAGACCTCCTAACGAATTACGAAAACATGCTTCGAGAAAATGGCATCAACAAATACTTTGGCGAAGTCTTTTCTTCAGAAAGCAGACGCCAGGAAGAACTGTACAAAAGAATCGGCTTCGAAATCTTTGATAAAAAACCAACCACTATTTTTCAAAACACTTTAGAAAATAAAATCTACATGATGTGTATTACTAAGTCTTTAACTCCAGAAGCAACTCCATCAACATAGCCATACTCCAGGCCTGCAAAACACATCCTTCTGAACGTAAACTATTGGCTGAACTTAACTCTGCACATCCACCAATACAACCACCCCATAACAACTCATTCTTAGACGCTTCCAGAATCTTATGGATATATGACTTGAATTTATCTCGATTAACACGATGCATTACTAAAGCAGCCAAATTATTGACCCAAAACCATGAATCGCCGTTGTGATAACTCTTGTTATCCTCGCCTGAATAAGAAGAAACAAATTTAGAACTTTTAACATCAATCGTAGCCAAACCCCAATCCAGCCAAATCCTTTCTAAAACATGTTCAAAAGCATCTGACCATTCTTGATTAGAAAGCAGTTCAGGATAAACATAAGCAGCAATAAATATATTCGGCCTGGCTTCTAAAGAACCTAACCTATCCACCAAAATCTCACCATCCCAAAATTTCTCACGAACCTCTTTCCGCATCTCTTCCTCAAGAACCTTATACTTCCTGTCCCGAGTCAGTTCAAAGGCAAATTTATACATGGCCAAACGCAAAGCCTGAATCTCAATACAAGCACCAGTTCTATCAGTAGTATCCATCCAAGTTTCCAGCTTACCATTGTAAGCCAATTTATCTTTAGTGTGATAAGTTAATAGTCTTTCAATCACCCAAACTAATTTTGATTTAACTAATTTCAATTCATCATCCTTCAACTTATCCAACAATCCCATAAATCTCAAAAACACCCAGCCCAAAGCATCTGCTGAAGCCAACTTACTCTCGTCATTTGCCAACAATAACCCATCGTCAGAAACTTTCTCCAATAAATTAAACAAAATTTTCTTTGCCAAATCAATTTCACCTTCAGAAATCAAAGCACCAGAAGCTATAGCAGCATCCCTGCCCCATTCTTGAAAAAACCAAGGCAGACCGGCAAAAAGAGACCCAGAATCTAAGGAGTTGACCAAACTATCCAAGCCAGTTGCTAAACAAAACTCTACCAACCCTTCATTCAAAAAAGTTCCAAAATACTCACGTTGCTTCTTCCGCAACTCCTCCCAATTTTCAACCACATATTTATTCCTGGCCAAAACTCTTTCCTTATCCAAACCAGCAGAAATCACATAGCGTCCAGGCTTGAACTTAATCGCCCGGTAAACAGACCTTTTTGACAAAGACTTCCGATTCTTATCCAATTCATATTCTTTCTCATCCCACTCACCAACTATCGAACCAACCCCATTCACCACAACAAACATCTCAAATTCCCTTTCACCATTACTCCCATCTTCACGTTTGTCAGTTCTTTTCACAAACTTAATCACCATCTTACCGTCTTCAACTGAAACTTCATACTTGCGTCCCCAAACTCGGCCGTCATAAGCTTTGCGCACATCCAAAACAAACTCCACAGCCTTAGACGAACCATAAACCAAAGAATTCTCACCAAAAGGAAAAAAGAACTCCTCCAAAACAGAGCCCTTGCGATTAACTTGATAAAAATTATTCTCTAAATATTCACTCTTGCCAGGAAAACCTTCCAAAATCTTGAACATCTCTCCTTCAAAAATATGCCAGCCACCATACTTAGTTTTCAAAGAAGAATAATAAAACCCACCAATTCTGTTTGTCAAAATAAAATTGCCACCACGAACTTCTTTCTCAGATACTAATTCTCCAAAATCATGTTTAATCTTCATTTTCTGTAAAATTTAGCTGCTTCTTCCGGAGAAACCGAATTAATGGTCGCTCCAGTTGCCAGTTCAAATCCTCCCCAAGTGGCAATACGAGGGCAAACCTCAATATGAAAGTGCAAATCTTTCCCAGAAGGCGCATAATGTAAAAAGAAATTATAATCAGCCCCTAATTTCTTCAACTTAACCAAAATCTTCTTCAAAACAGAAGCCAAATCCATAAACTGCTGGTTGGAAAACTGAGTGATATTAGTCAGGTGCTCTTTTGGAAAAATCCAGATTTCATAATTAAAACGGGATGCATAAGGTGTAAAAGCCACAAAATTATTATTTTCAAAACAGCGCCGATGAGACTTCTTCTCAATATTCAAAATTTCACAGTAAGGGCATCCACCAGTACAAGCCTCAGCTTCTTCCAAAACCACTGAAGGGACTTTGTTATAAGCAATCACTTGAGAATGTGAATGTACAATTGATGTTCCTCCCTTAGCTCCGTGATTTTTAAAAATAGAAACATACTTAATTCCTTCTTTCGCACTCAAATCTAAAATCCTATTGGCATAAACCTGTAAGATTTGCTTAATGTGACTCGCCGGAAGATCAGACAGTTGCTTGCTCGCTAACCGCGTCTCCACAATTACTTCATGCGCTCCATAAGCAGATGAAAAAGTAAAATATTTGTTGTCGGTCTTGATCAAAGACTCACCTTTCAAATCAACAGCCGGAAACTTATTGGCAAACCACCTAATCTTCCATTTCTTGCCGTCACAGACCCGGCCAATTTCCTTGGGAGTTACTTTTTCATTTCCCTCAGCAAAGATATCTAACTTCTTTGCCACCATATCTTTTTCTTTAAACTGTTTTGGTCTCCTACTCCTACCTTGAGAAATTATGACCCATCTGTCCAAAACATAATCTTTACGCAACTCCATTTACACCTTCTCCAAAGCCTTGTCATGCGCTTCAATATAATGCTTAATCAAATATTTCCAATCTAATTGAGGGGCAAAATGTTCAGCCGTAATTTTATTTTGAATTCTGTCTTTCTTAGGCAAGGTTGCATACCAGAACATCATTTCTGTCAAATCTTTAACAATATCTTCATATTTCCTGCCCCGCCGTCCCAAAATAAAAATACCTGGATTTTCAGCACCACCATGTTTGTCTTTCAAATGCTTTCCAGCATACAAACCAAAACCAGCTAAATCTGTGGTCACAGAAGGCACTCCATAAGCTGCACTTTCTAAAGGTGTATAACCCCATGGTTCATAGTAAGATGGAAAAACACCTAAGTGGCATCCCCAGACAGCCTGGTAATAAGACAAGTCCATCAGACCATCAGAACTGCTCAAGTAGATTGGATAAAAAACCACCTTAACTTTGTCATCTTTTTTGTTGTCTAAACCACGGATTATTAAAGATTCATAAATCAAATTTTTAGGATTGGCCAATTCATGGGTTGAAATAGGGGGCACACCTTCTTTCTTAAAAGACAAAATCCCTTTCTTCATTTCAAACAAAAAATCTTCATCAAAAATTTTAGCCTCAGAAGGAAGTTTTCCGTCAGCAATACCCTTAATCACATTCCTCCTCAAATCAGGCATGTGGTCATCAACTGAATCTTGGATATCTTCAAACAGACTCTTGCTCTCCACCACTTCCAATTTCATGGCCTTGCTATCGGCCGGCACAAAAATAAAAGAAACAATGGTTGGTGATCCTTTCACTTTTTTTAATTTCTCATTTAATCGGCTCAAAGACTCGATAAAAACATCCAGCCCTTTATTCCTAAACTCATACCTGCCAGAAATGAAATAAAATAAAGTATTGTCCAAATCAAACGAATAATATGGGAAAAAATAAGGCATCAAGAATTCTTTAATCTTCGCCTTGTAAAACCCATGTTTAGTTGGAATCTCCTCCAAATCAGGCAGTTTATCAAAATCCAAACCATTAGGTAAAAGATGGTCTGGCTTCCGGCCCAAAATATGTTCTGCTTCCAAACCAGTGATATCACTCACTGTTGTAAAAATATGTGCTCCTAAAGCAGAAGCTTTCTCCATGCCATGTTTTGATTGTATTCCATAATTACGCGCTTCTGCATCCGCGTCAATCTTTTCTAAAATTTCATACAAAGGTCGGTCAGAACCAGCCAAGGTCCGGCCCAAAATTGTCGCGTGAGTTGTAAAGACTGTAGCAATCTTAACACCCTTATCTTTTAGGTAAAGCAAAGCTCCTCCGCTCAGCCATTCATGAAACTGACCCACCATTTTTGGACAGTTCCAAGCCGAAAAAACCTTTTCCAACAACTTACCCACCGCCCAGCTCCAGACCAAAGGTTCGTCAAAATCTCCTCCACTTCCCAAGGAATCTATCTTGAATTTTTCCCATAGATGACTTTTAATTCCGTCTTTGTGCTGCATAAATTTAGAAAAATCAATTAAAATTGTCTGGGGTTTGCCTTTGACCATCCACTGACCATAATAACATTCAATTCCTTCTTTCTTCAACTCTTCAAAAACCCCCTTTAAATTTTCAGGAGCTGGCATTTGCTGGAACTCAGCTGCTGCTTTTTTAGCCACATAAGGTCCAACTAGATACAGATTTTTGTAATGCCCCATCATCCTAGCTACCTTGCTCTTGATGACTGTGTAAATCCCTCCTACTTTGTTGCAGATCTCCCAAGAAACCTCAAATATACATTCAGCTTTAGGCATATCTTAACTTAAAGCCAGTTTTTATTATAAAATTTTCATACTACTCGAAAGTATTAAAATTATAGTTATAACATAATAATAAAATAATAGCAACATTAAACTATTTTAATA
>JBHPDN010000009.1:0-42851 GCA_042577865.1 Nanobdellota archaeon
CCAATGGATGATTCCTAGAAAAAAAATTACTTCAGTAAGTTTTGATCCTTTGTCAATAGAATCTAGGAGAAGACATTATGGTGATAGTTGCCGTCCTTTTTATCAGGAACATCAAGATTTCTTTGAAGGAATGAGCAGAAAAGAACTTAAATCAATCGATCCTACTTTTTCTAGGTCATTGTATAGAAAAGGAGAAATTAATGAAGTTGGATTGGAAAGAACCCAAGCATGCCCTCTTTCACCAGAAGAAGAATCAGCCATTGTTGCCTCTAACCCAATTTACCAAGGTAACGCTGCTAAAGCTGCTAGGGAACTTAAGGCTGCTGGAGTAGTGGATCGTTCCTCAGAAACATTTAGAACTTGTTGGAAAAAACACAAACTGAAAATTAATTCCAGGGGAGCAATCACTCCTAAATCACCAAGTCAGTTGCCTCAGGAAGCGATAGATGAAATAAATGAAACTTTTGGGCCTTGCAATGGTGTTATATCAAAAGCTGCCAGAATTCTAAACCGCAAAAGAACAACAGTTTCCAAATACTGGCGGCAAGCCGGCT
This sequence comes from Nanobdellota archaeon, assembly GCA_042577865.1. GTDB lineage: Archaea > Nanobdellota > Nanobdellia > Woesearchaeales > JAGLXL01 > JBHPDN01. Next base: position 555 of record JBHPDN010000009.1, read on the forward strand.
TGATTGAATAATTCTTAAGAAAAACAATGGGCCGAGCCGGACTTTCGACAGATCTTGCTTAGCAATTGGCAAGAGGACTTCAGTCGAAGACTGAATGTCGTTTGCTTTTTACCAGATGTTTAGCAAAAATCTGATTCGAACCGGCGACCTTCTCGATTCTGAAAACACTGCGTGTTTTGGAAAAACGCAAAGGTTTAGTCAACGAGACGTTATACCAGGCTAAACCATCGGCCCATATATAAAACAAAAGTTTTAAAACCCTATAAATATTTATCGGTAGTAATGCCTTTCAAAGACATTTTTCACAGCTTGCACTTATACAAGCTGAAACCAAAAAAAGAGCTAACTGAAACTTATATTTCAATCACTTTGAGATATTTGGCTTTCTCTATGATTAATTTATTTGTACCTTTATATCTTTATGATCAATTGGGTTACACTCTTAATCAAACTCTAACCTTTTTTATTGTCTACTCAGCCTGTTTTGGTTTATTCACCCTTATTGCTGCCAGATTAGTTTCAAAAATAGGCGTCAAACATACTATTCTAGCAGCCATGCCCTTTTATCTCATCTTTTATTTCCTGCTCTATGGTCTGGACAAATATCCCATTCCTCTCTATGTTGTCCCGTTGTTTTTCTCTATGGCTCAGTCGCTTTTCTGGATTGGATTCCATACTCAATTTATCAAGCAAAGTGACCATGATCACAGAGGCAGAGATGTTAGTAAGTTCATCAGCTTAGCCTACCTTGCTGTTTTAGTTGGTCCTTTGGCCGGTGGATTTTTCATCGACAACTTTGGTTTTACTTTTCTTTTCATTACTGTAGCTGTTATTTTCTTCCTTTCAGCTTTTTTCCTTTTCTTTTCCAAAGATTTTCATCAACCTAATCATATTAAATTCAAACATATCTTTTCCAAATCCAATCTCAAGAATACACTCACTTACATTGGTTACGGAGCTCAGACTATGGCTGAAGGTGTTCTCTGGCCTTTGTTTGTTTTTGCTATCCTTAAATCTTACACCAATCTTGGTTTATTGGGTTCAGCCATGAGTGCGGTCATTGCTATGGTCACTTATCTTGTCGGCCGGCTCAGTGATAAATATGATCGGGGAAGTATCTTAACTTTAGGTGGTATTATCTACTCCATCAGCTGGTTAGTCAGGACTCTTTTCAGTTCCATTGGTTATGTCTTTGGTTTGACTATCTTTGCTGGTTTTGCCCACGCCTTTGTTCAGACACCTTTGGAATCAATGGCTTACAACAAAGCTGAAAAGAATATTGTTGAAATGCTGGTCTTTAGAGAATTTGCCTTGAACTTAGGAAGAATTGCCGTGCTTTTAGCTGTTATCATCAGCGGTCAGTTCTTGACTGGATTCCTCACTGCCGCTGGTTTAGGTGTTGGTTACTTGTTTTTCTAAAAGAAAACTTAATAAATAAATCTAGATTAATCAGTAATATGTACAATATGGATGAGTTTAAAAAAGAGAGCTTGAAAGATAACTTCTTTGAGTTGATGATGGAGTATCCATATGCTAAAGACCCGGAAAGAAAAAAACAAATCATCAACAAAGCCATCAAATTCACAAATCAAATACCTGAATTCAAAGGCTGGCCTCAAGACGACAAAGCTTTCTGGAATGCTGAATCATTTATGTGGCATTCAAAAATTAACAAAGAGTTAAGAAAAACCATTCAAAACGAATTGTCAAAAAGAACCGGCCAGAAAAATCTTGATTTGGGCAGCGGCAATGTAGCTTACACTAACTCCACTGTTGTTGATTATTCTCCTGAGATGCTGGATCAAAATCCCAATCCAGACAAAGTTCTTCACAATCTTGAAGAACCATTACCTTTTGACACAGAAAGTTTTGATTCTGTCTCAGCCGTCTTTGTTTTTAATTACATTAGCAATGTTCCTAATTTTATCAAAGAAATCAAAAGAGTTCTTATTACCAACGGCAAACTGACTATTGTCCAGCCGGAAAAAGTTAACCATCTTTACAATCTTCATGTCAAAAACAACTATGATGAAGCCAGCTTGAGAGTTCTCTTAAAAAAATCAGGCTTCAGAACAGAATCAACCACTAAAAAGATAGGCAATAATCAAATTACTTTCTATTTCTGTGAAAAGAAGTTTAGTTAACTTTATATACTTGATAAAAAAATCAAATTTCATTAAATCTAGGAGGGATAATCATGGGAGAAGAATGCTGTGGCGGAGAACCGCAAGATGAAAAATGTGAAGAATGTGGCAAGGAAGAGTGCGAATGTGAAATGTCTGTTGAAGAATTAGCTAATCATGCTGATGATAAAGTTGATGCTTTGATCAAATTACTCATCAAAAAAGGAGTTTTCACAGAAGACGAATACAATCAAGAGTTTGAAAATCTCTTTAAAGAAGAATAATTTTTTTATTTTTTCATATAATATTTTCTTTTTTCTTCACTAAACCTTTCAATGGAATATCTTAACATTGTCCGAGGCATTTCTTTGTAGAATTTCTTCAAAAACTTTTCCTCGGTCTTTTGACTTCTCTTACCCACTTCACGCAGCATCCAGCCCACAGATTTGTGAATCAAGTCATGTTTATCCTTAAGAAGAATCTCAGCAATCTTCAAGGTGTCTTCAAACTCACCTTTTTTGATAAAAGCATAAGTTGCCAGAATCGCAATCCTTTTCTCCCAAAGATGTTTTGACCTAGCTAATTTGTACAAAACCCTACGAGACCTGTCCAAAAGATAATCACCCACAATATTTGGTGCAGATAAATCAACTAAATCCCAATTATTGATATTCTTGGTATTTTGCAAATAGAAATCAAAAATTTCTTTCTTATTCTTGGCCTTCTTATACAAATCAATCAGAATAAACAAAGCAATCAACCGATATTCGTGAATTTTGCTGTTCAACAACTTCTGCAGGTGCTTTAATTCCATTTCCAAGTATTTCTTGGCCACTTTTCTTTGAATAGGAACTTTAATACCCATAAAAATATCTCCGTTTCCATATTGGCCTTTGCCGGTCTTGAAAAAACCTTGTAGAATCTCAGCTTGTTTTTTATTTCCTAATCTCTCCAACTCTTTTTTTAGATTTTCTAGCATGGTAAAAAACGGGCCCAGAGGGACTTTCGACAGATCTTGCTTAGCAATTGGCAAGGGGACTTCAGCAAAACTGAATGTCGCCTGCTTTTTACCAGATTTTTAGCAAAAATCTGATTCGAACCCACGACCCCTTGGTTACTCCGGTAATTAAGAGCCAAGTGCTCTAGCCAGGCTGAGCTATAGGCCCGTAAAGAAATAAAAATATAATCTCATTATAAAACTTTCTAAACCATCTTCAGCTTTCCAGTAACAGAATCAATCTCGTCCTCATCATCAGGACCTATTCCTAAACAAGTTTTGGTTCCCGGAGCAATTACAGTCTTACCAGCATCAGTAATCAAGGCTGTTTTCAATCCAGCATCCCTAGCTAAATGCCAATACTCAAGAAGTTCTTTTTCATCTTTAACTTTCAAAACTACTTTCTTTTGCCCTTCATTCTGCCAGGCAGAAACTTTCTTCTTGTCAGAGTTCAAAACAGCTTCTACAGAAGCATGAGCTACTTGAGCAGCCATTTTGCCTTTTGGCAGTTTCAAATCAACCCTAACTAGAATTACTTGTTTCATAAACAAAATCAATTCTTCTTTCTATATAAATTTTGTTAAAATTTAAATATGAGCAACACTCCCATAATCCCGATGTTTACCAAAAACAGTTATTTCCTCTTAAAGAAAGAACTTCAACCTTGGTTAGAAGCACCGGTTATTGATGCCCACGTCCATACAGCCACTTCTATGGAAGAGATTGACCCGGAAAAACAAAAACCTCATCCTCTCTCATTTGGTATTATGAACAACCGGACCCTTTCTATCCGGCCGGATACTTTCTCTAGGATCTTTCCTGATATCAAATACATCGGCTTCCCCCTTCCACTACCATTCAAAAATGCCAAGCCCGATCTCTGGAATAATCAGCTTATCATCAACGAATCAAAAAAAGGAATTTTCTGCCTCATGCATTCTCAGCCAGTAGATCATCTTGAAGAGACCATGAAAATTGCTAGGGAAAAAAATGTTCAGCTCTATGGTATCAAAATCCATCCCAGAATGCGTCCGGACAAAATCAAAAGCGAAGTTCTCGTCACAGATCTCGTTTCAGAAAGACTCTTGGATTTTGCAGAGAAAAATAAACTCTCCCTCCTGCTAGAACTTTCCCATGGTTTTTGTGAAGAAGATATCAAAACCCTCAAGTACATTGACAAATCATACAACATCAAAGTTATCATTCCTCATTTTGCCCAGAATCACAAAGGTTTTGTTACTAATCTTGGTGATTATGAAAAATCAATCAAAGACAAGTCAGACCCTTTTGTCAAGGAATTCAAACCTTTGCAGGAAACCAACAATCTTTACATGGATAATGCCCTGGTTATTGACAAAAGAGTTGTCCAGGCAGCTCTAGTCACTTTAGGACCAGACAAAATTCTTTACGGCTCAGATTATCCTTTTGGCTTCACCCAGAGAATCAAGGAGTTCAGGTTTGATGACAAGATTCTTGTCAGCGACCTCAAAAAAATCATTGACGGCAACTACAAACAAATATATGAAATCTGGAAATATGATTACAATATCTTGCTGCCAATTAAAGCCCTTCAGATAGCTTGTGACCAGCTCCATCTAGACGCCACTAAAAAAATCATGTATCAAAATATCATCAAAGCTTACAATCTTAATTTATGACATAAAATATATAAATGACTTCTTTTGAGGAGTAATGAAATGAAAGATATAATTATTACTGGATTCCAACCCTTTGGGAGCGCTAGATACAATCCAACCATGGATGTAGTTCAATATTTTGATGGCAAACAATATGATTACGATAAAGTCAAAGGTTTGATTCTGCCTGTTGCTTTTGAACAAGCTGCAAAACAATTGGCAGAAGCTATTCAAGGAATAGATCCTTACTTAGTTCTTAGCGTTGGTTTGGCTGCTGGCAGAGAAGATTTAAATGTTGAAGTCAAAGGTGTTAATATTATGAATGCTCAAAATCCAGATGCTAACGGAAGAAAACCAGTTAATGAAATAATTGACCCTCAAGGTCCTGAAGAAATTCCGGTCATTCTTACTGGATTTCAAATTGGTTCTGTGGTTGAAGACTTAACCACTGCTGGTATCGGGGCTATAATGTCTTATGATCCAGGCAAGTATGTCTGCAATGATCTCATGTTTAGGACCCTCTCTTATCTAGCTAAAAATAGATCACCCATCCAATTTGGTTTCTTTCACATGCCTTGGTTAGAACAATATCGCGGCCAAGAAGATCTTGGAGTTGATTTAGAAGGAAAAACCACCATGCCTTTGGATGAAATCACTGATGCTTTAGACCTTGCTGTTGAAAGAACAAGAATGTAGTATTAAATCTTTAATTCTTTGCCGTCAACAAAAACTTTTGGATTCTTAAAGACCTGGTCAATGTGAATTATAGTTTTGATGTCGCCGCCAAACCAGTAATTAGAGCCAATCGCAATGTGTGCTGTTCCCAAGGTCTTTTCATCAACAATTGTTGAACCGATTATCGCAGCCCCGGAATTGATTCCAATCCCCAACTCACCAATTAATCTAATCCTTTCTGGGTACTTAGCCCTTTTCTCTGCTTCAACCAAAGTCCTTTCAATCAAATGGGCATTAGGTCCCTGGAAATTAGCCACCCGTCCATTGGCAATGCTCATGCGCACTGGCTTGTCAACAATAACTGTACCTCCATAATAACGGATACTGCCGTCAATAACTACCTGGCCTTCAACCCCACCAGTAACAGGAGGAATATAGACTTCCCCAGTAGGAATATTGCCTCCATGACCTGCTTTATTATATAAACCAACATTGGCAATTGCTTCCATGCCCTTAACATTAAAAATCAAATCAGTTCCAGATTCAGTTGTAACTTGAATCTTATCAGCACTGTCAAAGATTTTCTTTATTCGCAGACCGTTTTTTCTCAAAGCAGCATAGTCAACATCAACTGATTTAATCAAATCATTAAACTGCTCATTTTTAAGACCGGTCAAACCAGTTGAAGAAATAAATTTATGATAATTATTCCTGCAAAAACTTCTGTAACTCTTTCCCAACTCGCCGATTTTACCAAGTAAATTAGAAACACACAAGATAATTACATTTGATTTGGACAAATCTCTCAAAGAACTAACCACTGCTTCTTCAGCTTCTTGCTTTTTTTCCTTGGGTTCCTGCATCACTACCTTAACATTAAAGCCTCTTTCTTTGGCTGCCAGATAATAACACCCAGCCATGATTGAAGCCACTCTGTGCCCTTCAAATCCATAATCGCTGACAATTAATACATCTTCATCCAAAACAGACAGGCAGTCTGTTAGAATTCTGCCAAAGTGTTTGTAGTTTTCCACCACCACAGACTTCAGTTCTTTCTCTTCTAGCCACTTCAATAACTTTTCTGAATGCATTTTTTAAAATAAAAACAGCTGGTTTTTATAATTTACTATAACGAAAGTTTTATAAAAAAATATTCTTTAATAAACAAAAAAGAGGAAACTATGGCCCTGATAGCAAATCTACTGAGAAAAATAGGCATTCTTAAACCTTTGCCAGAAAAAAAGCTTGATATTAATCTAGACCTCAGGGCGGTCATGGGTTTCTTGTCTGAAGTTGATTATGATGTTCAAAGAATTCTTAAACAATTAAGGGAGCTTCAAAGCCTGAGAAGAGAGTATCGTGTTCTACAAGATGAAAATATGAAGAAAACCAATATGACTAAGCAGGTTAACATCTTTGACCAGATTCTCGACCTTTACCATTACTTTGAAGACGATGCCGATATTAATGGCCACCGTATCAAGAACATTGCTCACGCTATGAAAAAGGCCATTGAAAAAACTGATAATCAAAAACTTATCAAGAAAACTCAGGATCCTAAATGGACCTTTAACTGGTAATTATTTCTTTGCTTCTTGGTCTAAATATTCCAAATCTAATTCAAACATCTTGTCAGGATTCAAGAATTCACTCTTTGGCATCTGTTCCAAGGCTTCGCTGACTTTTCTAGTGATTCCATCAATTTCCTTGTCATCTTCATTAACTCCTTTGATGCCCTGACCAGCAATTTCAATTTTCATCATATCATCAACACTTGGTCTGCCAGTCTGTTTGATTGGAGCTCCGCCAACTTGGATTGGCTCTCTGGTTTGAATCTGATCACCAATACATCCAGTCAAAGCAAATAAAGCTGTAGCTGCTAAAACAGTTACTGGTCTGTAAAAACTACCAGCCATTTCATACATACCTTTTCCAACATTTTTGATAGATTGATACATTTTAACTTAAAGTGGGTTTTCTACTTTATAAACCTTTCGATTATTAACCACCTATAAGTAGTTACATATACAAACTAAAACTTTTTAAATTCAAACCATTTCTCAAACAACATGGATTTTAAATTCAAAGACCAAGACAAGTTTTGGCATTCTTCAGCTCATTTAATGGCTCAGGCAGTTAAGGCACTCTGGCCTAAAGTCAAAACCACTATTGGTCCTACTATAGAAACTGGTTTTTACTATGATTTCTATAAAAAAGACCCTTTTAAGCCGGAAGACCTTAAGAAAATAGAAGAAAAAATGAAAGAACTGGCTAAACAGGATCTTAAGATAACTAAAAAAACACTCACTATTGCTGAAGCTAAAAAATTATTCAAAGACAATGAGTTTAAGATAGAGTTGATAGATGAATTAAAAAAAGCAGGGGAAAAAACAGTCACTGCTTATCAGCAGGGTGATTTTATTGATCTTTGCCGTGGACCTCATTTAAAATCAACTAAAGAAATACAGGCCTTCAAACTAACTAAAATTTCTAGTGCCTATTGGCGCGGCAAATCAGAGAACACTTCACTACAAAGAATCTATGGGGTTTCTTTCCCAGATAAAAAAATACTCAGGCAGTATCTCCAACTTTTAATAGAAGCTGAAAAACGCGACCACAGAAAGATTGGTGCTAAACTTAATCTCTTCTCATTTCACGAAGAAGCACCGGGCATGCCTTTTTTCCATGATAAAGGTTTTCATATTTTCAAAAAATTATTAGAGTTCATGAGACAAGAAATCAGAAAGAGAGATTACGTCGAAGTCAAAACTCCAATTATTTTGAGTAAAAAATGTTGGTTAAAGTCAGGTCATTGGGACAATTTCAAGGAAAATATGTACTTCACCACCATAGACAAAGAGGAAAATGCTGTCAAACCCATGAACTGTCCTGGACAGGTCTTAATTTACAAAAATACTATGCATTCTTACAAAGAATTCCCTATCAGGATGGCTGAATTTGGTCTTGTCCACCGTCATGAACTCTCTGGTGTTCTCTCTGGTTTGTTTAGGGTCAGGGCCTTTACCCAAGACGATGCTCATGTTTTCTGCTTGCCAGAACAACTTAATGATGAAATCAAAGCTTTGATTGATTTGGCTGATTTTATCTACAAAACCTTTGGTATGGATTACGAAATTGAACTTTCTACCAGACCAGAAAAAAGTATTGGTACTGATGCTATGTGGAATAAAGCTGAGAAAGCCTTGAAAGATACTTTAAAAGAAAAAAAATTAGATTATCAGCTTAATCCTGGAGATGGTGCTTTTTACGGACCTAAAATTGATTTTCATTTAAAGGATGCTATTGGCCGAACCCATCAATGCGCCACTATTCAAGTTGATTTTTCCATTCCTGACAGATATGATTTAACTTATATGGATGAAAAAGGCAATCAGGACAAAAGACCAGTCATGCTTCACAGAACAATCTATGGTTCCATGGAAAGATTTATTGGTGTTTTGATTGAACATTTTGCCGGCAACTTTCCTTTGTGGATTAATCCTAATCAAATTATTATCCTGCCTATTGCAGACCGGCACAATAAATACGCAGAAAAAGTCAAACAGCAGTTCTTTGACGCTGGTTTCAGAGTTGAACTGGACCTCAGAACTGAATCAACCGGCAAAAAGATCAGAGAAGCTCAGTTAAACAAATTCAATTACATCATGGTTATTGGTGATAATGAACAGAAAAACAAAACAGCCAATGTTAGAACCCGGGACAATAAAGTCCACGGCGAAAAGAAAGTTGATGAGTTAATCAAAAAACTTCTCAAGGAAGTTGAAGACAAAAAATAAATTCTTAATTTTCAAATGACAGACACAGTTGGAGAATTCATCGAGCAAATGCACAAGAAGTCTATTGATGATTATTTAAATTCCAGAGGTTATTTGAGAAGAATTGCTGATTGGGTTGAGAATACGTGGCCTGTGAGAATTTTTTATGAAAGAAGATATTATTGTTGTGTTGATCTTTCAGAAGATTTGTTTGAGCGTTTGAAAAAAGAAAGAGGCATTCCCGAAGCAGGAAGTGTTATTGATGTTGGGAGTATTGTTGTCAGAAAAAACAAAGCAGATTTAAGGATTACTACCCCTTTCTTCAAATATAATTATAATTCCCAATATCATGGATTAAAAGAAATTGTGAATCAATAAGCCATCCTATGCTGGACAAACTCACTCATCCTTTTCATGGCTTCTTCAATCTTTTCCATCGAAACAGCGTAACTCAATCGAATGTGATCTTTCATGCCAAAAGGTTCGCCAGGAATCACCGCTACTTTCTTCTCTTCCAATAATTTATTACAAAAATCTAAAGAATCACCATTAATCTTAGCCCAGCAGTAAAACGCACCCGATGGCCTGCGACATTCCAAACCCATTTTATTTAATGAATCAACCATAAAATCTCTTCTTTCTTTATATTCAGAAACAACCTCTTCATTTCTTCCCAAACCTAAAGCTTTAACTGCTGCTTTTTGGGCAATTGAATTAGCACCAGAAGTAATGTGGCTTTGTATTGCAGACATTTCTTTAATCAAATCAGCCGGTCCTGCACCATAACCAATTCTCCAGCCCGGCACAGAAAATGATTTTGAAATGGCATTGACTGTAATTGTTAATTTCTTTATCTCTTCATTTAAAGAAGCAATACTGACATGCTCTTCATCATAAACAAAATGTTCATAGACTTCATCTGAAATAATGTAAATCTTTTTTTCCACAGCCAAATCAGCAATTTTCTGCAGTTCCTCACGGGAAATCACTGCTCCGGTTGGATTGTTTGGAGAATTCAAAATAATGGCTTTGGTTTCTGAAGTAATTTTCTCAGCAATCAACTCGGCCTTTACCAAATTATTCTCAGTTTCACAAAAAACAGCTTTGCCTCCGGCCATTTTAATCTGTTCAGGATAAGTCAGCCAGTAAGGTTTAGGCACAATCACCTCTCCACCTAACAAAAATAAGATATTAAATAAAACCTGTTTGCCTCCATTGGAAATCATAATATTCTCAACATTATAACCAATCTGATTGTCTCGTTTGAACTTCTGGACAATTGCTTCTTTCAGTTCCATAATACCTGAAGCAGGAGTATATTTGTTGAAATTTTCACCAATCGCAAAAACAGCTGCTTCTTTTACTATTTCAGGAACCAAAGTGTCGGGCTCACCAGCTGCTAAACTAATTACATCATCACCTTGAGCTTTCATTTGTTTGGCTTTAGAAGTTATAGCCAGTGTTAAACTTGGATTGACTTTCATTAGAATTACTTATTTAGAAGTTGTTTATTAAATTTATTAATTAATGTTTAAGCAGTAAATTTTTTAAAGATTGGCTCTTTGTATCCTAATTATGGGTGATAGGGGCATTAAACAAACAGTTCAAAGTCTTCTTGATCGTGCTGATGTCAAGATCAATGGCAACAGGCCTTGGGACATTAAAGTAAATCACCCTCAATTTTATTCCAGGGTAATGGCAGGAGGCTCTTTAGCCTTGGGAGAGTCCTACATGGATGGATGGTGGAATTGCCAAGCTCTTGATGAATTTTTTCATAGAATTCTTAAATCAAAATTACATCAGAAAATCAAACCAATCTCTTTGATATATACAAATTTAAAAGCCAGATTAATCAATCTACAATCTAAAACAAGATCTAAAAAAGTAGCTAAAAAACATTATGATCTTAGTCCTGCTTTATACAAGTCTTTTCTTGATCCCTATAACCAATATACTTGTGGTTATTTCAAAAATACCAATGACCTTAACAAAGCACAGGAACAAAAACTTGACCTTATTTGCAAAAAACTAAAACTGTCTTCAAAAGATAAAGTTCTGGATATAGGCTGCGGCTGGGGAGGGTTTGCTAAATTTGCAGCTGAAAGATATGGTTGCCAAGTTACAGGGATATCCATCTCTGAAAGACAGGTAAAATACGCAAGAAATTTTTGTCAAGGGCTTCCCGTCACTATCATAAAATCTGATTACCGGGATTTCAAAGGAACCTTTGACAAAGTACTCGTCTGTGGTATGATTGAGCATGTTGGATACAAAAATTATCAAACCTTAATGAAAACTGTTCATCGTCGTTTAAAAAAAGGTGGTCTTTTTCTGTTGCATACTATTGGTGGAAATAGATCAACAAAATCAGTAGAGCACTGGCTTGAAAAATATATTTTTCCAAATTCGATGCTGCCTTCTGCTAAACAAATCACTGGAGCAGCAGAAAGTTTGTTTAGGCTTGAAGACTGGCATAGTTTTGGCTCATATTATGATAAAACATTGATGGCTTGGCATCAGAACTTCACAAAAAACTGGAACAAAATAAAAGATTATTATGATCAACGTTTCTATAGGATGTGGAATTATTATCTTCTTTGTTGTGCCGGAGCATTTAGGGCAGAAATGAACCAGTTATGGCAGGTTGTATTTTCCAAAGGTGGGGTCAAAGAAGGTTATAGAAGTATCCGTTGATTAAATTTATTTAAAAAAGAAAATAAAAAAAATTATTCTTCTATGTCTTCGCTGTATAGGAAACTATACCAAGGAGCTCTTTCGTTGATGTTGCCGCCTTTGTCCATGTCAAATCTCTTGGTTGCTTTGCCTTTGATAAAACCAAAATATTTGACAGGTTCCTGGGCTTTGATGGTTGCTTCACCAGTTTCTTCATCAACTTCTTCTATTTCAACTCCTTCCATCTTTTCCATTCTTTTCTGGTATTTTTCCATCCATCTGTCTAAATTTCTCTGAAGCATTTCTCTGGCATTTTCATTGGTTACTTGGGTCAAAGCGTTTTCCAAACCAGTTTGAAGTTTTTCTCTGTTCCTTTCTCTGATTTGCTCGCCTGTTTCTTCACCAGCTTGTGTTTGTGTTTGGGTTTGATTGCCTTCACCTTGATTTGAAATCAAAGTTGGTTCTGCCTGACCTTGCCCAGTTCCTTGTCCGGCTTCTTTTAGTTCAGGGTCGTCTAATCCTGTTCCGGGTTCATGAATGCCTTGTTGAGCTAAGACAAAAGAACTAGCTAGAATTAAAACAACTAATAAGCTTAGTATTTTTTTCATAGGTATCACCTTTAACAAAGCATTCTTTTATGGTTTATAAAGGTTTTTACTTTAATACAATAATATTTCCTCTGCCTTTCTTGATTCTCTTCACCATGCCTTTTTCTTCTAATTCAGAAATCATCAATGAAACCTTTCCCTCAGAAAGAGGAAATTCTTTTCTAATCTCCTTTTGAGTCGCTCTTTTATGTTTCTTGATATAATTAAACATTTCCTGCAGATCTTTTGGCAGATCCGCCTTTCCCTTTTTCTTAAACACAATTGATTTGTATTTCCTATATTTCAAATAAGAGAGATAAACCAAACCAATTAATACAGTCATCAAACCAAGAAATAACCAGATAATAAAATTTAAACTCCTTTCTTCACCAAAATCAGCTGAAATCTCGGCTGTTTCTTTCAAAATATTCTCTTCTTCTTCAAAAGAAGGAAACAGGATCAAATCCAGATTATAACTGCCGTCACCAGAAACCACTACTTTCTCTTTAGCCGCTGCCAAAATCTTTCCATTATCCAACTGATAACCAATTAGTTCATATTCGCCTTCTTCAACCACAAAAGAATATGAAGAATTAACCAAGACCATTTGCTGCAAAGGTTCTGTGTTAATCACAACTTTGCCTTCTTCAACCTTCTCCAGGCCAAAATCATAGACAGAGCCATAAATCGTTGCAGCTTCAGCTACACCAATCATTAATACTAATAATAACAAATAAAGCCCCCATTTCATCTTAAAACTCACACCAAAACAACTATTTATACCTTTCTATCTTAAATTAAAAAAATAAGCCCAAAATGAGTCCTATAAAGTTTTAAACAATAAAAACAAGCCCAAAAAAGAATAAAAACACCACATAAAGCTTTAAATTTCAATAAAAATAAGTTTGTTTATAAATAAAGTAGTTCATATAGTACCCAGACAACCAAAAAAACAAAGGGCTATCGGAAACTTTTTTTTTCTTTTTTCCTTTCCTTTGTTAATAATCATGGAGGAATCAAAAATGGAAATAAAAAAATTATTGGTATTTTTGGTGTTAGCTATTTTCATTGTTGGCTTGATGCCGGCTGTAGTCGCTGTTAATGATGATTCTACTAAAGACAGGAGAAATTATGACGTAGAAGATACAGATGACTCAGAAGATACATCTGGTGATGAAGATACTGAAACCAAAAGCAACGGGAGAGTAAAAGATACATCTGGTGATGAAGATACTGAAATCAAAGGTAATAAAGAAGTAAAAGAAAGATTGGAAAAAACTAAACAAGAAAGAGAAGAAAAGTATGAAAATCTTAAGAAAGATGAATTTTATGGAAAATTCGAAGAAGCCAAGGAATTCAAAGCTAGAGCTTTAACCAAAGAATCTAAAGGCAAGGCTCAGGAAAAACTGGAAGAAGCTAAAAAAGCATTTGACGCTGCTCAGGAAAAGTATCGGGAAACCAAACAAAAGTTTGAAGAAGCCCGGGAAAGGCTTAATGAATGTGAAGGCGAATGTGTTCAGGAAGAAGCAGAAGTCAGAGAAGCTGCTCAGGAATTCCTAGGAGACACTCTCGATCTTATTGAAGAACAGGTTGAAAAGACCGAAGCTGCTGTTGAAGGTGCTGAAGAATTGACTGAAGAAGAAGCTGAAGCAGCTCTTGAAGATCTTGAAGAAAGCACAGAAGAGCTTGCAGATCTTGAAGAAGAAGTTGAAGCTATTGATGAAAACAGCACTCAAGAAGAAGTCACTGAACTTGCTCAAAAAATCAAAAACAAATGGCAGGAAAAAGTAAAAAACTCCATTGAAGAGCAGGCTGCTAATGTTATCAGTAGCAAAACAGGTGGCATCATCGTTAAAAGCGCACATTTGGAAACCAAATTAGACAGAGTTATGGAAAGAATGGCTGACAAAGGCGCTGACACCACTAAAGTAGAAGGTCTTGTTGCTGACTTTGACGCTAAAATGGCAGAAGCACAAGTGCACCATGAAGAAGCTCAAACCGCTGCTGATGTTTCAACAGCCCAGGATCATATGAAATTGGCTCGTGAATCTTTGAAAGACGCTCATGAAATCTTAAAAGACATCTTTGATGAATTAAAAGAACAAGGTTTTGAAGACATCAATGAAGTCGAAGAAGAAGACGAAGAAGAAACTGATGAAGATGAATCAGATGAAAATGAATCTGAAGACGAGGATGAAAATGAAACCGAAGATGAAGATGAATCTGAAGATGAATCAGAAGACGAAGCTGATGAAGATGATGACGAAGACGAATCAAGCGATGATGATGAAACAGATGACAATGATGAAGACGACAGTTCCGATGATGAGGAATAATTTTTTTTATTTCTCATAAAATATATAAACTGGAACTGATTGGAGGAAAATAAGATGACAAAAAAAACTATCGCTTTAATCTTGGTCTTGATGATTGTCCTGGTAATCGTTGGCTGTACAGGTGTTCAAAAGACACCAACCCAGTCTGACCAAACCGCTGAAGAAGATGTTGCTGAAGACGTCAATGAAGTCGACAGCCTTTCAGAAGACTTGGACACATCAGAACTAGATGAACTCGATCAAGATTTGGACGACATCTCTTGGTAACTTTTTCTTTTTTTATTTAATTTTTTTTAAATCACCATCAATAATTTCTGGTTTCATACCAAGAATCTCTTCTTTATAGGACAATTCAGGAATTTCTTTCAAAAGAAATATTTTCTTTCCTAAATGCAGAGCCAGACCCATTTCTATCAATGTATTGGCCCCCACATAACCACTCACACTTTTTTTATCATAATTCAGGACCAAAATACTGTCTGCCCAGGACACTTTGTCAAAATGATCCCTCATAGCTTTTTCTTTTTCTTCCCAAACCCATGTTTTTGAGGCATCACTTTCATGCCTGATTTTGTGATATTCCTTAACCGGAACTTTATTCCC
The DNA here is from genome assembly GCA_042577865.1 of Nanobdellota archaeon. Taxonomy (GTDB): domain Archaea; phylum Nanobdellota; class Nanobdellia; order Woesearchaeales; family JAGLXL01; genus JBHPDN01. The sequence continues at coordinate 15,962 of JBHPDN010000009.1, forward strand.
ATGATCATCTTCAACATGTGTCGGCGGCATCCTGACTTCATGTCCCTGTTCTTCAAGCAATCTTTTACATTCTAACATTCCATCAAAAAAAACCATACTGCCGCAAAGAGTGATTTTCATAAAATTAGTAAAACTAAGATAATATTTAAAAGTTAGGAAAAATTATTTAAACTCAAATAAACTCTTTCTTAATATGAAAAAACCAGATTTAGCCCAGATTGCATCTATTATCATGATTGTACTTGTTATTGCTAATATTACTCTATTTGCTTTGGGTAGAAACCCACCCTGGCTTTTCTGGACAATTCTTATTATCGCAGCTGTTTCTGCTTACTGGGCTATACCTAAGATAAGAAAAAATAAATAATTTCTTTTATTTATATTTATCAGCTGGAATAGTAAACTTAAAAGCTGTACCATAGTCTGGATTAGACAAAATCTCAATCCTCCCGCCGCAGCCTTCAACAATTCTTTGACATTCTGCCAGACCCAAACCTTTGCCTAAACCATGTCCTTCTGCACTGCCGCTTGAAAAGCCAGGTTCAAAAACCTTCTCCAAATTTTCTTTAGGAACACCAACACCACTGTCATAAACAGTTACTTCAAAATCTCCAGTATTTTCATTCTTATGTCCTTCAATCCTAATATATTTTTTTCTCACATCACCAACAAAAGCATATTTCATGGCATTGCCCACTAAATTATCAACAACCGGTGCAAAATCAACCTCGCCAGTAGACAATTCGAGTGGAAAGAAAAGATCATATTGGATGCCTTGTTTTTCCAGTTCTGTTTTTCTAAACTCATGGTCAAACCAAAGCTTCATTCCTAAATTAAATTTAGTTTCAATTCCAAAAAAAGAATTCCATGTGTCATAAATTTTTGATAAAGAACCACCCACTGTACTAGCTTGGTCCTCACTCAATCCATCAAAATATTCAGAAGCAACTTTATTGAAATTATTCATTGAACCGATTAAATCATCAACAACTTTCTTTTTGTCAGGTTCATTAAAGACACCAGTAAAATTCTTAAAACTTCCTCTTAGACCTTCAAATGCATCCCCCAGTACGTCTGATTTATGGGCTTTATAATATGCCAATTGAACTTTCATCAATGGACCAACCATTTGATGCAGTAAAAAATCTCCATCTCTAACCATATCTTCGTGATTGTCATAACTGGCTATTTTCTCCAAAACATTCTCATCCGTAAATTTGTTTTCTAGACTCATTTTCCTCTGTTGAATATTCCTCTGACTTTTTTGACATAAGATGCTCTACTGTTGTAACCTAGTAAAGCCGCATCCCAACCTTTAAAACCGCTTCTTTCTCCATTGCTGTCAAAACTCCAAACTTTATGGAACGCCCATCTGATACCTATCCTGATACTTGTATCTTTATCCATCCTTTCTTCTTCGCTCAAAGCTCCGTAGTTCCAGAAACCCTTTCCTCTAGGTGTCTGTTTCTTTTTTCCAAAAACAGGGTCTGTCTGTCCGTAAGCTTCCAGACCGCTTTCTGATCCGTTAAACAAAGCTGGAAATGCTGGGTCGCCTTTGTTGGCAATTTGCATTGGATCATATCTAAAAGCCCCTTCACGATCTGCTGGAGAACCACTCTCTGCACAAACCATGGCCTTGACTAAATTAGGATCTAAAGGTTGGTAATTTTCAAATCTTTTTCCTTCTTCACTAAATTCATTATTCCACTGTCTTGTATATTTGACAATTAAACTATCATACTGGTCAACATGTTCAAATCCAGAAAAAGTTTTTAACTTTTCTTCTAAAAGTGATTCTTTCTTTTCTTCATTCAAAACTCTTCCTGCAGCTGCAGGTTTAGAACCAAAATGATAATTGAAATAATCTATACAACCATCAACCATCTTAGGACCTTGAGACAGAGCTAGAACTCCAAACAAAATAGTTTCTCCTATTAACACATAAGTCATCTTTCTTAGTCCCATCACAAATCAAGCCTCTCTTCAGTCATTTTAGTTCCTAAATCCCAGTCATATTTTTTATTATAAGCCAAAGCTGTTAGTCCTAAGACCAAAACCCCAGGACAGCTCTTGTCTTCTACTGTTATTGCAAAAACTCCTTCCTTTTCATTCTTATAATCATAAGCAACATTAAATCTGCCTTGGTTAAGATTTTTTTCAGTTTTTTCATTTTCTTTTAGTATTCCACTACCACCTGTTCTAAAATATGCAATTTCACCTGAATCTTTGTCGAAGTAAAAATTAAAACTGCCCCAAGGTAACCCTTGCCAACGATCACGTGAAGACATACTTTCACCAAAACTCATCATCCCACCTTTTTCTGTACTTCTCATTAAGTCCACATTTTTATCTACAATTCTTCTAACTCCAGTTTCTAAATCAGGCATTTCCATTTTAATCAAACTGATTTAATCATATATAAACCTTTCGGTTATTAACCACTAATAAGTGACAAATAAACTAAGCATAACATTTAAATAAAAAACTTACTTTATTAGGACTATGGCAAAAAAAAGAGGTAAGAAAAAGCCAGTTAAAAAGAAAAAAACAGTCAAAAAACCAACTAAAAAGAAACACAAAAATGACATCATTTCTATTGCCAGTTTGATTTTGGGGGGTATTTCAGCTATTGTTCTTCTTACTTATGTCATTGCCAGTTTTATTGCCGGTTATAACCTTTCATTAACTGTTTTCTCTTATTTGGCAGTCATGGTTATCTTAGTTATTGCCATCTTCGGCATTGGTCTGGCTTCAGTTGATTTGGCTGACCGGCCTAAAAATAAACTTTCCAAAAAAGCTTTTTATCTTAATATCTTCTTAATTTTTCTGACATTAATACTCTTAATTTTGAGATTTTTCTAGAATTTCAAAAACTTTAGAACTAAGCACCCTAACATCTGCAGGTATTTTTTCATCATTCAACTCTTCTTTAGAAAACCACTTATAATCTTTAACTTCATCTAATTTGATATTGACATCTTGGTTTTCCTTCAAAGCACACAAGTAAAAAAAACAGCAGTGGTCATGATCCCCTACATTATGGACTTCAACATAAAACGGCACCGCTAAAACCCTATTCAAAGGAACATCTATTTTTTCTCCAACTAATTCAATATCCAGACCCACCTCTTCCTTAAACTCTCTCACTAAAGAATCATCAGGAGTTTCATTTTCATCAATATGCCCTCCAGGAGGCAGCCACTTGTCTAATTTTTTGTGATGAATCAATAACAATTTACCATCTTGGATTAGATAGCCCGAAACAACTAAATCAGTTTTCATAGAAATTAGAAATTGTAGGTGATTTATATAAGTTAGGATTGAACTTAATTTGTGTTAAGTTCTCCCGACTACGAAGTGGGAGGGATTGCGAAGCAAAGTAAATCTGGAGTACGTAGGGTAATTTCCTAGCATTCACAGAATCTAGTTTAGTATCTAAGAGGTCGCCGTCTTCCACAATTCTAAGAAGAATTTCTTGTATTGTTCATGTATCTGTTCAGAAGTTATTTCAATAGCTGTTGGTCTCTCCCCCCAAATAAGATTAATTACTTTATTTTTAATTATAATTACTCCTAAAGGAGTATCATTATTTGTATATTTTATCTTGATATTTTTGTTTCCCTCAAATGTTTTTTGAATACTTTTTTTAACACTATGGTGGCCTATGACTCTATCTTGAATCTTTTTCTTTTCTAATTTTTTATGAAAACTTCTTAAGAATAAGGATGCAGCAGGAGTGTAATATTCTTTCTTGAAAGCAAAAGCCCAATAAGAATCTCCATTGCTAAGTTCATCCTCAATTCTATTGAATAATGCTTTGAAAGATTTGAATCCCTCGTGTACTACTGCTATTTGTTTAGATTCAGCATGTTTTTGCTTTAATCTCAATTCACCGAGAACATCTTTGAATCTTCGTTTTCGCTCATCAATCAGATTAAGAATTTCTTTTGGATCTGATGCTTGAAAATGTTTGGTTTTTGATACAATTACAAAACTAACTAAACCTTTCTCAATCAACTTGTCAAGAGTTTCATATACTTTAGCGGCTTGAAGTTTTGTTTTAGTAGTAATTGGACCCACTGTAGTTGAGCCTAGTTCTAGTAATGCTAAATATACTTTTAATTCTCTCTCCGTAAATCCTAACTCCCTAAATATTTCTGTGTCCATATAATATCTAAATATTCTTGTCGTATTTAAAGTTTTCTAATCTTTACCTCCAAAGGGAGTAAATAACTTTAATAAATATCACTTGTTATCACTATGATGTAAGAAAATGACAAATACGAGACAAGAATTGATTAGTAAATGGGAAGAACACAAACCCAAAGTTACACCAGTAATTTTTGCTAGATTTGGAGATCAAGAAGTCTCAATAAAAGATGAGAGTCAAAATCTAACAGATACTTACAAGGCAAAACATGGCTGGATGATGGGTTTAGATTATTTAGTAAATCATTTTCCAAATAATTTTCTTTATTATTTAGGTTCAACAGGAAATGCAGGGATTGCTGATTTTGCTTATGCAGATTTATTGAATAATCTTTTAGGGGAAGAGAAAGTAACAGTTGTTAATTTTTATCCGTTGCATTATGATTCTAAATTACTTGGTCCAGATAGCGAGGGTAGATTTACAGATGGAAAAAGATTTAGAGAAGAAATGGAGAAATATAAAAGTGGCAGGTTAATACAAGTTGATTTTAGAGAAAAGTATTGGTTTGATGATTTTGAAAGCGGAAACACGCCCTGTTTAGATAAGATGGTAGAATTAGGTTTAGATGTTAGTCATTCTTTAGATATTACTGAGGGATTCAAACCAACTTATAGACAAGTTATACAAGAATATGCAGAACAAATTAGAAAAAGATTCGGAGAAATTCCAAAAACATTATTGGTAGTTCAATATGGTGCAGGAATGTTATATGATGATAGCAAATTGGTTGTTTTAGAGGAGAAATTGTCAATAGATTTAATGGCTGTGAGTTCAGGAGATCCTAAAACAATTGCTGATAAGATTTGTGATACATCAGAGTCATGGCAAGAAAGTATTTTAGATTTGAGGGAAACTGGCAATACAACAGCAAGAAATAGTGGAGATAGAATTCATCATGTAGATGAGCAAGAGATTTTGTTTGCAATGCAAATGTTTGGGGAGCTTGGAATTGAGGCAGAACCAAGTGGAGCAGCAGGTATGGCGATAGTTCCAAGATTGAGAGAGACCAACAGTACTTATGATTTAGTAGCAGTGATTAATACGGGTAACGGGATTAAGGAAACTGCGTTTGATACATTAACGGCGATCTCGTTTTAGTTTTTAGAAATTACCCTCTTAGTTTTTACTTAAAGTACTCCAGATTTATTCGACATAACGTTGTTAGGTTTCCTTGCGAGGAAATTTGATGGACAACAAACGTTAGTGAGTTGACCTTCTCAAATTTCACTCCTGCAAGGCAAAACTTCGAAGAAGTTTAGGGTTATTTTTAGGGGCTCAAGCTCGAAGAGCTATTTGTTAAAAGAAGTAAGGGGCTTTGGTTAAAAAAAGGCAAAATTATTATATTAATTGAATTTAAATGAAGGATATGCCTATAAGGAAAACACTCAACACATTAAAAAGAAAAGAAAAAAAAGAATATGATTATCTTTTAAGAGAGTTCTATGAAATAAAACATCTTTTTATTGCTATAAAACATGCTGAAGAAGCATTACTTGTGAAAAATTTGCCTAAATTAGGAAAATCACTTGAAAAGATCAAAACATTTTTGAGAAGAACAGAAAGAACTGAACGTCGTATGGCTCGAGCTTATAATCAAGTTCAGGAATTGCTTGAAGAAGTTGAACCTATTTTAGAAGAACATGATAAAAAAGATGCTCAAAGAATAAAAGAATTGGTGAAACAAGCTCAAGTTTATAATTCTGACTTAGAGAAATTAGATGCAAGAGGGGGAGACATTAACAAGATTATAGATGAGGTAAATAACACTGCCAGCAAGATCGGAAAAGGACAGATACAGTTAGATCAGTCTCTTGAGATAGATTTAGGACAAAAAATAAAAAAAGTATTGGTATTATTAAATGAAAGCTTAACTGATATTAGAGCATTTGAAAAAATTATAGGGGAGCTAATGCATGTTGATGTTTTATTATACAAAAAGGCAGCACTATTTGACAAAGATGCATTTTCTGAAGAGCTTGAAAAGATGGCTCTTGCAGATCAAGCTTCAAGAGCGCCGTTTTTAGAAAAATTATGGATGGGATTCTTCAAAGGAGGTCTAAGAGGTGTTCGTGGGGAAGTTAGCAATATTGATGAATATAATTCAGGCAGATTAAAGATATTACTTCAACATTTTCCGATTTATGAACTTGGAGATGAAAAAGATTTGAATAACATTTGGATAATTGCACAGCATGCAGATCATGATATTCAATTTCAGAATTATGTGCTGAATCAATTTATTAACCATCCGCAAAGAAAAAAAGTAGGAAGATTTATTGCAGCATTAACTGATAGGATTCTTTACATACATGAAAAAAAACATCAACGATATGGCACTTTTGCAACTCCTTTTGGAGGAATAACTGCTTTTGACCCAATTAAAGGAGGTATTTTACAAAAAGAAGAATTTGTTGAAGCTGGAGGTCAAAAATTTATCTATGGAGAACTTACTTCCAGCAGTCTTAATCAAATTAATGCTCAAAGAGAATCAATAGGTATTGAAACTCTTGGTGAAAGAATTAAAAAATTTAAAGGAAAAAGAGTCTTGATGTGGAAAACATCTCCTCCTTCATTTTAAACCAAAGCCCCTTTTATTTCTTAAAGCCCCTAAAAATTATTAAACCTAATTCCTGTTAAGTTCGTTTCCCATACGTAGTGTGGGAAACCTGCGTCCGCAGAGTAAAATTTGAGTTCTTAATTAATTCGACCGAAGGGAGTGTAACTGTCCGAAGGACTAGGGGGTTCCGTTCCATAAAAAGAGCTTTAGCGATACTTCAAGAACAAGAATAAAGGGCTCTCTCATTATTTAGAAAAAGGGAAGTAGTTTAATGCTTCATGAAATTTGTAGTATAGTATTGATTCATGATCTTTTATTAAATCAGGAAAATTATTTCTTAATTCTTCCATTACAACATAAAATTCATGTACATCTTTAACAACTGCCCTAAATTCAAGTTCACAATAACTGATTGTTTTTGTCGCTGAAACAACACTTTTTTTTTGTTTTAAGAATTGAATTATCTTTTTTTCTTTTTCTTCAGTTGTATTCTCCAAATGAAGAAAAGCTCTGTAATGCAGGAAATTTAGCAGAGGATAATTAATCATTACTCTATATCCTAAAATAACTTTATTTTTCTCTAGATTTTTTATTCTGGATTTTACGCCATTTGGTGTAAGTTTTGTTAATTTACCTAAATCTACAAGAGAAATCCTGCAATTCTTTGATAATTCAATAAGAATTTTTTCATCAACATTATCTAATTGATATTGTTCTAGTTCACCAGTCATGATAATTTGTTCATCTTCTTTTTTTTGCAGAATTTGTTTTGGTTTGAAATAATAAAAATCGGTTTCTATCATTACAGTTTTATTTTTAACATATTTCTCATAATCTTTCATTGTTTTTTGATAATATTTTTTGAAGTGAATGATACTTTCTGCCCAGATGCCAATACAATAATCCCATTTTCCATTTATAGAAACATTAACTCCTACTTGGTTTTGTTTAGAAATGTGGTCAATAAATTGTTTCTCTAGATCTGGTGTTAAATGATGAAACTTAAAATAAACTAAATAAATTGCTAAACCCAATTTAGATGCGTTAATATCTGCATAAAATCCCTGAATAATGTTTCTTTTTTGGAGATTTTCTAAACGATATTTAGCGACTTGTTTTGAAATATTGAGTTTTTTGGCTAGTTGAGTCAGAGGCATACGAGCTTCAAAGTCCAAAGTGTAAATTAATTTCTTGTCTTTTACATCTAGTTCTACCATTATTATTAACTATTTGCAATATTCTTTATAAATATTTCGTTTAGTAAAGAAGATTAATCAGTAGTTTTAACTATATCTTGCACCACCACTAAATAGTAAGAAAATGACTATTACAAACTCAGAACAAATTTGGACTTCAGTTGAAAAATTGGCAGAAGCGCTACAAAGAGCATATTCTGTAACTGGAAAAGAAACAATTAGAGAACAGTATCTAGAACAAGTAAAACAATATCCATTATATTTGGAATGGTTTGATAGGGTTATTTCTCAATTAGATCAAGAAAAACCAGTTAGTGTTTTAGAATATGGCTCTGGTCCCGGATTATTGGCAGAAAGATTAGTAAGACATTCAAAGGTAGAAAGTTATCATGCAGTAGAACCAGAACAGATTTTTAGAGAAATGACAGCAGAAAAAACAGGTTCTTTAGATTCTGTAATTGAAGGAACAGCAGAAGAATATCTTACTCCTAATTCAGTTGATTTGGTTGTAGCTACTGCTACTTATCATCATTTTAGTGATAAACCAAGAGCATTAAAGAATATTTATGATAATTTGGTACAAGACGGAAAGCTGATTATCGCTGATGTTTTTCTTCCGGATTACAAATATGATAAAAATTATGACCCTACCGATAAAACAGAATTTGTTGAAAAAGTTATGGAATATGCAGCTGCTCAAATAAGAGCGATGCCAAATCCACAAACTGTAGATGTAGTTGATCAAATGAAAACAGCATTCTTAGATATTCTTAGGATTGAGGAATTAAAAGTTTGTGTTCCAATAATTCAAGACCAACTTAGAGAATCAGGATTCAGAGATATTCAATGCGAATTAATGACTGGAGAGAATGATTATATTGATTATAATGCTCTTGGTTATTATTTCATCACTGCAAAAAAAGAGAAATAAAATGTCACATGAAAAGAAAAAAACAATATCGTTTTTTGTAACAACAAGATGTAATTTGGCTTGTACTTATTGTGTTAATGATAGTGATAAAGTTGCAGAGCATCAAGATATTGATTTAGAATTTGCAAAAAAAGGATTAGATGATTTTTTTGGTAAAAGAGAAGATTTGTTTGGTGCTGGAAATAACAGAATTAGATTTTATGCAGTAGGAGAACCAACAACAAGGATAGATTTAGTTAAATCAATTACAGAATATGCTCAGAAGTTAAAAGGCAATAATCTATCTGTTGAATTACAGACAAATGGTTGTTTTTCAGAAGAAACTGCAGAATGGATTAGAGATAATGTTGATGAAGTATGGATTTCTCTTGATGGCTCACCTGAAGTCCAGAATAAAAATCGTCCTAGAAGAAATGGTCAGCCAACCTCTTCAATAATTGAGAGAAATATTGAAACTCTTTTAGAAAATACTTTTGTTGGAGTTAGAGCCACAATTACTCCAGAAAATGTTGGCAAACAAAAGGAAATGATTGATTATTTTCACTCACTGGGTATTCATTGGGTTTATGCCGAGCCAATGTTTGAAAGTGTAAAACAGAATGGCAGTTCTTGTCATAGCCCAATTACAGGAGTTAGGCTTGATGAGTTTGTAAAAGAATTTGTAGAAGCTTACAAATATGCTGAATCAAAAGGGGTTAATTATGGAAATTTCTTTACTGTGAATTTTGATGAACCCTGTAATTACGCCTGTCGTTCTTGTTTACCAATGCCCCAATTAACAACAGATGGTTATGTTTCAGGTTGTGATTTAGCTTATTCAGGTAAAACTCAATTACCAGATTTTATTTTCGGTAAATTTGAGAATGGAGAAATTGTTTATTTTCCTGAAAAGATACAAAAAATAAGACAAAGGCATGTAGATAATATTGAAGAATGTAGTAAATGTGAAGTTAAGTCTAATTGTGGCGGAGGTTGTGCTGGTTTAGCATATTATGCTACTGGTAATCTTTTAGGTACCATTACAGAATTTTGTAATGCAATAAAATATTTAGCAAAACATATTCCTAGAAATAAAGGTTGTGTTGAACACTTACATCCATAATGAGAGAGCCCTAATTAAATAATTTCTTTTACAAAGTAAAAGGCAAAATGTCCGAAGGACTAGGAACCCCCTATTTTTGTTTCTTTTTTCTAAAAAGAAAAGGAACTCAAATTTTATTGAACTTAATCGCTGTTATCTGTCCCGAGGGCGTAGCCCGAGAGTGCAACGTGGCAAGGATTTTCGTAGAAAATCCGCAGAGTTCGAGACGCCGATTTTTTGTATTTTGAAATAATATTTTTTGGGTGGGTAATGTATTAAAGAGACGCGCGCCAATTATCATAGTAACTATGTAGTAGTAAAATAACCAAAAGGTTTATAAATAAGGAGTTTATTCTTTAGATTATGTTTAACAAAGAACCAAAAATTGATAGAAGGGAACAGGAAGAAATACTAGAAAGTATGCCTGTAGCTGGTGGAAGAAATGCCAGAGCCATTATGGGTGTTAGAGATTATGTTGCTTTAGATAGAAAATATAGAGATAACTTTGCAAAGAACGGTAAAGCAAATCATCCCGATGCTGTAAAAAATGGAATTTCTCAGCAAGGATATGTAACCGATGTTTATGTTCAAGCAATGAGAGACCAACTTGCTGATGTCACCGAAGCATTTCTTGACAATGGGGTTAAATTATATATTCCATGGAATGAAATAGCTTCAGTAAGATTTACTAAATATCAAGGGGAATATCCACATAAAGACCATATGAACTGCTCATTTTTCCCATATGTTCCTATGGCTGCCGATTTGGACGTAAGAAAAATTGAACCTGCTGAAGATCCATCAAGAGATAGGTTTAATGAATCAAGATACGGCAGTAAGACTCCAGGAGTTCCAACAGATTGGGTTCCAGTAGAATCTGGAGCATGGCCAATTCAAGGAAGGTATGAAGGTTGGGGAGAAATTTTCGCGGCAACTACAAATGCAATTAAAGATTTGATGAAGAAAAGAGGAACAAGTGGATTAGAAATTGTGGGAATGAGAGTTCAGCCATTAGGAGTTGGAATAAGTGTTTATGACCAACTTGATTTAGGCATGATTGTAGGAAATGTAGCCGTTGATATTGCTTATGATGGTAGAGGTTTCGGCGGAGAAGGGATGGATATTCTTGTTCCAGAAAAGGAAGATAGACTTTCTGAATTAGAGAGAAAAATCAAAACTAAAGCAAAGAATAGATGATTTTTCTATTAAAATTCTGAGGCGAAGCCGAAGACTATTTGTTGCGTAGCAACTGCGCGCGTCTCTCTTATTGGGTGGGAGAAAAAATATTATTTCCTATTTTCTAACTTAAATGTTTGAGGCGTCTCGAATTACAGATAACAGTATATATGCGAAGTTGTGATAAGTTTGTATATATGGGGGTTAAGCTCAATGATTTTGAGAATTCATAAGTGTGTTTTTTGTAGTTGTTGGTTAGTGGCACTGGACGCACTAGACAGGTTGACAAACAGTATTTAAACTTTATTTGCCTTTATTTTCTAAAATGGATGTAAATTATTTGATTCAAAGAGAATGTTTGAGAAGAGGTTTAAGCAGAAAAACAATCAAAACTTATTGTGGTTGTGTTAGGAAATTCTTTGGATTTTGCCATAAAGAGCCAAGAAAAGTAACTAAAAAAGATGTGAGGTTGTTTTTGGATAAATTTATTGAGAAAGATGCGCCTGGGAATACAATCAATGTTTATCTTAATGCTTTGAAGTTTCTTTTTGAAAATATCTTAAATAAAAAGCTGTTTTTGAAGATTAAGTATTCCAAGATTCCTAAAAGTTTGCCTTTGGTTTTGACTAAAGAAGAAGTTCTGAAGATTTTGGATTCTATTGGAAATGAGAAACACAAACTAATGATCAAATTGATGTATTCAGCTGGTCTTAGGGTTAGCGAATTAGTTCATTTGAAGGTTTGTGATTTGCAATTGGATAAAAATTACGGCTGGGTGAGAAAGGGCAAAGGCAGGAAGGACAGAATGTTTATTATTGCGCAAAGTTTGAAAGAAGAATTGTTGAGTTTGGTTTCTGATTTGGAGTATGGTTCTTATTTGTTTAAGGGAAGGTGCGGGCATATTACTGTGAGGACAGTCCAGGAAATAATTAAAAAATCTGTTAAGAAAGCTGGTTTAGAAAAAAAAGCACACCCTCATACTTTAAGACATTCCTTTGCAACTCATCTGATTGAAAATGGCTATGATCTGAATTCTGTTCAGAATTTACTGGGGCATGCCAGCCCAGAGACAACTATGATCTATGTCCATATGGCTTCTCCAAACATGATTAATGTTAAAAGTCCTTTGGATTGTTTATGAAAAACTTTAAATATCAATGAAATATTGTAAGCATTGATGAAACAAACCATCTCTAAAGACATCCCCTTGGGGGAAATTACTCTTAGAAGATATGAAAAACCCAAGTTTTCTGAAAGAGAGTTGGTTCGCAAATTATGCTTAAGCATTGGTCTGCTCCAGCCAGGTGATTCCAGGGATGTTGTTGTTGATGTCCTGCATGTTCTTCTCAAGGCCAAAAAAGAAAAGCAGATGCTCCATTCTGAAGAAATAAAAAATAAAGTCATTGAAGAAAGAAAAACTCTTAACCTCCCTATCCTTGGTGTGGCCAGTTCCAATATCAGAAGACAACTTAAGAGACTAAAAGACCTTTACTTAATCGAATCCCAGCAGAATGCTTACAGAATAACTGAATTCTCAGAACTCTCAGAGACTTTTAATGAGAAAATAAAAAACTTTTATCTTAATTCAATTCTTAACCGAGTTCATGAATACTTTCAAAAAGTCGACGAAGAATTCAAATGATTTATCAACCAAGGGAAGATTCTGAACTTCTTAAAAAATATGTTAAACAATTTGCTAAAGGACTGGTCCTTGACATGGGCACAGGTTCTGGTATTCAGGCAGAGACAGCTGCTAAGAAAAGAGAAGTTAAAACAGTCATCGCCGTAGACATCAATCCTGAAGCCAAGAAATACATTCAACACAAGAAAGTAAAATTTATCCATTCAGACCTTTTCAAAAAAATTCCCAAAAAAAGATTCAACACCATCATTTTCAATCCACCTTATCTGCCGCAAGACCCAAACATTGAAGACCCTTCTCTTTACGGAGGCAAGCAGGGATTTGAAATTCTAGAAAAATTCCTTAATCAAATCAACACTTATCTCGAAGAAGACGGCATCGTCCTCATTGTTTTCTCTAATTTCACCCAAAAAAACATCGTCGATTTTATCTTAGAAAAAAATCTTCTCCAGTTCAAACTTTTAGAAAAACAGAAACTTCCTCTTTTCGAAGAACTATATTGCTACTTGATCAAAAAAACTCAAACTTTAAAACATCTCAATAAAAAAGTCAAAGAAATCAAATACCTTGCCCACGGCAAAAGAGGCATGATCTTCACAGCCAATTACCGAAAAAAGAAAATTGCTATCAAAGTCAAAAAACGTTCTTCAGAAGCCATCGGCCGAATCCAAAATGAAATCAAATGGCTTGAACAATTAAACAAATCCAAAATCGGACCCAAACTTCTTTTCCATAACAAAAACTATCTGGCCTATGAATTTATTCCTGGAGAATTTATCATTGATTTTATCAAGAACAATCCCAAAACCAAAGTCAAAAAAGTTATTAAAAATGTTTTTGAGCAATGCTTCATCCTAGACTTGCTTAGTATTAACAAAGAAGAGATGCACCGCCCTCTCAAACACATCATCATCAAATACCCTAAAGTAACTTTAATCGATTTTGAAAGAACCCACATCGCCAAAAAACCACACAATGTTACCCAATTCATCCAGTTCATCACCTATTTACTAAAACTCAACAAAACCAAGATGAGAAAACTAGCCCAGGAATACAAACAACAGATGACTAAAAAAAACTTCCAGAAAATTATTAATAAAATAAGTTAATCATCACAATTCAAAAAATCTTTCAAATCATTTTTTCCAAGAATCAAAGGATAACCTTGAATCAAGTTGGCGTAAATATTTGGAGTACCATCTGTTTTTCTTATCTTAGCTGCTGTTACATCCACTGGATAATCCATTTTAAAAAAAGTTACAGTCCTTTCTTCATCATCAAAAACAAGATAACCAGCCCTTAAATCATCAATCCCTTCTCTTCTGACACGCGGCTGACCTACAGAACCTGGATCAAAAACATAAATAAATTTGTCTTCATCTAATTGAATTGGTTCTTCGGGGTTAAATTCAATTTCTTCATGATGAAAGATACTAGAACCTTTAGCTAATCTATAGCCTTCTGCTCTATGGTAATGGCCAACAAAACCAATATCAATCCCCATCGCAATTAATTCCTGAAATGCTGTCCGCAGACCAGTATCATCAGCCATAACTAAATCATCATAAGTAACTGTTGCATATTCATTTAAAGCCAGTCTTATTTGTCCGTCTCCTAATTTGCCGTTTGTCAATCTGGCTGGACAGCCGTGGACATAAACAACACCATCTTCAGTAATCTGGACAGGCATACTTTTCAAATAATCAATTTCATTTTGACCCACCCGTTCCTTCACTAAAGGAATTTTTCTTAAAAGAGAAATTAATCCAGATTCTTGGAATTGTTGTCTGGTCCATGAATCTGACTGAATAGCACCACCATTAAACCCACTCAACAGATTTCTATGTTTGTTGCAGACATTGGCATCATGATTTCCTAGAACTGACCGCACACCATACTTTTGGGCTAATCTCACAACCTTTTTAGGATCAGGACCATAACCCACTAAATCTCCTAAATGCATGATCTCCTCAATCCCTCTGTTTCTAATATCTTTCAAAACAACTGTAAAGGCTTCCAGACCGCTGTGAACATCTGACAGGATTGCTTTAAGAGTCATTCTCCCTTCTCCCACCTTTTAACTTTTCAACCAAACTTCTTTTGACTGCATTTGGTAATTTGGTGTTTTCAATTTTTCTGACTGTTTCCTGGATTGCATATTCAACTCTGTAAAATTCAACTGTCTTGGCATCACTGTCATAAATTGCATAGCAGGCTCTCCAGTCATCATCTCTAGGCTGGCCAATAGACCCGGCATTGATAATGTGTTTTTCCCCTACTAAATCAATTGTACACGAACCCTCTGGTACAGTGTAATAAGTCAGGCCATCTTTTAATGACCAAACCTTGGGCACATGAGTGTGGCCCATTCCTAAAACTTCATCTTCTTCAAACAACCTAAAATTTTGTTCGGCCTCCTTAACAGTTTTTATATAATTAAAATTGGTTGGTAGAACCAAAGAACTGTGGGTCACAACCACCTTTTCTTCACCTTTCCAGAGGGTGTATGGTAAATTATCCAAAAAATCTTCCTGGTCAACCAGAAGAAGGTGAGATCTCATCACTGTTTGAGCCACATCATCTGTCACCCAACCATATGGTTTCTTTTTTTCACGGTTGTAAAGAGCACGGTGATCTAACATTAGTTTTTCATGGTTGCCAAGAACAGAATCAATATCCAATCTCTGAATTGTATCCAAACATTCTACAGGACTAGGACCATAACCAATCAAATCACCGAAAGAAACAAACCTATCAACACCTTTTGTTTCAGCATGCGCTATCACAGCCTCCAAGGCCTCGAAGTTGCCATGTATATCTGATAAAAATGCAATTCTACCCATTTTTTTAGAAAGTGAAAAATAAAAAAATTATTTTTTCTTAGTTTTTTCGATTTCTTTAGTTAATTTAAGTTCTTTAATTAACTCTTTGTATCGATTTCTTATGGTTACTTCAGTCACACCAGCTACATCAGCTACTTCTCTTTGTGTTCTCTTCTCACCATGTATTAAAGAGCTTACATACAAAGCAGCAGCGGCAATACCTGTTGGACCTCTACCAGAAGTTAATTCAGCTTCTCTAGCCTGTTCCAAAATTTCAACTGCTCTACTCTGAGTTTCAGCACTCAGGTTCAAAGCTGAAGCAAATCTTGGAATATAGTCAGCTGGATTGCTTGGCAAAATGTTAATGCTTAATTCACGGGTTACAAACCTGTAAGTTCTGCCAATTTCCTTCTTTTCAATACCAGAAGCTTCACTCATTTCATCTAATGTTCTTGGAACTTCATGTCTACGACAAGCAGCATACAAAGCACCAGCTACAACAGATTCCATTGAACGACCTCTGACTAATCCACGCTGGACAGCCAAAGTGTAGATTCTAGCAGCTTCTTCTTCAACAGATTTTGGTAATTTCAAGAATGAACTGACTCTTTTTAATTCAGCCAAAGCAACTTTTAAGTTTCTTTCAATAGCAGTTGAGATTCTGTACTGCCATTTTCTTAATCTAAAGAACTTGTTTTTGTCCTTTTTAGAGCCTAATTTATACAAATCAGATTTTTGGCCGACTTCAGTACCTAAACCTTGGTCAAATTGAGTGTAAGTTGATGGTGCACCAGCTCTCCTTCGTTTACCAGCGTCATCAGAATCGAATTCTCTCCATTCCTGGTCAAAGTCGATCATCTTTTCTTCGATAACCAGACCACAATCTTTACAAATAACTTCGCCCCGTTCTACATTACGGAATAAGTTAATCCCGCCGCATTCCGGACATTGTTTGATATGTTTTCGCATTTTGATTCACCTTGGATAATTATTAGAATCCACCCCGTTTTAGTTACTACGTTAGATTTATATATCACTGCAATCACTAGTATATAAACCTTTCGGTCATTTTCGACGATAACAAAAGATTTTTATAGATGACAAATATTTCTAAAAGAACAAAATGAGGTCCATATTCTTAATTCAGGGGTTTTTAATCAAACTTCTCACTGGTGGAGATGATGTTCTCGTCCAAATCCCCCTCCTAGGCACTTTATTCAAGAGGAGGTCATGCAAAATTAATTTTTTAATTGGTACTTTCTTTTCTTTGGGCACTGTCCTTGTTCTTTCAATTTTATTTGCCAGTTTGTTAAAAAAAATTCCTTATGCCCACTACATTTCTGCTGGTTTACTGGTTATTTTAGCCATTCTGGTCTATTTTAACCTTCTTTTGTTCAAACCCAAATTCAAACAACAGTGCCAGGTTCTTGAAGAAAAAGTCAAACGCAACATTAATCTCCAGGCTCTGGCAGCCGGATTCATCGCTTTTTTTATCACTGCTATTGATGATGCCATTATTTATTCCTCTGTTCTGTTAAAACCCTTGGCAGATAATCTCTATGTTATCATTGGCATCCTCATCGCCTTTTCCTTAGAAGTTATCCTGATTTTTTATTTCTCAAAACATATTGCCAAATTAAAATACACCAAACAAATAACTACTCTTGTTTTGCTTACCCTGGCTGTTTTGGTTGCCTTTCAAGTTATTTAATCCGTAAGATTTAAATAAAACCTTGGTAAAAAAATTAGATGAATCCAAAACCAAAAAAACTTACTGATGAATTAAATCTGGTTCATCCAGCTGAAGTCTTAAAGAGTTTCTATCAAGGCAGAGGAGTTGCAGAGGATGATCTCCAAGGAAAATTTGAAGCTCTCCAGCCGCTTATTGTTGTCCCTAATCTCAAAACAAAACCAACTCTTTATCAATTAGAACAACAGTATTTGATTGAACAAGGCCTTAGAAGTTTTGAATAATTTAATTTTCTTTAAGAAAAATATTTAAACATGTTTTCATTAGTTTCTAATTACCATGAAAAAAATAATCTCAATTCTGCTGTTAATATCTGTTTTAATGATGTCTCTCACTGCTTGCTCTTATGAAGTGGAAACAAAACCCAAACTTACAGAAAAAGCACAGGCCAAAGAATTTGCTCTTGATGTTATTCAAAGTTTTTTTGACAATGATTGTGAGGCTTTCAAGAGTTACCTCTATGAATATGTTTATAGTTTTGAAGGTGAAGAATTGATTAGAGTAGCTGATTTTGAAGATGAGGTTTGCGGAGACTTTTCTAATGTTGTCAGAGGAGACCATACTTTTGAAGATTATTTAGAAGCTTATGAAATCAGAATTCTTGAGAAAGATGAATATATGGAAGAGTTTCCTGATTTAGCAACTTTGGATGATTTAGAACTATCACAAAGAGATTATTTGTTTATAGGGTTTGAATTAAAGGATAAAAATGCTGAAGGTTTTATGTGGGACGATGTATTAATTTTTATGGTTAGTAATACTCCAGAGGATGATTGGCAAATAACTGCTTTGGGTTAATTACTACATCCCCATGCCTGGTGGCATCTTTCCGCCGCCAAACTTTTTCATTATCTTATCCATGTTCTTGCCACCTTTGAGCATCTTGCTCATTTTCTTGCTCATGTTGTACTGTTTAATCAAATCTCTAATATCTTGAGTACTACAACCAGCACCTTTGGCAATCCTGTCCATCCGAGATCTGTCAATAATAGAAGGATCTTCCAGTTCTTCCTGAGTCATGGAATCCATTACAAAACGCCACTTCTTAAGTTTCTCTTCTTGAACCTCAAGAGCTTCCTTAGGCATTTTAATTTGGGAAAAACCAGGAACCATTTCCATTAATTTACGGATAGAACCCATTTTTTTCATGGCTTTCATCTGTTCATACAAATCAATTAGATTAAATTCACCTTTCAAAAATCTCTTGCCTAAATCTTCAGCATTTTCAGTTGGCAAGGCTTCTTTAGCCTTTTCCAATAAAGTTTCAATATCTCCCATACCTAACAAACGACCGACAAATCTTTTTGGATTAAACAGTTCAAACTCTTCAACCTTTTCACCCACACCAATAAATTTGACTGGAGCTTCAGTTACAGAACAGGCGCTCAAAGCACCGCCTCCCTTTGCTGTTCCGTCTAATTTGGTGATAATCACCCCAGTCACTTTGACAGTTTCATGGAATTTCTCTGCCTGAGTCTGGGCTGCCTGACCCACATCAGCCGCCATGACTAATAATCTTTCATCAGCCTTGACTATTTTGTTCAAATCATTCAGTTCTTCAACCAATTCATCATTCAAAGCATCTCTGCCGGCAGTATCAATAATCACCAAATCATATTTATCCAGTTTTGATTCAAAATGTTTATAGATTTTAGAAGGATTTTTTTCTCCTTTGATACCCATAAAATCAACACCAACCTGTTTGCTCAGTTGCTCTAGCTGCTCATAAGCTGCCGGCCTCCAAGTATCTGTCTGCATTACAGCAATTTTATATCCTCTCTTCTTGTAGAATTTAGCTAATTTACCTGCTGTAGTTGTCTTACCATTACCAAACAGACCTACCAGCATGATTTTGGTCTTGCCCTTGATTTTAATTTCATGAGCTTCCTTACCTAAGAAATCGGTTAACTCCTCATAAACAATATTAATCAAATGTTCTTTTTTATCCAAACCTTTTGGTGTTTTTTCCTTCAAAATCCTTTCCTTGATCTTTTTAGTCAGTTCAAAAACAAGTTTAACATTGACATCTGAAGATAACAAAGCTTTCTGGATATCTTTAATCAGTTCATTGACTAGTTTTTCATCTACAAAAAGACTCTTGGCCAGTTTGCCTAAAGTTCCTTTGAGTGATTCTCCTAACTTGTCTAAAACCATATTCCTTTAATGAGAATTGACTCTTTTTAAAGGTTTTGGCAAAAACTAAGAAAATTTTTAGAATTTCTAAGGATGACCCTTAATTTCTCTCATCATCCTCAGATGATCCTGTTTAATTTTTTCCAAATCTCCAAAGATTTCATCACAAGTTCCTTTTGGAGGGAAATCACGGCAGATCTGAGGCCGGATAGAATAAATTTGGCACTTGCCATCCTTTAAGAAATAACATTGGTCTCTTACAAAACTTAACACCCATTTGTTGGCTGGATCTCTTTCAAAACATCCAGCATAACCTTTCATTTTAATCTTTAATCTTTCCCAAAAATTAACTCTCACACGCATCTTGCAACAGAAACAGTCAAACTTGCAGTTAGTACATTCAGAAGTCATTTGTTTCAACAGGCTCTTCTTCAGAAAAAGCTTCATCAATCTCTTCTTTTTCAGTCTCTTCTTCAGTTGGAGCTGGTTTTTCTTCCTTAACCTCTTCCTCAGGTTGTTCTTCTTCAACCTCAGCAACAGGTTCTTCCTCAACTTCTTCAGGGGTTTCTTCAACTTCAGTAGGTTCCTCTGCAGTTTCTTCTTTCTCTTCTTCAACTTCCTCTTTCATCTCTTCAGTGAATTCAGGAGCGTCTAGTTCTTCTTCTGTAGTATCTTCTTTAACCGGTTCAGGTTCTGCTTTTTTGACTTCTTTAGCGTCAGCTTCTGCCAGTTGATTTTTCAACTCATCAAATTCTTTTTTCAATTGTTCTAATTGAAATCTTTTAGCCGGGTTAATTTGATCTCTGTCAGCATCCCACTGTAGAATTTGCAGTTTTTGCCTTAATTTCAAAACTTTTTGCTCCAATTCTTCTTTATCCATTTTTAAATGAAAAAAATCGAAAGTCTTAATAAATCTTTTGATTTTCCTTCTGATATGAATTCGGCTAATATTATTACTTTAACCAGGTTTATTCTCACTCCTGTTATTGCTGTTTTGATTCTTTACAACAAACTAGTGCCTGCTGCTGTTATTTTTTTCATTGCCGGTTCCAGCGATCTTTTAGATGGTATTGTTGCCCGGACCAAAAAACAAGCATCTGAATTTGGACAAAGATTTGAAGCCATTGCCGATATTGTTTTGTATTATGCTGTCATTGTCGCCTTAGCAGCTTCAGGAAACCTCCCTCAGTGGGTCATCCTTGTTGCCGGCATCCTTGCTTTTTTTATTGGTGTCATTATCTATGCTATTTCCAAAACAGAAAAACGTCTCTACATCCCTCATAGAACCTCAATCAAGGTGGCTGCTGTCGTCCTTTTCTTTACTACTTTTCTTTACATCCTTAACTTTGAATACAAAATGTGGCTTGTCTACTTGACTTTCCTTGTCGGCATCTGGCCCATCATTGATTACATTCTCATTATCAGTTCAAAATATAAAATAGAAGAAAAGAGTGTTATTGAAAAATTCTTTAAGAAAAAACATTAAGCTGCTGGTTTTTTCTGACCCACTATCAGATTGATTGGGGTAACCTTTCCCTGATGAACAAACAAAGGCACTTGTTCTTTGCTTTGCAGATTTTTGAAATTATCATGGTATCTTTCATAAGCATTTTCCAAACAACCTTGCACTTCATCAGCTGATGTTCCATAATCAAAACCAACTTTGCCCAGTTCGTCTAAAAAGTAACTTCCCATGGAGTTTCCTTTGAAATCCATCAAAGCCGGTTGTTGGGAAATTCCCACTGCTACGCCCATGTCATTACCCTGTCCTAAAACACCGGCAAATTTTCCGCTGTGGCAGGCGTCAATAAAATACAGTTCCCGGCCGGCTTCAATCGGCTTGACCATATTTCCTAATTCATAATCATACAGTTCCTGCCGTCCGCCATCCATCCCCACCAAACAGTTGACTGTATCACTGCTGGCATCATAAGTCCTGTTGCCGTGAGTTGAAAGATAAAAGACAAAAGTGTCATTGCTGTCAGCTTTCTGGGAAACCTGTCTCAATATCTGAGATAAATTTTCATTGGTTGCTTCGTGACTGTAAGAATAATCTCGATAGGCATCTTTTAATTCATCAAAACCTTCTGGATAATTGTCGCTGTCCCAATGCAAGGGATTAAAACCACCTGGTTTTAGGACATAAATATTTTCAGGTTCAAAACCCATGTCAATCAGTTCACTATAATTTCTACATTGTTCAATCAAAAACCTTTCTTTGTCTTTCTCTCCTACTTCAAAACCAAACCAATTGCTTCCTTCACGGTCATAACCAGAAACCAAAACAGCATATTTGTCTTCAGGAGTTGTGTTTCCAGCTACACTAACACTCTCACCTTCTTTGACATCAATAGCTTCTCCCACAGACGCCAAAACATTACTAGTTTTTTCCTTGACAAAATCAACAGAATCATTAAACAGATTTCCACCAGTCACATAATTCACCCAACTCTTAGCTTCTTTGATGTAAGTGCCGTTAAAGACTTTATTCAAACCGTCACGGCTAAAATAATCTTTTTCATTAACAACATGATCAAAACCACTGTTTTGATAAACTTGATTAGCCCCTTCGTAAAACATCAGCAATGACAAAGCATCTGAAGAAGAATTCTTGACCCAATTTCCAACAAAACTAGCTGGTTTGGCTAAAAGATATCTAACTAATCCACTCGAAGTTGCCTCGTCCAAAGCATTGGCACTACTAGCCACAGTTTTAGCAGCCCATTTAACACCCACCAAACTAATACCCACCAAACCACCTAAACCTTTAACTCCAATGGCTGCTTCTGAAAGAACCGGCGACATATGTTTTCTGAAATATTCATCATCTCTCATGCTGGTTAAGAAACCATCAACATTTTCTTTGGAAAAAGTAGCTTCTGTTTTTGATTTGTCGATGCCCAACCCCCATTTTCCCAGCCAGGCAAATTTTCCTTTGTGATTATCAGTAAAATTAGAAATCCTTTCTTTGGCAAAGTCACTAGAAACCATTGTCTTGCCGACATAAGTACCGGCACCAATAGCTGCTCTCCATGCCAAAAGTCCCAGATACATACCAGAAGCAACCATCCCTGTTGTAAATAAGACATTAGCTAGATGACCTTTACCTAAAACTTTTCCCTCCAATGCTGCTCCTTTCAGATATGCTCCAACTTTTGGTCTTTCAGAAACCAAGGCATAAGATGATTTTAAAAAACTATAAGCATCACGAACAGGATTGGCTACATATACTGCATTGATGCCTGCCTTGACAGTTGTTTCCAAAGTTTTGTAGACTGCCCCAGCACTCCAACCAATAGCATCTCTCACAAAACCAAAAGGCCGGCTTTCTTCGTTGACGATTGTTTCTAATCTTGACATACTATATAATTATCCCAAGAAAAATATAGAATTAACCAGTATAGACTATAAACTTGACTATATCTATATATTTTTTAGATATAAGTCAAAGAATATAGAAAGATTTATATAAAAGAAAAGCTCTAAAATACTCAGAATGTGGCCATTTAAAGTAGAGGACAATAGCACGAAGGCTAAACAAAGCCAGCTTGAAAAAGTTCTCAGAGGATTTGACCCTGGAGTTGTTTATACTTCTAATCCTGATGACAACACAGTTGTTGAAGAAAGGATTATTTATGAAGATGAGTCCATGGATAAATCAGAAGTAGTCACTACTTTTACTAAATTTTTCGAATCAGAAGAAGCCATGAAAAGAGAACTTTTCATGTATGCTCACTATAATGATTTTGGTCCGATCCTAAGTGAAAACTGGAATGCTATGGATATTTATGATTATGGTCACTCGGGAAAAGAAGGCAAGTGGTTCATCAAGATGAAAAAGCTTGGTGGTGGAAAAGACCTTGCTCAAAGAATAGAAGAGGAAGGAAGTCCAGAACCCCTTATGCCAGACCATGAAAAAGCAGTTGACAATCTAGCCATCATGCAGGTTGCAGCTCCTGTCAATGTCAAGACCAAAAAGAAAAAATTCAAAAAAGCTAAACAAGGATTTAACCGTTATCTTAACAATAACAAAGAAGATGATAAAACAGACCGTGCTACTCTTTGGAAAGGCTTCAACCGTATGCTGAATTTCTTAGACATTTCATTTTTCTATGTTGATGACTATAAAGCCAACTTATTCGAAGGCGGAGTTAAAGTAGATTTTGATAAAGCAGAGTTTGTTGAAGGTGATTATGACCTTGCTCACATTGTTGCTGGTTTACCTGAAGAACAGGCTCAGGAACTTATTCAAAGGAAACAGCAAAAATATCAGGAATTTGCAGATAAATACAATCAATATGTTGAATGGGCTCAGGCTAATCCAAAAGAACTTGTTGCCAACTTAGTCAAAAAATACTTGAATAAAACAGTCGCTGAAGAACTGGCTCCTCGCATCATGGCTAGAGAAGAAAAGTCATTAGATCAGTATGTTAAATTCTTGGAAGGCTTTGGTGAAAAAGATTTGAAAGATCAGATTTACATGATTAAAAATCATATCAGCAACTTGAAAAAAGTTGAAGTCAAAAACAAAGACATGTTTGTTCAGGCCAGCCGTTTTGTCCGTTACTTAGCCACCAGTGGAGCAGATGTTGAATTTGCCCAGAGAGATCCGGATAAATCTCAACATTACCAGGATGACCAGATGAAACAACTTCAAGGAGCTATTCAGATGGCTAGGGAAATGGAACATTATGCTGAAAACAACCTTTCTCAAAAAGAATACCAAGACATCCATAATATGAGGAAGGTTTTAGACAAACAATATGATCAACTAAAACAGAAATATCAAGTTGCTCAGCCTCAAAGAACAGAGCAATTAGAACAACTTGTTGCTGCTTAATTCTATATAGCTATAGACATTATTTTTATATCTTTATAATCACAAATATAACTTGATGAAAGACTATTTCCCTCCAGTAAAAGAGCGCATGGATAGTTTGTTTAGTGAGACTGATGCCGTCAAGCCTGTCCACAGAGGTGTTGGCGGCCAGCCCCATGCTCAGGACACCTTAGGATTAACCAAAAAACTTTGGAGTGGTTGGGAAGTGCCTCAAGCCCTGCAGATTGCATCTTATGCCCATGATATTGACCGAACCAGTGAATTTTATCGGGTCAAAAAAAGATTGTTTGATGGTTTTCCCAATGCTTATTGGAAATACAAAGACACTCATCAAAAAAGATGTGGTGAAATTTTTGAAGACCAATTCCGCGATTTACTTCCAACAGAATTACTAGCAGACTCCAGATACATGATTGAAAGACATGAGTTTGGCGGAGAAAGAGACGAGAATAATATTTTAGAGTTAAGAGTCAATAGTTTTGGCCCTCAGCATTTTAATCTTAATCGTGGAGCAGATATTTTGATGGTCGGTGATAAACTTTCTTACTTCTATCTAATCTTGCCTGGTTATTTCCAGGAAAGAACCCTTCAAGAATCAAGAGAAACTACTAAAAAGAAATTTGATGTTCTGCCAGTAGAATTTCAGTTGTTTGTCAAGATGATCCAGTATGAAAATCAAGAAATAAATAATATGGTTGCTTCTTTAGAGCTTAATGCCCAAGATAAAACTCAAGCAGTTGCCAGTGGCGTGGATAATATTTAGGTAATGATGCAAAACTTTGGCATTGCCTTTTTTTCCAAACAATTTGTTGATTTCTTCGTCTAACCTTTTCCTTTCTGTATTCATCTTAATGGCTTTGTCTTTTTCAAACTTGTAAAAAGATTCATACATTCTCACAAAATTGCTATTAATCTCATCAAACAATTTCATCTCTGTTTCACTTAATTTTTCCTTTTGGTCAATCACATATCTGTATAAATCCCTGTACTCATCAGCTAGTTTTTCCAGTTCTTCCATTAAACAGTACAAGAAAGTGTTGTTTCTGAAATAACCTTTCTTGTTGATTATTCTTCGGCAGACAGAAGTCAGTCTGTTGTTTGTTTCTTCTGTTAGAATAATAGATTGTAATCTTTCAAAATCATTTTTTTTCAAAGCTTCAAACCCGTCTTCAGCCATAGCTTTCAGCAATAAAAAAATTCTTCTGATCATTGCATCAAACTCTGCTTCCACTGGACCAGATATATTTTTGATTAAAATAGATTTTTCTCCCTGGCTAATTACTTCAAAACCCACCAAGTATTTTTGCAGGATATTTTGTATCTCAGCTATTTGTTTGCTGTCTTCAACCTTAACAGAAATCTCATCATAACCTTGTTTGTAAACTGCAGCCAAAGCCCTTACTAAAAGACTTTTCAATTCTTTGGCGTCAAAATCAGTCTTTTCAATGGCCACTTCACCTTTAGTGGCTAGAATTATCTTTGGGCCTTCTTCTTTGATTTCTACTTCATCACCTGCTTTCAAACCGTAAGTTTTAATCCATCCGCTTGGCAAAGAAAGAGTTAAGGTGGCTCTTCCCTGGCTGACTAATTTTCGTTTCATGGTATACACAAGATAGAGCTAGTATATAAATATTTCTAACCTATATAGATATATAGAAAATATATAGATATTGAGATTAATTATATATCATTTCATGCATATAGATTTCTTAGGTGATACTAATGCTAAGAAAACAAAAAATCAAAGGAAAACCGAAATACATCAACCGACCAAAAGATTTGAGGCAACCACTCAAACAACAGTCATTGTATCAAAACCAAAAACAGGAAAGACTTTACACCGGCATCAGTGCCTGTGTTGCTCCGCAGGAAAATTACCAAGGATTAGAAAAAAAACTTTACGTTGCTTAGGAGGTAAAAATGTACAAAACAATGAGAAATGCAGCCCTTTACACCATGGCAGTTGTCTTACCAGTAATTGGTGGATGTGCTGCTCATCAAACCCAAGATCAAACCACTTATGAAATAGATGTCAAAGCCGACATGGAAAGATTAGCTCAATACCAAAGAAACATCAGCAAAATTATGGATTATTCAGCCAAGGCTGTGGACACCATGGACAAAGCTTCAGCCACACAAAAACAAACTCATGAACTTGGCCACAAATCATTGCGCACAGCCCATGAAATCATCAACAATATGACTCCCAAAGAACCATGAAAATAGACCTAAAAAAACGAAACATTTAAATACTAGTAGTATGTTACTACTACTAATAGGTGACATAATATAAAATGGAACAAAACCAAGAACTAGTAGGACTGGAAAAAGATTTGAAAAATGCTGAAAAAGCAAAAGGCAAGATGACCAGAAGGGAAGCTTTGAGGTTAATTGGTTATGCTGGTGCTGGGACTCTTCTCAACGCTGGTGCATTTGGACTTGGCGAATGGATTCAAGATAATGTTATTGATACTATCAAAATTGATATTCTAAATAAAGCACAAGAATATATTGAAACTGCTCATGAAATTAAAGAATATTTAACAGGTGAA
>JBHPDN010000010.1:0-39698 GCA_042577865.1 Nanobdellota archaeon
TTGAATTTGGGCAGGTAATGTTTGATTGTTCTGGCAAAGGCCGGGTCTTTCACAATTCTTGCTGCTATCAAAGATGAAATTTGTGAAGAGCTTGGGATTAGTGATATTAATTTATTGAATCCCAATTATACTTTTGATCTTTATCAAGAAGAAGAAGTTGGTAGAGTTAATCTTTCAATGTATTCTCAAGGAGTGGATTTAAGTTTTATTTTAACCAATGTTAAAAGCAACAACAAACAGATTCAAGAAAAAGGAAAAAGGTCAGAAATTGCCGGTCTAGCTCTGATGCCTTTTGATAAACCTTCTCTAAGAATAATTTGTGATAGATACCAAATCGATGGTGTTGCTTTATTACCCTTTGATAAATCTGGGGTAACAGACATCCTCAATCAAGATTCTTTTTCTCAAATTCCTTGTTATGTTTTTGACCCTAATGACCCAACTAAAGTTATCGAGACAAGTTATGAAGAATACACTAAAGACCAAAGACAAAAAGATTTCTTCAGACCCATTACTCAGGCTACACTCGTTTCCTTACTTAAAGATCCCAAGTTCATGAATTATTACCAAGAACAGTCAGGACGTTAAAAGGAAGATTTTTATATTAGTTTATTCTTAGTAAATAGATGCCAAAAAAGAGAAAAAAATCAAAACTTCGTTACGCTGGTAAAGCTCTCGTTCTCTTAGGTAAAGGAGTATATTACACTGGCAAGGGTGGAGTTCTGGCTGGCAAATTTGCTTATAAAACTCTCAAAAAACAAAAACAAAAATCACTTGAAAAACAGGCCGAGGAAAAAAGGCCCCAAGTCGACGCTCAATACATTCCCTTGAAAGAAATCAAGACTTTGAATGGAAATTTAATCAAATTTGAAAATCATATTTTCAAAAAAGACAGCACCATCGGTATTATTCTCGGTGCCCGTGGCTCAGGCAAGTCGGCCATTGGTATGAAATTATTGGAAAACTTCAAAAACAAAACCAAAAAGAACATCTATGCCATTGGTTTCAAAAAAGAAGACCTGCCTAATTGGATCAAAGTCGTTGAAAATGTTCAGCAAATTCAAAACGACTCCACTGTCTTGATTGATGAAGGGGGCATTGCCTTTTCCTCAAGAAAATCAATGTCTAATGCTAATCAATTGTTATCAGAATTATTATTCATCGCCCGGCACAAGAGTCTCTCTATCCTTTTCATCACTCAAAATTCTTCAAACTTAGAAATCAATGTCTTAAGACAGGCTGATTTCCTGGTCATGAAACCTTCCTCATTGCTACAAACAGATTTCGAAAGAAAAATCATCAAAGAAATCTACCAGTCAGTTGGTGAGGATTTCATCAAACTTGGCCACTTCACTGGATTGACTTACATCCACTCAGACAAATTCCAGGGTTTCATCACCAATGAACTTCCTTCTTTCTGGAATGTTAAAGTCAGTAAAGCGTTTAAATAGATTTTTTTAAATTCTTCAGCTTTCCAAAGTCATAAATCTTGTCACTTACAACATAAATTTCAAAATTACTTAGCCTTCTTTTCAAGTAAGGACTCAAAACTTTCTCCCTTAGAATATCAGTTCCTTCACTTAACAAATTAAAAGAAGGCATGACAATCAGTTTCTTTCTTTCAAAACTACCTCGTAAAAAACACTTAAACACTTCAACTCTAGCCTCATCCCGAATAGAAACAGCCGGATGCTCGTGTCCAATAATAATTGTTTTTATCTTTTCTTTTGTTTTTATTATTTTGTCTCCGTGACAAATCAAAACATCACCTAAAACCAAATGTTCAACAATCTTCAAATTCCTCTTCTTGGCAATCGGTCCCAAAATTTTATCATGATTACCACGAACCAAAACCAATTCTTCACAATGCTCAGACAAATAATCCAACAGTTTCAAAGAATCTCTCCATTCCTGTTCAGAAATAATGCCAAACTCATGTTTTAAATCACCATTCACCACAATTCTTTTTACTTTTGGCTTTTTCTCAAATATTTTTCCCAAACGCAAAATAATATCTTTGGTATGAAACCGAGGCACCAATACCCCTTTCTTGTTCAGCATCTCTTCATAACCAACATGAAAATCACTAAAGACCAAAGTATCTGAATCTTTCAAATACAAACCCAAATCTATCATTGAAATTCCTTTCACAATCTCCATTTTAAGCTCTAAGACCAAAACCTTTTTATAAGCTTTACTTCCCCAACCTTCCATGGTATGCATGACCTACACAGAAGAGAAATTTTATCTTGTCGGTGCTATCCTTAATCAAGATAGTCAAAAATCTCTTTCCATTGGTGAATATTTCCTAAGAAGAAATCCTCTGGGAGATCTATCTGCCGAACCAGGAAAAGTGATGGTTCTTAGTCACAAAGTTTTATCCACTACAGCTATGAGAAACATTTGTGATTTAACTGAAGACGGGGACACATTCTATGCTCCTGAAACCCATATCTTCCAGCAGATTGACGGCCAAGCCCAATTCACCTCTTACGGTGAGTTTGCTCTGCATCGTTGTTTAATGGAATTAATTAGAGAAAAAGTTACTTCACCACATTCGCAGGCTTCCCACCAATAAAATTCTTGATATTTTCAATTGTCGTATCTAATATCCTCATCAATGCTTCCTGAGAATTAAAAGCATTGTGTGGAGTCACTAATACTCTAGGATTTTTCAACAACAAATGGTCCTGCAATAAAGTTTTCCAGTCGCAACTTTTGGTATACTCTTCTGTCAGCAATTCTCTTTCCTCTTTCAAAGCGCATTCTTCTTCCAGAACATCCAGGCCGGCATAGGCAATAATCTCATCATCCAACGCTCTAACCAAAGCATCTGTTTCAATCAAACCACCTCTGGCCGTATTAATCAAAACAGCTCCTTTTTTGATTTTAGAAATATTATCTTTGTTAATCATATGCTTGGTTGCTGGAATCAAAGGCACATGCAGAGTGATAATATCAGAACTGCTCAGCAATTCGTCCATTTCTGCATACTTAAAACCCATTTCAGAAGCAAGTTTTTCATCTTTGTGAACATCAAAAACCAAAACCTTCATTTCAAATCCACGAGCCATACGCACCACATGTTTGCCAATATTGCCGCAGCCAATCACTCCAATAGTTTTTCCTTCTAAATCAAAACCTCGTAAACCTTCTAAATCAAAACTTCCTTCACGGGTCCTTTCCACACTTTCAATTATCTTTCTGCTGATTGCCAAAATCAAAGCAAAAGCATGCTCGGCTACAGTATTTTCTCCATAAGTTGGCACATTGCAGACAGTTATTTTCTTTGCCAAAGCTGCTTTCAAATCAATATGATCAAAACCAGTGCTCCTGGTGGCAATTAATTTCAAGTTAGGCAAAGCTTTCATCAAAGCTTCATCCACTTTGGAATAAATAAAAACACTCACGACATCCACATCAATCACTTCATGAACCTTGTCCAGAGTTAGTTTTTCTTTAAAGAATTTCACAGAATAATCTTTCAAAGTTTCTTTGATAATTGGAATTTCCCAGTCTTCAACTTCAAAAAAAGCTATTTTCATTCTTTCATCCTCTTTTTTTATGATAAATATTTTTTGATTTATTAATTTTTTTGATAGGTCTGGTTTCCATCAACCAGATAATAAAAATCAAAAGCACAAACATAAGCAGCACAGCCACTAAAGTTATCCAATCCAAGATCAAACCAATATGGACATAAACAACCACAATATAAGCAAAATAATTCAAAGGCAGTTTGCTACTAATTAAAAAAGCAATATTTTCTGGGATGACATGGTAAAAATCTAAAAAAGCTAAAATTACTCCCACTACCATCATCAAAACAACTACTAATAATTGTAGATTAAAACCTAGCATTTCCCTAACATACAAAACCCTAATTAAATTAATCCCTACAAAAAATAACACAAAAGAATTGGCAAAGGCAGTATTCCACCCTAACTTCTCATCTCTATGCTTGCTGAAATACATTGTCAGCAGAACTGTAGTTACAATCAACGGCAGTACTTCCCACAGCATAGATGGGTCAGCTACCGGAGCTGTCATTATCTCCCAACCCCTTTTTATTATCTCTAAAGCTACAGACATACTCCTTGAAAAGTAAATACTCTTTAAAAACATTACTTTAATAAACCACCCCAATCAAAAACTTATGATGAAAGTTTGCATCAAGACTGCCGGCTGCGCTCTCAATATGGCTGACAGTGAACAAATGGCCGGCCTCTTAAAAAAAGCAGAATTTGAAATAGTCAAATCTATCCAAAATGCAGACATCATCATTGTCAACACTTGCGCTGTCAAAACTCCAACTGAAAATAAATTCTTTAATTACCTAAAAAAAATAAAAGACCTCAATAAGTACATCATCATTGCCGGCTGTATTCCTCAAACCCTGAGAACTAAACTCAAGGGCTTTTCTCTTATTGGTACTAAACAGATTGATAATATTGTTGAAGTTGTTGAAGAGACCATCAATGACAATCCTGTTACTGAAATCTCTTGCCAAGGAGAACCTCAACTCTCTTTTGATAGAATCAGAAAAAGCCCTGTTGTTGAAATCATTCCAATCTGCCGCGGCTGCTTAGGCAGTTGTGCTTATTGTTTAGTCAGGTTAGCCCGAGGCAGACTTAAATCTTACACCCTAGAAGAGATCACTCAACGATTTAGATTAGCTGTCAAAGAAGGCGCCAAAGAAATCTGGCTGACTGCCCAGGACACTGGCTGTTATGGTTTTGATATTGACACCAATCTACCAAAACTTCTCAAAGAACTAGTTAAAATCCCTGGTGATTACAAAATCAGGGTTGGTATGATGAATCCAAATCATGTTCTTACCCTCTTAGACGAACTTATTGAAATTTACAAAAACGAAAAAATATTCAAATTCCTTCACCTGCCTGTCCAGTCTGGCAACGATGAAATCTTAAAATCAATGAACAGGAAATACACCGCTCAAGATTTCAAAACTATTGTTAATAAATTCAAACAAGTTATTCCAGAAATTACCATTGCCACCGACATTATCTGCGGTTTTCCCGGCGAAACAGAAAAACAATTTGATGATACTCTTAATCTTATCAAACAAACCAGCCTGCCAATCATCCACATCTCAAGATTTTGGCCCCGGCCTAAAACCAAGGCTATTAAAATGGAAAACCAAGTCCACAGCCAAGAAACCAAAGAACGCTCCCGTATTCTCACAGGAATTTTTCGCAACATTGCCCGCATGCAAAACGAACGCTGGATTGGTTGGGAAGGAGAAGTTCTTATCGATGAAAAAGGCAAAGATGAATCTTTCATAGGCAGAAATTATGCTTATAAGCCAGTTATTCTCAAAGGAAACTACAGTTTAGGAGAAAAGGTTAATGTCAAAATCAAGAGAGTTTCTTCTTTTGACCTCAAAACTCAATAAATTTTAAATAAATCAATTGATTTCTCTTGAATATGGAATTATTTCGTATGTATGATCTTAGGGGCAGGGTTCCCGAAGACATCAATCCAGAAATTGCTTACAAGATAGGAAGAGCCTATGTTACATTTCTTAAATGCAAACAAGTTATGGTTGGACATGATCACAGATCGTCTTCAAAAGATATCCATACAAGTTTGATAAAAGGAATAACTGACCAAGGCTGTGATGTGATTGATATTGGATTAGTAAATACAGATCTTATGTATTATGCTGTTATCAAATATAAAAAAGAAGGGGGAATAGTTGTTACTGCTTCTCATATGGGAAAAGAATTCAACGGAATGAAAATAGTAAAAGAAAAAGCTATCCCCATTTATGGAGAAAATGGAAACCAAGATTTGAAAAAACTTGTTCAAGAAAACAAATGGGAAGAAACTGAAAAAGGAAAAGTAACAAAAATGGATCTTATTGATGAATATGTTGATTATATTTTATCTTATACTGACACCTCAACTATAAAACCATTCAAAGTTGTTTGTGATGCTGGAAATGGCATGGCTGGATTAATACTTCCAAGATTATTTGAAAAACTTCCTTGTGAACTAATTCCCTTATATTTAGAATTAGATGGAACATTTCCAAATCATGAATCAAATCCTTTGCTGCCAGAGGCAAGAGAAGTTCTTAAAAAAACAGTTGTAAAAGAAAAAGCAGATTTGGGCGTAATCTGGGACGGGGATGCTGATAGAATCAGTATGATAAATGAAAAAGGAGAATTTTTACAATCAGATATTTTGACAGGGATATTTGCAAAACAAATCTTAAAACAATATCCTGGAACAGCAGTAGTTTATGATTTGAGATCATCATGGTTTACAAAAGAATCTATTGAAAGTGCTGGAGGCATTCCAGTTGCGCAAAGAGTAGGCCACCCTTTTATCAAAATTGCAATGAAAGAACACGATGCCCATTTCTCAGGAGAATTATCGGGTCATTCTTTTTTTAAGATTATGGGTGGATACGTAGAAAATGGATTTATTCCTTTGTTGATTATGCTCAAGCTGATGAGTGATGAAAATAAAACACCCTCAGAATTAGCCATAAAATCAAAAAAATATTTCCATTCAGGAGAAATAAATTTTAATGTCAAAAACAAAGAAGCTGTTTTTGAAAGAATTAAAGAAAAGTTTAAAGACAACAAACCCAATTTTATGGACGGAATTACAGTAGAATTTGATGATTATCATTTTAATGTAAGGGAATCTGCAAATGACCCTGTTATAAGACTAAATCTTGAGGCTAATTCTAAAAAACTTATGGAAGAAAAGTTAAAAGAACTGACAGCCCTTATAAAGCAATAAATTTAAATATAATTTTACTTTATTTACCTAAACCATGGTAAAAAAAATTGCTTTAATAGTTTTAATTGTTTTAGCTTTATTTCTAGTTGCTTGTTCGACATCAGATGTAGAGACCGAAGGAAGATCTTCAGATGTAACTTCATCTGATGAAACTACTACCCAAGACAACGAAGACATCACTGTTAAACAGTCTTCAGATCCAAAACCAACTCCGCAGCCAACCCAACAGATGGACAGTGAAATCCAGGAGCTTCTCGACGCCCACACAGATTTCAACTCCGTCGAGTTTATCAAAGACAGTGGAACTTACAATACTCAGGAAATTTTTGTCAAAGGAAACAAATACACCAAATCAGTAGAAAGACCTGGCCGATACTCTGACCCTTCTGAAAATTATGATACTGTTTACATTGACCGTGATGCTCAAACAGCTTATGGTTACTGCGCTGATAAAGACAAGAACAAATGTCCTTTAGAATACCGGGGCTCAGCCTATGAACTTGATTTTGACGAAGAAGACATTGTTTTACCTTTAGACCTTTACGATAGAATCACTTACGCCGAAAAAGCCGGCTCAGAAACTATTGAAAATAGAAAAATGACAATCATCGAATTCACCAATTCTGATGGGAACAGAGAAAGGATGTCCATCGGACAGTTTTATGGTTTTATCTTCAAACAAGAAATATTTGATGATAATGACGAAGTCATTGAAAGGCACACTTTTACTAATGTAGCTTTCAATACTTTAGACATTGAAGACGTCAGCCTTCCCGAAGGTGTTGACGTAGAATAGGAGGTACAGAAAAATGAAAAAAACATTATTCGCTTTGCTGGTAATTGCTATGATGGTTTTAGTTGGTTGTTCAGCTCCTGAAGCAGATGATTCAGCTGATACTACGCCTGTTGTTGATGATACTACAACTACAGATACAGAACCAGAACCAACCCCAACAGTTGCTGTAGAGGATTTGGAATTGTTAACTGATGTTGTTTGTGTTAATGGAAAAATTAACATGATTATCACTAACAATGCAGAAGAAGACTGGACCATCAATGATGATGTTAAGATTATCTTGAACGGTGGTTGGGATGAAGAACCTGGCTGTGACAAAGAAGTTTTAGCATCTGGCGAAAGCACCCTTTGTGAAGAAGTTGACTTCCCAGTTGTGCTTGATACCAGGAAAAACGTTCTTGTTGTCAGAGCAGATGGTCAAACAGCTAAAGAAGAAATTTACTGCGAAGAAGCTGAAGAATAAATCTATTTCTTTTTTTTCTTTATTTTTTCTCAAAACCGTAACCTTTATAAACACCCCTCCGATTTTTAACGCAGAGAGAGAAGAAACACGAAAAAGGCAACAACTATCTTCTCTATATAGAAAATGCCTTTATTACCAAGTTTGAAAGAAAAGAAAAGATATTTGGTTTTTGAAACCATTTGTGAAAAAAAAATACTGTTTAAAGATATAGCTGCAGCTATCGATGATAGTTTGCATCATTATATTGGTCTTTTAGGCACTTCCCAAGCTGGTATGCAAATCCTCCAAGAAAAATGGAACCAAAGCCAGCAAAAAGGCATCATCAGAATCAATCACAAATATGTTGATCATCTCAAGGCTTCTTTGGCCTTGATAAAGAAAATTAAAAACCAACAGATTACTTTGCGCTCAGTGGGCGTGAGTGGAATTTTGAAAAAAACTCAAAAATATTTCGAGGTGAAAAAATGAAAATGCCGCAAAAAATGGGCTATGACCGTTCCATAACTATGTTTTCTCCGGACGGAAGATTATTACAAGTAGAATATGCTAAAAAAACAGTTCGCCAAGGTTCAACTGCTATTGGTATGGTTTGTAAAGATGGTGTTCTTTTAGTTGCTGACAAAAGAATGGTTAACAAATTAATTGTTCCTGAAGCTATTGAAAAGACATTTCAGATTGATGAACATATTGGTGCTGCTGCTTCCGGGATTATTTCAGATGCCCGTGTTTTAGTTGAAAGGGCCCAAATCAAAGCCCAACAGCACAGAGTTACTTATGACTCACCAGTTGATATGCTCACCATTGTCAAAGACATTTCAGATTTAAATCAAATCTGCACACAATCTGCCGGTTTAAGGCCTTTTGGTGTATCTCTTTTGGTTGCTGGCGTCGATGACGATGAACCAAAATTATTTTTGACAGATCCAACTGGTATCTTTTTCCAGTATCGGGCTGCTGTTATCGGTGAAGGTGAGCCAGAAATAGAAAAAATACTGCAGAAAAAATACAAACCAACTATCTCTATCGAAGAAGGCATTGACTTGGCTCTTAGTGCTCTTAAAACCACATTAGGAGATGAATTTAGTCTGGAAAGATTAGATATTGCTTATGTCAAATTAACCGACAAAAGATTCAAAAAAATAAACAAAGAGACTTTAAAACAAGTCCTTTCAAAGGTGAAGTAAAAAAATGGAAATGTACGGCAAAGAAAGAGTTCATTTGAATTTAGCCCGCCTTAAAAAAGGTGGTTCTAACTTTGAGATAGATGTTGATCCAGATTTAGCCCTAAAATTCAAGCAGGGAGAAAATATTGACATTCGGGAAGTTGTCAAAGCCGACAAGATTTTCTTTGATGCTCAAAAAGGCCAGCTTGCTTCAGAAGACCGTATGAAAGCTGTTTTTGACA
This sequence comes from Nanobdellota archaeon, assembly GCA_042577865.1. GTDB lineage: Archaea > Nanobdellota > Nanobdellia > Woesearchaeales > JAGLXL01 > JBHPDN01. The sequence continues at coordinate 9,442 of JBHPDN010000010.1, forward strand.
CTATTGACCCCTATGAAATTGCCAAACAAATCATTCAGCACGGCGAAATACAAATGTCTGCTGAATTCCGAGCAAAACTTAGAGAGCAAAAAAAGAAAAAAGTCTTTGAGATCATTCATCGTAATGCGATTGATCCTCGGACTAATGCTCCTATTCCTTTGCAGCGGCTGGAAAATGCTTTTGAAGAAGCCAAAGTCAGGATTGATGAAAAAAGAAAAGCAGAAGACCAAATCCAGGAAATCCTGGACAAGTTAAAACCAATTCTGCCTATTCGCTTTGAAAAAAAGCAGATTGTCTTAATCATTCCTGCCCAACACGCTGCTAAAACATATTCCGTTGTCAAAAGTCTTAGTACCATTCTCAAAGAAGAATGGAAAAGTGACGGCAGTTGGGAAGCAACTGTTGAGATTCCTGGCGGTTTAGAACAGGATCTTTATGATAAACTAAATGCAATAACTCATGGTGAAATGGAAACCAGAGTTAAAGAATAAGGTGAAAAAAAATGAGTAAAATATCCGTAAAAGACAAAGATATTGTTGTACCTGGAGAAACCCTTGCTGAAGGCATGGATTATCTTCCGGGTTCAGGAACTTATCGTTTGAAAGAAAAAATTATTGCCAAAGTTTTAGGCCTGGTTAATATCAGCGGCCGAGCTATCAAGCTGGTCCCTTTATCCGGACGTTATTTGCCTAAAGTTGGCGACAAAATAATCTGTAAGGTAACAGATATTGTTATGAGTGGCTGGATTGTGAATATCAACACAGCTTATACAGCCATGATTGGCATGAAAGATGCCTCAACCAGATTCATCAAAAAAGGCGAAGACCTAACCAAATATTTTGATATTGGTGACTATCTCAGAACAAAAGTTGTTAATGTCACTTCTCAAAGATTGGTTGATCTGACCATGAAAGAGCCTGGCTTGAATAAGCTTAAGGGCGGCCGGATTTTAAAAGTAAATCCACTTAAGGTCCCTAGAATTATTGGCAAGCAGGGCAGCATGGTGACATTAATCAAACAAAAGACTAACTGTAATGTTGTTGTTGGTCAAAATGGTTTGGTTTGGCTTAAAGCTGATGACCCTGATAATGAATACATTGCTGAGCAGGCCGTCAGGAAGATAGAAGCAGAAGCTCATCTTGGTGGTTTAACCGACAACATTGAAAAATTCTTGGATAAATTAGTAGGTACTGAGAAATCAAAGATTTCTGGTACCTCCAAAAATCCCGAATTTTTGATAGGTGGAAAAAAATGAGTTACAAAAAACGACTAGACGGAAGAACTTGGGAAGAAACACGCCCAATTGAAGCCAAAGCTAAAGTTATTCCTAATGCTGACGGTTCAGCTTTTTTCAGAATTGGAAAAACAACTGCTTACGCTGCTGTTTACGGCCCTAGAAATCTTCATCCAAGATTTCTGCAAAATCCAAAGAAAGGCCTTCTTAGATGTTTTTACAACATGATGCCTTTTTCAGGTATGGGAGACAGAGTCAGACCCGGAACTAACAGACGTTCCAAAGAAATCTCTATGGTTATGCAAAAAGCTCTGGAACCAGTCATTGACTTAACAGAATGGCCAAACGCTGTTGTTGATGTTTTTGTTGAGTTAACAGAAACAGATGCCGGTTCAAGGTGTGCTGCTATCTGTGCTGCTGCTATTGCATTGGCAGATGCAGGCATTATCATGAAAGATATGGTTAGTGCTGTAGCTGTTGGTGTTATTGACAACCAAATACTTGCTGATCTGGATTATCAAGAAGAAGCTTATGAGGACGGCCCTGTGGCTGATATTCCTGTTGCTGTTCTTCACAACACCCAGGAAATTTCCCTCCTTCAGATGGATGGAGAAATCACCAGGGAACAGTTGGTTGAATCCTTGGAATTAGCCAAAAAAGTTGCTGCCAAGATCAACGAAGTTCAGAAAAAAGCACTCAAAGAAAGCTTCAAGAAAGGTACTGAAACACCAAAAGTGACCAAAGACAAAGTCCCTGGCACCCCTAAAGTGGTTTCTGGTACTTCTGAGCGAGGTAATCAAAATGAATAAGGAACTTAAAGCTCACGTTAAAGAATTGTTGACTAAAAACAAACGTCTGGACAACAGGAAATTAGATGAATACAGAGACCCTATCACAGTTGAATATGGTGTTGCCAAAACAGCTGAAGGTTCAGCCAAAGTTCAAATCGGCAAGACAGTTGTTTTTGCTGGTGTCAAGTTAAGCATTGAAAAACCTTATCCAGACACTCCTGACCAAGGAGGTATTATGGTTAATGTTGAACTCTTGCCTCTATCAAGTCCGGAATTTGAAACTGGTCCGCCAAGCATTCAGGCTATTGAATTATCAAGGGTCATTGACCGTGGTATTCGTGAAGCCAAAGCTATTGATGTCAAGAAATTGTGCATTGAAAAAGCAGAAAAAGTCTGGACTGTTAGTATTGACATTTGTCCTATCAATGATGATGGTAATCTTTTCGATGCTGCTGGACTGGCTGCTTTAGCTGCCTTGAAAGACACTAAATTCCCTAAGTATGAGAACAATGAAATTGACTACAAGAACAAAAGTGATAATTCATTGCCTTTGTCCAAAGAGCCAATTCCAGTCACTATTGTCAAGATTGGCGACAAATTCCTTGTCGATCCTAATCATGATGAAGAAAAGGCTTATGACGCTCGTTTGACTGTCTCTACTACTCCGGACGGCACCATCTCTGCTTTGCAAAAAGGCGGTGATGAACCATTGACTATTCCTGAAATTGATGAAATGGTCAAAATAGCTCTGGAAAAGGGAAAGTTTTTAAGGGAGAAGCTTTAGAGGAGAAAAAATGGCTGAAAAACAGGAAGAAGAAAAGCTTGAATTCACCCGCTATGAAAAAGCTCGTATGATTGGTTCACGAGCTTTGCAAATAGCTATGGGTGCTCCTTTCTTGATTAAATTAACAGAAGACGACTTGGCCAAATTGGCCTTTAGTCCAATCAAGATTGCTCAGATGGAATACCAGGAAGGTATCATTCCTTTGACTGTCAGGCGTCCTTTGCCAGATAAAAACTAATTTTTCTTTTTTTACTATGGATACTATAACCAAAGAAAAACTTTCAAAATACTTCTCAGTTACTTCTCAGGCTCTTGAAAAAGCCAAAGTTGCTTTGGATCAGGAAAGACTTGCTGAAGCAGAAGATTTCTTGGATATGGCTACCCGTTACTTCCAAGACGCCAAACATTTCGAAGAAAAAGGTGATCTTGTGACAGCTTTCGCTGCTTTAAACTACGCTCATGGCTGGCTTGATGCTGGTGCCAGAATTAAGCTGTTTAAAGTTAATGATTCTAACTTATTTACAGTAGATTAAGTGTTATTACCATGCAGTAACTAAAGAATCGAAAGATTTATAAATGAGTAACGTTTTTTAACACAAAAAAGAAAAAATCAGGTGATTTCTAACTCATTGGAGGGAATAATCATGTTAGTCAAAAAGGAATTTATCAACAAGCTCAAGGAATTTGGTTTGAACAGTTATGAAGCCAAGTTATGGACAGCTTTGCTGTCAAGAGGAGTTTCAACTGCAGGCGAACTGTCTGATATTTCTAATGTACCAAGATCAAGAGCATATGATGTTTTAGAATCACTTGAGAAAAAAGGATTTATTATTGTTAAATTAGGCAAGCCAATCAAATACTTGGCTGTTTCACCAAAGGAAGTCATCGAACGTGTTAAGAAGAAAGTTCAGGAAGAAGCTGAAAGAAAAGCTAAAAATCTTGAAGTTTTGAAAGAAAGTGATGTCCTTGATGAATTAAATGTCTTACATACTACTGGTGTTGAATTAGTTGACCCTACTGATAAAAGTGGTTCTTTTAGAGGCCGTGACAAATTATATGATCACTTATCAACTATGATTAAAAACGCTGAAAAAGAAATTGTTATTGCTACTTCTGCTGAAGGTTTGAAAAGAAAAATCAGCAAGTTCAAAAACGATTTGGAAAGAGCTCATAAAAAAGGCGTTAAAGTTAAGATTGCTGCTGTTCTTGATGATGCTAATAGGAAATTAGCTAAACAGCTTAATGGCATTGAAGTTAGAGGTACTAACAAAAACATGCGTTTCTGTGCCACTGACGGCAATGAAATGACTTTGATGTTGATGGATGATAAGAATGTCCATGAAAGTTATGACTCTGGCATTTGGATCAACACTCCTTACTTCGTTAAAAACTTCCAAGATATGTTTGACAATGAATGGAAGTTAATGAAGAAACTTTAATTTTTTTCTTATGTCATCTTTTATTGATGATGTTATCTTAAAACCCACTGGTTTGTGGGGCATGTTTACTTGTGGGCTTGGGACTGCTTATACTTTTTTAGAGCCAATCTATTCTAATCTCGCTTCTGGTAAAGCTGTTGACAATTTAGAAACTCCTCTTCTATTCGCTTTGGGTTTTGGTTTATCTGCTTTAATGTATTATTCTTCTAACCATACACCTTCTCTAAAAGATCAGTCTTAGAAATTAAGCCCTTGTAATCACCTTTCTCTGCTACTAAAACTATAGAGAAATGTTTTAGTAAGTTTGAGATGACTTCTAATCTTGTCTCTGGTGAAATAATGGGTGGAGAGTCTTCCATAATATCTTTAGCCTTTAATTTGGCAAAATCTTCTCCCATACTTTCTAATAAAACCTTTTCTGTGATAATACCTACAATCTTGCCTTTATCTTCCACTGGCAATTGGGAAAACCCATGTTTTTTCATTAGTTTGATTATATCAATAATCATATCGCTGGCTTTAACCATGATTATCTTTTTATTCATGATATCTTTGGCCAGTTTTTCTTCTTTTTGAGTTAGTTCGTCTAATGCTCGGAATATTTTTTTTGTGTTTGAATAAGAAGGATCTATTCTATTTGCTTCTATCTTAGCGATTAAACTCTGGGAAACATTTGCTGCTATAGCCAGTTCTCCTTGTGTCAAACCTAATTTCTTTCTGATTTTCTTGATTTCACTAATTTCATAAGGCATATTGTCATCATGTAGTTAATAATATATAAACTTTTTTATTCCAATTAGAATATTTTAGTCAAGAATCTTTATAAAAAGACTTTTGGTTTTCATTAAAATCAAGAATTGGAGGAATTAATATGAAAAAATATCTATTTACATCAGAATCAGTAACAGAAGGACACCCAGACAAGATTTGCGATCAGATTTCAGACGCTGTGTTAGACGCAGTTCTAAAAGATGACCCTAACGGAGCTTGCTGCTGCGAAACCTTTACCACTACCGGCTTAGTTGTCGTTGGCGGTGAAATTACCACTAAAACTTATGTTGACGTTCCTAAGATTGTTAGGAGCACTTTAAAGAAAATTGGATATACAGACGCTGCTTTTGGTATTGATTATCAAAGCTGTGCTGTTGTTTTAGCTATTGACGAACAGTCTGGTGATATTGCTCAGGGCGAAAAAGAAACAGAAGGTGCTCACGCTGCTCAGGGAGCAGGTGACCAGGGTATGATGTTTGGTTATGCTTGTAACGAAACAACCCAATTCATGCCTCTGCCTATTATGCTAGCTCATGGTTTGACTCGGAAGTTAACAGATGTTCGTAGAAATGGTGAAATTAGTTATTTAAGACCAGACGGAAAATCTCAAGTTTCAGTTGAATATGATGAGAATGATAAGCCTGTTCGTGTCGATACTGTTGTTATTGCTGCTCAGCACCATGACAATATTACTCATGAACAGATTAAACAAGATATCATTGAAAAAGTTATCAAACCAGTTTGTGGACAGTATTTAGATGAAAATACTAGATTTTTAATTAATGAAACTGGAAAGTTTGTCATTGGTGGACCTCAAGGTGATACTGGTTTAACTGGTCGTAAGATTATTGTAGATACTTACGGTGGCATGGGCCGACACGGTGGCGGTGCTTTCTCTGGAAAAGTTCCTAATAAGCAGGATCGTTCAGGAGCTTACATGGCTCGATATGTTGCTAAGAATTTGGTAGCTGCTGGTTTGGCAGACAGATGCGAAGTACAATTAGCCTATGCCATTGGATTTCCAGAACCTGTTTCTGTTCTCGTACATTGCTTTGGTACTAACAAGATTCCAGAAGATAAGATTGTTGAGTTAGTTAAAAAGAATTTTGACTTAACACCTCGAGGGATCATTACAACTTTGAAACTTTTGAGACCAATTTATCAAAAGACCGCAGCTTACGGACACTTTGGCCGAGACGACCCAGATTTCACCTGGGAAGCTTTGGATAAGACGGCAGTTTTAAAACAGGAAGCTGGACTTTAAATTTTTTTATTTTATTTTTCTTCAAAAAAGCGTCTTTCCTGCCTTATCAATTCTCTCAGGAATTTCCGTTCGTATGATTTCAATTCGTCTCTTGTAGGGATTCTGTCTTCTGGCGGTTCTGGAATGGCTGCGCAATGCCTTTCAATATTCGGAAGCAGACCCTTTTTTCTCAAATCTTCTGTCGCAATGTATTCGTATGCGTGCATGTATTCATGTGGTTTTCCATTCGATTTCACACCACGTATCCAAAATGACGCTCGTCCTATCGGGCCTCTGAATTTTGCCATGTTGATTGAGATTGTTCCGTCACTTAACTGTTGTACATAAGTAATTCCTCCTAGCAGAGGATAAGATATAGGGGTAAGTAAAAATGACGCACCAAATCTGAGCCCATGTTCAACTCTTTCTGAAAGCGGAACGTTCGGTTCTGTAATAAGCCTTTTGAGTGTTTTCAGTTCTTGCCGTTTGCTATCTATAAATCCAGTTTCTTGTTCAATGACAGGCATGTCAAGATCCTGGCCATAATTCCTCACAAATTCATAGAAAATGTTTTCATCTCTTTCAGGATTATCATACTTTCTTCCGAAGTACAAGTGAGCAAGTGGGTCTGTCTCAGATATTCCCGATAGACCACCTACGGGCTCTATAATGGGTATCTCTGAGATTAATCTAGGATCATCTGCTATCCCCTCTAATTTCAACATAGTTGCCTTTCCCATTAATCAGAAGAGAAATTGTCTCTATATAAATCTTTCGATTTATAATCACTTAATAGTGATAAAAAATAATGATGGTTATTCCCCAAAAACTCACTCCTTACCAGACTTTACCCCAAAAACATTTTTATACTCCAACGACTTTCTCATTATCGTCGAGAAGATGACACCCCTTTCCTGACTTTACCTGGGAAAATCTAGATAAGACCGCAGCATTGAAACAGGAAGCTGGTCTTTAAATTTTTTTATTTTATTTTATCATTCCAAATCTCTTATTTTGTTCACTCTTCTTTATCAAATATCTTAATGCTTTATTAAACATATCTTTGCTATGTTTTCTCTGCATCTCTATATATCCAATCCTGATTCTTTTATAATAAGCTGGAAATTTCTGAAAGTTTTTCCATGCTTCTTTGTTCTCCTTAAATGTTTTTATTATATCTTTTTTGATTTTAAATCTTTTTTCTTTTAATTCAATAGCTTCAAGTCCATATTTAGTCATCTTTTTTTGTTTTATCAATCTTCTGACTCTTTCTTTGTTCATTACTGATATTTTAGATGATTTTCTTGGTGTAAATCTCTGAACAAACTTTTCTTCATCTATCTTCTTGACAATACTATCTATCCACCCATAACAAAGAGCTTCTTCAACAGCATCATTATAGGGAATTCTTGTTTTTTTAGAAGATTTTCTGTAATAAATAAGCCAGATCTCTTTTGCCTTAGAGTGATTCTTAGAAAGCCATGTTCTCCATTTTTTTCTATCTATTACATAGAGAGTTTTTCCAATCTTCATTTAACATACCTCACCAGACTTTCTCCCACAAAAATTCCACCAAAATTATCTCTTAAATACAACTTCCTTGTCTGTCTTCTCTACTTTAACAATATGTTCTGGATAAGTAACTGCTAATGCAACTATATTTCTTGGTGAAGGAGAAGTTTCCTTGACATAAACTTCTAAAGAATCTTCTGTTTCTACAACTTCAGTAATTTCGATGGTATAACCTCCGGTCGGCTTTGTTCCTAAAAATACTGCTATAACCATCTCTTCATCAAAATTCACATCAGGCAATTCCGGAACCGGATCGACATTGGTATAAACCTTTTCCCACATTTCCATTAAATCATCTTCATTGATGATAACATAATCTTGCTTTTCCTGGTGCCTGGTTCCTGAAGAAGAATGAGAAATTGTCTCAAAACTGCTAGATTCAGGAATCTGAGTACCACAACCACTAATCAAAATCAATAATATAATTGCTCCAAAAAAGTATTTTTTGTTCATTTTAATTCAATTAATTTAAGTATATAAATAAATTTCTATAATTTTAATTTGATTTGAAATTATTTTCTTCAAACAGAAACCAAAACCAAACCAATCACAACCACTAATATTGCTATCTTCTGTCTTAATGTTAAGCGCTCTTTCAGCACCATCACTCCCAATCCCACACTAATAATCGGCACAGCAGAAATAATCAATGAAGCGATTGAAACTGGAGCATATTTCAAAGCAAAATTAAAAACTGAAAAGCCAATGCTGTCAGTTATGGCCACCAGAATTATAAAAAACAAAACATAAGGGCTTGTTTTCCAAATCTTAACTTTGTTCCTAACCAATATTGGAACGGAAAAAAACGACGTGATTATTTTGATTGAAGAGGCCACCAGCAAAGCACCAAAAATTAAATTGGGTTCTTTAAGTAAGAAAAAGAAAACACCCCATAAAACCATTGAAATGACAGCATAAATCAAAGAAGTGTCTAGTTTAGCCTTTCCTTTAAATGCAACAGCAAAGACACCACCAATAATCAGGACAACTGCCACCCATTGCAAACCACCTAAAACCTCTTTATAAAAAATCAAACCCAAAATAATTGTAACCAAAGCCCATGAATTGACAACTGGTGATGTCAAAGCCACTCCTTTTTCTTTCATAGATTTGTAATAAGTGTACATCCCACCTAAATTAATCAAACCCAAAACAAACAAATACCAAATCCCTTTTGAAGCCAACACAGAAAAATCAACAAAGAAAAGCGCCACAATTAAAATCAACAAACCACCCATCAGCTGGCCCATGAATAAAACTTTCCATTTGGATTCTTTATTCAAAGACAATTTAGTAACTAACTCACTAACACTCCAAGAAAACATGGCAATAAATGCCAATAATATTCCAATCCAAACAGCCATAAAGAAAGATTATAGTCTTAGTTTAAAAATGTTTTTTATTGTATCCTCCCCTTAAAACCCAACACTGTCCGTAATTTCAAATCAATGCCAAAAACATCGTCAATCAGTTTCAAAGGAAAACGGTACTTAACTAAATTTCCTTTAATCTTAAAAACACTTGTCTCTGAGAAAATCATGCCGTTCTTTATCCGACCGCCATCAACTGCACCAGAAAAAAACACCTTTTCCAAAGGAATAGTGGCTCCCATGGCAGATAAAATAGGGCTGCCTCTGGCCACAAAATACTTTCCTTTAAATCTAGCTTTCAAAACCCCTTCACGTCCTGACCCTTCAATCTTATGAAACTTCTTCCCTTTCTCATAAGCAGGAAAAAATCTTATCTTAAACTTATCACCTTTTCTGTCAAAAAAATCAAGTAAATATTTTTGCCCGTCCATGCCTGCTGCCACTAAAGAGTTGACGCTTCGTGGCTGGAACAAAGCAATATCACTGATACCAAAGGATCTTCCTTTCTTGCCAATCTCTTCAAAAAACTTTGAAGAACCCATTTCTTTAGTTGAAAACACCAATTCCTGGTTAACTTTTGGCAAAAACACCCATTTCAGTCTGTTCATTAAAAAAGTACTTTTGGTAAAATAACTGCCTTTCACCCTAACACTATACTTTGTCTCAGGCTCCCAAAAACTTTGAGGAATTATATTGATAAACTGACCGTCAGCTGAGACTCTGTGAAAAAAGTTAACTTTAGGGCTGATCAAAACTTTCAACCCTCTTGAATTCTTAGCCGCATTTGGCACTGTCAAGCATATTTTCACCGGCTCTGACAGACCCACTTCGAGCCTGTCACTCAAATTAGCATGTTTATCTTCAAATTGTAAAACCTTATTACCTTCAAATTTAATCTTTTTTCTTTTACCTTTCTTTAAACAAGAACTAATGGGAATACCATAAACAGTTCCATTGTAAGAACCAACATAAATCCTGCCGCTCTTACTTACTGCCGGCGAAGAGTCAAGATTAGCTTTATGTAAAAAACGAGTTGTCTTAAAAAAACCAATCAGATTACCAACTAGATTCAAAACATAAATCCTGCCGTCAGCCGCCCCAAAAACAACCATTTTATCTTTCACCAAAACCGGCGATCCTAAAATAGAAGAAAAACAATTAAACTTCCATACTAACTTCCCATCATAACCAACACAATATAAATTTCCGTCAGCCGAGCCAAAATAAACTCTCCTCTTATCATAACTTACTGAAGAATAAATTTCTTTTTTTGCTCCAAACTTCCAAATTATTTTTAATCTCTTATCCAAAACCTTCAAAGCATACATCTGTCCGTTGCTGTTGCCCACAAACAGTAAATTACTCTCCAAATCATAAGAAGGAGATGCCTTTATTTCTCCTAACCATTTTTTACTAATCAACTTTCCATTAGCAGGATTAAGTAAATACAAATAACCGTCTAATGAACCAAAACACATCCATTTGCCATTAGGATGAAAAACAGGAGCAGACCAAATCATCATTCCTGTTTTAAAATTCCAAACTTCTGAACCTTTTTCATCTAAACAATACATATGGCCATTGTCTGAACCAGCATAAAGAAAACCATTCGGCCCTTGAACCACATTGCCTTCAAAAGAATTAACCAGTTCTCCTGATTCAACTTGTTCTTTTTTGGCATGATAGGCCCTAAAAGTCCAAACTCCACGGCCAGTTTTCTTATTTACAGCATGAAGATAACCATCTCCACCTGGAATAATTACCATTGATTTGGTAATCACCGCCGCAGAGTCTATCAAAGAATCAAAATCATCTCTAATCTTGTATTTCCAATTCAATTTACCCACAGAATTAATTGAATAAAAATACTTGTCAGCAGAACCAATGTAAATATTCTCTTTTTCATCAATTACCGGCGAACCCCAAATCAATCCGCCAGTCTTAAATTTAAAAGGTTTTGATTTTCTAATTACTTCAACTTCCTGCAAACCATTATTTAGAATGTTTTTCCTAAAACTCCCCCATTGGCTCATTTTAAAACATCGAGTTTTAGGTACTATTTTAATATTTTGCTTTTAAAAAAGAAAAAATTATTTTTTCTTTTCAGCCCAAAAAGCAATAAAAGCAGCTACAAAACCAATACCCAGACCGATAAACATGGCGCCAACCAATTCATCAATAATAAAACCAACACCCATACCAATCAACAGACCGCCGGGAATCAATAATCCACCTAATTTAGTCTTTTTTGCCATTCTCCTTACCTCCTTTACTCTCCTCTTTCATTTGCTTAACCACTTTCTTAAAAGTTTCAATCTGCCTTTCTGATAACTTTCCAAAACGCAAATAATTGGCTTTGATACTTCTTAAGAAACTGTTTTCTTTGTAGAACTTCTCAGGAATCTTAAACATCCTTTTCATTTTAGGATCTTTGATTTCTCCTTCCAATTCACCTTTCTGGCAGTCATAGCACAGAGGATATCTTGTCTTGTATGTTATCACCACATAATTTTTTCTGCAGCGGGCACATTTATGTTTGTATTTAATTGCCATTCAAAGAAACAATCATTGAAACTTTATAAATTCTCTTTTTTTTGGAAAAATTTTTAAATAAGCATGACCTACTGAAAAACTATGGGTTTATTTGGTTTATTCAGTTCAAAAAAAGAAAGAAGAGAAAAACGACTAGCTAATCTTGCTAGTAAAGGCAAAATTAAAGGAGATATTGCTGTTTTGGAGTCAAAAATAGGCTTACTTCAAGCTGACGAAATGGGATTAATGAAGGAATTAGATGGGAATCTTCCCGCCCGAACAAGACGTAGAAAAATGTTAGAATTGGCTGTTAAACAAAAAGTCATAAAGAGAAAACAAGAAGAGTTAGAAGAATTAAGAAAAGAGTTCAGTAAAGCAGCTTAAAATTTTATTTCTATCTAAAAAATCACTCCCGTCATTAATAAAACCATTAGAAGTATGTACACAAAAAACAAAATCATACCTTCCCATCGTTTAATTCTCCAGCTTGTTTTCAAAAATACTAATAACAATAAAGTCATCGCTATCATAAAAGGAACTGTGAAGTAAATTGTTTCTTTGACCACAGTCAAAGGAAAAATCAAGGCACTTACCCCACCAACTAAAAAGATATTGGCAATATTAGAGCCAATAATATTTCCCACTGCAATGCCGCCAAAACCTTTTCTGGCTGCAGAAAAAGAAATCATCAGTTCAGGTAAAGAAGTTCCCAGGGCCACCAAACTGATTCCTATTATGTTGGTAGGTATGTTTAAAATATCAGCAAAGAAGACCGCTTCTCTAATAAAAAAATCAGCACCTAAAACCACTGCCCCTGCACCCAAAGCCGCAATAAAAAAATCCTTGGCCAGTGCCCACTCTAGAATTCTCTTAACTTTTTTCTTTTCTTTGATTTTCTTTTTCTTGTCATGGTCAATATACAGAACTCTGCTTTTGATTGTTGCTAAATATTTTAACCTAAAAAAATATCTGATGAATGAGCGGATATCTTCACCTGGTTTTTCCTCAAATAAAAAGAGCAGATAAACTACATAAAAGAATAAAAATACCAGTCCCTCAGGCCAGGAAATTAATCCATCCAAAATAAAGAGGAAAAACAATATTGCGGCAAACAGCATGATAAAGCCGTCTCTTTTCAGCATAGCTTTTTTTGTCTTGATTAAATAAAAACTTGAAATTAACCCTATTACCAACCCAATGTTGGCTATATTGGAACCAACAATATTTCCCATTATCAAACCACTGTCCCTAAACAAGGCTGCCGCAATTGAAGAAGCCAGTTCCGGAATAGAGCTTCCCAAAGCCACCAGTGTTAAACCAATCACAAATTCAGAAACACCCAGCCTTTTGGCAATCAAAGAAGAATATTTGACAAAATATTCAGAACCTTTGACTAATAACACTAATCCTAACACAAATAAAAATATTTCAAGCATCATTCTTGGAATTTCTCAACATTAGCAACAATTATGGCTGCAATCAAGGTAATGAACACTGCATAAATAAATTTTGCCCAGATTTGGTTAATTTCACCCAAATAAGTATCAAACAAAGCTTGGATTGCATTATTCCAGGCCAAAGCCGCCACTAAACTAAAACCGGCAATCAATAGCATTGCTGTTCTTTTAACAAATCTCTTTTTCAATTTTGTTTTTTTTCTCATTCTATCACCTTTATTTCAAAACATCCGCAATAGCTGCACTCATTGATGAAGGGAAAGTTACAATCGCTACTCTTTTGAACGATAGGACAAAATCAGTTGACCAGGGTGTTACATTAATTAAATACAACAACAAAGCCACTACTAAAAACGAAGCTGCATAAGTAAAAAAAACCCTTTTCAAAAATTCAAACGAGTGTTTTCCCAGATGTTCCCTGTAATAGTGATGATAAACAAAAGCAGAAATAAATATTAAGGTTATTGCTATCAAACCAAATATATTCAACATAGGCAGGTTCTCACCCAGTCTCCATGTCTCTTCTGTAAAACCCACTGGAATTGCCAGAATAGAGGCTCCAATCATTATTTGAAGCAGATCACGGAAGTAAAATTCAAGTTTGGAAGCTGAGATAACCCTCTTTAGGATTTTACCTTTTTCATCATGGATAGTCACAACTTCCTTTAACTTTCCGTCAACTCTGACAAATTCTTTTTTTGATTTTAGTTTTGGTTTATTCATTTTTTATTTTCTTTTCTCTTGGGAATCATCAAAGAAATTATCCTCAATACAAACTCCAGCACAATGATGAACACTAAGTAATAAACAACAATGTTCCAAAAAGAAGGCACTTGTTTAATCAAGTCCAAGGATGTTGACCATGAAAAAAAGCTGATATCAATCAAAAAAATACCTAGTAAAGCAAAAGGCAGCATCTTAGCCAAATCTTTGGAAAGGTCTTCATGATAATAAGCGGTTATCCTTACAGCTGCTACCAAGGCCATGGCAATCAACAAGATACCTCCTACTGTTTGGTTTTTTGACAGTAGCATCAGCAACCCAGAGACAACCATAAACCAGATAAAGACAAAAAGAGGAAACAGAACCAAATGCTCCACTATATACCAAATCACGCCTAAAAATTTTCCCACACCGTATTTTTCCTTTAGTTTCAGTTCAAAGATGTCGCGCCTGCCCAAAAAACGGTAAAATTTGAAGACAAAAAGAGAATAAATCACCATGCCAATTACAAACAGAACTAACGGTTTCAAAACAGTGTAGATTTCTGTGAAGTCAATTTTCATACTAATGACCTCATCACCCCTGCTGAAACAAACACTTCCAAAAATGCCGCTATCAGCAGAATTACAAAACTAATTACCATTAATACTGTCACATCCTTGATGACATTCCTCATAGCCTGGCCCCCAAATTTCTCCCTGATCAAAGCCCTGGACAAAATACCTCCAGCAATCGCTGCTATTAAAAAACCAAACACTTCTGGCACCAGGTGGATTGCAAAAGCACCCAAAAGACCGGCTGCTTGAGGAACACCTTGGCTGATGTTATTGATGGTCATGACAATAAAAGTCGAAAAGATACTGGCATTCCAAACAATCAAAAAGATTGCTCCGGCCCCGTAAAACAAAGACAGGATAAAAAATATCAAACCCACTAATAAATTCTCAGAAAAGATACCAAAGGCATTGCCTGCTTTCTCACTTAAACTAAAGTCCACCATCTCTTCAGCTGTCAGGCCTTCTTCATTCAGTACCACCATTTGTTGTTTTGAAATATCATCCAACTTATCACCGGCTCCAAAACCAATCACCAGATAAGCAATAAAAATACCAATAAACAAGAACAGATATATTTCCCAAATAACTTTGTGATTCTTAAAAAAACTTTTAGTCCCATATTTTCTGTCAATCTTCTCTTCAAGATTAAGCAGCTTCATCAAACTTGGCACTAACAACAAAGTTACTAAAAACAAAACAGCAATTGAAATATCATTTTCAAAAAATACCAAAGCTGTTACCAATCCAATAAAAACAAAAACAAATCCTAAAATAATTGAGTAAAGCGGCCTTCTTTCCAGCCACTTTGTTTTGAATAATTGTTCAAGGACCATTCTTTTTCCTCTTAAACCAGTCTTTTTTCCAACCCATTGCAGCTAAGCCCCCTAGAACTATTAATCCTAAGATCACAGCCCACCAATTGGCCTTAATTCTGTCAAACAAACTGGTTGCCTGACCAACTCCTACAGGTGAATTTGTTGGTGTTACTACTACTGGTGGCTCTTCCCCACTAGTTAATTCTAATCCTGAAGAAGGCATAACACAATCTTGATTCATTACTGGTCTGAAAAAAGTTGTTCCGCAACCATTAGCATCTTCACAAGTCCGTGTTTGCTTTCCGTTTTCACATTCACCCCAGTCACTGCAGATCCAATCTTCTCTGCAGGCTCCACCGTCACTGCTTTCATCCCTGTCGCTTGCTTTAGTACAGCCCGGGTCATCCATATCTATAAGGCCGTCACCATCATTATCTTTATTATCATCACATTCTGGATTGCTGCTTCCTCCTCCAGTGCTGCTGCCCACATTGAAAATAGCATTAACAGTTAAATTATAAGTTGTTGAATTGGTATTATCGGCATCATCAGTTGCTGTAGCGTTTAATTCACAGACTGTACCTGCTGAACAGCCTAAATCAGATGGTCTGGCCAATTTATACCAAACACTTCCACCCTGGGTCATAGCCAAATTTTCTAAATTTACAATTGCCAGATTATCATCACTAACCTGAACTGTAAAATTAACCCATTCATCATAATCAGCTTGATGACTGGTAGCATTGCTAGTCAAATTCCAAATTGTCGGATTGACATCATCAATCACAATTGTCAAACTGGTTGAATTTTGCCTGTTGACAATATCTGTGGCTGTGGCTGTCAAGGAACAGCTGGTATTTGCTCCACTACTACAACCTAAAGCAGCTGCTGTACTAATCACAGACCAATTATTGCCTGCTCCTTCTGTCATAGCTGAGCCGTTCAAACTAACAGTTTGCATAAACAGATCATAGGCATTAACACTAAAAGTAAAATTGATATCACTTCTTACAATTTCATCAGAATCATTGATAATTAAATTAGAAATGCTTGGATTGGTATTGTCAATGGTAAAGTTGCCGGTTTCATCTGAAGCATTGTTGTAAGAATCATTTACCAGTATCTTAAATTTATAACAGTCATCATCAGCATAAACAGTGGTGTTGAAAGAGTTAGTGTAAACACCAGGCATCTCGATTGTTTGGTTTATTCCAATCCATGCCGTGCAATTGTAAAATTCTGAATTGGCTGACAAGGCATCATTATCATCATCAGTCATATTCCAAGTATAGTTTTGGATATTTGTCCAGCCGTCTCCAGTTGTTGGATCAACAATATTTACAAAAGGTTTTCTGTTATAACTTATATTCAATAAACTTAAATTTAATCTTCCAGAAGTGTCTGAATGATAACTAAACGGAATGTCACAATCATTCCCAACACAACTACTCAAATAATTATTCAAAGCGTTTGTAAAATTAGTAACAGTATCTGTTAAATTAAACTTATCAGCCCAGCTGTTAATCAAACTACCACCCACACTCATAGTTAAGTTGTTTGGGTAATATTTTTTTTCTAAAGAAATGTATTTTGGACCTGATTTGTCTGTTACTAACCACTCATTATCATCAATGAATTCAACATCTCTTGGATCAGTTACATTAGTAAAATTAGCCACCATAGTTCCGGCCGGCAAATTAAGATTAAAAACTCCATAAACACTAGTATAACCAACCACCAAATAAGATCCATCATTCAAAAGTTCAACATCCCAAGGGTCGCTTATTGCATATTGCCAAGTAATAGTGTCTGTATTTGGATCCATCATCTTTATTCTGTTGGATGGATTATTGTCAACCACTAACCAAGCACTGGAATTGACAACTTCAGCATCAAATGGGTTGTTAATATTTGAAGTAATGTTGCTTATTGTTTGATTTGTTGTTGTGTTAACAAGTAAGATGCTTGGGTTGGTGTGTGTTGTTATTAAGACAGAATCACTGCTTACCACATCCACATCTGTTGGTTCATTTGGTGCCGTGTTGTAATTCCACAAAATAGAATTGCTAGAAACATTTATTTTGATAACTCTCTGGTTTCCTTCATCAGCAACAAACCAAATATCATCACTCACTCTTTCTGCATCCCAGGGACTGTTCAAACCAGTAAAACTTGAAATTACAGAATCAGTTGAAGGATTGACTAAAACAGCTTTGTTGCCGGTCTCATCTGTGATTAACCATGAGTTGCTTGAAATATACTTGCCGCTATAAGGGTTGTTCAAACTTGAATTATAAAAAGAAACAGTTTCCCAATCACTCAAAAAACCTTCGAGACCTAAGGTTGTGCTAATAACAAAAGCATGACTTACTAAATTAACGTAAGCATTCAAATCATGATTTGAACTAAAATCTAGTAATTTTGAGTTGGTGGAATCATTAAAAACAACCAAATCATTCAAACCATTGGCCATTAAGCTAAAACAAGCTAACAAAATCATAGAAATGAGTATCACTACACTTTTTTTCATTCAAAACACCCCTCTTCAACTACTTCTATAAATAAATATTAATCAGTATATAAAGGTTTTTATCCTAAAGAATGAGCATACTCCAAGGCCAATTTAAAGTATTTCTTAGCTTCATCAAAATTCTTCTGAAAACACATTACCTTGCCCCTGACATAAGCCCTATAACACTTATAGAAATCAATCAAAAACATCAATTCCTTATCTCCAGTCAAATTAATATATTCAGAAACAAACACTTCAGACAAATCATTTCTTCCTAAAAACTCCAAATCCATAGCCATAAAAGCAATATCTTCAGCCACATCTGTTTCCACAAAACGTTTATTAAACGTAATGGCATCAAAAATGTAAATCTTGTCAGTAATAAAGATATTTCCTGAATGCAAATCCCCATGACAGACTTTAATCTTGCCTTCTTCAGCTCTTTTTTTCATCAATTCTTTTTTTTCTTTCAAAAAATCAAAAACATAACCTTTAATCAGGTCAAAATCTTCAACCTGTTCCTTAAAATCTTCTGTCTGCTCAAAATTTTCCTGCCAGTTAAAGGCCACATTGGTGTAATTGTCAGCCACTGTTTCAGTCCGGCCGTGAAAGCCAGCCGTCATCACCGCTATCTCTTTAACTTCTTTTTCACCCACTTCACCGCTTGTAATCAGTTTAGTCATAATCCTATCATTGTCCATCTGCTTCATCTTGATGGCATATTCTCCGCTTTCACCCAAAGGAACAACACCCAAATACAAATCTGGCGACATCAGCGAATTAACTTTCATTTCCTTTTCACACTGTTCCTTCCTTTTCTCTAAAGTTGAAAAATCAAGAAAACCAAAATTAACTGGCTTGCATACCTTGTATGCAAACTCACCTGTTAAAACAACCCAAGAAATATGTGTTTCAATTATTCTGCAGTCTTTAAACATTTTTTTGATTTCTTCAATCATAATCTTGTTCAAAACCTTATCTCTTTAAAATATTTTGGTTTTTCAGTAAAATATATATACTCTAAAATGATTATTCCAAATAAGAGGTGATAAATATGGCAAAACTTAAACCTTTAGATTGGATCGCTTTTGTTCTAACTATTATTGGTGGTTTGAACTGGGGCCTTGTTGGATTGTTTGATTTAAATTTGGTTGACACTATTTTTGGATCAATCTCATGGCTGGCAACTATTGTTTATGTTCTAGTTGGACTGGCTGCTTTGTATTTAATCTACTATCTGATCCAAGCCCAAAAAGGAAAATAAATTTATTTTCTTTTTTTTTCTTATGAAAAAAAACAAAATAACCTGGTGGAAATTAATTATCTCAGTTGTTATTCCTCTTTTGGCAGGGTTTATTGGCTCTTTTTTTACTACATCCTCTGTTAGTACTTGGTATCAAACTATTGTCAAACCTTCCTTCAATCCACCTGGCTGGATTTTTGGTCCTGTCTGGACAGTTTTATTTATTTTAATGGGCGTTGCCCTTTATTTAGTTTGGAACCAAGGCTGGAAAAAGAAAAAAGTTAAGATTGCCATTTATTTTTTCTCGGCTCAGATGGTTCTTAATGTGGTCTGGTCTTTCTTATTTTTTTATATGCAGAAGCCCTTGTACAGTTTTATAGAAATAATTTTCCTCTGGGTAGCTATCCTGGGAACCATCATCACTTTTTACAAAGTTGATAAAAAAAATCTCTATCTTTTGGCACCATATATTCTATGGGTCACATTCGCAGCTGTTTTGAACTTTACTATTTATTACCTAAATTAAAGCTTACCTTTTTTAACCTTATCAGAAAGAATTGCTGAATGTCCGGAAGGATCTTCAATGATAATCTTTGTTTTCTCCCTGCCCAGGATTATCTTATTGATTTTCTTGATTAATTTCCTGGCCTTTTTCTTGTCAGCTGCATCTTCTTCTGCTTCACCAGCAGATTCAATCGCTGCCTTGACCTTGTTCAGTAAACCTTCAACATTGGTGATATAACCTTCACCGGCTGGACCAGGTTCAATTGTAATAATATAAGGAATCTTGACCGTGGCATCGCCTGCTTTGACAATTTTGATGTTCATATCTTTGTCAGAATCAACATCTAAAGTATATTTGGCTGGTTCGCCTTCTTTAGCCGGCTCTACATCAGCCTTTTTGTAATGGCATTCATCACAAGTCATAGAAAAGATAAAAATTTCTCCAAAATGAGGGATGTCCATCTCCTCTTCTCGTAAAGTCAAGGACTTTTTATTACATATCGGACAAACCTGACCCTTTAATTCTGCCATAATTTCAAAGAAACAAAATAGATTTAAAAAGTTTACGGGTTAGTTTTATATACCTCGCCGATTCTCTTTTTTCAGAGGTGTAAAAGAGGTGTTAAGAAATACTTTTGTTCATATTCCAGGTATAGGTAAAAATACAGAAAACAAAATATGGCAAAACAATATTCTCAATTGGGAAGAATTCTTGGAAAATTACCATAAGCTGCCCTTAGCCACATCAAAAAAACAAAGAATTAATTTTTATCTCCAGCAGTCCATCAAAGCCTATCAAGAAAAAAATCATAAATTCTTTATCAATGAAATTCCCGGCAGAGAACACTGGAGGGTTTATCCAGAATTCAAAGACCAGTGTTGTTTTTTAGATATTGAAACCACTGGTTTAAGCAAACATTATCATGACATCACTGTCATTGGTCTTTACAATGGAGAAGAAAGCAAGATTTTTGTCAATGGTAAGAACATGCATAAATTTGAAGATGAAATCAAAAAATATTCTTTAATCATAACTTTTAATGGCAAATGTTTTGACCTGCCTTTTATCCAGGCCAAGTTCCCTCAATTGGATTTAAACAAATTTCACATTGATTTAAGGTTTGTTTTGAAAGAATTGGGTTTTAGCGGCGGCCTCAAAAGAATTGAAAAAGAATTAGACATCAATAGGGATGATGATTTGCAAGATGTCGATGGTTTTGAAGCAGTTAGATTATGGCGCAAATATCAAAGAGGAGACGAACAGGCCCTCCAACTCTTAATGAAATATAACCAGGCCGATATTGAAAACCTTAAAACTTTAATGGACTTTGCTTTTGACAAGCTAAAGAATAAAAACTTCTTTTCTGTGATTGAGTAAGATTTATATACCCCCTACTTCCAACTCTCTAAAATGAATATTTTAATTGTAGATGGAGTTAAAAGTGTTAGAGAAAATATTTCTAGTATCTGTCGTGAAGAAGGTCACAGTCCTGTGGCTGTTCCTAATGGACTGGATGGAGCCCATTATTTGAAAACTTGGGAGGGAAAGACAGACTTAGTCATTGCTTCACAACAGCTTCCTGAAATGGATGCTGGTCAGATGTTAAGGATGGCTGGAGGTTTTCTTAAAGCACCAGTTTACATTTTGTCTCATGGTAATCTCTGTGAATATGGGGCAGTTGCTGGTTATATCAAAAACTATTCTCCAGGCACACTTGAAGCTGTCAGGAAAGTTATCAAAGAACATGAAAACCGTCCAGACCAGGGATAAATCAATAACTTTTTTTAATGAAAGATTTCAAGAGAGTTACCATTCTACTACTATTGGTGCCATTGAAGAAGCTGAGAAAAAATATGTTGAACCAGCTCATCTCAAAGATGGTGTTTTTATCCTAGACTTTTGTTTTGGTCTGGGTTACAATTCTTTAGCAGCTTTGATGAAGTTAGACCAAGTCACCATCATTACTTTGGAAAATGATCAAGAAATTCTAAAACAAATAGAAACTTTAGAAGTCCCAGAACCATACCAAGAAAAATATGAAGTAATACAAAAAGTTGCCAAAAACAAAGAATTTGATAACGGCCAAATAAAAATAAAATTAATTTTAGGAAACGCCCAAGAAACCATCAAAATTCTAACTCAAAAGTTTGACGCAGTTTTCTTTGATCCTTTCTCCCCAAAAAAATGCCCAGAACTCTGGACATTAGAAGTTTTCCAAGATGTTTTCAAATTAATGAAACCAGGAGCAATCTTAACAACTTATTCTTGTGCCACAAAAGTAAGAGAAAACATGAAAGCAGCCGGCTTTCAAATCAAAGACTCAGAACCAGTAGGTAGAAAATCACCAGGAACAATTGGAATAAAATAAAAAAATTTATTCAGTCACTTCTTCAGTGTCTTTAGAACGGTAGATTTCTGCAAAGGAAGGTACAGCAACAATATAATCTTCGCCAAATCCGGCAATATCGCCTTCAATTGCATCACAAGTTTTCTTTAATTTGTTGATTGCTCTTTTCAGTTCAATCAGGTCCCTTTCTTTCAAAGGTCTGATGTTCACTAGAGCAATGGTGTAACCTTCACGCAAAGAATCTAGTATTGGTTTGATGCCTTCAAAATCTTCAATTACAAATGGCCTAACTCTGACCTTTGCCTTTTCATCATTACCTTTTTCAGATCCGAGTTCGACATACTCCTCGAAATCTTCACCTTCTTCTGTTTTTTTTGAAGCGAATTTATCTTTTAATTGAAAAAAGAGATTTCTCATTTTTCTCCCTCACTATATTAAGTTGTATTTTGGATAAATAAAATTAAACTCTTATATAAATCTTTTTGTTTCATATTTTACTCGGCAATAGTCAAATTAAACCACAACATTTTTATACCAGCACTTAAATTATTTGCCAAATGGTCCAGAGAATTGGTGGTTTTCGAAGAAAAACCAGAGACAAGTTTAAGAAAAATTATCGGCAAAAAGGTAAAATTGGCTTAAGCCGGTATTTTCAGCAGTTTCAAGATGGCGATAGAGTTATCCTTAAAGCTGAATCAGCTGTCCAAAAAGGACTTTACCATCCCAGATATCACGGTTTGCAGGGCATGGTCAAGGGAAAACAAGGCAACTGCTACACAGTTGATATCAAGGACAGAGGCAAGAAAAAGATTGTTATTGTCCATCCTGTTCATTTAAAGAAGGCATAAAATGGTAAAACCAACTGTTATCGAAGAAAAAACAGTCACTTTGGCTGAAGTTAAGAAAAACCTGGCTGAAATCAGAAAGCGGGACAATGAGCTTAATTTTAGAGCTAATAAGGCTGAAGAGTATCTTAATGATTTTAAGGTCTTGGACCCCAAAAAGGCCCAAGAGCTTCAGAAAAAACTCGAAAACTTGAAAATCTCTAGACTTAAAGAAGACCAGATAACTAAGATTATCGATCTCTTGCCAACTTCTGTAGAGGACTTGAAGGTTATCTTGCAGGGATATACAGTCAGTATCTCCAAGAAAGACATGGAACAAGTGATTTCTGTCGTTAAAGAGTTTAATTAGTCCCTCATCAAGCAAAAGGTTTAAAAATATCATATCTTTAGAGTACACCATGGAAGAAAAAAGCTTCGGAAAGGAAGAGCAGGCTGTTGTGCTGGATTATTTGCAGCATGGTTATCCTTTTGACAAAAGACCCAGCCACCAAAAGACACCGATAGCTCAAGCTCTTGGCAAGTCCCAGTTTACTCTTCTTGAATTAGTGCCTAAAAAAGAAGTTTTTTTGCAGCCTTTTGAAGAAGTTTACATTGGAGAAGGCAAAAGAGACAAAATCCACCATATCAAAGGTAGATTAGCTTTTGACAAATTAACAGCTACTGCCCGCTCAGAGTTAAAACACGTTGTTGAAGAACTGGTTTCTAAAGACGAAAAGCAGTTTGTTGACTTTTTCAACAATGCCCAGCCTCTTACCACTCGAATGCATCAGTTAGAACTCTTGCCAGGATTAGGAAAAAAACATATGTGGGAAATCTTAGAGCAGAGAAAAGAAAAACCCTTTGAAAACTTTGCTGATATTAAAAAAAGAATCAAATTACTTCCAGATCCAAAGAAAACCATCCTTAAAAGAATTCTCTTAGAATTGGAAGGCAAGGAAAAACATAAACTATTTACTCGCTAAAAACCATAAGCTGGCTGCATCTCTTTTTTCTTTGGTTTGTATTTCTCATAAAACTTTTCAATAAATTTAATCAACGGTTCAGTCACCCACTCTGTCCAATACCTGGTTTCTCTTTCATCCTGGGTATGTCCGGATTCATGCACATCAGTCTTGAATTTTTCAAGATAATCTGCTTGCAATTTGTCATTTAGATTAATCTTGCCGTCAGTCGGCATATAGGTCCAGCCATACAGACCTTCGTTGCCGGAATTAGGAAACCATTCCACCTGACGCCAAGGTAAAAGATTGGTAAAATCTTCCTTAGCCAGCCTGACTGCCTCTAAGTATTTCTCTTTGACTTTCTTGTAAGCGTCATTAATCATCCCATATAACATCCTCAGGAAGACCCATTCTCAACTTAAATAATCTCATGCGAAATATGTCCCATCTAAACAAAATTTATAAACACCAAAAACCTAATCAACAAAAAAAGAGGAAAAATGACTAACTTAGAAATAGCCCAGATTCTGTACCAAATCAGTGAAATTTTAGAACTAAAGGATATCCAGTTCAAACCCCGAGCTTATCAAAAAGCTGCTCTGGCTATTGAGTCCTTGTCAGAAGATGTCAGAGAAATCTACAGAAAAGGCGGCATCAAAAAACTCAAAGAGATTCCTGGTGTTGGTGAATCCATCGCTAAAAAGATTGAAGAATATCTCAAGACTGGCAAAATCAAAGCTTACCAACAGTTAAAGAAAAAACTCCCTGTTGACATCGAAGAACTTTCCAAAATCCCCGGCTTAGGTCCAAAAAAAATAAAACTTCTTTACAAAAAACTCAAAATTAAAAATATCAAACAACTCCAAAAAGCTATTAAAAAACATAAACTTCAAAAAATCCCCACTCTCAGTGAAAAAACGGAAAAAAACCTCAAAGAGGGCATTGAATTTGCCAAGAAATCAAAAAGATTTCTATTAGGTTACGTCATCCCCATTGCTGAAGACATCAAACAACAACTCCAAAAACAAAAGTTTATCAAAAAAGTTGAGATTGCCGGTTCCTACAGAAGAAAAAAAGAAACACTCGGTGATTTAGACATCCTAGTCATCTCAGACAAACCAAAAGAAGCAGTTGAATTCTTCACCAAATTAAAAGAAGTCAAAAAAACTCTGGCCAGGGGACCAACTAAAGCCACCATCAGATTAAAAAACAATCTTCAGGTAGACCTCAGAGTTCTCCAAGAAAAAGAATTTGGCTCAGCCTTACAATATTTCACCGGCAGCAAACAACACAATATTGAAGTCAGAAAGATTGCTATCAAAAAAGGCTACAAACTTAGTGAATATGGCCTTTTCAAAAAAAATAAACAAATCGCAGGAAAAACAGAACAGGAAATTTACAAAAAACTTGGCATGCAGTATCCTGAACCAGAATTAAGAACCAATTCAGGAGAAATACAGGCCGCCCTCAAAAACAAACTTCCTAGACTAGTCAACTACAAAGATATCAAAGCCGACCTCCATCTGCACACCACTCTTTCAGAAGGAGAACATACAGTTGAAGAGATGGCCAGAGAAGCAAAAAGGCTTGGCCACAAAGTTATTGCCATTACTGATCATTTCAGCACTATGAAATTTACTAATCCTGTTACTGAAAGAAGATTCAACTCCTATCTTAAAGCTATCCAAAAAGCCAGAAAAAAAGTTAAAGGCATCACTATCTTGGCTGGAGCAGAAGTTGATATTGATAAAAATGGTAAACTCTATGCTACTAAAGAAATGCTCAAACAACTGCAGGTTATTAATGCTTCAATCCATTCAGGGTTTAAACAATCAGAGGCTGTCATGACTAAACGAATCCTCACTGCCTTTGAAAATTATAACATCACCACTTTTTGCCATCCTACTGGCAGATTAATCAATGAAAGACCACCTTACAAAGTTAATTTAGAAAAAATATTTCAGGCAGCCAAAAAACACAATATTTTTCTGGAAATTAATGCTTATCCAACTAGAACAGATCTTAACGGAGAACACATCAGAACTGCCAGGGAAATCGGCTGCAAGTTTGTCATCAACACTGATTCTCACAGCAAAGACCATATGAGGTTTATTGACTTGGGCACTGCCATGGCCAGAAGAGGCTGGCTAGAAAAGAAACATATATTAAATACATATTCATTACCAAAACTATTAAAAACATTGAAAAAATAATATTCAAAAAGAGGTGTTAATATGAAAAAAAATCTTGCTAAATGGGATAAAGCTATCCATCTTGCTATTGGTCTATTTTTTGTTATTCTGGGTTATAGTACCCACTGGGCTTTCTTTATTGTTGCTATTTACTTTGTCCTCATTGCCGCAATTGGTTACAGTCCTTTGTACAGTTTAGTCAAAATTAAAAGCAAGAAGAAAAAATAATTTTTTCTTTTCTTTAAATTCCCAATATTTTCTTCAGAAAACTCTTGCTAGGCTTTTCCTTCTCTAATTTATCCAGTTCTTTAATTAAATCTTTTTGATTCTTGTTTAGTTTCTTAGGCACTTTAATATCTACTCTGACCATCTCATCACCCATCCCATAACCATTCAAGTCAGGAATACCTTTGCCTTTTATTCTAAACAAAGTATTATTCTGGGTTCCAGCTGGAATTTTCAACTTAACCTTGTTATCTAAAGTCGGCACTTCAATTTCATCACCTAAAGCTGCCTGTGTAAAAGAAAGCGGCACTTCCAAATACAAATCATTGCCGTCTCTTTTGAAAACCTTGTCTGATTCAACATAAACTACCACATACAAATCTCCTGCCCCGCCGCCATTTTCACCAGCAATACCCTCTCCCCGAACTCTCAATCTGTTGCCAGTGTCAATACCTGCTGGGATCTTGACTGAAATTGTTTTCTTAATTCTAATACGGCCTTCACCATCACACTTAACACATTTTTTCTTGATTGAACTTCCGCTCCCTCTGCATTTAGGGCAGGCTGACTGTGTCTGGAACAGACCAAACGGTGTTCGGGTTGTCTTTCTCACTACACCATTGCCGCCGCAATTATCGCAGCTTTCCAAATCTCCACCCTGGCCTTTACATTCCTTGCAGATATCTAGTTTGTTCAAAGGAATATTTTTCTCAATACCAGTAGCTGCTTCTTTCAAACTAATTTCCAAATCATATTGCAAATCAGCCCCTCTGGATGACCTGGATCTTCTCCTTCTGCCACCACCAAAAAACATGTCAAAAATATTGTCAAAGTCAAAAGAACCAAAATCAAAACCTCTCATGAAATCACTAAAACCAGCTCCTCCAAAACCACCACCACCAGAAAAATCAGTTGTGCCAAATTGATCATACTGCTGTCTCTTTTGCTCGTCAGCTAAAATAGAAACTGCTTCATTGATTTCCTTGAACTTAGCTTCTGCTCCTTCCTCTTTATTGATGTCGGGGTGATATTTTTTGGCCAGTTTTTTGTAAGCTTTCTTGATTTCTTCTTTAGAAGAACTTTTACTCACTCCTAAAATTTCGTAGTAATCTTTGCTCATTTTTACTTGGCCATCTCTTCTTCCAATTGCTCAGGAGTGAACTTCAAATGACCAAAGATACTTTTTTCTATCTTCAGCATTTTCTGCTTTTCCTTTTTTGGGTCAAGCTCAGTTCTCATGTAGAAATCCTCATGCCTCATGCTCAGGTCTTCATATCTTTTTTCAATTGAAGAGATTCTATTGTGAATCACTCTTCTGTCAGCATAAGCCACTACCTTTTCTTCCCAAGTGTCAACTTCATCATTCAAGACTGCATGACATCCATGTTTGGCAATTACTTGGCCAATTATAGGATATTTGTTCTTCAGCAGTTCAGCAGCCATATCTGCATGGTCCATGTGGCTGTAAATTTCCTTTAATGGCCGCCAAACACTTACTTCATCGTGTGTTGCATCATCAAAAGAGTGGAAATTAACTTGCCTGACCAAATCATGCAGGAAAGATGCAGCATCAACAATACCCACATCAATATCAATATCGGCTGCTTTCAGTTTCTTGGCCAGAAACACAGCAATCTTATTGACTACAATACTGTGTTTTCTGATGCCAATTGGTGTCTTGAATTTGTCCATCAAATGGACGCATTCTTCTCTGGTTGGAATCACTTTTTTTCTTCCTCTTTGAATTCAGCATCCACAACTTTTTCTCCATCCTTCTTTTCCTCAGTCTTACCAGCTTCTGCCTGCTTTGCATCCTCTGCTTGCTTGTAAACCTGAGCGCCAATTTCTGAAACAACTTTGTTTAGTTCTTCAATTTTGGTTTTCATTTCAGCAATATCTTTCTTGTTCTTGGCTTCTTCAAGTTCTTTTAGTTTACTTTCAATCTTTTCCTTGACTGTCTTGTCAACTTTATCCTTGAACTCTTCAAGAACCTTTTTAGTTTGATAGATCAAACTGTCAGCCTGGTTTTCTGTGTCAATCTCGTCTCTCTTCTTGGTGTCTTCTTCTTCGTGTTTCTTGGCTTCTTCCTTCATCTTTTCAATGTCATCTTTGTTTAAGTTGCTGGTTCCGGTAATTTTGATAGCCTGTTCCTTGCCGGTTCCCAAGTCTTTGGCATTAACATTGACAATTCCATTGGCATCAATGTCAAAAGTGACTTCAACCTGGGGTACTCCTCGCGGAGCAGGTGGAATGCCAATCAGATCAAACTGGCCCAGTACTTTATTGTCAGCAAACATTGGCCGTTCTCCCTGGCCTACTCTGATGGTTACTGCTGTCTGGTTGTCAGCGGCTGTTGAAAAAATCTGAGATTTTTTGGTCGGCACTGTGGCGTTCCTTTCAATCAGTTTGGTAAAGACTCCTCCCAGAGTTTCAATACCTAAAGATAGTGGAGTTACATCAAGCAAAAGAACATCCTTAACATCACCAGCCAAAACGCCAGCCTGGATAGCCGCTCCCAATGAAACAGCTTCATCCGGATTGACAGATTTGTCTCCATCCTTACCGGTTAATTCCTTGACAATTTTTTGTACTGCTGGGATTCTTGTTGAACCGCCGACAAAAATAACTTTGTCAACCTGTCCACCAAAATCCTTCAGTGCTTGTTTGGTTGGACCTTCAATCCTTTTCAAGATGTTGTCAATCATTTCTTCAAATTGAGCCTGGCTCAATTCTTCATTCAAATGTTTTGGACCGGCTGCATCAGCAGTGACAAAAGGCAGATTGATGACTGTCTTGGTTTTAGTGCTTAATTCAATCTTAGCCTTTTCAGCAGCTTCTTTTAATCGCTGCATGGCTGTAGCATCCTTGCGCAAGTCAATACCTGTTGATTTCTTGAACTTGTCAGCCAGCCAGTCAATGATAATTTCATCAATATCATCACCACCTAAGCGGTTGTCTCCAGCTGTGGCCTTGACTTCAAAAACACCTTCACCCAGTTCTAAAATAGAAACGTCAAATGTTCCGCCTCCAAAATCAAAAACCAGAATGGTGTGGTCGCTTTCTTGTTTGTCCATGCCGTAAGCCAAAGAAGCAGCTGTCGGTTCGTTGATAATCCTTTCTACCTTTAGTCCGGCAATTTCACCGGCATCTTTGGTAGCTTGTCTTTCTGAATCATTAAAATAAGCCGGTACAGTGATTACTGCACTGTCTACTTTAGTGCCTAAATAAGCTTCAGCGTCTCTTTTCAGTTTCTGCAAAATCATGGCAGAAATTTCCTGAGCAGTGTAGTCTTTGCCGTCAACAGTGATTTTTTCATCAGTGCCCATCTTTCTCTTGATACTTCTGACAGTATGTCCTGGGTCAACAATGGCCTGGTTTCTGGCTATTTGGCCGACTACAATTTCGCCGTCTTTGATGTGTACTACACTTGGTGTAGTTCTACCCCCTTCTGCATTGGGAATAATAGTAGCTTTGCCGCCTTCCATTACAGAGACAGCTGAAAAAGTTGTTCCTAAGTCAATTCCGATTGTTTTCATTTTTTTTCACCTTCCGTAGAGTTTCTTATTTCCTCTACTCTGTTATCTTTCAGTATTTTTCGCTCACCAACTTTTTCTTTAAAAGGATGAATATCAACCACTTCCAAAAATTTGATCATTTTGTGGTAATTGATTTTGCCTTTTTCTTCAATCGCCCCTAAGGCTTCGTATAGTGATTGGTCATAGGCCACCAGACAAACATTTTCTGGTTTGCACATTATCAAAGTGTCTAGTTTGTCTGAGATACCAATCATGTATTTGTAAATCGCTTCTGCCTTCAGCACCATTTTTTGTTCTTGCATTCTCTTCACCTCAGTATTTGGTAACTCATTATTTTCTTGAGTGTTTTTGGATTAGGCACCAGTTCCACCAGGCTTCCTCCTGGTATGACTTTGCCGCCCATTTCAATATAATTGGCCCACTGCCTGATACTTTCCGGATCAGTTTCATTGACAAAATAATTCAACGTAAACCAGATGTGCATGGCTTCACCATGTTCACTGTGGTTGCTGATTTTGCATTCCATTGGTTTGACCGGATGGATTGTACACCCTTCTTTTTTGTCAAAAAATACACACTGCCCGTAAGGTTTGTCTTCTCTAATTTGTTTTGGCCTCATCAAA
>JBHPDN010000011.1:0-25856 GCA_042577865.1 Nanobdellota archaeon
CTTATAGAGTGACCCACACCAATTTCACCAATAACACCATTGTCAACCCATATTATGGTTTTTATATTTATGATGATAGTAATGATAATTGGATAGTGAATAACACCATTATTAATGCTACCAGTGCTGGTATCAGCTTTACTCTGCGTTCTGATAGAAATACTGCTGAAGGAAATAGAATCATAGACTCAACAAGACCGGGAATACGTATTAGTAGTCAATGTGACAACAACACTATAATCAACAACAATATTTATAACGTTAGTCAGGGTATTAGTGTTGATGGTACTTATAACAATATTACCAATAATACAATTAACAAAACTAGTGGAGTGGGTATATCTGTAACTGGGGAATTTTCTAATTTTGATGGAAATCAAATTTCAAACCCAGGTAGTGTTGCAGGAGTGTATGGGATTGCAGTGTCTTCAACAAATAATAATTTTACCAACAATATTATCACCAATGCAGCTGATAGTGGGATATATGTCACCGCAGCAAACAACACATTCAGAAATAACAATCTCAGCAATAACAATGATTGTGGTTATGAATTCTCAGGTGCAGATAATAATGCTGTTTACAACAGCACTGTTGACAACAATACAGTTACAGGAGCATGCATATCTGATTCAGACAATAATATTTTCTCAGGCATTCATTTTTCAAATAGCCCCATAGGAATCAGATTATCTGGTGGTGCGCTTAACAATACATTAAGTAATTTAACTTTGGTTAATAATCCTATCAGCATGGAAATAGAAAATTCATTTAGTACTTCTATCGAAAATACAAATTTCTCTTCTTACACATTATTTGAAGATACTAGTAATGGGGTGATTAATTTCACTCAAAACATCACTTTTGGGAACTTAGTAAGGTTAAGTGACATCATGGATGTTGCTAGTAGTTCAATATATATTGATACTTCTACAGTACCTGGATTAAATAAGTCTGCAGTCTTGACCTTTAGAGGTTTGAGTCTTAGCTATGATCCAAGACCCACAGTTGATTTTGAAGATGACGGCACCTTTGTTGATTGCCCGGCATCTGTATGTACAGAAATATCTAGCACTGCTTCTACTTTTGTCTATAATGTTTCACATTTTACAAATTTTAGTATCAGGGATGTGCCTCCCGGGAGTATAACTGATGCCACTATAACCATCCCTTCAACAGTGGATCCAGACAGTACTTTCACCACGACTTGTAGTATAACATGTGTGGGAGACAGACCTTGTGAAAATATCACAGTAACTCTTGATCCAATAAATCCATTGACTAATTTGACACAACCCACAGACTATGTTCAATCAGTCTATGCCGATTCAGATTTTATTTATGCAGCAACAGACAATAAAGTTGGTAGTGGTGGCGAATCATTAGTACACATTTGGAATAAAACAGATTTAAGTCAGGTAACCACTCTGTCGACTGCAGGAAGTGGATTGAAAACCGTGTTTGCAGACTCTCTTTATATTTATGCTGGAGGGAGTGATGGGGAAATTTATATCTGGAATAGAACAGATTTAACAACTCCTTTCGCAAATGTTTTCAATAGGAGCCTTAGTGGGGGCAGTGCATATCCATCTGCAATTGTTACAGATAACAGATACATTTATGCAGGGACAGATGATAATTATGTCTATGTGTTGAACAAAACACACCCAACTTTTGCGAGTGTAATTAATTTAACAAACGCCTCTAGTAAAATTCGTGCTCTTGCTGTGGATTCAAATTTCCTTTACACTCTTCCTCACAGAGATTGTGTTGTATTTGTTTATAATACCACAGATTTCACTTCAACATCTCTGCCTCTTCCTTCAAATTGTGATTATGCAAAAGACATTAGTGTAGACAATAATAGTTATTTTTATGCTCATGGTCAGTTTTCAAGTCCTTACGAAGCTTTTACAAGAGTATTCAATAAATCAGATTATTCCATAGTCTTAGATTGGAATGATTCTGTTGTTCAAACTAAATTGGGTCACGCGGTTTATGCCGGAGGACCAGATTTTGCATATCATGGAGGTTTTGACCCTAGTTACAGTGATGGTTGGATAGGTCAAATAAACAAGAGTAGTTGGATAATGGACGACGAGAAGAATTTCGCAGATTTCCAGATAAAAGACCTTTTCTGTGATTCTGATTATCTGTATGCTGCAGCTCAAAGTTCAACTAATAGTGATGGTCAAGTTATGCTCTTTAACAATTCCTGTGGGGTCGTTGCAGCACCACCATCCCCAACAACACTGATCGCAGTCAATTCCATATCAACAGTTCCATCTAAGATTCCCTTGCCTTCAAGTGAGGTATACTGCACTGCCAATGTAACTACCAATGGGACAATGGATACAGTGTTATTTAGTTTGACTTATCCCACTGGTTCATCAATCACACTAAACTCAACTAATGTGGGAGATATTTACAATTCTTCTTCATTTGATGTGACCTCAGCTGGAGATCATTCATGTTTAGTCACGGCAAACGCCACAGATGGAACAAATACTTCAAGCAGTGTTAGTTTTTATGGGGGGATTAAAGGAGCTGTTCCAATGAATTCTGGTTCACCTTTTTATACTATAAACCAAAATCCAAGATATCCCCAAAACCAATCCTGTCTCACTTCTTTGCAACCAGATCAAACTTGCACCACTACTTGGGAAGTTACTGCTAATGGAACTCTAGGTGACACCTGGGTATTTTACTGTGCTTATGAAGGAAGCAGTCTAAATACATCTAAAGTTGATGTCACAATTGGTTCTTCTACCACACCAGGAGGATTTCAAAGTTGCCATAAAAATTGGGTTTGTGGAGATTGGTCTGATTGTCGGCCAGACAATACTCAAACCAAGAGGTGTCAGGAGACAAATTGTGGTCCAGGAACAAAAACTGAGAACAGACCTTGTACTTATGTTCCTCCAAAAAATTGCGGCAACAACATCTGCGAAGAAGATGAAAATTCAGACAACTGTTGTAAAGATTGTGGTTGTCTAAGTGACTATAACTGCGTGGATAATCTATGTGTAGAGATTCCAAAAGAATTAGAAGAATTGCCCTCAGTCCCCGAGGTAGAAAAACCTCAACCCTCAAAATACTTCCTTAGTCCAGAACTCCTGGATATTCCCGGGCAGCAGGAATTAGTATTTGAAGAAAGAGTTTTGTCTTTGGAGAAATTAAATATTTATTATGAGATGTTTGAAACATATTTAGGTAAATGGGCCAAAGAAAACTGGCCAACTGTAGTTGATTGGTTGAAAAAAATTGAATTCCCAAGGGAAGTACCTGGTCCAAAATATTTGATCAATTCTGATTTATTGGATTTTGAATTGCCGCCTGAGGAAAGAATCTTAGATTCAGATATGTTGAGTATTGATTATGAACCAATTGAAACATCCTTGGGTAAATGGGCCAAAGAAAACTGGCCAAAATTAGTTAAATGGTTAAAAGAAGGATTTTAATTATTCTTCAAGTTCTTCATCAGTTTCTCTTCTGATAACCTTAACCGCATCCATTTTAACTGTGATTGGAATTGGAACAGCTGCTTGAAGAAGTTCAACTACAACTTCTTCTTTAGTCTTATCAAGTCTGATGACTTTAGCTTGTTCTCTTTTGAAAGGACCAGAGATTAATTCAACAATATCACTCTTTCGAATATTCAATTCAACTTTAACCTGTTCCAACATGTGTTCAATTTCACTGTAATCTATTTTATCTGGTAAAATTCCTCGGGCATAAGGTACTCTGGCTGCAGCTGCTTCAGCGTCTGTTTTTGAAGCTGCTTCTAAAAAGATATAACCCCTCATACCATGAGCTCTAATAATAGAAAAGACATCCAGTTTTGTTTCTTTGATAATCTTTGAACTAACAAAATCAATAACCTGGTCTTCCCGGTTTGCTGTTGTTCTCAACGCCCAAATTTGTGTTTTAGTTTCTTCTGTCATTTTAACCAAAGATTAACTGCTTACCCATGTTAATTAAAAAACCCAATAAACCCACAATTCCCATACCAATGGCTGAGACTTTGACTATGGTTTTATACTCTTCCCTGCTTGGTTTTTTGGTAACTTTTAAGATACGTTTACACTCCTTAAAGAAATTTTTTACCTTTCGCAGTTTACTCTCTTTATATCCTTCCATTTTTAAAGAATTTAAAGATTCTCCTTTTTAAATCTTTTGCTTTTAACCTGCCTTAAGTCTCAAAAAAGTCTTCTTCCAAACTCATCAAATCTGTCTGGTTTGCCAAAAAGCCTGTCTGTAATGCCATAATCCACACCAGGCATAAAAGAAAAAATCTTTTCCAGCATGAAAATATCAGTATTCTCAGCTATCAAAGCTTCCCCACCATGCCTTCTTAATACATCTTGAATATTATGTACTGAATAAAATTCCTGGCTTACTAATTGTACAGATTCAAAACAAGGTTCAAGTTCCATATTTTCCAGCATCTGCGCTGGATTCAGTGATGTAAATCGCTTGGCATCAATATCTGCCGAAGATACTTCCATCTTCTCTGAAGGCAGTTCTTTAGTTACTCTTGTAAACAGTTCTCCCCAACCTTTTTCTTGTTGTAATTCACTAAATTTTCTGAAGAACTTTGCTTTTTCCTTTTCTGCTTTTCTGCGATCCCTTCTTTTAAGACCTTTATCTTCAAGTCTCATATCCAAATTAGTCATTTCAACTGTAAGATTATGCATCTCAACAAACTCTCTTGGCCAAGCCGGATGAATTAATTGATAAGCAGTAAATAAATTTTGGAATGCTTGGGTTTCTGTATCTTCTGGATTTTCAGCAAAAAGTTTAGCATGACTCTGGGCAACAAGTTCCTCGATCTCTCTTTGCCTTCCATGACTTACTCCCAACCTGCTTAAATCATAAGGAGGATAATCAATCCTGACTTTTTTCTCCATCATTTTCATGGCATAAACATATTCCATTTTGCCTTCAAGCTTACTTTCATTCTCAGAAATCATATAATCTCTGGCGTGACTGATAATTGTTCTTTCCAGAATTATAACATCTTTACAAATATCATAAAGGCTTTTCGCTAGTACAGGAATCTCTTCACTTGTTTGAGGAGTTATGAAAACCACACCTTTTCTCATTTTCCCACCAGAGTTTCCTTTTGATTTTTTCTTTTTCCCAACAGAAATATCTTTTACTGCCAATAAAGCAACCTCAGAAATCTCTTCAGTCACATCAC
Source organism: Nanobdellota archaeon (assembly GCA_042577865.1). GTDB lineage: Archaea > Nanobdellota > Nanobdellia > Woesearchaeales > JAGLXL01 > JBHPDN01. The sequence continues at coordinate 5,204 of JBHPDN010000011.1, forward strand.
GGCAAAATTCATTTTTCAGATATGCTTTAATAGCTTCCAAATCATCAGCTGTCCCAGTAATCTTTCTAGGACCTGAAACAGCCTTTCTTCTTCTAGAAGAAGGATTTATGGTTCTCGCTCTCATGCCGCAAATAAGCCGGCAGCCGCAGTAAGTCAAATAAGCTGCATATTTATTATCTGCCACATTTGGACTTGGTTCTTCATTTCCTGCTAGAGCCTTTTCCTGCCAAAGTTTGTAATCAATAAAATCATCAAAAAATTTGCCAAAAATTTCTGCTGGTTTAAAAGTTTCAGACATCAAAGATAAGCTGTAAAAATCTCTCCAATTGTCAGGGGCAATGGTTCCGTTAAACCAACAAACCACTGAAACAGGTCGGATTACTTTTCCAGACATTAACTGGCTTACCTGATTACCATCAAATCCCTTTCCACTAAGATATTGTCTCAGTTGAGGGTCTACTGCCCCTCTTTCAAGATATTCGTGAACCATATCTGCAAACATTTTTTTTTGTTGTCCTTGTCTGTATCCATTCAACGTAGAAGAAAGAACAGTCTCTCCATTTGCATCAAAAAGTTGTCCCTTAGAAACCCTAAAACAGGCATGAGGACCGCTTTGGGCTTGTAAAAGTCTTTCTTCAAGTTGATCACGATCTAAATCCAAATACTTTTTCTCAAAAAAAGTTGTAGCACCAGTGTCTGTGTATCTATGCGCTTCGCTAGCTCTGATATCAACATAAGATTTGTCAGGCAATCTGACTCTAAGCATAGAATCAGGACCGCAGATTGTGCTTCCGCCAGAGGTTATTAGTAATTTGTGCATCTTCTCCTCTCACCCCTCAATAAAACCTCGTGATTCGATGACTTTATAAGTGTTTCCCTCCTATTTATCTTCCATGCCCAAACCAATTCCTAAATCAGAAGAGCTCAAATTCAAGGACGAATTTGTTAAACGTTACAGCGAATTAACTGATTTTAAAGAGTTTAAAAAATACTCCTTAAGCTTTCTCAGACGTTCCATCAGAGTCAATACTCTCAAAACAACTGTGCCAGAAATAAAAAAAAGACTCAAAGAGTGGAAACTCAGACCAGTTCCTTGGTGCAAAGAAGGTTTTTGGGTTGAAAGAGAAGACCGAAGAGATGTAGGCAATTTAATTGAACACCACCTAGGACATATCTTTGTTCAGGAAGCAGCTTCTATGATTCCACCAATCGTCTTAAAACCAAAACCAGGAGAGATTATCCTTGATATGTGTGCTGCTCCCGGCTCTAAATCAACTCAGATTGCCCAATACATGAAAAACCAAGGCATTTTAGTAACTAATGACTACAAAGGCATGAGATTGACACCTCTAGGCATGAATTTACAGAGAATGGGTGTCACTAATTCAATCATCACCTTGCTTCCAGGCCAGTTCTTCAAAAATATCCAATTTGACAGGATTTTAGTAGATGCTCCCTGTTCAGGCACTGGCACCATTAGAAAATCTCTCAAAACCTTAACCATTTGGAATCCCACTATGGTCAGACGTCTCTGCGGCCAGCAAAAACAATTGTTAGAAACTGCTTTCAAGATGTTAAAGCCAAAAGGAACTTTAGTTTACAGCACTTGCACTTTAGAACCAGAAGAAGACGAAGCAGTTATTGATTTTTTAATCAAAAAATATCCTGATGCCCAGGTTGAAGAAATTAAAGAGTCTGAACTGCCCGGATTAAAGCGCTCCCAACCAGTCACTGAATTCAACGGAACAAAATACTCAGATGAAGTCAAGAAATGCCTCAGAATCTGGCCTCAGGACAATGATAGTGAAGGTTTCTTTGTCACCAGGATTAAAAAGCTTTAAATATTCTAATTCTTTTATCAAGCTAAGAGGTGTTTAACATGATTAAAGTCGCAATTAACGGCTTCGGCAGAATTGGCCGTATGGTTTTCAAAGCCGGTTTAGAAAATAGAAATATTCAATTTGTTGCTATTAATGATTTAACCCCTGTCGAAACTTTATCCTATCTTCTTCAGCATGATTCTGTTCATGGACAATACAAAAAAAAGGTTAGCTTCAAAGGAAATAACTTGATTGTTAACGGTAAATCATTTCCAGTTTACGCTGAAAAAGATCCAGCCAAACTTCCTTGGAAAAAACACAAAGTTGATGTAGTCGCAGAATGTACAGGAAGATTTACCAAACTTAAAGACGCACAATTACATCTTAAAGCCGGAGCCAAAAAAGTTCTCATCAGTGCACCGGGTAAAGACGGCTGTCCAACTTATGTTTATGGTGTTAACCACAAAGAATACAAAGGAGAAAAAGTTATCTCCAATGGTTCTTGCACCACTAATTGTCTAGCGCCTTTAGCCAAATTACTTAATGAAAAATGCGAGATTGTCAGCGGATTCTTAAACACCATTCATGCCTATACCTCCACTCAAAACTTAGTTGACGGACCAAACAAGAAAATGCGTCGATGTAGAGCAGCTGCTCAGAACATTGTTCCTACCTCAACCGGTGCTGCTGTTGCAGTTACAGAAGTTGTCCCTGAATTAAAAGGAAGAATGGATGGTATTGCCATGCGTGTTCCCATTGTTGATGGTTCAGTTATTGACTTTACTTTCATTGCCAATAAAAAAACTTCTGTTAAAGAAATCAACAGTCTTGTTAAAAAGGCTTGTCAAAAAGAACTCAAAGGTGTTGTTCAATACTCAACAGATGAGCTTGTCAGCACAGACATCCTTACCAATCCTTATTCAGCAATTTTTGACAGCAAATTAACTGATGTCCATGATCAATTAATTAGAATTATTGCTTGGTATGACAATGAATGGGGTTTTAGCAACAGGATGATTGATGTCATCAAGTTAATGGCCAGGAAATGAACAGTCTAAAAAAATTTAATTACAAAAACAAATATGTTCTTCTTAGGGTAGATTTCAATGTACCCATAGACAAAAAAGGAAAAATCAAGGACAGTTCTAGAATCAAAGCTGCTCTCCCCACCATTCAACATCTTATCAAAAACAAAGCCATGGTTATTCTTATCACCCACCTTGGCAAACCCAAAGGTAAGATTGTCCCTGAATTAAAACTAGATAATGTCTATAAAGAACTCAAAAAACTTCTCAAAAAGAATGTTTACAAATTAGATGACTGTCTTGGTGGAGATATTGAAGAGTTTATCGATAAAATGGTCCCTGGAGAAGTTGTTTTATTAGAAAATATTAGGTTCTACAAAGAAGAAGAGGAAAACAACACTTCTTTTGCTGAAGAACTGGCCAAAAACGCAGACTATTATGTCAACGATGCTTTTGCCACCCTACACCGAGCCCATGCTTCAATTGAATCCATTCCCAAATACCTTCCTTCAGCCACCGGGCTCCTTGTAGAAAAAGAACTTCAAAATCTAACAAAAGTTCTCAAACCAAAGAAACCTTTTGTCTGGATTATTGGAGGTATAAAGGAAGACAAAATTAAAGCCATCAATATTGCTGCTAAAAAAGCAGACAAAGTCCTTGTTGGTTCTGGTTTAGTGGACCTAGTTCAGATTAAAAAGAAAAATATTATCCTTCCGGTAGATTTTATCTCAGACAAAAAGAAAAATCACTTGGACATTGGACCAAAAACCATCAAATTATTCAAGGAAAATCTCAAAAAAGCAAAAACCATTGTCTGGAACGGACCAGTGGGCCTTTTCGAAAAACCAAAATATGCTCAGGGCACAAAATCAATCGCTCAATTCATTGCTAAAACCAAGGCAGTTAAGATCATTGGTGGTGGAGAGTCAGCAGAAGCCATCAACAAATTCAAACTCAACAAAAAAATGACTTGGGTCTCAACTGGTGGTGGCGCCTCTTTAGAATTCTTACTAGGAAAAAAATTACCTGGCCTCACTGCTTTGCAGAGGAGCTTCAGGAGATTTAAAAGATAATTTTACCCCAAACACTTCAAAGACTTTCTCAACAATCTTATCTTTAATCTTTCCTAAATCAATCTTCGACAACAATTCTTCCACTTCTTTAACTTCCTGTTCCAAATCAGCAATCTGTGTATCAACATGTTCCAACCGATACCTTAAATCACTTAATTTCCCGGAAACAAAATTATTGTCAATCTTTTTATTCAAAACAACCCGTTCTTCCTGTAGTTGGTTGTTTCTATGCTGAATCTCCCGTAATGAATTCTCAGACACTTGATGAACCACTTCTAAAGTCTTCTCTCTTTTGCTGTCTTTCAAATCCAAACTTTCTTTGGCCAAATCATTTTTGATCTGGTCAATAATTTTCATAAAAAACAATTCATTGTCCTTAAAAAAAGCTTCAATTGGATTTTCCAAGTAGGTTCTAATCAAATCCAAACCAGATTCAGCAGAATGTTCAATTTTTCTCAAAGACCTTTCCAGCTGAGCAAAAATCTGTAAAAATTTACTTTGATTTTCCCTAATCTGAGAATCAAGACTTTCTTTTTTGTTTTTCAATTCCAAATAATCTTGGTGATCCTTGCCTTGTTCTAAAGATTCAATCTCCTGGAGTTTTTTCTGCTTGCTCAATTTCAATGCATCAAATCTCTCCTGCTTCAATTTCAACTCTTGAGTCAATTTGGCCTTCTCATTGGATTTCTTGTAAAACAAATCAACAATCATTCTGACCATGTCTATTTCTTTCAGTTTATTTTTTTCAATGACTTTTTCAAAATTACTTGACAAAGCAGCCAAACCTTTCAACTCCTTGGCTAATTGTTCAACTTCATTAAAAAACAAGTGCTGGGAAGCAGCATAGCTTTTGGCTGTGCTTTTTGCCAGTTCATCCAATCTCTCTTTAAACCAATCATTGAACTTCATGGCTTCGCTCAAGGTTCTTTTTTCCGGCAAATCCAGGCCATTCAAAAAAATATTCAAAGTTCTCAGGTAATTATTCTTATGACCCACTACCACATTTCTGATTCTGTCTTCTACTTTATCAGGATCTTTAATCTCGGCCTTATCCAACTGATTGGCTCTGCCAGAAATAATCACCTTAGCTTTTTCAACACCATTAAACAAAGTATCAATTTCTTTGTCTAAATTCTTCAGTTTATCCTTTACTTTCTTGTCAAACCAAAATAAAAGATTATCTTCTTCTACTGTTTCCTCAGTCTCTTCGGATTTAAAAAGTCCCTTCAAAAACTTAAACATATTTAATTCAAAAAAGAACCCATTTATAAAAGTTTTTAAACTCAAGTACATTACTCGTCACCATGAAAAGACAGTCAAAAAAGCAGATTAAAGAAACAGCCAGATCCAGAGTCAAAGAACTCTTTCAGGAAGCCCAAAAAACCAAAACAAAAAAACTGGCTAATCGGTATGTCCATCTAGCTAGGAAAATAGCCATGAAAGCTAGAATTCGCATGCCTAAAGAACTCAAAAGACAATACTGCAAGCATTGTTATTCCTATCTCAAATCAGGCCAGAATGCCAGAATCAGGACCAGAGAAGGTAAGCTCATTATCTACTGTTTGGAGTGTAAAAAACACTCAAGGATACCACTAAAAAGTAACAAATAACCAAAACATTTATATACTACTTCTTGCACGAAAATAAATACAATGACTTTCAAATTAAAAGTTAAAAGAGCTTTCAAAGCTGCTAAAAAAGATTTGTCTCAGACTAGAAAGAGTTTAACCAATGCTGTTTTTTCTTTGTCTAGCGAATACTCAAAATTAGCTTTGAGAATTCAGGAATTAGAAAAGAGAGTTGAAGAACTTGAAGGTACACAAGGCTCTTCTGAAGTTAAGAGTTCTTACGCAACAAGTTATTAATATTAGTTATTCTTTTCTTACTAACATGGAATTAGATTTAGAGCTAAACCAAGCTATCAAAAAGATTCAGGAAACGCAGGCTAAATTTGTCTGCATCCAGTTACCTGATGGATTAAAACCACAGGCAGAACAAATCAAAAAAGAGTTAGAAAAAAACACCGAAGCCAATATTTTCATCTGGCTTGGAACTTGTTTTGGTGCTTGTGACACACCTAATTTAAAAAATTTTGAACTTCTTATCCAGTTTGGCCACAGTCGCTGGAAATAATTGTTGCAATAACATGCTTCCTGCCGGCAATCCATAAAGAAAGATAGCTGCTGCTTCTAAAGTCATAATCAAACCATCGCTTAAACTGAAATAAAACAAGACAACAAAGACAAAGTAAACAGCAAATATTTTTATGTCTGATTTTGTCAGCAGCAAAAACACCAACAAAACAACTGGGAACAAAATCATCAAACTAGAACCTACCTGATAAATAATTGGTAAAAAAGCAAAGGTCAAAAAAAGTTTTTCCAAATAAATAAAATATTTCCTTCCCGGTTTCAGTTCTTCAGGTGCAATCAAACCTAAACCCATACCCAATAACAAACTGCCAGCTGCTGCCAGTAAAACTAAGATGTGGTTGATTGAACTCATTTTAATTCTGCTTTAAAGTTTTTTATAAATTGATCAAAATCTTCTTCTTTAATTACTGCCCCGCAGGCATAATCATGACCCCCACCATAACCTTCCAAACCACGAAGAGATTTTTCAACGATTGGAGGTAAAATAGCTTCTCTGCTCCTGATACTGCATTTCATTTCGCCGCCCTTAACTCTGCCCACTATTACAATTTTATCTGGATGTTCATGAACCAGTTCAGTTGCCAAATCTCTTGACAAAGACCACTGTCTTTCTGTATAAGGAAATAATAAAATTTTACTCTTATTCAATCTCGCCTTGGCCTGTTTTTTAAGATCTTCATAATAAGAATTTACTCTCTTGAATCTTTTCATAATAAATTTCCCTTGAGGGGTTGTTTCACTTAATATTTCTTCAGGATCTTCAATTCGGGTCAAAACTTTTACTGCTTTCATAACCTCTGAAGCCTTGCCTTTCAGATTAAAGGAAAAAACTTTAACCAATTTACCCAGTCTGGTTTCAAATAAAATTTTGCCCGGCTCAGTTTCCTTTTTATCCAACAATTTTGGATACTTCTCGCAAAATTCATCCTTAAAATCAGGGACAAACCAGTCTCCAATACAGCCGCACATTGCTATCCATAAATCCTGTTGCACCACATCATAGCAAATCTTAGTTACAGGGTAGTAAATTTGAGCGTCATGCTTTCGGGGATTAAAATAAAGCAAACCATGCCTGTCATAAGGCCCGTGGTGATCTACCCAAATTATCGGCTCTTTGATAGCATCAATAAAATCCTGTTCAACAATTGGTACATCCAGGACAAAAACTTTGTCAGGCTTGTACTCTTCAACCTTTCTTACAAAAGCCATAGAAATCTTAGGAGTGCTTTTTTTAATCACACCTTTTCCTTCTCTGATAAATCTATAAAATAAAAGAAATGAACACAAACCATCAGGATCATCATCAAAAATAAATAATGGTCTTGTGGCTGTCTCTAATTCTTCCCTCAATTGTTTAACTTCTTTCTTTGTCAGCATTATTAACCCTTCAAAATTTAAAATTATATTTCAGGCGCATAATCAAATAATGAGTCAGAGTATGTTTGTACACCACACCCATTATCCTTCCTTGTTTCAAAACAGGCAGCATCTCAAGATTCTGTTGGCTCATCTTTCTAAAAGCTACATAAGCGTGGTCTCTTTCCTGAATAACTTTAATTTTTCCAGCAGGAATCATCACATTACCAACCAAAACCTTACCCAAAAAACCCTTAGGGATTTTGCCAATTTTCTGTAGATTTAAAATTCCTAAAAATTTCTTGCCGTCACCCACTACAAAAGATGGTTGTTCCTCAGCATGATATTTCCGCACCACACTGCCCAAAGTCATCTTAGGACTTAAAGTAATAAATTTCTTTTTCAGCATCTTCTCAACTTTCATACCAGACAAAGCCTGCTTAATCAAAATCTGCTGATAACTCAAGCCGGCAATAAACCACAAAAATCCTCCTAAAAATATAAACCACAACCCTCCAAAAGAACCTAAAAATATTCCCAAAAAACCAAAGATGACCAACAACCCACCCAAAAACTTGCCGCCTTTGGCTGCAATTGCTGTTGCCTTTCTCAGATCTTTATAATGCATCATCAAAAGAGCCCTAAACATCCGGCCGCCATCAAGCGGATAACCAGGCAGTAGATTAAAAATAGCCAAAATAAGATTTATTTGGTATAAATAAAAGAGTACCGCCCCAATATACGTTGGCCAGCTTAAATAAGAATAAAGTACATACAAAATTCCTCCTAAAGACAAACTCAATAAAGGCCCTGAAAAAGCCATCCAAAACTCTGTCGAAGGCTTCATATCTTCCCTCGGCAAAGAAGCCACTCCACCAAAAAAGAAGAGTGTGATACTTTCCACTTCAATTTTTTTAGCCCTAGCCATTAAGGAATGCGCCAGCTCATGAGCTAAAACACAAACAAATAACAAAACAGAGGAAACAATCCCCATTGCCCAATAAGTCTGAGTTGTCAAACCAGAAAAATAATGAGGGAAAAAGTCAGCAGACAAAGTATAAGCTAGTAAAGCAAAAATAAACCACCAGGAAAAGTGTATTTTAATATCAATTCCAAAAATTGTGAATAATTTAGTGCCTCCTCTCATGGAAATTAGAACCCCTTCATTCTATTTAAATTTATTCCTCGTCAACTTCGCGGAATTTATCCACTAATGCAGGTCTTAATTCCACTTCTAAAACATGATGTGCATAGTCCTCAGCCATCTTGTTAATAGCCTGGGATTTATCCTTCAAATCATGTTTTGCCTTAACAATATTCAGAATTTTATTTGTATGTTCGTCAATATCTATAATTGCCTTCACCATCTTTTTAACACCTCAAAATCTTTGATTTTGATGGTTCCAGAGGCTTGCCTCTGAACACCTCGTTAATGTGGTATTAATTTGAAATATATAAACCTTACTAAAACAACAAACCACCATCAAAAATAACACCACATTAACATCAAGTTAACACAAGATAAACAAATCTAGAATTTAAACAATTTAACCATACTATTGACTAAATTAGTGGCCACCACACCTTGTTTCAATTCATTTCCCCCTCCTTTAGCTCCCAAGTCAATCAGTTTCTTAAATTCTTTGTCAGTTCCTTTGAAAACAAAATTACCTTTTCTATTAACCAACAATACCTTAGCAAAACCTGTCACAGCTTCTCTCAATTCTTTAACATCTAAATCAACAACCTTAACACTACCTTCAGCAAGACCCTTTAATTTACCTGTAATAGAAGCGTGCCTTAGTCCTTCTAATTCTTTATTTTGCTTCTTCCACCCAGTAAACAAATCTCGACAAAAATTTTCCAAAGTAATTTTCTTGTCAAACTTAATCAAACTGCCACCAACTTTCTTCAATTTCTTTTCATTATCTTTAAACAGATCAACAAACTTCTTAATCGCACTCAATAATTGTTCTTCAGGCACTTTAAGTTCATCAGCAGCCAGTTTCAAAGAATACTCAGCAACCTCGACAGATATATCCATTTCTCTTTTCACTAAACTTTTTATTTTCTCCTCTATTTCTCCTAATTTCTCTTCCTCTTGTTTAGCTGCCAATCCAGCCTTGTATTCAATTCTGACAACCCCATCTTGGATTTTGGTTGAACCAGTAATCTTAATCTCTTCTGCTTCTTTTGTATTTTTCAAATGGGTTCCGCCGCAAGCTTCTGCATCTACCCCTACAATCTCTACAATACGAATCTCATTGCCAGGCACTGCCCCTCCTTGGTAAATTCTAGTAGTATATTTTTTCTCGGCCTCATCCCGAGGTAAAAACAAAGAGTTGATTCTAATCTTTTGCCCAATAATTTTATTGGCTTCTTTTTCAATGGCCACCACTTCTTCATCAGACAAGCTTTCGTAATGTGTAATATCCAGATGACCTTTCTCTACAGTTTTCTTTGCTCCTGATTGATTAATATGATTGCCCAAAACCCGACGAGCAGCTGCATTAACAATATGGGCCGCGGTGTGATGTTGTGTCAATTGTTTCCGACGATTCAAATCAATCTTTCCCCTAACACCATCTCCAACTTTAAAACCAGGTTTGCTTGCCAGTTCATGAACAATATAGCTTCCTTGTTTAAACACCCGAACAACTTTATCAGCATTCAAAACACCCTCATCCTTATCTTGTCCGCCGCTCTCAGGATAAAATAAAGTTTGGTCTAAAACAACAAATTTGCCGTCAATTTTCAAAACCTTGGCAGAAAAACTAACGTCCTTCCAATCATCAAAATATTTTGCATCTGTCTCTGGCAAACCAATTAAATTCAGCTCTTTCTCTTTCTTTGCCATCACTCTAACTTTCTTTTCATGCAATTCTGCTACTTTAGCAAAGAAATTTCCAGGCACTTTGACTTTAACACCTTGGTTTTCTGCTTCTTCCTTAATCAATTCAGGAGTAATTCCTTGGGAATCATAAAGTTCAAGTAATTTCTTTCCTGTAATTTTAGTTTTAATAATCCTCTTAACAATCTCAGCGCTTTTAGCTTTAGTATTTTCGAATTTATTTTTTTCTACATCCAAAATCTTACGCACATCTCCTAAATTCTCTCTCAATTCAGGAAATAATTTCTTCAAATAATCTGCATGCCAGTTGCAAATATCCGGCAGATAAAGATCCCAATCATATTTGTCAATCAAAGAAAGTGCCCGACGCAAAATAACTCGAAGATTATAACCGCCGCCAACATTAGAAGGCAAAGCTCCGTCATTCAAAGCCACCAATAAAGCTCGTGAGTGTTCAGCCACCGAGTACAAACTAGCAAGTGTTGTTATCTTTTCCTTAAGCTCTCCAGCCCCCAAACCTAATTTCCTACTAATAGAATTCCAAACCTTACCTACATCTTCAACTTCATCAACATTCAAAAGACCTTGATAAGGTGAAAATTTCTGCAAAAACTTCTCATCCACTTTTACTCCAGTCACCTCTTTCAATCTTTTCATCACCAAAGGAAAAGTTGTTTCATAAGAAGTGGACTTTCCCTGTGTAAACCAAGGCACTCTTTCCATACCTTGACCCATATCTAAAACTTTAATTTTTAATTCACGGCTGCCAGCTGGAGTTACTTCATGAGTCATGTAAACCTGATTAGAAAGTTCCATGCCGCCAGAAAAAAACTCAATTGACGGGCCAAAATTACCTCCGCCAGCCCAAACATCTTCATGCAAAATTAAATCGCGGTTATTGACACCCATACCTTTATTGATCCAAACCAAATGGTCCTGCAAATATTGTCCAATATTAAATTTTTCAGGAGGCATAAACGCATGCTCTCCCAGCATTACAAAACCAACATAATGGGCCCCAGTTACCCCTACATTATCAATATCATTAAATCTTAAACAAAATTGAGGCTCAGTTACAGGATTTGCCGGCGGCTTGACTTCTCCTGAAACAACCCAAGGTTGAAAATCATAGATTCCTGCTTGTACAAAATCAGTGTCATCCCTCCATCTGGCCACTACAGGATATCTAGATATGGGAGTATAGCCCATTTTTTTATGAATTTTAGAAAAATCATGCCAAGTCTGGACATAATCCAGTTTTCTTTTCGCCGGACTCTTGCCAATAAAACTAAACCCTCCTTCACAAGCTGTATCGCCGCAAGTCTTCCTAGCACCAGTCGACCAATAAAAAGTTCCGCATTTAGAGCATTTAGCCCGCTTAAATCCTAATTTTTTCAACACTTCAACAGGATAATATTTTTCAGGGTTTTTTCTGGCCACAATCTTGAACTCTTTTTTTATTTCCTTATCTGTTTTCATATCTCAAAAGAATACTACATAATTTAAAAGGTTTTCTAACTCGCCCGAGGTATAGGTTGAATATATACCATATACAGCACTTATAAAACCCACCAAGCTCAACCCCTCAGACATGGGTAAATGCACTGTCTGTAATGAAGCGATAACCAACCCTGTCTGTCCGGAATGTTTAGCTAAATCTATCTCAGTCTGGCTGGCAGAAAAAGACCCTTCTCTCGCCCAGGATATCCATGGTTTTGAAACAGAAGGACCTACAAATTGCATTTTCTGCGGCAAAAACATGGCTGTCTGCGCTCATTGTTTCAGCAGAGACATCTATGACTACCTTTCTCAAAAAAATTCAAAAATAGCCAAAGAATTCGCTGCCCGATTTGATTTTGAAATAAGAAAAAATGTCTTCAACACTATTCTCTAAGAACCTTGATGGCTTGAGGGATGCCTTCAGGATATTCAACTTCCTTTTCTCCTTTCTTGGTTTTTACAACCCAATTTTTGGCAATCTCATCAAAAGTTATCTCTACAGGGGATAATTCTGAATACTTACCAAAATATTTGTTCAACTCTCCTGCCAAATCATTCAAGTCCTTTTTCCTAGAAATCAATTCAACCACATATTTTTCATCCAGTTCCAAATCATCAATTAAATCAGCCATAAATCAGACTATTGTATTTTTCTTTATTAATTTTATTGTTTTTTAACAAGATTTATTAATCTCCAAAAAAAACAAAGGCTCATGCAAACCCTATTTACTCAAGAACAAATCCAAATCAAAGTCCAAGAACTCGCCAAACAAATTGCAGCAGATTCAAAAAATATTTTCTGCCTGGTTGTTCTCAAAGGAGCTATTGTTTTCTTTTCTGATCTAATCAGAGAACTTTCCAAATTAGATGTCCAAGTGGAATTTGACATCATTCAATTATCAAGTTATATCAAAAAGGAATTTTCCGGAGAAGTCAAAATAAAAAAAGATATAGAAAACATTGAAAATAAAGATGTTCTCATTGTTGAAGATATTGTTGACACTGGCCACAGCCTTACTTTTCTCAAAGATTATCTTCTCAACAAAAAAGCCAAGTCAGTTAGAATCTGCTCTCTACTCAGCAAACCAGACCGAAGAGAAAAACAAGTAGAAGTTGATTATCTTGGTTTTATCATTCCAAACAAATTTGTTGTTGGTTATGGTATTGATTATCAAGAAAAACACAGAGAATTACCTTTCATTGCCACGATTGATTAAATCATTAGCCACATTTCCAGCTTTTTCTAAAATTTCTTCCTCACCTTCAACTCTTCTATTTTCCATCAAAACCTTGCCGTCAACCACAGTTGTATCAACACAGCTGCCGTTGGCAGCATAAACTAAATTGGAAGTCAAATTATGATTTGGCACTAAAAAAGGTTTTTTCAAATCAATCAAAATAAAATCAGCCAAAGCCCCTTCTCTAATCCCATAATCCAAACCAAAAATACTGCCATCAGTGGCCATAGACAAAACATCCGAAGCGATCATAGCAGTTGGACCAAAATTAATCTTCTGCAGCAGACTGGCAACTTTCATTTCTTCAAACATATCCAAATTGTTATTTGAAGAACAGCCGTCAGTTCCCAAACCAATCATCACACCCGCTTTTTTCAATTTTTCATAATTAAAAACACCAGAACTTAATTTTTTGTTTGAAATTGGATTGTAAATCACTTTAACATTATTCTTTGCCAGTAACTCCACTTCATTGTCATTCAACCAAACTGCATGAGCACAAACTAGATTAGGACCTAAAAATCCAATCTTATCCAGATATTCAACCGGCCGCAAGCCATGCTTTTTCACACAGTCTTCAACTTCCTTTTGGTTTTCAGAAAGATGAAAATGAATCATTAAATTATTTTTCTCAGCAAATTCCTTGCACCACAATAAACTTTCTTCAGAAACAGTATAAAGTGCATGAGGTCCTAGTGTAAGATTTAGCCGATCACTCCAAGTCTTACTTTCTTCAAACAATTTTTGATTCTCTCTAATTTGTTCTTCAGCTTTTTTCTTATCAAACAAATCAATAAAAACCCCACTCAAACTTGCTCTCAAACCCATTTCCTCGACTGCCTTGGCACTTCCTTTCAAATGCCAGTACATGTCATTAAAAAAAGTCGTACCTGATTTAATCATCTCCAAACATGCCAGCTTTGTTCCCCAATAAACATCTTCAGAAGTCATTTTGGCTTCCACCGGCCAAATTTTCTGCTCCAGCCACTCTTTCAAAGGCATGTCATCCGCGTAGCCGCGCAACAAAGTCATAGCTGCATGTGTATGGCCGTTAACTAAACCAGGCATGATTGCTTTGCCACGACCATCAATTACTTTATCGGCAGTATCTTTGACCAAACCAATCTCAGAAATCTTATTTCCTTCTACTAAAACATCCTGTTCTTTATTGTTCAGGAGAACTTTTTTTATCAGGAGACTCATTCTTCATCTCTTCAATGATTTTAACAATTAATTTTTTTACTTTAGCCACATTTTGCTTTCGCAACTTGGCTATTTCCTCTTCTTTCAATGGCTTTTTTTCCATTCCATGGGCATAATTATCTACAGAACAGATTGCGGCATACTTCAGGCCCATTTCTTTGGCCAGAGTAGCTTCATTGGCCATCGTCATACCCACAATCTCAGCAAACTTCTTAATCATGATCACTTCAGCTTTAGTTTCCAGACGTGGACCCCTGGATTGAAAATAAATCCCCCAACGGGTTACTGAAACCCCTGCTTTTTTGGCAATAGAAATTATCTTGAGTCTCAGTTCTTCATCCAGGCCAGGGGTGATATGCTGGATTTCCTTGTCAAAAAAAGTAACATCATTCCAAAGATTAATATAATCAGTCGGCACCACTATTGAACTTGGTTTGATTTTCCAGGCCACACTGCCGACAGAATTCATTCCTACAATCTTTTTGACTCCTAGTTCTTTCAAAGCAGCTATATTAGCCTTATAGTTAATCTTATGCGGAGGGATATTACTTGATTTACCATGCCTCTGAACATAAACAATTTCATTATCAGCTAAAACTTCCACTTCTCCAAAATCTGTCTTAACCGCTACTGGTTTCAAATCTTCCAGAAAACCGTCAAAAAATATTGAACCCCCAATCAAACCAAGTCTTTCTTTCATATGATATTCATAAAATTAGTCTTTTATATATTTTTCCTATTTAACCTAGCCATAATTCTTCATAAGTTTTATATAGTTGTTTAGTCTAATGTTACTTAAACCTGGGGGTGAAAGCCATGTCTTGGGATGAAGAAGATTGGGAAGATGATTGGGCAGAATAATCTTACTTTCTTATTATTTTTTTATTTTCCTAAAAATGATTTGTAAATATCAATCAATAATTCTCTTAACCAGATTCCTAATGGAGTTTCAATCTCTTCATAGTATAAGTTATACAAGGACAAATCTAACATGCCCGTAGGTGTTATTTCTCCTGCCCTAATAGCTTTTAATTCTGTTGGATATCCGGGATATTCAATGATATCATAATTCAAGAAAGGAGTTACTTCAGTACTTGGCAAGGATGGTAATTCTATTAACTCAGCTATGCAGGTTCCACAATCAGTAGGACAGATATCACAATCTTCATTCAAATCACAAGTATTGTCACCACAGGAAGTTGGAGTTTCTTGTCTGCAGACCCCTGCAGTCGGGCAGAAAAATCCTTCTGGACAATCTCCATCATATGAACAAGTCATTGAAGATCCACCAGTAGGAGCACATCCTCTTGATTGAGTAGTATCTTCCCGACAGCCATTCAAATCTGTTACAGTTCTTTGTTGCATATCATTCAAACAAGGCCCCCACACACCATAAACAAGATCTGGCTGGCAAGTAGTCCCTCCACCTTCTCCAGGAGGAATCACTACAGGGGGAAGAGGATTGACTACTAATGTAAAGTTAGTCAGAGCTGGTATACACTCTCCTGATAAAGTTATGGTGATGATATGTGTTCCTACATCAGGAGAAAAAGCTGTATAATTAATTACACCTGTCACTGGATCAATACCAAAAAGTGGTGTGTCATCAGAATAAGTATAAATTTTTCCAGCAATAGTGTGATTCACATCAATAAAAAAGGTGTCGCCCACAGTCATATTTTGGTCAGAAACATTTGTTAAATTTTTGGTGTTAAAATCGCACCAATAAACACCAAATGACCATCCCACAGTTGAAGAAAAAAAACCAGTCATTTCAACAAAAAAAGGGGCTAAGATAAGAACTATCACAATCAAAGTCGCAACAACATAATGATAGTCTTTCATCCTAAAACTCTTTTTTTAGTTACTTTCAAAAAACCTTCATAAAGTCTTCCTGTTTCAGCTCCAAAAGCAGGCCGAAAACTAACAACATATTTCTTATCTTCTCCTGGAGCTAAAATAAATTTAGTCGGTTCAATCGTAACAAATTGAGCCAGTTCTCCGCTGGTTTCCAATTCAATTTCAATCGGAAAAGAAAAATTATTATTGGCTATTTGGAAACCTTTAATAGTTGTTGATGGATTTGTTTTTCCTATTAGTAAAGGTGTCACATTCACATAATTATAAATTAAAATATCATTGCCATAAGTAACACTTGCCGCCATTGGACGATGAACAACATCAACAATTATCAAGTTATTATATACAATAGAAACAGAACCATAAACCAAACTGATTATAACCAATAAAATGATGATTGCTTTGAATTTTTTGCTGGTTGCCATTTTCAATTAAAGAATTTATTTATCATTTAAATAATTTTCCTGTTGGATAGGGGTTTTAATTTTAGAGGATTTCCTTCTTATCAAATACTTAATTACAAAAATATTTGTTAATAAAATAGCTAGTATAATGCCAATAATTGCCCCTCCAACCAATCCCACCATCCATAAATTATTTTGTTTTTCCTCTTCTTTCAAATTTAAAACAAAATTTTTCTTATGAATTTGTTCATTCTCCATATAAGTAATAATTTGGGCTGGATGTTCTCCTGGCTCAAGATTACGGGCATCAAAGTAAAGAGTTATATCTCTTTCCTCAAAAGGTCCTAATGACAATGATTCAGATTTTACAATCGGCTGTCCTGCAGGTTCTAAAGTTAAATGGACATTATTTACTTTTCCTTTAAAACCACTTTTTATTGTAATTGTAATTGGGTTAATTATGCCTGTTGTAAAATTATCAGAAACATTAATTACTTGAACATTTGCTGAACCAATGATTAAATCTCGTTCTATAGTTTCAGAACCTTCATCCCAAAAAACCTCTGCTTTGACAAAATAACCACCAGCAACTATTCCTTCAATTGGCATTTGCCCCATTAATTGAGCAGATTGAGTAGAGATTACAGGTTCTGTGTTGGTTGTAGTGGTTTTTATTATTTCATTATTGTCATACAAATCAAATTGAACATAAGCATAAGAAATATTTTGTTTCCCCCAATTTGAGACTAAAAAAGAAAAATCAATATTTTCAGTTTCTACATCGGTTTTTCCAATATCAAAAGAGTCTAATTTAAGGTATTTGCCCTCATACAAAGATATTAGTCTAAAATAAGAACATAGGGAAGTTTTCAAAGCAATACTCCCAGAACCATCTGGTTTGCCAGAAACACAAAGAAGTAAAGAATGTCGCCCAGGTTCATAATCTGCCGGCATTTCTAAAGAAAAATCAAAACTCCCATCACCCTGTATTGAATCTGGTTCAACGAGAGCATATTGTGAAAGATTGCCTTCCATCGATACTTGCCACCAAGAACCATTGGTCTGCCAAACATTAAATGTCCGATGGTATTCAAAATTGGGGTAAAAATAATTTACTTCAGTAGAACGAAAAATATTTATTGCTAAAGAAGACGCTGGTAAAGAAAAAATGATTAGAAATAAAAGAAAAAAAGAAAAAAATTTCATGTTACATTTATACTGATGTATCGTCGTAGATTTCTACTGTCGCATTAAATGTTGCTACACCTACAGTTTCGTTCCAACCAACTCCAATACCATGTTCACAGCTCAATGTGTATTGACTTCCAGCAGTTGCATTCCAAAGAACAATAGCTTCGTCAGTGCTTCCTGCAGTTGCAGTTACAGCCCAAGCACCATCAATAATTGCAGCTTTTGTATCTGGACTCAAAGAACAATACCCAATCTGATAGGTAGTGTTTAGTGTTTGAGTGTTATCTCCTGTGTAATTGGCATCATAATCAACGTTTCCAGCAAATGTCATCGTTAGATTAGTTAAAGTTGCGTTTGAAGTACAATTTGATGTTTCGCCAGTAACCATATTATTTCCACTGTGGTGACTACAGTCGATAGCTGCGGCAAGTTGGGTTGGAGGAACAGCATTAATGTTTGTTGCAGCTATCATAGCAGCTACGGCTGCGTCCCATGCGGTAGAACTAACAAAACCGCCGGTACCTCCAGAAACACCTAAACCTGTTAGGTAAGTACTATCATTCATACTTTGCAGATTAAACCATGTTCCTGCAATGGCTACAACTACAGCCACAACTAATAATCCTACAAGAAGTTTATCATTATCTTGTCCTTTCATTCTGTAACACCTCCTCTCAAAATTTCAACAACGGTTGTTTGGGTTGAACGATAAGGTTTTTTAATCTCAACACCAAAAGACTCTGTATAACTTACTTGTCCTTGGTGAAGTCCTGTTGCCTTTATAGCCATATCTTTTTTCACAGATTGACCTACTGTCCAGGAACCAACGACCATCACCACAACTAAAACAAGAACGAGAGCCACTAAGATTTTTTTCGTTTCCATTTTCAACCTCCTTTATTTACTTACTTGATTTATGTTTGAAAAACAATTATCTTATTTAAATGTTTCCATGATTACACTATAACTGTAATTGTATAATTAATCGTTCTTACGCTTGGAGTTTCATTCCAGAAAATAGACCCTGCCCACCGGGTAATAAAACTAACAAACTGGTTTCCTGTAAAGTTTTGGATGATTGGATAGGTATTATTTGAATTAGCACTGACATTTAAGTCCCATCCCTCACTTAAAGTGTGTCCGGTACTGGTTCCGTTTGTGTAATTCACAAAACCACCATAAAGTATGGAATAATCAAATGGATTAAATCCTGTCAGATTAACATCAAAAGTACTCGCTCCCACCGTGGTTATATTAAATGTAAGATTTCTTGCTTCAGTTGTCCAATTACCAGCACACCATTCAGTTTCTCCAGGAATCATTCCTTTGCTCTGGTCAGAAGAAATGGCACAATCTATCCCTTCCATAGAGATTGATGGTAAAGTACCAACTGTATCTATAGAAACATATTCTTCCTGGAATGGAATATATCCAACTCCACCCGAATAATCAAAGACAGAAATATTTCCTCCGATAGCTGTATCTATTCCAGTGTCAATATAAGCTACAGATCCTGCTGGTCCAGATGGATTAGAGATTCTGTTTACTGTACCTGTTAATGGTGAACCTGCATTTGGACTTTGAGTACCAAAGTCACCTTCTGATCTAATAGTTGCACCAGAAGCTGTATCTGTTATATATGGACCAAGTGTTACATCACTGTCAGCACTTATGCCCGTACAGGTGATTGTCTGTAATCCTGCAGCTTCAGATACAGAACAGCTTGCTCCAGAAGTATCTGGATCAGCAAATCCATAACCAGCATCATTTCCGGGGATTAAAACACTTGTAAGTGTGGTTGGCCAACAACCAGCATCACCAAAACAATTTCTCAAGGGATCACCAGCACAGACATTAGGACCTAGGATACAGAAGTCACTCGTATCACTAAATGTACGTCCACTATACATCAAATCAGGTATGCGATCCCCAGTAACATCTCCCAGTGCCCCAACAGAAAAATCCTGATAATTGAAAATATCACTTTTTGGAATAAAATCAGATGAAACAGTAAAACCAGCACCATTATTCTCAAGAACAGCAATTGCAAGAGGATATGACTCCGGACCCACAGATCTCACAATATCCAAATCTCCATCATTATCCGCATCAACAGCAAAGGCTGTATTATACCATTCTGCTTCAGCCACCTCCCAGTTTGAATCTTGATTGAAATCGGTTCCATTAAATGTATATGCTCTTTGGTCTAAAGCGCCGCCATTTACTCTCCCATAACCCCATAGATCCAAATCTTGGTCACCGTCGTAATCAATAAACATGAAGGCTCCTCCTTGTCCTCCCCAAAGAGCATTGAATAGTGAGGCAAAATTACCAGCAGTATTGTCATAAACCGCTGAGCTATACTGGGATCCATCCCATCCCCCACAAGCTATCTCCTGATCTCCATCTCCATCGACATCACCAGTAAATATAGCTCCATCTTCCCCACAATCAGAGTCGTTTACACCAGAAGCTACTTGGGTAAAATCTCCTTCACCATTACCTGCATAAGTCCTAACTTTAGAGCCATTTCCATCTACACTTTGAACAACAAGATCATTACTCCCATTCTCAGGGAAAATATCTCCAAAACCAATACTACATCCCCAACCAGTTGCATTACTTAAATTAGCCATCAAAGTATATGTACTTCCCGTATTATTGTAAATAGACATTACTCCACTTCCGCTGGATCTTCTGCCACCAACTCCCAAGTCTAAATCTCCATCATTATCAACATCGGCAAAAGCACAACATCCCCAACCCACACCAGGAATATTTGTTGGCCAGGTGGAGTTATCAGTAAAATTACCAGAGCCGTCATTGATATACATCTTAGAATAATAAGTACCCCCAGTATCCATCCCAGTTAGGAACACATCTCTGGCTCCATCTCCATCAACATCTCCTAAACAAAGGGAACTATTTTCAACCTCCTTTATTTACTTACTTGATTTATGTTTGAAAAACAATTATCTT
>JBHPDN010000012.1:0-24331 GCA_042577865.1 Nanobdellota archaeon
TGCTTATATGGGAATTGACAGTATGGCTCCGTTTTTTGAAAGAGGCGGAACATATATGATGTGCCGAACATCAAACGCAAGTGCAGTAGATATGCAGGACTTTGCTGTTATGGGAATCTACAAAACAGTTCCAGATCCAAATGATAAAACAGGCAAGAAAAAGATCAAAGTGCTTGAAGAGTTCGACAGTCCGATGGAGATGTTCATGTGTGTTGCTGACCTAGCTGTTAGGTGGTCTCAAGATCCAAAGTATGAAGGCAATGTCGGAGTAGTAGTTGGAGCAACTTTTCCAGCAGAACTTGAACAAGTTGCAAAATATTTTGTACAACATAGTGCAGAGGTTCCAATACTTGTTCCTGGAATTGGAGCACAAGGTGGAGATGAGACTGAATGTATGGAAAGGTTGTCTGCAGCTGGTTATGATCACAGGATTGCCAGACTTAGCAGTTCAAGTGGATTGAATTTTGCTTATGATAAGGCAGATCCAAAAAGACCTGCTCACGAATGGGCTGTAGCTGCAGTTGACTCTCTAGAAAAGATGAATAATAAAATCAACTTAGAACATCATCTCAAAACTGCTTAATTTTTTTTCTTTTATTTTTCTTTTAGAAATACTTTGTGTGTCTTGACGGCCACACCTTTTTTCTTTTTTTCAATCTGTTCAGTGGGCATGACAGCAATGCCTAAAGCAACCAGTTTCTTCTGGCTCATGATGGCAATGACATCATCTTTAAGAAATTCATCCATTTTAACAATGCCAGGAATAGCCAAATCACGGCCATGAATTAAAGATTCAACAGCTGAATCCTGAACATAAACTTTGGAAACGTTTTTGATAGTGTTTTCAATGGGCTGGATGCAATGTCTAAGAAACTCTTCTTTACCAGTCTCTTTCCAAATTTCATAAGCATCTTTTAAATCATGCAGAGTGACTAAAGTAGATTCATCAAAAGGTCCGACTTTAGTTCTTCTTAATTGAGACATGTGAGCGCCAACTTCCAATTGCTTGCCAATGTCATGGCATAATTTACGAATGTAAGTTCCGGCCTGACAAGCTACCCGAAACAAAACATCCTGACCGTCAATCTCTAAAATATCAAAAGAATAAATTTCTCTTTCTCTTTCCTGTCTTTTAACAGCTGATTTGATAGGAGGGATTTGTTTGATTTTGCCTGTGAAGTATTTTTTAATGGTTCTCTTGACAATTTTTTCTTCAACTGGTTTGTGCAAGTGCATAATGCCAACATATTCCTTGCCGCCTAAAAGTAAAACCTGGACAATCCTGGTGGCATCACCCAAGGCAACGGGCAAAACACCAGTAACATTAGGGTCTAATGTTCCGCCATGACCTGCTTTTTTTAATTTTAAAATTCTTTTGACAAAATCAGAAACTTGATGGGAAGTCGGTCCGGGCGGCTTGTCAATATTGACAATGCCATAATTAATCAGTTGTTCAACTTTCATTTCAAGAGTTTATGCTGCTGCGACAGTTTCTTTAAGTGAGTGATTGATTTTTTGGTGAAGTCTGAGTAGTCTTTTCTGAGCACTTCAGCAGTTTTTTCAAACATTTCAGTAAACTGCTTGCGTCCGAGTCTTTTTTTGAAAAGACCTAAAGAAGCAAAAGCAAAATTACCAAATTTGCTGGCAAAATTACCTGGCTGCTTGGATTTAAGATTGATGATAAATAAAAATTTCTGGAAATTGCTGGCTGAACCTTTAAGGGTTCTAAAATTGTAAATATATTTCCTGATGGCCCGGCTTTGAATAGTCTTGATAACAGTCTTGAGTTTCTTTTTGTTGACATCAAAGAAATCAGCAAAGTGCCAGATAGCTTGAGGGGATGAGCCGTTTTGAATTGCCAAATCAAGTATTTCAGGAACAGAGGGGCCTTCCTGGACAACCAAATAATCAAAGGCAAACTCTATGAGATAATGAACCATTAAATTGATATCTGGATTGCGGCCAAAAGGATTTTTGTACTGGTTAACAATCTTAAGGACTTGGTTTCTTTTGGAATTGATGTAACCTTTTTGAGAATGAGCCAGGTAATCTAAAGCACGGGGCTGTTCACCATGCAAAAGAACACCAGCAGCAAAGTAAAAATATTTTTTGTCAATGTCTTTAAGAAACTGCAATCCCTTGAAATGGGTTTTCTCATAGGTGGTGATGTGGAATTCAGAAAGATCAGGAATGATACTACCAAGATAGAGCATCTCTTTTTCCTGCTGAGTCAAATTTTGACCCTTGAAAACCTCATCGTTGAATTTAACATGAGTAAGAGGATTCATAATGATGAACAAAGAATTAATAGTTTAAAAAGTTTACTTCTTTTCTTCTGCTTTGGTTTCTTCTTTTTTCTCTTCAGCAGGTTTTTCTTCCTTAGGTTTGTCTTTTTCCTTAGGTTCTTCTTTTGGTGTTTCCTTAGGAACTTCCTTAGGTGCTTCTGCAGGAGCTTCTTCTTTAGGAGCTTCTCCTAATGAGGCAGTGCCTTCTTTAAGAACTTTAAGATTAACCTGAGTTATTTTGGGATAAATCTTTTCGCAGCAAACTGTTTTTTTAACCCGAAGAGCTGGCTGACTTTTTTTCCATCGGTCACGGCCCTTAAAACCAACACCTTTTTTAGTGAAAATTCTTTTTCTGCCAAAGCCACTCAAACCTTTTCTCATGGGAAAACCTGCAGAATCACTGCCGCCAGTCACTTCAAATTCATAACCAGCAAAGCCCATAGTGTCTCCACTAACTTTTTCACCAATATTCTTGCCTAAAAGAGCTTCAGCTTCCTTGCCAGTGACCTGTTTCTGGTAAGATTTGCCGTCTTTAGCATTTAAAACGAGTTTAAATTCAGCCATTTTTAGAGTTAAGGATAGTATTTTATATATAAATGTTGTTGTTTTTTTAACGAAAGCTTTTTAAAAGAAATTAGTCTATTGATTCAAAAGGTGAATGAAAATGGTTGGAAGAGAGCTTACTCCTTTGCTTAAAAAATTCGGTTTTGATGAAGAAGTTGAAGAAGAGCAGATGATAGGCTTTACTGGTTTTAGATATTCTGGTTTTCCCAGGCCGATTAAAAGATTTTCTTTAAGCTGGGAGACATTTGATATGAACATGGAGGAGCCTTATTTCTGGATGCTTAAATACCTGCGTTATGATATTGCTTACAGGGATATCATCAAAACAGAAGATACTTTTACAGCAGCTGAGAATTCAGCTTTTTTTGGAGTCTCTCAATTAAGGATTGGCGGCCAGCAGGATAAAGTTTCCCAATTCCTGGCCACTATCGGCAAGATGATCAAGGAATTATTTCAGTTAGTGAGAGAGCTAAGGATTCTTGATGAAAGAATTGATTATTACAAGGGTTCAATGAAAGAAATGCCTAAGGCAATGTACCAGAGAAAAAAGAGTGATGATATTACTCTAAAAGGAATTTTTATTGACATGGTTCAAGGAGGAGCCAAAAATCCTGCTTCTGTTTATGGTATGGCCAGAGAATTGCAGTTTACAACTCTGCCTGATTTGTTTTTCAATGCCCCGCCAATGAAAAGGGATGAAGTGGATGATTATGTTGACAAGC
Source organism: Nanobdellota archaeon (assembly GCA_042577865.1). Classification (GTDB taxonomy): domain Archaea; phylum Nanobdellota; class Nanobdellia; order Woesearchaeales; family JAGLXL01; genus JBHPDN01. Next base: position 3,572 of record JBHPDN010000012.1, read on the forward strand.
TGGAATTCAACAGGAAAGTTTTAGAGGTTTTGGGCAGGCACTTGAAACAATTTGTGACTTGGAAAGAAAGAACTTACACAGAGATTATATCAAGAAGAACTTTCACTTTAAAATATTTGAAACAACATTATGAAATCATCAAGATGTACATGACCTGGGTCAGACCTTATTTGAGACACGTCCAGAGATTAAGCATGCGTGAAGACAAGGCTCTTTCAGCTGACATTGCAGTAGCCTTTGAAAACAGCCTGATTGATATTGAGTTTTTAGCCTATAGAAATTGGTTTGGCCATTACAATTCTGTATTTTTATACACTTATCATTACAGAACCCATCCGAGCATGAAATTTGTTCAGGAAGGTTATCAAAGAGGGCCAGTCCATGTTGGAAAGTTAAACTTGGATATGAGGGCTTATGTCTGGACAGACGAACAGATTGGAAGTTATGTTAAGATGAAGGAACAGGAAGACTTTGAACTGATGAAAATGGTCTCTGGTTCAGTAGAAGCAGCCATGGATGCTTTAGGTGCAGAGTTAAAGGATTATTTGGATGAAGCCGGTAAGAGAGATGAAGTTGGTATAGAAGTATCAGAAAAACCTAAGTTTTCTTTTAAAAATGTTTTAGGTCCGACAAGACCAAAGAAACCAAAAAAACCTAAGAAAGCTAAGATGGATAAATTTACATCAAGAAAATCAAAAAAGATGGCCAGAAAAGAAATTGAGCTTAAGTTTTATTGGGCTTACAAGAATTTCAAGAAAGGACATGGATTTATCCAATGGTGATTTTTTCTTTTGATAAAGTTTAAAAAGTTTGGAATATTGGAGTAAATTATGGCTGATGAAATGGATGATCTAAAGAAACTGTCTCCTGAAGAAAGACTGGCTAAGTTAAAGGAGATTGAAGAGAAAAGCAAGAAAGAGATAGCTGAAGCTCAAAAATTAATTCAGGAAAGTGAAGGTGAGATTGAAGAGAAGAAAAAGTTTGAAGATAAAGTACCAATTCCTCAATTGATTGCTCATGAAAATATTTCTTTGGAAGCCAAAGAAGAAAAAGAGATGTTTGATTCCCAGCGGCAAAAGGGAAAGGGCAAAGAAGATGTTTCTGAATTAAAAGAAAAATCATTAGAAGACCAATTACGGTCAGAGCATATTGAAGAACTGTCTAGAAGGCCGGCTGATGAGCTGAAAGAGAGGATGGCTGACATTTACAAAAGAGCAGGAGAACAAGACGGCTATATGACCAGTGAACAAAAAGGAGAAGTTTATAATATCGCCAAGGCAGAAGGGGAAAAGATTTACGCTATGCAGGAAGGAAACTATCCTGCTGAACAAATTGGCAATGCTTTGGAAAACATTTCGGCTACTTTTGCCATGACCAAGAGATTAAGAAGCATGTATGAAGCCAAAGGTGATGATACAGGCAGCAGTCCGGGCGGGGCTTATAAGTAATTCTGGAAGATAATAAAATTTAAATAAAAGTTCTTTAAAAATTAGTTCTATGCAGGGACAGAGTTATGTAGGGTCAATATTTGCTTCTAAGAAAGCTGGTGAACCTTTATGTTTAGATATAATGTATGAAGCTAAGGGTGAAGTGGTGGGTTGTGTAGAAGCAATAATCAACGAAGGGAAAGAAAGATTAATCAGATCTGGTCTGTGTGTATCACAACAAGGGTTTAGAGGATATTGTGTAGGCAAACAAATCAAGGTTTTTGATAATGGGAAAGACACTAGATTTCATGAAGAGACTCATGCCTGGATGAGTGATATTTGGAGATATTCCAACGACTCTTTTGATGAAGGATGGGCTTATGCTTTGGAAGATTATATGTTTGGAGAAAGAAGCACGATTGAAAAAAGAAGAGCCATTTCTTTGAAAATCTGTCCTTTTCATGTGCGGGCAGAGAAGAAAGCGCTTAACGGTGGTCTGACTCCAAGAGAGGAAAATGAAATAACTTCTATAATCGATGATTCCGGGGTCGGTTATAGCGGCGATAAATGGGCTTCTTTTTTGAATGTAGTCAATAATTTCAGATACTATGGGATTTTTTCTGATCTTTTAGAATTTAAGGGCATTGATATAGCCAGGAAAAGAGTAAAAAGGGCTGCTGAATTAGGAAAAAAGCGAGGAGTAAGAAAAGCTGTAGAATATTTATTGAGAGTAATAAACTCTGATGGTATTTTTGTCAGCGGCGATATGAATGGAGTGTATGGTCAGATTCCTATTTTCAATGCCAAACCAGTTTGGGAATTTAATATATTTTCAGGCCCAGGGATTTGTGTTGAGGACCAAACAGGAGATACAAAAATTGAGGCATGGTCATTAAGTGATATGCCTCTTCATCATCTAGGCCAAGTGATTAGGAGCAGAAGAAAAGAACTGGAAAGTCTGGTGGATATCAAAGAAAACTTTCAAAGACATTTAAACTTCCATCTGATGACTGAATTGTGAACTTTTTTAAATCATAACATTTAAATTCTAAGAAGAAAACATTAAAGCCGGGCCTGGATCTGGTCGGCAAAATATAGGTGATACAAATGGTTAAACTATGGCGATGTGAAATCTGTGGGGACCCTTATGTTGGAGATGAAGCTCCGGCTAACTGTCCTTTCTGCGGTGCTAAAAAAGAAAATATCAAAGAAGCTAAAGAAGCAGAAGTTAATTTTGATGTGGAATTGAATGAAAAAGATAAAGCTAATGTTGAGAAAGCTTTGCAGTTTGAAGTAAGCAATACTGCTTTTTATCTGTGTGCTGAGAAAAAGACAAATGATGAAGAAGGTAAACTGTTGTTCAAAGCTTTGAGAAAAGTTGAAGCTGAACATGTCGCGATCTGGCGGAAAATCTTGAAGTTAGACAAGAATCCAGAAGGAGATGACGGTTGTTCTGTTGAGAATAAAGATAATCTGCAGGAATCTCATGACAGAGAAGAAAAAACAATTACTTTTTACAAACAAGCTTTTGAAGAAGCTGACAATGAAAGAGTTAAAAAAATCTTTAAAGTTCTGATTGAAATTGAAACAGATCACTTGGAACTGTCTGAAGAGAGGTTAAAATGACTGAATTAAACCAAATTTACAAATGCAATATCTGCGGCAATATAATTGAAATTGTTCATAGGGGTGCTAACGCACTAGTCTGCTGCGGACAGCCAATGCAACCACAAGAGGAAAACACAGTTGATGCTTCTGAAGAAAAACATGTTCCTGTAATCGAAGGTAATAAAGTTAAAGTTGGTTCAGAACCACATCCAATGACTGAAGAACATTTTATTGAATGGATTGAAGTAATTTATGAAGATGGTGCGAGAGAGAGAAAATTCTTAAAACCAGGTGAACAGCCAGAATTTGAGTCTTCAATGCCAATAAAATCTGCAAGAGCTTACTGCAACCTACATGGGTTGTGGAAAAATTAATTCTTTTTCTTTTTTATAAACTTTATTGACATCCTGATAGACTGGCTAATTGTGAGAGAGATTTTCCACCAACTAATAATTCTCCATCAATAATCCAGGTTGGAAAGTACTCAATTCCGGCTGTGGCACAAGCTGCCTGGTTCAAGTCACAGTCTACATAATCAACAAATTCAAAATCACTGCCAAACTCTTCTTTTTGATTTTTACAGTGGCCGCACCATTCAGCACCATACATTTTGACATTGTTCTCTGTCAGACATTTGGCCAGAGTTTCAGCATAATCTCCACCATCATCTACAGGTCCGTTAGAATCAGGAACTGTTGAACACGCTGTCATAAATAAGACAATGATAACAGCAAATACAAAAAATATTTTCTTCATCTTTTCACCTCATGATTATTAAACAAATAAAACTGCAATTAATTTTCCAATAAAATGGGTAGCAACAATAACAATAACAGCAATGGCTAAGTGTTCCAAAACAACTTTGTAAGGTTTGATTTTTTGTTTAAGAGCCAAATAATAACTAAAGATAACAATAAGTGACAATCCCCAGATAACACTAATGACAATCGCAGTAAAGAGCGGGAAGATTAGGAAAGGGACAATAAAAATGGAAGCAAAAACTAATTTTGATAATAAAGTAGCAATAGTTGATTCCCAGATCTCTTTAGTTGAATGTTTGTTCTCAGCTTCCTCAGAGATATGCATACCTACGGCATCAGAAAGAGCATCTGCCACAGCAATGATAAGGATTCCTCCAATAATAACCATAAGAGAATGGGTGCTGGAATGTAAACCAACAATCAGACCAAGAGTAGTGATAATACCTGAAGTCAGTCCAAAGCTGAATCCTTTTTTGATTGAAGTTTTCATTTTCTGAGTTAAATTAACTCAGTTTATTAAGTTTATGATTTGTAATAAAAAGAAAAAGAAATAAAAAAATTATTTAGAGCACTTTCTCATGAGTGGGCAAAAGAGCATCGAGATATTAATCAAGACCCACAAGACCAATGAGCTGAGCCAAAGTTGTGCTTCAACTTTTAACAAATACTGTGCATAATATAAAAATCCATAAAAAGCCGCTTCAGAAACAATCCAAAACAAAATACTATTCTTTGATTTCTTTTTAGCCATAAAATCACCTCTAATTATAGTTAAGTTAGAGATTTATTTAAATTTACTTGTTTTTTAGGACTTCTGGAAAGAACTGACCAGTATAACCACAGTCATTGCATTTGAAATGATTGAAGAAGGAACCCTGGCCGTAGGCTTGGACAGATAAATCTGGTTTAATGTTCTGGCTTTTGCATTTAGGACAAATTTTGATTAATTTAACCATACAACAAAAAGTTTTTATAGGTTTAAATAGTTTTAGGGTGTTATGGCCAGAATGATATTGTGGGTTGTTTTAGGATTATTAATTTTAGGATTAATATTGATGATAGTAACAACTGTTTTGTGGAGAAAAAAGAAGAGGCCAATTGATTACTTTGCATTCTTTGTGATAGGTTTAACTTGGTTGCCGATTGGTCTGGCGATGCAGAATTCAGCTTTATGGATTATGGGTCTGGTTTTCCTGTCTATTGGTTTAATCAATCAAAAAAAATGGAAGAAAAACAGACGGAGTTGGAAAAAATTAAGCAAGAACGAAAAAAAGATAAGAATTGTTTTGCTAGTTTTCTTAGGTTTTTTGGTTTTGTTGGGAATTTTGTTTTTCTTTTTAACTGAAGCAGGAATATTTTCATAAGTAAAGCTTATAAAGTGAAAAATAATACTTCTGGTTATGGTTGAATTTAGTACAGGGTATGCTCATCCGATGGACAGGGGGTATGGAGAAAGTTCTATTGATGACACCAGCACCAATGACGCTGGTTTGGGTGTTAAAGATATTGGAATGTCTGTGCCAATGGGTATTGCAGCAGCAAATGTCCAGGGTGTGGCAGCTAAAATCAGGACAGGGGCCAGAAAATTTGAACTTGCTTTTCCGGGAGCAGGCAGAGCACAAAGACAGACCCAGACTCCAGGCATGTATGGTAAACTGCAGAGGGAAGCTTTAGAAGAATTAGGAAGAGCTAACCAAGTTGACTGGACAACTCACGCTTCTTACGGTGTTATGGGTATGGCTGGCATGGACCAACAAGGTAATTTTTCAAAACAAAACAAAAAGTTTGCAGTTGATGAAATCAAAAGAGCGATTGAATTTGCAGCTGATGTTGCCCGCGGTGGTAATGTAGTGGTTCATACAGGTGAATTTCAAAGACCTGTTTCTGAAGAACCCTGGGCTTTTGATGAACAAGGCAGACAAAAATTCAAATCTTATGGTGAAGAACCTGAAAAGGCCATCATTAAAGTGGTGGATGACAGGACTGGCCAGGTGGTAACTCAGGTTAGAAAAGATCAAAGGGTAGCTCGTCCGATTTGGCACGTGGCTGACAAAGATTATCAAGGTATTGACCAACAAGGCAACGCCAGATTTATCAAAAAGGGAGATTATATTGATTATGAAGAGAGATGGCTGCCGCAAGAGCAAAGAATTCCTGATTATGACTATGATAAAGGTGTTTTTAAAGTTAATTATTTGGAGTGGAAAGATTTTATTCAGGAATCAAAAAAGACAACAGAAAGAGCTAGAGAGTTCTGGAGAGAACACCCAGATCCAAATGACCCAGCCTGGCGGGATGTACCTTGGTGGAGATTTAGAGAGGCAAAATCAGAGGCCGATATTAACATCAGACCAGAAGAAGCCTATGTTTTAGCTACTTTGGAAACAAATGCAGCTAACAGCCGTGGTTGGGCTTATTATTATGGTCACCATTTTGATGAGAGTGTAGATAAGATGAAAAAATTGAGAAAGGCTCTTGAATTTTATAAGAAACTGGAAGCTGAAACACCAGAAGAAGAAAGATGGAAATTGATGAAAACAGTTCCTGGTGAATTAGGCATCTTGCCTGAAGAGGGCAAATTGCCTTCAGAATTAATTGAATCCAGTTTAAGATATACAGACCAGAACATGAAGCAAGGACACGAAGCTTCAACTTCCCAGTGGGCCCAAGCCCGTGATGCTGAGGAAACTATGAGACACATCAAAAGCTCCCACACTTATGCTTTGGGTGAATCTTTTGGTGCTTATGCCGAAGCTGGCATTTCAGCCATGGAACACAGCAATCAACTGGAAAAACAAGGCAAATTAAAAGAACCGATTTTTGTAGCCATGGAAAACATTTTCCAGGAAAGTTATGGTTCACATCCTGAAGAGATGGTGACTTTGGTTGAGGGAGCAAGAGGAGAAATGACTAAGATGCTGGTTCAGCAAAGAGGTTATGCTGAAGAAGAAGCCAAGAAAATGGCTGAGACTCATATCAAAGCTCACTTAGATACTGGGCATTTGAATATCTGGAAAAAATTCTGGGTGGGTGATCCTAAAAAAAGTCCTGAACAGAATGACAATGAATTCAAAGATTGGATGTTAAAAGAAACTGAGAAGCTGGCTAAAAAGAATATTATCGGTTCAGTGCATTTGGCTGACAATTACGGCTACCATGACGATCACTTATCTCCTGGTGAAGGAACAACTCCAGTCAAGGAGATGGTTCATATTCTTCGTAATAATGGGTATAAAGGACCATTAATAGTTGAACCAGGAGCAGATGCATCAACAGATGTTTCTGATTTCCATGGTTTGATGAAGACCTGGCGTATGTTTGGATCTTCCATCTATGGCACTGGAGCAGGAGGAGCTGCTCCGGCTAGAGACAATAGATGGGGAGATATTCAGTATGGTTATTTTGGCCAGGCTGCACCACCATATTTTATCTTTGGTTCTTATTCACCGTCAGAAGACTGGACTTTATGGTCTGGTGTGAAGATGGAATAATAATGTTTAAATAGCTGTAGACTATTACTATATAAATTATGAATCTATTTCTTCCGAGTAGCCCAAAGAAGTGTCCTAATTGCGGTAGCTTGCTTTCTTTTGGTATTTTTGGTGTTGAAGAAGAGAAAATGGAGAAGTGCAGTGTTTGCGGTGTAAAGTTGGATTAGATTTAAATATTCTAAAAATTTACTCAGATTATGGAGACAATTTACCTTATCTTAATTATTGCCGTAGCCGGGCCAATCATTGGTTCTTTAATTGGTGTTCTGAGAAAACCTTCTGAACATTTTATCCTTAACATGCTGGCGTTTGCTGCTGGTGTGATGCTGGCCATCTCTTTTTTAGAACTGATTCCAGAGAGTATTGAACTTTCTTCGATTTGGTTGTGTGTTTTAGGTGTTTCGTTGGGTGCTTTATTGATGTATGGTTTGGATAAGATGCTGCCTCATGTCCACCCAGAGTTCTGTGGGACAAAAAAATGTTCACACTTGAGAAGAAGCGCCACTTATCTGATTGTGGGCATATTTTTACATAATTTACCTGAAGGAATGGCTATGGCAGCAGGTGAAGTAGTTAATTTTAAACTGACTTTAGTGATTGCTTTGGCAATTGCTATTCACAATATTCCTGAAGGTATTTGCACCAGTGCACCTTACTTTTTTTGCACTAAAAAAAGATGGAAATCTTTTTTGATATCTTCTTCAACAGCAATCCCTCTTCTGATTGGATTTTTGGTGGCCAGGTTTGTTTTTCAAACCATTCCACTAGAAGTGGTTGGTGTGATTATTGGTGTTACTGCCGGACTGATGATTTATATTTCCGGTGATGAACTGATTCCAACATCCTGCAATAAACATCAGAAAACTTGGAGCCATTCAACAATCTTTTCATTGATTGTGGGAGTGTTGTTTGTAATTTTGTTGGGTTTGATTTAATAAGCACCAGGTATGAAACTTTGTTTTGGTTCTGATGAGAATAAGACTGATTCATAACTTTTGATGATGCCATTAAATTTTTCCTGAATGTTGTTCATGATTTGATAATATTCTTCAAAGTTTTTGACTTCTAATTCAATCTCTAAATCCCAAGGGCCGATGGTTTGAACTGTGTTGATAATATTGGGATTCATTTTACAATAATTGATTAATTGTTTCTTTTTTTCAGCAGTGATATTTTTTAGAAAAACAAATGATTTGCAGGTTTCATAATTCAATAGTTTGGGGTTTAAGGCATACTTGTAGCCTAAAATTATTTTATTTTTTTCTAATTGTTTTAATCTGTATCTGGCTACAGTGATTGAAGTGTTTATTTTTTTAGCTAATTCAGTAATTTTAATTCGGGCATTATTGGCAATGTTTTTTAAAATTTCAAAATCAATTTTCTTCAATTTAATTTCTTCTAAATCTTCACCATAACTCATCTCAACCGGCTCAACTTTATTATTATAAAACCATCTTCTGTTGTATTGAACAGATCTTCTTGAGATGGTTACTTCTTTTTCCAAAATATGATTGCTGAACTTATTTAGAAGTTCATCTTCTAAATCACCAAAATCTTTGATATTCTTGGCCCAACTGGCAATAATTAAATCCCATCGGCCTTGACAATTACCGATCCAATAGACTGAAGGATGTTTCATTAAGAATTCCTGCATATTTTTTCTTGATTCTTGAGTCATATTTTGAAGTTTAAAATAAATTTTAAATGATTGGTAACCTAACCGATATGTGGAAATGATAGCTTGGAATCTTAAGATAAAACCTTTTTTGATGAGATTGTTAATTCTATGAAATACAACTTCTTTACTTAACCTTACCTTTTTACCTAATTCAGAGAGGGGGATTCTACTGTTTTTGTCCAATTCAAACAGTATTTTTTTGTCCTTTAAATCTAAGGCCATATTGTAATAAAAGTATAATTTCTATATAAATATTACTATTTTGTTAAAAATATTAATCGTAATATTTAATAATATAGTAATTCACTACTTCTTTATGGTAAAAATAAAATTAAAGGAGGATAATCAAAATGAAATCAAAAAAATCAGTCATGCCAGTTCAAGATGGCTTAGGGAGGGGAGCAGATGGGAGTACTTTGGAAACTCTCTGGTTCGAACTTCCAAGTTATTGTAACTTAGCTTGCACTTATTGTTTTGCAAATGGGGGCGAATCAATCAATGTGGATGACTTAATCAGCGAAGAAAAATACACTGAAATGTTGGATGAAGCAAAATCTTTGGGTGTTAAATCTGTAGGTATTCCTGGTGCTGGAGAACCTTTTGTCGGAAAAAACATAGATTTGACAATGAAACTTTTGGAAATGTGTAAGGATAGGGGGTTTTACACCACCATCTTCACAACTGGAGAATTTATCACAGAAGAATTAGCAGATAAGCTCTTTGAAATGCCGGTTGAACTAATGATTAAATGCAACAGCTTAGATCCGGATGTTCAAAACACTTTTGTCAGCGATCCAGCTAGAGACAGAACTATAACTCATTATGGTCAGAAAAGAAATGAAGTTTTAGACATGCTCATTGAAAAAGGTTTTAATAAACCATTTCAAAAACGAAAAAGCCGATTGGCTATTGTCACGTCTATAATGACCGGTCTTAAAGGGGGTCCAAGCAATTATGATGAGATGGCTGATTTGCTGAGGTATGCTCGGGACCGTAATATCATCTTTGATTGTGACTCTGTCCTTGAAAGAGGCAGAGGCGCAGGTTGTAAATTGATCACAAGTGATCAAATGATCAAAGACAAACAATTAGAGCTTCAAAAAATAGACAGAAAAGAGTATGGAAAAGAATGGGAAATAAGCCAAAGTTATATTGGTACTGTCTGTGATAGGTTTGCTCATCACATGTATGTCAACCAATCTGGTAAGATCAGACCCTGTATTGGTGCTATGGATGTCAAACTAGGTAACATCAAAACAACCACCTTAGCAGAAGCATGGGACAGACCAGAGATGCAAATCATCAGAAACCGAAACTACAAGGGTAAATGTGGGGATGAGTGTGCTAACTTTGAAGAAAAGAAATGCAACTCTTGTTTAGGCAGAAGAACTGATGAACTAAACAATGACTATTTGTTGGAGCATGGCCATGTCAAAACCATTGGCTGCTGGAACTTCAAACAAAAGGAAAAATAATTTTTTTATTTTTTAATTAAATTTTTAAAGGAAAGGGTTTTATGAGTTCTAAATGAAAAATAAATTTCTTGAAATCAAGAAAGAGTTTGATGACTTTGATTCTTCTTTACTGGCAGATTTTAGAATGGTGGTCAGAGACACGGCCAAAGGTATCTGGGGGCCGGCTAATTTAGAGATTTGTTATAAATTGTTTAAGAAAATTGGTTTGAGTAAGGTTGGGAGTTTTCTTGATTTGGGTTCTGGTGATGGTCGTGTTGTTTTAGTGGCTTCTTTGTTTACTGAAGCTACAGGAATTGAATTTGACAAGGATTTGGTTGATATGGGTATTAAGATAAGAGATAAGTTGGGTTTGAAAGCAGATTTGATAAAGGGAGATTTTTTTGAATATGATTTTTCAAAATATGATGTAATTTTTATAAATCCAGACAATGGTTTTCACAAAGGTTTGGAAGACAAACTGTTGAAGGAAATGAGACCTGATGCACGATTGTATCTTTACAACAATATTTTTCTACCTCGTTTTTTGAAGAAAGGAAAAACTTATCGGCTGGGATTGTCACCAGTGATTGTTTATAGAAATAAAGACTGAAGTTTCTGAGCCAGTTCTATTGATGCTTTACACTTTGGTTCGCAAGGGAAGTGGCTGATTAAAGATTGATCTGTTTTTCTTTTTCTGATGTCAATCAAAGGATGATAATCTTGATGTTCTGGTGCTAGATTGTTTTTTTGGAATTGTTCATAATAGAATCTGACGCAGCAGGCAGGGTAGCCCAAAGTTAGTCCTAATTGCCGATGGTCGCCTTGGGTTTCGTAAAGGTTGGCTAAGAGAGCCTGTTTTTGGTCTTTGGAAATATAAGCAAAAAACATTCCTTCGGGATGGTCTTTGGGAACTTTTTTGCCGTGGTCTGAATAGTTTTCTTTGTCTAGGAGAATCTTGTATGGTGAGAGTTCAAGGAAAAGATGATTTTCCTGACAGAATTGATTTACTTTTGATAATTCTTTGGGATAAAAACCTTGTCTGACGACTGGTTTTAAGTCCTTTAATAAGAAAAAGATTTCCCTAGCTTTGTTTTGAGAGCCGAAAATACTGATTAATTGGTGCATAAAAATAAAAATAAAAAAGAAGTTTAAATTATTTTTGATAATATTTGACGATCCAGCCCAAAGCGATCAAACCAACTACCATTGGGAACCATGGGATGTCCACAGTAATGACTTTTAATTCAGCCAAAAACCACAGAACTGCTGCCACAAAAACAATAACGGCAAAGGTTGGAAAGTCCTTTTTTTTCTTGAAAATAGCCATAATATCACCTCTTAAGATAAAGAAAGGATTAATGATTTATTAATTTTATGTCAAGCAATTTTCCTATATCTAGAATTGATGAGATTAGTTAAAGAAGTGGGGTTGGCTGCTTTTTTGACTGGATCTTCTCCAGAAGAACCTGGTTGTTTATAGGATTCTCTAAGTAAATCTCCTGATCCCTTGAATAAATCATGAACTCTGCTTAAGTAATCATCACCCTTGTAATTAATTCCTGAAAGAACTTTTTTATTTTCTTCCATGTATCTGACAGGAGTGGCAACCATAGCCTGATTAGCCCGGTACATTATTTCTTGAGCTTCAGCTTGATATGACATGTTGACCTCTGACAATTTCCCAGTATAACATTAAAGGATCTTTGTCTTTGAATTTGTTTGTGAATTGGTGTGCAATATCATGGATGCCATTATTGGCTGGATTTTCTGGAACAATTGAATTTGACAGATTGGCAATGTTGTGTTTTTTTATTGTTTTCATCCAGGCTTTGGAGAAAGCAAAGGCTTTGGCTTCTTCCAAACGTCTGTCCTTTAATGATTTGGACATGACGTGTCCTATTTCGTGGCCAATGGTGAGCATGACTCTGGCCAAATCATCGTTAAGGATGAAAATCTCTGAAACTTGTCCAGACTGTTTTCTGTTAATGGAAAATCCCCGGACACCGGCATGACAGATCATTTTTTTGAATTGGGGTTGAGAGCAAATGTTGATACTAATATCAGAGGGAAGCTCCAACCCAGTTGTTTTCAGGAAAGCTTCTTCAATCTCTTCCTGAATCTGTTCTGCATCGCCTATAAACCTCTTTGTCCGGCCGGGGATAAGGAAGTTATCTGGGGTAAATGTGTATTCTATGTTAGTTGGCTGTGATTTTGAAATATTGTATAAAGTCTGGTTTGAATTTTTGTAGACTTCAAATGAAGATGTTTCCGGACGGTAAATCATTTGTTCCTGCGGAACTGCTTCGGCTAAGTAATTGACGTTTGAGTGATATTCACCGCCTTGAGCTTGATAAGTAATGGATTCCAGTCTAGAGTAGCCTCCTGCTGAACCTCCACTGTATCCGCATCCTCCGCCGTAACTACACATTTTATTTGATATTTTTTTCTATTAACTTTTTTGTTTTGATGACATCTTTTTTAGGATAATTACCAATCTCAATAGTCATAGGTTTGTTTTGCAGTTTGTATTTCTTGACTAACTGGAAAAATTTCTTCCAGTTGGTGTTGCCTTTTCCTGGCATCAAATGGTCATCTTCTCCCTTATTGTCTGAGATGTGAAAGGCAATTGTTTTTTTGTGGAAATTTTTCAATAGTCCTTCAAAATTTGATTTTGATTTTTTAACATTGGAATGACCAACATCTAAAACAAAGTAAAGATTTGGTATTTTGAGATATTTTTTTATTTCATTGATGTTGTTAAGCCATGGCAAGTTTTCAATAGCCAGCTTGATGTTATTTTTCTTAGCAATTTGAGCCATCTTTCTGAAATGAGCAAATAATTCGCTATCTTTAATCAATGGCCTTTCAAAAGGGCCTAATTTAGGGGGATGGATAACAACATACTTTGTTTTGATTTTTTTGAGGTTTTTCATCAAACCTTCAAATTGTTTTAAGATGGCTTGATTTAAGGTACTTGATTTAAAATAAGCCTGAAAAACCCAAGGATAATGAGCTGTGGCTTTCATGTTGTATTTTTTCAGGATTTTGTTTAGTTTTGGGGTGTTGATCTTATCTAAATCTGGAAAACTGTCCAGAGTTATTTCTACATAATCAAAACCTAATTTTCCAACATATTCAATTGCTGAGTAAGCTTCTTTGAATGGGTTATTTGTTCTTCCTATCATGTTTTTCACCTGTGATATTTTAATCAGTATAAGAACTAAATGTTTTGTTAGAATAAAAGTTTTATGTGAAAAAGTGGGACAAAAAAGTCATATTTGAGCTAAAGCTATCTAAATCTTAATTCAACACCATAACTCGTCTAAGTATGGATAGTTGTCTTCTTGGTCTATTTCTCCCATGGCGCGATGTGTTTGTCAAAGATGCCGTCAATTCGCGGCAGCTTGATGATCACTCCCTCAATTTTTACTTCATGGAGGCCTTGCTCCATGGCTTTTTTTATTTCCGCCATGATTTGGCGTTCTTCCATTTCAACGCCAATCATTTGCTGGATTTTTGTCATTTTTTTCTCCCTGTTTAAAGCCCAGACGGCTGTTTAGCTTTGAATGTTACATGAACAGAGAATTGTCTAGAGCTTTACCTTACGCTCTAGAACTGTGGGTAGATGAGTGCCTACATGGCTGTATACTCATTAGAATACTCAAAATTTTTTAAAACTTCATCTAACAAGATCTGAAATGCAATTTCCTTTTCAGTTCTGATTAGTGTCATTTTAATACTTTGAGGTACAGGTTTTATTTAAATTTTTTGTTACTTTTCTAGTTTTCTGAGATATTCTTTTCCGACTGCAATGTTGACTGGTCTCTGTTTGATTGCGTAAATTAGGTTGGGATTTAGTTTTCTTCTTTGTATTTCTTGTTCAACCTGTGCTGTGTACTGTTGGATTTCTGCATCTGTTTCTGCTGGAATTATTATATCTGTTTTGGCCAGGGAGTCAGCCAGGAAGAGCAGGCCGATTTCTGGTTCGAAACCTTTGAATTTGGGCAGGTAATGTTTGATTGTTCTGGCAAAGGCCGGGTCTTTCACAAATCTTAGAGTGTATTTTAAATCTGATCTTTTGGCAATGCTTCTGACAAATCCGAGTTGGTAGTGGTTTCCAGCGCATCTGGCAATGTATTCAATCTGTCGGTTGGTTAAGCCGTATTCTTTTAGTAAATCTGAGTTTAGGATTATTTCCTGGGATTTTCTTTCATGATTGGAAAAGTCTGATTTTTCTCCTTTGATTGTTTTTTGGAATTTGCCGAGGTCGTGAAGAGGTATGGAGATCCTGATAAGTTCTTTTTTTGGGATGCTGTCGATTTCTTTTTCCAGACTATCTATTTTGAGGTAGTCTGCTATTTCTGTGTCATATATTTCTCTGAATTTTTTAGAATGGGTGATGATTCCCCACTGGTGCCAGTTGGGCTTGTTTTCTTCGACTGAATCTGGGTCTTGGTGAAATCTTTCTCTGTTTTCTTCTGGAAGCTGAGTGTTTTTTTTAATAATTTCTCTGGCTATCTCAGGGAGCCTTTGTTCTAGTTCTTGAACTATGCTGTCTGGTTTCATTTCTAGTTCAGGTAGTCCTCTGCTCCGTCTTTGTAGTGTTTTGTTGAGGCTCCTTTTCCCAAGTGTACTTCTCCTGGTTTGAGGCTGCCGTTTTCCTGTGCTTTGAAGTAGGCTGCCAGGGCCATTTTGTAGAGGTTTTTGAGCGCTTTTTTCCTGAGGCCCTTGTATTTTAGCTGGTAGTCTCCTTGGTGGTTGTGGATTTTGAACTTGAGTCCTGGCTGGTAGACCACTCTGGTTATTCCGCCGATGGCTCTGTCGATTTCTGTGACTGCTTTGTCCACTCCTAGCCTTCCTTCCAGGCACTGGTCTTGGATTTTCATTAGTCTTTGTTTCATTTTGTCACCTTTAATCCTTATTGAGTGGTGACATATATTAATCTATGTTGTAGGAATATCTACAACAATATTTATATAGGAGAAGTGTTTTAAGGTAAATATGGACATAAGACAAACTTTAGAACAAATCGGGCTGAGCCATAATGAGACTAAGGCTTATCTGGCTTTGTTGAAGCTGGGCTCTGCTTCAGCAGGTAAGATCTCCAAGGAAGCAAGTGTTGATAGAAGCGCGACTTATGATTCTTTGAAGAGATTATTGGAGAAAGGTGTGATCAGCTATAATGTGGTTGCTGGCAAGAAAGTGTTCAGGGCAATTGATCCGCAGAACCTGGTGAATTTTTTGAAAGAGAAACAGGATCTGGCTGAAAGGGTGATGCCTCAACTGACTGGAATGTTTAAACTGCCAAAGGAAAAGCATGATGTGACTTTATATTATGGTCTAAAAGGAATAAAGTCAATTTTTCAAGATATTATTAGAACAGGCAAAGATAATTTAATGTTTGGTTCAGAAGGACAGTTTGGCGAAAGAATGCCTTATTATGCTCCTTTGTTCTTGAAACAGAAAAAAGAGAAAGGTATCAAAACCAGGGCGATAGTCAGGATTGGCCGGAAAAGTGGAAGCCGTTCTTTGACAGAAAGAAGGTACATTGAAAAGAAGACAGTCAGTCCGGTAGTAACAAATATCTACGGAAATAAAATTGCAATTATTGTCTGGAGTGATACTCCGGAAGGAGTTATCATTGAGAACAAACAAGCAGCTGACTCATATCGAGAGTTTTTTGAAGTGATGTGGGGTGCAGCTAAGAGGTAGATTTCAACTTTAATTTCTTTATCTTTCTGATCAAAGTCTCGTATCTCAAATCAATCTTTTTAGCTGTTTGAGATAAATTCCATTTGTTTTCTTCCAGGACTTTGCTCAAATAAAGCTTTTCAAACTCTTCTTCAGCCTCTTTCCAGGATAAAATCTTTTTAGGTAAAAACCTAACAATGTTTTCTGAGATTAAAGGCACTTCTTCATAGAATTTCTTGAGTTTGCCTGGATGAAGAATACTTTTGTAGGTGTCTAAGGTTTTTCTAATTGCAGAATCCATGGCTTCCTTTTTAAAATAACCGACACGATACATCTTTTCCCTTAATTTCCTGATATCAATATCTAGTTTTTTTATATCTCGGTGAATAGAACGTCTATCTAGTCCAATTAATTTAGCTACTTCAGAAACATTGCCCTGATGTGTTTGGATTAATCTTTTGATGAATTCTTTTTTGAAAAGGTTTTTAGCCAGTTTGAAAGAAAGTTCGGTGTGGATGATGTAACCAATTAATTTCCTTTCAATTTTGTCAGTAATATCTTTTTCCAACTCATCAACTTTGATGCCTAAGAATTTCTGCATGGTCTCTTCTAGATAAGGCTCAATTTTTTCTTTCAAGGCTTTTTCTAAGTCTTCGGCCATGTATGATTGAAATGTCGCAGTTCTTTATAAATTTTGTTTTGTTGTTTGTACCATTCTAAAATAGTTACAAAAGTTAATAAATGGAGTTGATAGATAGTATTGCAAAGGGGTGTATAGATTGGAATTTAAGATAGCCAAGCGTCAAAACGAGAACATTCACAAATATCCTACAGAGGATATGAGAGTTGCCCAGGATTTTGCCCAGAAAATAAAGAGTGAATTGGGTGATTTTCTTCAAGGAGTGATTGTTTTTGGCTCAACTTTAAAGAAAACTGCCAGAGAAGGGTCTGATATTGATGTTCTGGTGGTGGGTGATGATATTTCTTTTCATTTGACCCCTGAACTAATAGAAACTTACAGGATTGTGACAGAAAATGTTATCCAGAATGTTTCAAGAAAATTACATGTAACTTCAATGACATTTACCTCTTTTTGGGAATATGTTCGCGCAGGGGATCCTGTGGCCATCAATATTTTAAGAGATGGTGTGGCTTTAATTGACACTGGTTTTTTTAATCCCTTGCAGATGCTTTTGAAGCAAGGCAGAATCAGACCGTCAGAAGAAAGTATCTGGAGATATTTTGGCAGAGCACCAAGAACACTGTCTAATTCAAGATGGCATTTACTACAAGCAACTTTGGATTTATACTGGGCAGTAATTGACTCAGCCCATGCAGCTTTGATGAGAAAAGGACAGGTTCCTCCTTCACCAGAGCATGCTGCAGATATGCTTTATGAGAAATTAGTCAAGAGTAAATTGTTAGAAGCCAAATATGTTTCAACTATGAAGAAATTCTATGATTTAAGTAAGATGATCACACACAGAGAAATCAAAGAGATTAATGGAAAGGAATATGATTTGTATCTGAGAGAAGCATCTGAATTTGTTGAAAGGATGAAAATATTAATTGAAAAAGAAAAATAAATTAGTTTGTGTTGTGATTAGTTATTTCTTGGTCCATGGCTTTTCTGGTTTCCCAGGCTTTCATGCCAGCTGGAACTAACAAAAGACTTGGGTTGCGGTAAGCTGAACTAGCAGCTGTGTTGGTCTTGTACTGATCAACAACAGACTGGTCTTCTAATCTAGGAAGATCACCACA
Organism: Nanobdellota archaeon; assembly: GCA_042577865.1. Lineage (GTDB taxonomy): Archaea > Nanobdellota > Nanobdellia > Woesearchaeales > JAGLXL01 > JBHPDN01. Next base: position 21,443 of record JBHPDN010000012.1, read on the forward strand.
GATAACTCCCATGGTTTTTAACAAACCACCATCAAGCCAATCAAAGACATAATGGGTGATGATATTTCCTTCTGGTAAGGGCAAAATATCATCAGGTCTAGGGCTGTCTGACATCTGACTAGCCGGTTGCACCTGCAGAACAGTGTTCTTACTTTGTTGTTGGGTTTGAGGTAAGTGTCCTTGTTCAACAATCTCAATTAAGGAGAAAGGTGTTAAAGCTACATTGGCAGCATAACCAGTACCCATGTCAGATAAGTCTGCTGGATTGGTCAAAGTAATGCCATACCAAAGACCTTGTTCGTTGACTAAACGACTATTAATAGTTCCCAAAGTTAAAGCACTGTTGGTTTCAAAGTCACTGATTTGCTGTTGAGTTCCTGGCGACAAGTAGGGCAAGAGATATGTCTGCCAGTCAGCGTCAGGAATAGCTGTTCCTGCTGGTACAGCAGTTCTGATAGCAGCGACTTTGTCTGTATGCCTGGCAAAGATTTCACTTGTTTTGGTGTCATCACCGGTTTCGTTATCTCCGTAAACGCCATGAGCCACAGCAACATAACGTCCAGCAGTGTTGAAGTAGAAAAAATCACCGTTGTAAGCAATGCCTTGGACAACTGAAGCCAATGAAACTTCGGCAGTGTCCCAATGTTCTCCGGAAAAACGGGATGAAGTGTTGACTAGAGGTTCAGCCGGGTTAAGAGCCATAGTGATGTCTCTTTCTTTGATAAACCAACTTCCAACATCACCACTGCAACCACTAACAAAAGCGGCACCAGCTAATTGTAAAAATGTTCTTCTCTTCATTTTATCCTCTTCTCTTCTTGATGACAATGGCACCAACAACAAAGATAGCCACACCAATGGTAATGATAAACATGACAGCCAGCAAAGTAAGGTAAATATCTGTGTTGCTAAACTCCTTAACAGCGGCACTGGTTTTAGTCATGTAACCTTTTAACAATTCGGCGTGTTTTTCACTAACTTGTTTGGTGTCAACATCCTGTTGTTGAGTCTGTGTTTCTGAACAAGCAGAGACTGCCAATGTCAAAGCAGCCTGGTCTTCTAACTTGCTGTCCCGGTAAACTTCAACATCAATAGTGTAAGTTCCTTCCTGAGCATCATTCAGATCAAGGTTGTAAGTTGTCCGGTATTTGTCATTTTCATCGATGTCAATTCCATTTCTTCCAAGATCAATGTTTAAATCACTGTTCTTGACTTTGATATCAACATCATCTTCATCATTTTCTCCCAAATTTTTGACAGTCAGATAAAGATTGATATTTCTGACACAAGAAACTTCATCAATTGACAACTGAGGTTCTAATTTGAGATGATGGTTTTCTTTTTTAGTTTCAAGAGTAATATCTACAGTGTGTGAGTGAGTAACTCCATCCTCATCTTCTGCCTCAATTTCGATGTTGAGGTCATACTGATCTTCATCCAGGTCTTCAGGAACTTCAAAACTCAAAGTAACTTCTTCTTTCTTGCCATCCTTAAGTTCGAAGTTGGTTTCTTCTTCAACATCATCACCGTCAAGGTCGTAGATAGTGGCTATAATGTTGACTTCATCAAAGTCCAGGTCTCCAATGTTCTTGACTTCGACTTCGACTTCTAAAGTAGTATCTGGTTTGATGTCAGTAGTTTCTCCATCTGAAACAGAGTCGCCATCAACTTTGACAGAGATGAGGTCTAAGTTGTTTTCAGGATAGATGTAAAGAGGAGCTGTGTCTGAATAATCATCATTGGCTGCACTGATTTGGCCAATAGAATGCAATCCACCATCTTCATTCTGAGGAATGTAAGTTCTGACATTGATGTTTTTTGATTCTCCTGGATTCAAATTAACTGTCAATTGGGAAGTGTAAGTTGTTCCGGTTGAGAATTGGACATCATATTTACCCAAAGCATTGCTGGAAATAACAACACTGTCGACAGCATCAGTAGTTCCTGGATTGCTGATAGTAAATTGAGTTGTAACGTTCTGTTCTCTTTCAGCATCATCAGAACCGACTTGGATAGAGTCTGGAAGAACAATGTCCGGACTAGTAGCTTCTTTGATAGCAAAGCTTGAGAAATGGTCAACATGGAAAGTCAATTCACCATTTTCGTAACTTTGAATAGTGCAGAAGTTACAGAGTTTGTCAGCATCATTGGAATTGGTACTGAAAATACTGGAGTAATAGATGACTGGATTGGTAACAGTAACACCATAAAGTGTAATGGTGGCTGGATAGTCCAGATCCGGCAATTGCACAGAGTCAAGAGCAAAGATATCCTGACCAATGTGGACATAAGTATCAAGGTCAACAACATCTCTTAAGTCAACAGGATTGTCAAAGACAATCTTACCGTAAGATGTTTTTTCCAAGATTAAGTTGACACTGGATAGGTCTTCTTCACTCATGGTGCTGAAATCAGTAGTATCACCATTAAAAGTGTCAGCAATTGGTTTGTCAAAAATTTCAATATTCCATTGATGTGATGTAACAGCGTTGCTGGAATCAGTAACTTCTACTCGGACAGTATAAGAACCGCCTGAACCTGTGGTAAAGGTGTAAGAATCACTGAGAGCCTGGACAGTTACACTGCTGAGGGTTGAACCAACATCAATATGATGGGTGTCTCCTCTAAAACTTTCATCATCAAAATCGGCCAAGACCTTGGCGGCTTCGTCAACTTCAGAAGAAGTTTTTCCAGTAACAATCAAAGCAAGATTGCCATTGTAATCAACAGCTTTGATTAAGGCTTCGTTGTTATTGAAGTAAGAATCACAATCAGATATTTCCAAGAGTTCGGCAATCTTACTGTTGCTGCAAGGTGTACCAATCAGGATTAAATTGTTATTTCTGATTTGGTCTGGTGTGTAAACATTGTTGTTGACATTGATGCCGG
>JBHPDN010000013.1:0-24174 GCA_042577865.1 Nanobdellota archaeon
AATTGGTTGGTATTCTGTCGCTAGTGATAACTTTGGTAACTGGAATAACAGCATGCCAATTCAAACTTTCCAGATTATGAATCGTCCTCCTGTTTTAAATGCCACTAATCAAATTCCCAACATTACTTGGCCAGAAGATACCATTAACGACTCGCTGTATCTCAACCAACATTTCTATGACTTAGATTCAGATAATTTGACTTATTCCAACACAAGTATTCAAAACATTACAGTTCAAATTAACCAAACAACTACCCAAGTTACTTTCACACCAGATAACAATTTCACCGGCGTCCGATACATCACTTTTTATGCTAGCGATTTATTTAACACTACAGCCAGCAACAACGTAACTCTCAATGTTTCTGCAATCAATGATCCTCCATTTATGGACAACATTACTTTAAATCCTAACAGCGGTTCATCAGGAACTTCAGTTAACATTTCTACTATTGGTGCGGGAGATGTTGACGGAGACAATTACAGATTACAATGTGGCAATAGTTCTGGAACTTTCAATCTTTGCAACAGTACTTCAGGCACAGGGGAACGTAGCTGTACTTTTGTTGCTCCATGGGTGGGTCTTCAAACTCAAACTATTTATTGTATCTTAAATGACACCATTGATATTTCCGTAGTAAGAAATGCTAGTTTCTACGCTGGCAACAGCGTTCCTTCAGCTCCTGTTGTTAATATCACACCACTCTTAGCCACCTCATTACATAACCTTACTTGTAGTGTCACAGTTAATAGCACAGACGCCGATAACGACAGCATTAGTTATTTATTCCAATGGTACAACAGCAGCCAGTTAATATTATCTTATGGACCAGTCAATCAAACATCACATCTCCTTACTACTAATTACACCACCAACTCAGAATTATGGAATTGTACTGTCACGCCATTTGACGGCAAGAGTTATGGTAATGCCTCATCTGATGTTATTCAATTAATTGCCTGTGATTGTCCTGATTGCAATCCGCCAGTTATCAACCCAACTATTCCTGATCAAAGAAGAAGTTTCAACCAAGGTAATTGGACTCTCAACCTCAGCAGTTATAAATCAGATGTCGAAGATTCTGGTTCATCTTTAACTTGGAGTGTCCAAGGCGTCAATCCATTGTTTATGGATATAGGTGTTAGTGGAGATACTATCACCTTTGCTCCAAAACAAGACATTTCCGGAATGGATAAAGTTGTCATAGTCTTAACAGATACAGATGGATTAATCGATACTCAGGAAGTCAGAGTGGGTATCAATCGAACTATAGAATTTAGAAATGGTTGGAATCTTTTCTCTGTTCCTATCTTAGAAAACAAAAGCGTCCAATATGTTCTCACACCGTTTGGTAACGGCAATTATGGTTGTGGACATGATAATGCCCCACCATATAATTGTGTGCCAGGCGACGGTGACTTTGCAGGTGATTGGACTATTCTATGGACTCAGGACAACAGTGGTAGCTGGATTTATTTCCGGCCTGATGTTTATTACACTTTTATTCCTACTCAAGATATACAAACTTTAGAAGTAGATCAAGGTTATTGGATAGAGATGAATCTTACATCACCAATTAACCTGACATTACAATATGACTAAAAAAAGACTAAGCTGGATAGTGTACTTTTTATTTTTAATAATTATTATTCCATTAAGTACTTCCTGGACTGGTCCTCCACCAGCAGAAATTGTCTATTATGGTTATGCTTATGTCAATGGCAGCCCTGTTTCCGCCGGCACTACAATTGAAATTTTAGCCAATGGAGGAGCTTTAGTTATGGGTAATGACACTACCATCCTAGGAGGTTATTTCCCAGGATTGCAGATGATTTGGGATAATCCTGATACGGGCACAGACGAAGGTATTACTTATGGAGACAATGCTGAAAATATTTATTTCAAAATAGCTGGACAAAGCACGACCAATCCTCAGTATCTAACTGCCACTATGAGTCAGGCTGGCCAGTCAATTGAAATTAATTTATCTTATCTCTATAATTTCCCACCAGTACTAGACTTTATTTCAGACCAGGTTTTCACAGAAGATGTTTACAAATGCTTTAACATTACTGCTACTGATAACAATTCTTTCCGTAATGATACTTTAACATACAGTGACAATGCTCCTGGTTCACTTGTCAAGTTAAACAACAATCTAGCTCAATTCTGCTGGACTCCAAGTAACGGCAACGTTGGCAACCACACCTACACCTACACTGTCACTGATGATGGCACCCCACAGGAATCAGACAACCAAGCTATCAATGTTGAAGTTATCAATGTCAATGATGCTCCGTACATTAACCTAGCCGACAAAACAACTTTAGTCAATGAAACCTTTGTTTATGACGTTTCTGCTGTTTCAGGAGATATTGATCCAACCAGCGATACTCTCAACTACACAGACAACACCACATTATTTGAAGTTGGCTTGAGTTCTGGTTTAATCAATTTCACACCAAATGTAACTGGAGTTTACAGTATTGAAATCACAGTTACCGATAATTGGGGCGCTTCTACATCCGACACTTTTACATTAACAGTTATAGAAGAAGAAAAAGTTGTTATCCGAAGAAACGTTTATTACAATCACACAAATAGTGTGACTTACATTGTTACCAACAAAATATACAATTTCCTGGGCACCGACATTACTAATGCTCGTTTTGTAGATGAAGATATTGGTTTTAATGATACAATCAACATCACCAACGAAAAAAGTATTACCATTTCAGGAGAGATTACTCTTTCTGAAAGCGGAGATCCATTTTTATTCAACGATTCAACTTTAGAGGTAGGGAGTGATGTTTATAGATCCAATCAACCAAGAATCATTTTACCTGGGGCCACTGTTGTATCAACAAGTGGTGGGGGCGGAGGTACTATTGTAAGGAGTGACTGTCCTGCCTGGCCTGCTTGTCCTGAATGTCCGGAAGAAGGCACATGTCCTTCATGTCCTGAATGTCCTGAGCCAACCCAAGAATTAATTACACTTCCAGAAATTGAAGAAGAAGAACCTACAGAAGTCTCAGGAATCCTTCCTATTGGTTTAATCCTCTTGATTATCATCTTATTAATTTTGAGATGGCTCTACCTCAGGTATAGTGTCAAAAGAAACTTGAAGTTTATCATGCAAAGAAAAAACAATTATCACTTCCTTTTCAAAAAGCAGCGCTTCTCTGCTAAACTGCTCAACTCACAGACCATGGAAGCTCTTGTTTATACTAAAAGAAAAAATAAAGAGTTTATAGAAAAAACCATCCTCAAAATACCAAAAAGTCGCTGGAAATACTCTTTCAGGGCCTTCTTTAAGATTAGAAGTGGTCCAGTCAAGAACGAATTAATCCTAAAAAACATGCAGAGAGTTATCAAAGAAAAAAGTTTAAAAACATTGAATAGATTAAACAGATAAAATGGCAAAAGAAAGTAAAGATGAAAAGGTTGGTTTCCATAAAGGAGCCTTAGCTACTTTAGTTAAAGAACGTGAAGAAATGCTCAAAATTCTCAACATTGTTGAACAGTTGATGCAGATGCACATCAAAGAATTGAAAGAGTTGGGTGTTGATTTAGAAAAACTTGCTAAACAAGCCAAAAGCAAAAGTAAGAAACCAATTGAAGACTTGCTCAAGTGAAAAAAAAACACTTAAGTAATAAAGAGATCAAGCAACTTAATCAGCAGATTCAAGACTTCTATAATCTGGAGAATTTTTTAAATAAAAAAGAAAAAGTAGAGTTAATTGAAGATGAGTTCAAATTGATTTCAGTTAATGACATTCTTTATTTTTTTTATTTAGAAGATAAAATTATTCCAACTTTAAAATTGCTTCTCAAAAACAATTTTCTGCCTAAAGTTGTTATTGACATGCCTGCTGTGAAATTTATTGCCAACGGCGCTGATGTCATGCGACCGGGCATCAAGGAAATTGATGAATTCCCTAAGGAAGCAGTCATAGTAATTGTTGATGAAACTCATCAAAAACCATTAGCTATTGGAGAAGCTCTTTTCTCATCAGAAGAAATGAAATCTTTAGATTCCGGCAAAGTCATCAAGAGCATCCATCATGTTGGAGACAAGATTTGGAATCAATAAACTAAACTAACAGTCCTATGTTCTTTTGGCAAAAAATTCAGAATCTTTCCTTCCTTGTATTTACAGCAGCCAATAAAATCTTCGCGAAATTTCAAGATTACAAACCGGTTCTTAGAGCCCAAATCCATTTCCAGATTATGACCAGCAAAATACAGTTTCAACAAACCCTCGTCCAAAGAAACCACATTTTTCTCAGCCAAAGGACCAATAATTTGTGAACCTTCTAAACTCAACCGCAGTTCAGTACCTTTCAATTCACCAAAATACAAACCAATAGAATTAATTTTCAATTTAGACAAATCAATCTCACCAATTCCTCTAGAAACAATATATACTTTTCCCTTATCATTCTTCAAAAAAACATAATCTAATGAAGAAGAAAAACCAAATTGAGAATCCAGTAATTTCAAAATACCTTTAATCTCCCTTGTATTTAAAATATTTAATTTCATATTCCCCAAACAGGATTTTTATCCCTTTTTATAGAAGCAATTTCTTTTAACAGTTCGATTTCACCTTTGCTCAAATATCTTTTCAATTCTTTCAGTTTCCTGAAATCATCTTCAGGAATTTCAACATAAACTACATCTCCTTCATTGATTTGTCTGCCCACAGTTACTCCATCCATAGAAACAGCTACTTGTTTTCCTCGTTCAGCTACAGTTAAACTTTCCTTCTCCTCTTGCAAACTTTTGACAGAAGTTAAATGTTTACCTTTAGCATCCATCAGAGGGTATCCTGTTTTGATCTTACCAGCCAAAACATCTACACCTACCACCGCCGGATTATTTTGTCTGAAAACATATCCAGATAATATTCTAAATTTCCCAGGTAAAACTAAAGTTTCCAACTCTTTAGCTTCAATCGTTTTTTTCTTTTCTTCAATCCACTTTTCCAAATCTTCAATCAATCGGTAAATAATCTCGCCGGTAATGATTTTCACTTCTTTACCACCAACATAATCTTTGACTTCTGGCAGTAAATCAACATTAAAACCCAAAACCACACCTAATAAAGGATCTTTCTCCAGCATAGTTTCAGCCTCAGAAATATCTTTCTTAGAAATCTGACCCACAGTTGCACTTTTGATTGGAATTTCTTTTTCTCTCAACAAAACAATCAAAGCTTCTAAACTGCCAAGAGAATCAGCCCTGATAATCACTCCTTCTTTATCAGTTTCAATCAAGACCGCTTCAATTTCTTTTTGGACTTCTTCTTTAACCTTATCAACTTCATCCTTAGCGCAACTTCTCAAAGGCATACCAGCAATCACATCACCCAAACCAGGTGCCGAAATCTTCACTCCAGTCGCCGCCACTACTTCTTTAACACCTTTAAACTTTCCTTTGACTCTCATTTCCGCCAAAGGAGCTGGCTGCAGTAAAGCACGAACTTTGGCTACAATCGCTCCGTCCATGCCGCCGATGACAATAATATCATTGACTTTCAAAGTTCCATCATAAATAATTACATCAAGTGTAGCCCCCAAACCCTTTTCTTCTTTGACTTCAAGAACAGTACCCTTAGCCGGGCCAGAAACATCACATTTCAAACATTCTTCTAAAAACTTCTGAGCCAGACCGGCCATTACCATTAACAACTCAGGAATGCCTTCTCCTGTTTCAGCCGAGGTTGGTACAATTGCTATTTGTTTAGTATAATCTTCTACTCTGTCAAATCTTTCAGAAGCAAATCCCAGCTCATGGAGTTTTCCAACGATTTCATACACTCTTTTTTCAAAATTTTCAATCACATTACTGGATTGCTGATTCAAAGACTGAATCATAAAATCATCTTTCTTTTGCCAGCCAGGCAATAAATCAATTTTATTGGCAGCCACAATAAAAGGCGTCTTATCATTTTTCAAAATCTCAATTGCCTCCGTAGTTTGTGGCTTAAATCCCTCATTAATATCCACCACCACAATCGCAATATCTGCCAAAGAACCTCCTCGCTTTCGTAAATTGGTAAAGGCAGCGTGTCCAGGAGTATCAATGAACAATATTCCAGGAATATTAAATTTTAGATTTAGTTTTTCTAGTAAAGGTCCAGCTACCTTCCTGATAGTTTTCATAGGAATAATAGAAGCTCCAATCGCCTGGGTAATTTTACCGGCTTCAGTTGAAACCACAGCTGATCCTCTAACTCGATCTAAGATTGAAGTCTTTCCATGGTCTACATGACCTTCTACAGCACAGATTGGGCTTCTAGTTGGCATAAATGAGATAGATTTCACGGCTTTTATTAAATTTTTGCTTAAATTAATAAACCAAAAAAAGTTTCTTAGAAAAATGCAAACAATTCAAGAAGGTCTGGCTAAAGTCAAAGTTCATACAGGAAAAATTAGCAGAGAGCTTCCTGTTTTTTACAATCCACTTATGAAAACAAACCGGGACTCTTCAATTCTCATTCTTAAATCTTTAAACAAAAAAAATCTGCAAATTGCTCTCCCTCTAGCTGCTTCCGGTGTCAGGGGAATCAGACTGCTCAAAGAATTGCCAAAATCAACCATCAAAAATATTGTTTTCAATGATCTCAATCCCAAAGCTATAAAATCAATTAAAGAAAATATAAAACTCAACAAAATAAAATCAAATAAAATCATCATCAAAAACCAAGACGCCAATCTTTTCCTTCTCCAATCCAAAGGTTTTGATTATATTGATCTTGATCCTTTTGGTTCCCCCAATCCTTTTCTTAACAATGCCATCCAAAGACTTTCAAGAACAGGTATTTTAGCTATTACTGCTACTGACACTTCAGCCTTAACCGGAACTTTCCCTCGAGTCAGTCAGAGAAAATATTGGGCTCAAACTTTCAAAAATGAATTAATGCATGAATTAGGTTTAAGAATTCTTATCAGAAAAGTTCAATTGATTGGCATGCAATTTGACAAAGCTTTAACTCCTATTTTTTCATTCTACAAAGACCATTACTACAGAATATTTTTCCAAAACAAAAAATCAAAAGAAGCTTGTGATAACATTGTCAAACAACACCTTTATTTTTTATACAATCCAAAAACATTAGAAAGAAAAACTTCAAAATATAACAAAGAAGACAATTTCATATATATTGGTCCTCTTTGGACTGGACAGTTATTTGAAAAAAAATTGATGTCAAAGATTAAAACCGAGGATAAGTTTTTTCAAACTCTCAAAAAAGAACTTAATCTTATTGGTTTTTATGATCTTCACAAAATTGCCAAAGTTCATAAAACCAAAGTGCCTCAAACTGAAGATATCATCAAAAAGATCAAAAAACTCAAGTTTAAAGCTGCCCCCACTCATTTCTCTTCAACAGGCTTCAAATCAACTATTCCTCTTAAAAAACTAATTTCTACCTTAAAATAAGCTTTCCAGTATACGTTTTACTATACCTAGTATACAAAATAGTAACATTTATAAAGGAATAAATAATCCTTTTAATCTAAAAAAGGTGACCAAATGGAACCAAATGATCGAAAGCACTTAGAAGTCCAAACATCATTTCTTCTAGAAAAATTTATCGAATTAGCTGAAGATAAGAGAAGACAGTATATTCCAACTAAGGACTGTGTTTTCCGAGGTTGGCATATGATCCTATATGGTTTAGAAGTCTTAAATGAATTAGGTGAAAATGGAGTTGTGGTTCCGATGGAAAAAAAGATTGAATATTTAGCAACCCAAACAAGATATCTTAAGAATTTCATTGAACAAGAGTCACGTGACGCCTTGGACATTGGATTAGGACGTACTTTAAGTCTACTTGAAATGGAAATTTCCCTCAAAGACCAATCACTTCAAAAAAGAGAATGTTGTATTTTATCTCACAGTAGAAATGTTTCAGAGTATGCTGTAGCTTTAGGTAGAGAATATGGTCTTTCTAAGGAAGAGATTGACACTCTTCGTATCACTGGTTTGGTTCATGATGTTGGTAAAATTGCCATTCCTGATATTATCTTAGCCAAACCAGGCAGGTTATTAGATGTTGAAAGAGATGTTATTCAACAACACTCATATCTTGGAGAACAAATTGTCAGGAGTATTGGTGAAATCTGCCAGGTTGAAGGTATGCAAGTATTAAGACCAGGAGTTATTAGTCATCATGAAAGGTTTGATGGAAAAGGTTATCCAAACAATCTTTCTGGAGAAAAAATACCACTTCAGGCCAGGATTCTTGCTGCTGCTGATGCTTTTGATGCTATGACTTTTGGTAGACAATATCAAGCTTTGAAATCACCCTATGAAGGTATCAGAGAAATTCACGCTAAAGCAGGAGAACAGTTTGATCCAGGAGTGGCTAGAGTCGCCAATAAAGCTTTATTACCTGCATTTGAAAGATTAAGAAAGAAATCAGCTTAACCAACAGCTCTTCGAACGTCAGTAATTTCTACAGAATTAACTTCTTCCATTTCATCAATGGTTTTTTCCAAAGACTCTGTGTCTCCCTTACTTTCATCCATAACAAACATGATTTGCAAAGCCTTCAAACCAAAAGCTACTGGCTGTTCTTCAATTTTAAATTGTTCTTCGCCACTGAACTTAGTGATTTCTGATTTCACTTTTTCAACTAATTGACTCAAATCAACTTCAGGAGAAACAGGCATTATCTTCATCGTAATGATTACTTCTGCCATTTTTAGTTTGGTCCCTCAAATCCACACTTTGGGCATTTGTAAGGCGCAGCAATTGTCCTGCATGATCCGCATCGAATCATTTGATGGTCACCACATTTAGGACACTTGAATTCTGTACTGCCAGCAATATTGCTTATCCTTTTTTTACATGACATGCAAATTTTTTCTTCCATGTTCTCCTAAAATTTTTAGGTCATTTATAAAAGTTACGTACAGTAACCCAGAAAATCATTTTGATTTTCGCTGTTTTCTAATAGAAATCAACCCATCTTTAATTTCAAACTTCACATCCAAAAACTTCTCCACAGCATAGATATTGCTCTCACAGTGTTTTGAAACTGAAGCCACTTTGATTTGACTGCCAGGCAGCAAACCCATAAAAGGGATTAGTTGATCTGATAAATGACTATCAACCACAGTCTCAGAATCGATTTCTTTAATTAATCCTAAAGCTGCTTCCTCACCAACTTTTTCAGATGGCTTGCCCCTTTCACCCAAACCATTAGCTCCTAAACGAATTGGATTTTGATGATCATCACTGGAAAAAACACCCCATAAAACAATTCCGCTGCCAGGGTTTAAAGATTCTCCATATTCTTTGGTGATGTTAATGGGCACCTCATATCTTCCTAATAACTTCCGAGTTGCTTTGGCCTGCCTCTCGGCTACTTGTGCCTTTTCCAAAGCTCTGGCCGCATAACTCACACCTTTGATTTGCATCAAATCTCCTCTGGAAACTAAATTAATAGTTTGAACATTTTCCAAACCTTTTTTTGGACTTACTGCCAATTCAATCTGCCCGCCGCCTTTAGGGTAGTAACCTCGTTTCAAAATCTTAAAATCAATCTTCTCTGCCAATTTAAACAAATGTGGCAGCAAAACATTTTGAAAATATTCCGCTGGCGCCTGCCATTTGCCGCAAGTTCCACCAGTTATTTTCAAAGTTACTTTTCTCGGTGCAAAAAAACAGGGTAGTAAAACAGCCTGCAGCAACAAAGTAATACTTCCTGCAGTACCAATATCTATCTGGTAAGTTCCGCTCTTGATTTTACCAGGTTTGTATTCCAAAACTTCTGAACCCACTTCAACAGAATTTGTTTCCGCCCCGCAGATCTGTTTCAAAGCTGTAATGCAGGCCAAGTGCTGAGCTTTCAAACCAGGCTCCTCCCGTCCTCTCCTAATATTAACAGCCTTGAAAGACTTGCCAGTAATGGTTGAAAGTGCCAGAGCCGTTCTAATAATCTGACCGCCACCTTCACCATAAGAACCATCTATCTTCATCATACCCCTTACAATTATTCTATTTTATTTATTTTTTACTGAAAAAACAAAAAACTTAATAAAAACCATAAAAATCATCAATATTCAAGGGGACGTAGTATAACCTGGCTAGAATAAGCGGCTCCAGACTTTGTGGAGCGATGAGGCGATTGCCGATGACTTTCAAAGGGCTTAACCGCTGGATCTGGGTTCGAATAGTTGACGCTTGCGGCAACGACCGAGAGCGCAGCTCGACTGTCCCAGCGTCCCCATTTTTCCCATGCTTCAAAAAAGAGGTCAAACAAAAGAACATAAAGATTTCTTTAGTCGTAACAAGCTTTGGATGGCTTCTGCCACTTTAATGGGTACAGTTATTGGTGCTGGTGTCCTTGGTATTCCTTATGTTATTGCTCAAAGCGGTCTTCTCTTAGGTATTATTAATTTACTAGTTGTGGGTGTTGCTCTGTTAATACTCCACCTCTGTCTAGGAGAAATTACTCTTAGAACAAAAGGTCTGCATCAGTTATCAGGTTACATGGAAAAATACCTGGGTAAGCTGGGAAAACATTTTATGGCTTTCTCTATGATTGTTGGTATCTATGGTGCCATGACTGCCTACATCATAGGTGAGGGAGAAATTATTAAAACAATCTTAGGGGGAAATCCAATTATATATTCTCTCATCTTCTTTGCTCTTGTTTCTTTCATCATCTTTGTCGGCCTCAAGGCCACTGGCCGTGCTGAAATGGTTGTTACTGGTTTAATGATTCTCGTTGTTTTGGTTATTGGCATCTTCTCCTTTAGCAACATCAATACGGATTATTTCAGTGGCATTCACTGGCAAAGTATTTTCCTACCCTATGGAGTAATTTTATTTGCTTTTGTGGGCACTGCTGCCATTCCCGAACTTAGAGAACAGCTTATCAAGGAAAAAAAGAAAATGAAAAAGGCTATTTTTTTAGGTAGTCTTATCCCTATTGCCATTTACCTTATCTTTGCTGTTGTGGTTGTCGGCCTCATTGGCTTGACCAATTTTAACTCCTTGGCTCCTAACGACCGCATTGCCACTATTGCTCTTAGCATATTCACCAATAAAGGTCTTGGTTTAGCCGCCAATATTTTTGCCGGCTTTGCCATGTTCACTTCTTTCCTTGGTTTAGGCTTAGCTTTAAGACAGATGTATGAATATGATTATAATGTCAAAAAAATGTGGGCTTTTTTCATCACTATCATTCCACCAGTCATCATTGCTTTTTCTGGCCTAACAAATTTCATTGCCATCCTTGGTTTCAGCGGAGCCATTGCCGGTGGTGTTGATGGCATTCTTATCATGCTTGCTTATTGGAAAGCCAAACGGCAGGGACAAAGAAAACCAGAATATACTATCAACATCGGAAAGTTTATTACCACTCTCTTGATTGTGATGTTTTCACTGGGCATTATTTACCAGCTTTGGCAGACTTTTTTCTAATTCTACTTACTAGTAGTGACTGATTAGAAAGGTTTATATATAAGCTAACAATTAAAAACAAAAAAAGAGGTTCTAGAGAAGTTTGATTAGATACTTATGGGGGTAAAAATGGACTTACAAGAAGCTGTTAACGAAAATTTTGATTCATATATTAATCATTTACAAAGTCTTACCAATGAAAAAGGTAAGCGTGCTTTCAATGGTAGAGATTTAAACAAACTCAGAAAATGGGGTTTGTTGCAGTATGCTGCTGATGCTGTTGATAATTATTCTGAAGCAATTGATTTCAAAAGAAATCTTAAGACACAATTCTTTGGCGAACCAATGATGTGGACCACTCGGTTGGACGAAGATGGCAAAGCACATATGCTTCCAATTCTAAGAAAATTACCTGATGATTTTTTTGAAGGTGAAAATTTAATTGTTCCAGACACAGAAATTATTACTCCCAGAGATTATAGTTTTAAAACAGCTGTTATTGATTCTTTGAAAAACTTATTGACTTCTCAAGGAGCAAAAACAGGTCTCAAATGGGGAGCAGCTGGTTTTGCTGGTTTAACTGCCTTACTAGTTGGTGCATCTAACGCTCATGCTGATGATGGTGTCAGTCTTTCTGATAATTTAGACAACATTGGGTCTCCAGGATCAATCAATAGAGCCAATCCTAGTTTTGGTTATATTGGTTTTGATGTTAACAATACTGCTGATCACAATCCATTCCTTGGTGGTCCTTTCTTTGAAAATTATCAAACTTTCGCAGGTGGCCGTGTTTTCATGACCCTGGGCAATTTTATTAGTAAATTAGAAGGGCAGTTCTCTGGACCTTCAGGATTTGCTCTTGGTACAGACGGGGAATACAGCAGACATTGGGGAGCTAATGGTAGTGTCTCAGGAATGATTGATCTCACTAGTGTCAGAGATGTTAAAGGTTATGTTTTTGATGATAAAGTTGTTGCTATTGGCCTTAGAGTTGGTGGGGGCAGGGCAGAATTCAAAGATACTTTTACCAAAAAGACTCAAGATGGTAATGTAGGTGTTGAAGGACTAGTTATGGTTGGCAGAACACAATTAGGAGCTTCTGTTAGTTATGTTCAAAGACATCCTCATTTTGATTATGAAATGCATGGTACTCAGCAAGGAGGAAGAATAGCTGCTAATGGTTCTTTAGATATGGGGAAGCCCATCAGAGGAAGTGGCAATATTGTTGGTTTCCTTAATGTGGGTTACGAACAAGTTCAAGGCCGAATTAACTCAGGTCAGTTCCCAGGAACACATTTAGATATGAAAAGCTCAAATCTTTTTGGTTTCGGAGCTCTTTATTACACTGGCAAGGATTGGTTCCTCGGAGTTTATGGTTCCATGGCAGAGCAGAAATTTAGTAACTCAAGTAATTTTGGACCTTGGAATTATGATGAAGGTTCTGCATTCTTTGCTTACGGACTTTCAGCTGGAGTAAGATTAATCCAAAATTTATCACTCCAAGCACAAATTTATGGAACTCGTTTGGAAGGTGAAGACCCTTTCAATAACAAAATGCAGCAAAATGGATGGGGTTTAGGTTTAATGCTTACCTATGACTTTGCCATTCCAAATCTCCTCAGGGATCGTAAGAAAAGATAAATCACAATCAAAAGGTGATTGATTAACAATCAAATAATACACAGGAAGGTGGAAAAAAATGGATCATTTAAAAATCGTTGAAGAATTATCAAATGCAGGTGTTGATTATGATGCTAGAAAAGAACTTATTTTAGCCGATCATTTAGAAGGTCGACTGACTCACGCAGAATCATTATTAGAAAATGTTTCTGGTCAGGATATTAATGAAGTCATGGCTGAACAAAGAACTACCGGCCAGGTTACTCCTTCAGAAGATATTACTTTTGATGGTACAGCTTCTTCAGTTGGCACAGGAACCAAAATTGGCTTGGCTGCTTTAGCTACTTTGTTTACTGTTGGTTGTGCAGGTGGTCCAGCTTTATTCAATGTAGACAGATTGAATAAAGAAACTGGTGCAAATCCAAAAGCTAAGCTTCAAAGCTATGTTGATGCTAGTAACCCTTTCATGGCTTGGTATACTTACAGTTTTGCTGAACAGGCTAATTATGAAAACTTACAAAGTCTTACAACCATTCTAAGAAACCACACTACTAAATTGGTTTTAGGAATAAACAAAAAACCAATCTTCATTGCTAAAGATGCAGAAGGCAAACAGTTAGAGCTTGGTCCAGAAGCAAGAAAAGCTGCTGCATGGCTTGAACACTCTGATACTGAAGCTAGCCTACCTTATCTCTTAGAATCAGTAGTTAGACCAATTACAGGCGTTCAAGAAAATTCAGAATTACCTCTTTATGTTGTTAAAGACGGTAAAAACCAAGTTTCTGAACTTTGGTTAGATTTAATTGGTGAGTCTGAAAAAGGAGATTACTTAAGAATTACTTGGGGTAAAAAGGACGACAAAGGTCGGTTCATTGCTGAAGTAACTGCTGAAGACAAGCTTCCAGAAGGCGCTGTTCTAGCTGTTGGGGATATGACCAAAAAAGGTTCATCTGCCCACAGTTTCAACCCTGAAACCGGCGCTGTTGTTGAAGTTGTTTCTGAAAGTGATGGAATAAGATACACCAGAGATACTACTTACCACATAGACTTGGTTCAGGTATTAAGAGCCGACTATGGAATTCAAGTTGATGGTGATGATGCTATTACTATTGCTGAATGTACTATGCTTAATGGTGGTCCAGAAAAAAAGACCTATGCTTTCATCGGTAATCAGTTTGTCCCTATCGACCAAGATGTTATTGAAAGAGCCCAATTAAACAGTTACGCTCGAACCAATAATTGGGAAGAAGTTCAGAAAGTCTACAACACCACCGAAAACGAAGCTAGAAAGAAACAGATTGAATCTCTTGTTGCTAGTGAAGTTGCAGAACAAGGTGTTGCAGGTATGATCGAAGACACCAATGTCGATCTTCAATACTGGTACCTTAACAAAAACGGAGACGTTATTGGTGTTGGTGCTAGTCGAGAAGAAGCAGCTAAAGTTACCATGCCTATTGCAAAAGCTTGGGGTTATGCTCTTTTAGATGGTGTTAAGTCAGCAACCAGTGCTTTCCTTGAATACTTCAAAAGACAACACAATGACTCTAATGACATACCAACTCAACAGCAAATCAGAGAAACTGTCTCAAGCAATCCTCATGCCCCATTAGTTGAAAAGGGCATCGGTGGCATTCCTCTTGGCGACAAAGCTGATGAAGCTATTGGTAAAGACTTCAAATTAGCTGATGACAAGTACGAACCTCACAGAGTCCAAACTGAACTAAGAGTTCAGTAATTTTTTATTTTTTATTTAATCAAAACAAGGTGAAAAAATGAAAACATACCTCAAATCAATAACAATTTTTATGATTTTAATAGTTTTACTTAGCGCTGGTGCTATTGCCCAAGTTAATTATGGGACTCCTAATGGCGGAATAAATTATGGGACTCCTAATGGCGGAATAAATTATGGGACTCCTAATGGTGCAATACCTGCCCCACCATCAACACCTTCAAATCCAGGCAATATCGCTTTACCAGAACTGCCTGAAAACAATGGTGAAGGTAACGGAGAAACTCCAGGAACAAACACACCAGACCAACCTGCTGAATGGATTAAACAACCAGAAAACGTAAATATTCTTTTCAATTCACCTGACAACACCGTTCTTCATGAAAATATCTACAGTTACTGCAGAGACATCAACTTTGTTGAAGTTATTGTTCCTGCTTCAAGTCATGAAAACTACAATATTGCTATTGAGGGAGAAGATGTTGTTATTCAAAACCTTGCTCATGGTTATTTAGGCACAGAAACTGTTACTTTAGAATGTAATAGTGTTCCAACTAACTTTCAATTGACAGTCTATGCTCCAGAAGACGAATTCCCAACAGCTAATGCTGGCGGACCATATGAAGGTTATACTTTCCAGGTTATTGAATTTGATGCTTCTGAATCAAAAGATAACGGTCAGATTGTCTATTATACTTGGGATTGGGGAGATGGCTGGACAACTGAATCAACAGAAGATAATACTTATCATGCTTATGCCGAAGCAGGCACTTACCAAATTACTTTAACTGTTACAGATGATGATGGTTTAACCAACACAGCTACTACCACAGCCTTCATCGAAGTAAGCGATTATAACGATGCACCTACTGCTAATTTCAAATATTCTCCTCTTAATCCAACTACCAACGATGAAATCGAATTTGAAGATATTTCTTCAGATGAAGATGGAAATGTTGTTGATTGGGAGTGGGACTTTGGTGATGGTAAAACTTCAACCTCAAGAAACCCAGAACATCAGTATGAGGAAGAAGGCGAATACCATGTTACCCTAACAGTTTGGGATAATGATGGTGCTTCAGATTACCTTTCCCGTATTATGAGAGTTGGAGAATACGAACCAGAAAAGTCACAAAGAACTATATTCAGCAGAATCAGATACGACGAATACACAACTAGTGGTGATGTTTTTGAATTAACTGTTGAGTTGCTGAATGACGGAACTTACGACATGGAAGATGTTATTGTTACTGCATATATTGCTGACCTTGGTGTTTGGAGAACAGATGGTCCTTTTGATTTAGACAAAAATGACCAGGAAGTTGCCAAGTTTTACTTAGACATTCCGACTGATGCTGAAGTAGGTGACTACGACATCAGAATCTCAGCCAGTAATGACAACTTCAGAAACATAGAATACAGAGAAATAACCATCATTTAATAATGAATGGTTGTAACTACTGGACAATACTAAAACAACGAAACATTTAAATATGAGGAATGTTTCACATTCGAAAAGAGGGGATTAGAATTAATAATCAAAAACCAATACGTATTGGAGGGAACACAAAATGAAGAAATTAAAAATATTCGCAATGTTGGCTATCATGCTAGCAAGTTTGTTTGTTTCTACAGTTAACGCTCAAGATTTTAACGAGCAAATTCCTGTTGGAATCGACAAAATTTGGATCAATAACAAACCAATTGATGACATTTGGGTCTGGGATGAAGACAACCAATGGTTTGAAATTGAACAAGAAGTAAGAGGCGACATTGAAAGAGGAGACGATGTTGAAATTGAAATTAAGTTAGTTGCTTATGAAGACGCTGAAAACATCGAAGTTGAAGCAGCTCTTAAAGGTTATGAACACAGTAACCAAAGAAAAACAGCTGAATCAACTGATGTCTTTGATGTTAAAGAAGACCGAACTTACTACAAAACCTTAACACTCGAACTTCCAGAAGACTTGGAAAATGGAGACACTTATGCTCTAAGAATCGAAGTTTCTGACAAAGATCACCGAGAAACTGTTTGGAATGTTATCTTAGAAATAAGCACCCCTAAACACAAGTTAAACATCGATGATGTTATCTTTAGTCCAAGTACAACTGTTCAAGCTGGTCGATCATTGATGACATCTGTTAGACTTGAAAACTTTGGTCAAAAAGATGAAGACAATGTTAAAGTTACCTTTGCTATTCCTGAATTAGGTGTTAGCGATTCTGACTACATCGAAGAACTTGAAGCTGACGATGAAAAAATGACTCAAGAACTTTATGTTAGAATTCCTACTTGCGCTGAAGCTAAGGAATATGAAGCTGAAGTAACTGTCGAATATGATGATGGTTATGAAACTGTTGAAGAAGAATTCACCGTAACTGTTGTTGGTAGTGATGCATGTACTGCAGCTTCTGCTGATAAAACAGTTATCACCGTTGGTCCAGAAACACAAAATGTTGTTGCTGGAGGTAATGAAGCGATCTATCCAATTGCTCTAACCAACTCAGGTAGTGGAAGTAAAACTTACACACTTGAATTGACTGCTGGCGATTGGGCTGAAACAAGACTAAGTGAAAATGTTTTGGTTCTCGATTCAGAAGATACCAAAGTTGCTTACGTTTATGTTAAAGCAAATTCAGACGCTACAGCTGGTGAACAAGTTATGAGTTTAACAGTTAAAAGCAATGGTCAGACTTTAAAAGATGTTACCATCAAAGCTAACGTAGTTAATGATGGTGCTAATTGGGACAATGTTAAGAAAGGTCTAGAAATTGGCTTAATTGTCTTAGTTGTCTTACTTGTTATCTTAGGCTTAATCATCGGTTTCAGCCGATTAAAAGGTAACAAAAACGAGTCTGAAGAAGACGACCAAACTTATTACTAAATTTTTTATTTTTTCTACTTCTTTTTTATTCTTATTCACCTTACTTATTCTTAATCCCTTTTCACAAAAAGGTTTATAAGTCAAGTAAGAATAATATACCTTAATGGTAGCGGTGATTGAACTAAGGAATGTTACCAAAGAACTAGGTCGCAGAGTCATCTTAGGTAATGTTTCATTTCAAATAGAAAAAGGGGATATTTTTGGTATTATTGGTATGAGTGGTAGTGGTAAAACCACTCTCTTAAACCACCTCATCGGCTTTCTTAAACCAGATGAAGGAGATGTTTTTTATCAGCCTTCTTATGTGGTCAATCAGGAACAGCAGATGAAAAGCATGTACCATAACCTCAGGAATGTGCAGAAAATATTTGGTTTTGCTCCCCAGGATCCTTCTTTTTACCCTAAATTGACTATAGAAGAGAATTTAAAGCTTTTCGGCAGTCTTTACCATCTCAAGAAGAATGCCATTGTCAATAACATGAATCACCTTCTGGAACTTACTCAGCTTACCAAACACAAGAAAAAGCTTGCAGAACAGCTTTCTGGAGGTATGCAGAGACGTTTGAGTGTTATCTGTAGTTTGATTCATAATCCTGAAGTTCTTATCTTAGACGAGCCTACTGCAGATTTAGACCCTATCCTCAGGGAAGAAACTTGGAACCTCATCAGAAAAATCAACAAACAAGGCACTACAATTATCATTGCTTCTCATTTCCTAGATGAATTGGAGATGGTCTGTGATAAAGTGGCCATTCTTCATGAAGGGCAAGTTATCAAGGTTGGTGGCCTAGACGAGATTAAGAATAATTATTCTCACAACAACGTTGAAGTTCATGTTGAAGTTGATGGACCCATATCCCACTTATTCAAATTTATTAATAAGAACGATTTTGTCAATTTCAAAGAGCATCAAAACAAAATAATCTTCACCTCAACCACACCCCAGAATATTCTTTTTAATTTATCCAGCGCCATGAAAAATCGGCAAATCACTAACATCAAATCCTTAGAAGTCCATAAACCTTCCTTAAAGGAAATTTTTGAAGAACTAGAAAAGCTCAAAAAATGAAAAATATCTTCAGACTCATCAAAAAAAACCTCAAACTCTTAATCAGAGCTAAAAGTTCAGCCCTGATCATCATTCTAGCCCCATTGCTAGTCATCCTTTTAATTGGTATTGCTTTTGACAATGCTAACACTTATGGCCTTAATATTGGCACCTACACACCAACTGCCAATGCTAATGTTGATTCTTTCATCAGTAAATTATCAGAAAAAGAATTCAAGATTATCCAGTATGAAGAAGAACAGGAATGTATCAACAACATCAAATTAGGTTCAATTCATACCTGTATTGTTTTCCCAGAGAATTTCAATTTTGACAATAATGAACAAAAAAAAATCACATTCTTCATTGATTACAGCAAGATAAATTTAGTTTGGATGATTATGGATACCTTATCTACCAAATTTACTTCACGTTCTCAAGAAATCAGTCAAGACCTTACTTCCATTGTCCTCAATAAACTTGAAGGAACTGAAACAGAATTAAATGCTAAAAAACCAATAGTTGTAGATATCAAAAACAGCAATGATAATATGCTCATTAAAGCTCAGGAAATTGATAACCATCTTGCTTCCTTAGACTTGAGTTTTTCAGAAAATATTGCTTTTGGCTCATCTCAAAATATGGTTACAAATATCAAAGATTCTATCAGTGATAACATTGATTCAAGTGAAGATTACATTGCCGCTGCTCAAGACATTATCTCTGACTCTGGAGCTTCGCAGGATGATAAAGATGATGCCATTGCAGAACTTGAAAATGCCCTTGAAGATTTAGACAACATCGGCACAACTATTCATAGCACGACTGACAATAACAGTTTAACAAGATTAAGTACTCTGATCACCAATGTTTCCAATGGCATTGAAGCTACCAAGACCAAATTAGCCAATGCCGCCAGTGCTAAAGCCAGCTCACAGCAAAAATTAGTAGAGATTGAAACAGCCTTATCTCAATCACTCAGTAATCTAGCAACAATTGAAACAAGTATAGATCAGCTTCTCAGTGATATTGGTGGTGTTAGAGTTACTTCAGCTGCCACCATTACCAGTCCTATCACCACTGAAATCAAACCAATTTCTACTCAAAAAACTTATCTTAATTATCTCTTCCCTAGTTTAATGGTTCTTGTCATTATGTTTATTTCAATCCTACTAGGAACAACCCTAGTCATGATGGAAAAACATAGCAATGCTCACTTCAGAAATTTCATCAGTCCTACCAGAAACATTATTTTTGTTATTTCAACCTACCTAACCAACATGTTCTTGGTTGTTTCACAAATAGCAATTATACTTGTCATCGCTATTTATTTCTTTTCGGCTCAAATCCTGCCAAGTCTGCCTTTAGCTCTTGTTGTTCTCATAGCTAGTGCCACTTTATTCTCACTCTTAGGCATGGCTGTGGGTTACATGTTTAGTTCAGAAGAAACAGGCACTTTGGCTGCCATTTCAATCGGCAGTCTCTGTCTTTTCCTTTCTAGTGTCATCATCCCCATCGAAAGTATGCCCTCCACCATCAGAAAGATAGTTGCTTTCAATCCTTTTGTTATTTCAGAGCGGGTCCTTAGAGAAATTATACTTTTCCAGCCTAAAATCAGTTACATTGCTGATGATCTATTCTTGCTCCTAGGTTATGCTTTGATCTTATTTCTCTTTATTTGGGGAAGTCAAAGACTGTTTTCACATCATCTTTTCCATAAGATTAAATATAAACATCACAAAAAAGTTAGAAATAAGAAACATAAAAAAAGTAAAGCAAAAGAACAAGTAACCACAACAAAAACAGAGAGTCCAAAAGAACCAACCCCCAAAAAAACAAATCCATCCAGGATTAGGTCATCTCCAAAACAACCTCATCTTGACAATGAACTTGAAAGGATTAACAAAGAACTATCTGAATTGCGATGAAAGTCATTATTATTTCTGGTACTCCTAGCACTGGTAAAAGCACTTTGGCTAAACTTCTAGCTAAAGAATTAAATTTCGAAAGAATCAATCTCAGCAAACTTATTGATGAAAAAAAACTTTGCGAAGCCTTTGATGAAAAAAATCAATGTAAGATTATTGACTTAGAAAAACTTATCCCTGTAGTAATAGACTTAATCAAAAAGAGTAAAAAAAATCTTATTATTGATTCTCATATCATCCACAAACTTCCAAAAGAATTTGTTGATCTTTGTATCATTACCAAAACCAATCTAAAAGAATTAGACCAAAGACTGGCAGAAAGAGGTTATTCCAAAGAAAAAGTAAGGGACAATCTTGATGCTGAAATCTTTGATGTCTGCTTCACTGAAGCTCAGGAAGCCGGCCACAGTATCCTTATCGTTGACACTACCCACAAAATAGATAAAAGAGAGCTCATCAAACAAATCAAGGAAAAACTAAGAATCTAAAAATGGTAAAAACACAACTCTCCTCATTGGAAATTGCCGCTCTTATTAATGAGTTCCAAGTCTTAATCAACAGCAAAATAGACCAGATTTACCAGCCAGCTAAAAAAGAACTCATTATTAATTTCCACATCCCCAGAAAAGGAAAGCAGCTACTTAAAATTCAGTTGCCTAATTTTATTTACTTCACTGAACAAAAACCCAGTATGCTTCCCCCGCCTGATTTCTGCCTCATCCTTAGAAAACATCTCAATAACTCTATCATTAAAAAAGTTAGTCAACTCAAAAGTGAAAGAATCATTGAAATAGAACTGCAAAAAAAAGACACGTTCAAATTAATCATTGAACTTTTCTCCAAAGGAAATATCATTCTCATAAACAGTCAAAATCAGATCATTGCTCTTCTTGAAAGACAAAAATGGGGAACTCGGGAGCTTAAATTAAAAGTAAAATATGACCCGCCCCCAGAAAGTTTTGATTGGTTGAACACAACCCAAGAAAATATCAAAAAACAAATTAAAAAAAGTCAAAAAGAAAAAATTGTTACCACTCTAGCCGCTGAAATGGGGTTGGGAGGGGCCTACGCTGAAGAAGTCTGCTTCTTAACCAAAATAAACAAGACCAAAAAGCCAAAAACTTTAGAAGAAACAGAGATCAAAGAAATTTTCAAAACCATCAACCATTTCAAAAAACAGATTCAAGAACCAACTGGCATGATCTATCAAGGCACTAATATAACTCCCCTAGAACTTACTACTCTAAGTGAAATCAAAAAAGAACAACTCCCCACTTACAACCAGGCCTTAAACAAAATCCTGGGCAAGGGATTATTAGAAATTGAAAAAGAAGAAAAAGAGGCCAAATTCAATCAAAAGGCCAAAAAAATAAAAAAGATTATTCAAGAACAAGTAATCCGAATCCAAAAACTGGAAAATCAGGAAAAAATAAGCACCCAAAAAGCAGAACAGATTTATGAAAATTATCAGGAAATCAAGGATTTTCTTGAAAAAGTCAAGCTGGCCAAAGAAAAATATTCATGGACAGAAATAGAAAATCAGTTAAAAAATATCAAGAAGATTAAACAAATAAACCTCAAAGAAAAAAAGATTTCTCTTCAGCTCAAATAGAACTGCAGACCGCAAGCTTTATAAATAGGTTCAGTCCCTAATATGTTTAGGACGGCCATAGGGGGTTGGTTCACCCGTTCCCATTCGAACACGGCAGTTAAGCAGCCTTCCGTACTGGAGTGTACTGCATTGTGCGGAAAATCCAGTAAGCTGTCCACCTTATTATTAATATTAGAAATCGGGGGTTATATACTTGAAAGCAATTATTCTTGCTGCTGGCTATGCTACTAGGCTTCACCCATTGACTGAAAATCAACCTAAACCACTTCTTGCTGTTGGTGAAAAACCAATTGTTGAACATATCATTGATAAGATTAATCATGTCGAAGACATTAATGAAATTTTCATTGTTACTAATAATAAATTTTCTCCTCATTTTGAAAGCTGGTTGAGTGATTATCAAACTAAAAAACCAATCAAAATTATAAATGATGGAACCTTCAGCAATGAAGATCGCTTGGGCGCAGTTGGAGATATTAATTTTGTTTTGGAAAGAGAAAACATCAATGAAGATCTTCTCATCGTTGCCGGCGATAATCTTTTTGAATTTTCACTTAAGGATTTTGTTAAATTTTATCAAGAAAAAAAAAGTTCTGCATTAGCCTTTTACAATTTAAAAGAAAAAAGCAAATTGGCCAATCGCTTTGGTGTGGGCATTCTAGATGAAAATCAAAAGTTAGTTGATTTTGAGGAAAAACCAGCCAAACCAAAGTCAACTTTAGCTGCCACTTGCTTATACACCTTAACTAAAGATGATGTGCAAAGAATTAGAGAATACATCAATGTTAGTGAACGTTGGGATAATCCTGGAGATTTTATGATTTGGCTTAGCAAACAAAATAAAGTATATGGTTTTACTTTTACCGAACGTTGGTTTGATATTGGTTCTTTTGAGGCTTTAGAAGAAGCCTACTCGGTCTATGGTAAAAACAAGTAGATTCTTGTTCCATTAGATTTATAAAGAAAAATAATGGTGTGAATAGTATGAAATTTTTAGTAACCGGGGGTGCTGGTTTTATTGGTAGTCATATTGTTGAAGAGTTAGTTAAACGAGGAGAAGATGTCACTGTCATTGATGATTTTTCAAGTAGCAACGAAGAAAACATTAAACCATTTATCAATAAAATTAAGTTAATCAAAGGGAGCATTTGTGATTTAAATTTACTCCAAAAAGAGTTCCAAGATATTGATTTTGTTCTTCACCAAGCCGCTATTTCATCAGTTCCAAAATCTACTGAAAATCCTCTTTTGGCTAATGAAGTTAATATCAACGGAACACTAAATGTCCTTGTTGCTGCTCGGGATTGTGGAGTTAAAAAAGTAGTATTTGCTTCCTCAAGTTCGATTTATGGCAATTCTCCAATTTTACCTAAAATTGAAGACATGGAAGTTCAACCAGAATCACTTTATGCCGTCCAAAAATCCACAAGCGAACTTTATTGTCAGGTTTTTTCACAAGTTTTTGGTTTGGAAACAGTTTGTTTAAGATATTTCAATGTTTTTGGACCTAGGCAGAATCCTGAATCAGAATATTCCGCAGTTATTCCAAAATTTATAAAAAAAATAATGGACAACATCCAACCAACTGTTTTTGGGGATGGTGAACAAACAAGGGATTTTATTTATGTTAAAGATGTTGTTGAAGCCAATCTGTTGGCTTGTCAAACTGAAAACATTTCAGGAGAAGTTTTCAATATTGCTTCTGGATCAAAAATTTCGGTCAATGATCTTATTTCAAAGATTAATTTAATAACAAATAAAAATATCAAAGCCATTTACGCTGATGAAAGAAAAGGGGATGTTAAACATAGCATAGCAGATATCAAAAAATCTCAGAACAAGTTAAATTTTCAAGTTAAAATTGATTTTAATCAAGGTCTCAAAGAAACAATGGGGGGTTTTTAAAAATGAAAATTTTAGTGACTGG
>JBHPDN010000014.1:0-22593 GCA_042577865.1 Nanobdellota archaeon
TCAGTTCCAAAACCAACAATCGGCACCTTCTTAACTTTCTTTTTTGCTTTCAAAATCTCTTCCACACCCTCATTCCAAATCCAGGCTTGATAGGCATGTACAAACAACATCAACAGTCTCCTTTCAATCATTCTGACTGCATTGACAAAATCATTCGGTCTTTCTTCCAAGACTTTTTTTATTCTGTTTTTCACTAAATCATTTTTTAGCAATAATTCTGCCACTTTCTTAAAATCACCTTTGACCATGGCTCTGCCAATCTCCACATTGTCTGTGGAAAATCTTTGCTCTCCAAAGTAATTGATCATTTTCTTGATTGGTTTTACTCTTTCAGCTTCATCCTCACTCAGATTCCTGATCACAATCTCAAATTTATTTCCTTCTAAATCCCCTAAAGAAATCGGTTTCCTTCCATGACCAATCACTTTAACTTTAACTTTCTTCAGCCCCACATCCAAACTCTTAACACTTTGCACAGAACAAACTTGTTTTGTCACCGCTCTTCTGTCTTTATTGCCCGCATAACCGAACTTTTTCAAACCCAAACCCATTTTCTTAGCCAGCAGTCCCAGCGCCTCTGAAGTATTCAATCCTGCTTTCTCTAGCCAAAAATAAACAAAGTCTCCATCTCCTAACTTAAACTTAGGTATTTCCTCAACACAAAAATCTTCATAAGTCTGTTTTATCTTATACATAACACTCAAAAGATTTATATGTCTTAAAAATTTATCTAAAATATGGCCTATTTTATTGGCATCGATGTTGGGGCAACCAAAATAGAGGGTGTTTTGATTAATCAAAACCATAAAATTCTAACTCATCAAAAAATCCCAACTCCTAAAAACAAAAAACAGTTTCTCACTCAACTCCAAATTCTCATCCAACAATTAAAGACTAAACCAATCTCTGGTATTGGTATTGGCGTACCTGGTCAAGTCAAAAATGGCCTCATCGTCAAATTAAGAAACATCACTGGAATCAAAAACCTCAATCTCAAGAAAATTATCCAAAACAAATTCAAAGTCAAAACCATCATTGAAAATGATGCTAATTGCTTTGCTTTGGCTCAAGCCAGATCCCAGAAAAAAACCAATCTCATTGGTTTAACCTTGGGTTCAGGGGTTGGTGGGGGCATTATCATCAACAATCAAATCCACCGCGGCCAAGATGGCCTGGCTGGAGAATTCGGCCAGATATCATACCAAAACAAAACCTTTGAAGATTATTGTTCTGGAAAATTTTTCAAAAACAAAACTCTCAATCAAAAAACTTTCAATGAATTCGGCCGTCATCTGGGAAACCTAATCAACACCGTCATCAACTCCCTCAATCCAGAAATTATTGTCTTAGGAGGATCTGTTTCAAATGATTTTAACCTCTTCAAAAAGTCCATGACCACCACTTTAAAAAAATCCTTGATTTACCCGCAGCTCAAAAAAACCAAAATCATTCAATCCAAACTTAAACATGCTGGCGCCTTAGGTGCTGCTTCTTTGTTTTTGCACAATCTTTAAAAACCATCTGTCTTTCTAATTTCATACGGACCCGTAGCTCAGCCTGGATACACTTAAGTAGGGCAAATGGAGCACTTCCCTCCTAAGGAAGGGGTCGGGGGTTCGAAAGGAATATTTCCCGAATTTCCCCTCGGGTCCGTTTTTGGACACGAGACCAGGTGGACTTTGTTCACCGCTGCCTCGGGTCCGTTTTCATCATGCTAACCCTAACCCATCTCAAAGAAGGACTTAGAATTTACTTAACTTCTCTTAAAACCAAAAGAAAAGGTTTTAGGCAGTATCAAGGCTCAGCCGAAGAAATCTGCAAACAAATTATCCACAACTGCTGGAATGGCCGTTTTTTCCAGGCCAGTACCACTAACTTTGCCCAATTTTGGACCAGAGATTTTAATTGGTGCTGTAAATCACTTATCCAATTAGGTCACCAGGAAAAAGTCAAACAAACCCTTGATTATGCTTTAAACATTTTCCAAAAACATAATCAAATCACTACTACCATTACACCTTCCGGCACTCCTTACAATGTTTACCATTATGCTGTCGATTCTTTGCCCAGCATTATCAATGCTCTCAAAACTCTCAATGATCAAGAATTTATCAACAAATACAAACCTTTTTTAGAAAAGGAAATTACTAAATTTTTCAATCTGGTAATTGAAAAAGAAACTGGCTTGGTCAAAAGAAAAAATTTCTCTTCTATGAAGGATTATTCCAAAAGAAAATCGTCCTGTTATGATAATTGCATGGTTGCTTTTCTGGCCAACAACCTCAAAAAACTCAATCTCCTTAATCCTTTTGAAAAATACAACTATCCTCAGCTAATCAAACAGCAGTTATGGAATGGCCAGTATTTCTACGATGACCTTAACAAACAAAATTATGTTGCTGGTGATGCCAACATCTTTCCTTTTGTCTTGGGAATTTTCAATGACCCAGAAATGATTAAATCATGCCTCAATCACATCCAACAAACTAAATTAGATCAGCCTTTCCCTTTAAAATACACCAACCACCGACCAGAACATTTCATCTGGTTAGAATTCATTGTCCGCGGTTATGAAAAAGACACTTTATGGCAGCACATGGCTCCTTTATACCTCAAACTTACCCAAATCACCGACCAAGAAAAATTCAATCAATACTATCAACAAATGACTCAGCTAATAGAAAAGCATAAAAACTACTTGGAAGTTTTTTACCCTAATGGCCAGCCTTTCAAGACTTCGCTTTACTGTTGCGACCAGGGTATGCTTTGGGCTGCTAACTATCTGACTTTAAAATGAAATTTTCCATTATTATTCCGGCTAGAAATGAAGAAGCTTACCTAGCTAAAACACTCAAAAGTATTGAAAATCAAAATTATCCAGAATACGAAACCATTGTTGTTGCCAATGGTTGTGTTGACAACACTGTTGCTGTCGCCAAAAAATACGCTGACCATGTTTATTCTATCAAAAAACCAGGTGTCAGCCGGGCCCGTAATCTTGGTGCCAAAAAAGCCAAAGGAGAAATTCTGGTCTTCCTTGACGCCGACACCACTATACATCCTAGTGCCCTCAAAGTCATCAAGTCCCAATTTAGTCAAAAATATTCCAGCGGTACTTTGAAAGTCAAACCAGATAAACCTAAACTCAAATACCAGCTTATGATGGGTTTCAAAAATTTAGTCAACACCTTTAATTTATACCATTGGACCGCCGGTATTATTTACTGCCGTCAGTCAGATTTTCAAAAGACCCAGGGCTTTAATGAAAATCTTCATGTCCGGGAAAATTCCTTTTTTGTTAAACACTTAAAAAAATACGGCCGATTCCAATTCCTTAGAAATACTCATGTCACCACTGCCATGCGCCGGTTTGATAAATGTGGTGCCTTTTCTATTATTTGGTTTTACATCAGTAAATGGTTTAAAGGTCCCAAAAATATTGAAAAAGACAAATATCCTCTTGTCCGATGAAAATAAATTTTTTTGAAGAATTCCCAAAAAAAGAGAACCTCAAAAAGGCCAAACTTATTAATTTTAAATCCACTGTTTTTATTGCTGCCAAGAATCTCAAAGAATTTCATTCTCACGCTCAATATCTAAAAAAAATAAATAAAAAGATAACTCCTGCTTACTGGCCCGTCCTCAAAAAATCAGAAGGCTACTGGCTCAGCCCTTTCTCCCAAACCAAAGCTCTTCAAAGAATATTCAAACAACTCCAAAACAACAAAAACAAACTCACAGTCTTGTTAGACCTTGAATTCCCTACACATCAACCTTCTTTATTTATCAAAAACATACTAAGATTCTTCAAAAACAAAAGAATCATCAACCAATTCATCAAGAACAAACCTAAAAATCTCACCCTAGTCACTGCTGAATACATTCTCGAAAATAAAATCATCAATTTCTTTCTCAGTTTTTTGGGCATTCACATCAAAAACAAGAATATCTCAGAAAGAATCTTTATGTGTTATACTTCCATGGCTAGAAATGATTTTTTTAAAGAACTCATGTACAAAAATATCCAGAAACACCCTTCTCTTGGCTTGGGAACCATTGCCACCGGCATTCTCGGCCATGAACCCATCTTAACCCCCACTAATCTACAAAAAGACCTTAATCTCGCCAAAGATTCAAAAGTCAAAACCGCCACCATCTTCAGATTAGGCGGCCTCAATAAAGATTACCTCAAAGTCATCAATAACTTCAAATCAAACTAAAGTTATCATAAACTATTTATATACTCCAATCTTACCTGTTTAACATGAAAAACAAATTCCTCTTAATCAATCTGGATGAAGACAAAACCAAGAAACTGGCTGAAGTTATTGCCAGCACTACTTCCAGAAAAGTATTAAACTACTTAGCCGACAAAGAAGCTACTGAATCAGAGATTTCTAAAGAATTAGGGGTACCTTTATCAACCATTCATTATCATCTTCAAAAACTTCAGGAAGGTGGTCTTGTCACTACAGAAGAATTTCATTACTCCCAAAAAGGCCGTGAAGTCAATCACTATAAACTTGCCAATAAGTATATCATCATCGCACCAAAAGAAACCAAAGGTCTTAAGTCAAAACTTAAGTCAATTTTGCCTTTGGTTGGCATCCTCGCCGGTATTTCAATAATTATTGAATTGGTGCAGAGATTTGGAACTAATTTTGGCAGAGTCGCTACTTTAGGCGCTGAAAAAACCATGGCTGCTGCGCCTGAAGCCGCTTTGATGGCTGACGAAGCTGTCACCACTGCTGTTCAAACATCAACCTCAACCCTTCCTCTGTGGGCCCACATAGGTTTTTGGTTTTTGCTTGGTGGTTTGGCTGCCATTGTTTTGTATATCTTATTAGAATTTATCAGGAGGAAAATAAAATGAAAAAATATCTTAAAATAATATTGGGTTTGTTGGTTATCGCTTTAATCGTTGGTTGCGTGCCATCATCAGACCAAAGGACTGTTAACACTAATGGTCAGGCTAACCTTGCTGTTGAGCCAGATCAGGCTGTAGTTTATGTTGCCATCGAAACCCTTGAAGACACTGCCCAGGCATCCAAGGACGAAAATGCCAGAATCACTGATGATGTTTATGCTGGTCTCTACTCCATCAACATTCCTAAAGATGATGTTGAAAGCCAGAATTACAACATCTACGAAGAATTTGACTGGCGAGGCGACGAAGGCCGTGAATCCCTTGGCTTCAGAACCAGCCACACTTTGAAAATCACCACTGAAGAATTTGATGATGTCGGCGAAATCATTGATGCTGTTATCAATGCTGGCGCCACTAGAATTAATTACATCAACTTTGAACTCAGTGATGAAAAACAGGCTGAATACAAAAAACAAGCGCTTACTCAGGCTTCCAAAGATGCTAGAGAAAAGGCAGAAGCTATTGCTGAAGGTTTAGGAGCTAAACTTGGAGATATTGTCTCTGTCAGTGACGGCACCTATAATTAC
Source organism: Nanobdellota archaeon (assembly GCA_042577865.1). Taxonomy (GTDB): domain Archaea; phylum Nanobdellota; class Nanobdellia; order Woesearchaeales; family JAGLXL01; genus JBHPDN01. The sequence continues at coordinate 5,455 of JBHPDN010000014.1, forward strand.
AACCCTTACCGGTACTATGAAACAGGAGTTGCTGATGTAGCATTTCTTGAAGAAGTCAAGACAACTCAGATTTCACCTCAAGAACTAGAAGTCAGTGCCTATGTTCAGGTTGTTTTCCAAATTAAATAACTTTTTCTTTTATTTTTTTAATTAATAAAAAAAAGTAAAAAAAAGAATTAGATAGTTGGTGGTCCTGGTGGTGGTACATAAAGTTCACATGCCCCTAGGAAACAGATTTCATCAATGGTACAGTCCACTTCTATATCATCAAGATAAACATATCCATCTTCATCAGTTGTACAGGCATATTCTCTGACCTTTGAAGCTTGTGGTGTTGTTGAGATACATTCGTCTTCCACACCTTCAGACTCTACTAATCCACTGTCTAAATACATTCCATAAGATGTTCCTCTTGTGCTGGTATCCAGGGCATCATCATCAATACAAGGCGGGATAATTTTCACATCCTTTTTAGTCCATTTATTACTGTGGCAGTTCCAAGGGCCATTTTTATCACAACCATAGACTAACAACGAATTTGGTCCAAAGTTTAATCCCACCTCTTCAATCTCTCCTTCAATAAGCCAACTTAATGGATAAGGGTCAAATGTAAAGGTTTTGCTGCCGCTTCCTATTATCCAGCCGCCTGGAAATCCTTCTTCCATACTACAGTCCCCATCGTTTTGACAAGGTATTCCTACACGAGAACACCTTTTACAGTCAGCATCAGTTGTACAGGAATGATACCAATTTCCACCGCAGCCTTTAATTGTATAGCCCCCGACGCTTGAAATAACTTGGCAAGATCCAATACTTCCACAGTTCCCGTAGTTAACAGTGCCGTGGGCAAATTCCCTGGCCTCAGTCTCATCAAAATCATACATATCGTCTCCAAATTGGAATCTGGAGAACAAAATGTCATAACTGGTTCCAATTGTCCAGTCAACTTCTTCTGTTGCACTCAATTGAATTTTATCAGTCACGTTGACTTTATCTGCTCCTGCTGGATTATCCTTACTTGGAGAATCTTCATTGAAAAAAGGTAAGTCTACACAAGCGCCATCCATGCAGATTTCATTGTAATCACATTCTTTTTCAACTTCAAAATCACAATCCTCACTAGAAGTACAGCTTACTGCTGGATTATTTGAACAATATCTGCAGTCAGGGTATGTTCCGGCAGGCATGCAGTAACTATTACTGCCTCCGCCCAGCCAATCAGGAAGATCTATTGTGATAGACTGTCCTACAGAACATTCTCCTTCTGAATCCATTGGCATATTGCAGTAATATTCTTTTAAGGAAGTTTCTGAAGTACATTCATCAGCTGTTTCTGAATAAATATTAAAGTCATCATCAACCCCTTCAATTGTTCCTGGCATTCCTAATTCCCTTCCGCCATCAGTTTCTGCACATTTGTAGTAAAGATCAAAAGGTAATAACATATATTGATTCTCGCCGCTTCCGTCAACCTGACCGTCATTATTGCAGTCCCAGCCGCCGGAAATCTTTTTACAGACATAAGCAATCACATAATTTTCACCAAAGTTATAGTCTTCTCTGGCAATTTCTATTTCTGCAGTTGCATTGGCTCCTTTGAGCCAGTATTGGTCATAAACTTGGCCGATGAACTCAAACTGCTCCCATCTGGTTTCATCAGCAGTGCAAGGTGGTTCGTCACAGACTGCTGCATAACCAAATCTCAAAATCCAGTCATTTGGCCCAATATCAACTATTGATAAATCTAACTGGCCACTTTCGCCAATTCCCAGTTCAAAATAACCTGATTCTGGATTAACAATCTCAAAAGTACCAGCCGGATCAGCCCAGCCAGAACCTGCATAAGTATAACCTGCTGCTGCTTGCCCAATCGGCAAGTCAACACCTGGCAAATCTGGTGGCGGAGGAGGAGTATCTTCTTTTCCACAGCCCACTATCAATGAAAGAATAATCATTAAACCTAAAAACATCCATAATTTTTTCATCTTTATCAACCTCTCTTACCTTTTCTCTTTTTAATTTTCTTAGATATATAAATTTTATCGTAACTTAACCTCTTTTTCCTCATTGTTTCTAAAATTACAATGATTGTTATAAAAAATAATACTAAAATCAAAATTAATCCAGTGTAATTCAAACAAACATTAGCTAAAAATAGTTTTCTGGAAACTTTAACTTCAATCAAAGCTGCCACATACAGAACCACAATCGCTATTCCTAATAATATGCCAGAACTCTTCAAAACTTTAAAGAAATTTTGGGATAAAAACTTCTCTCTCAGCAAAGCCTTGGACAAAATCCCTCCTGCTATAGCTGCCAATAAATAACCACCTACCTCAGGCACCATGTGAAAAAACATAATTCCTAGATTGCAGGCTACAAAAGAATACTTGGCCAAAAAACTTCCTGCTGGTAATGCGGCTCTGACTACATTTGCTAGGGTTGAAGCAAATATCGACCCGTTCAAAATCATCAAAAACAAAGCTCCGCTGCCGTAAAACAAACTCAAGACAAAAGCTATTAGCATCACATACAGATTGTTCTTAAAAATAGATGAAATCACCATTCCATCTGGCAATGGCGGCAGTCCTAAACCTTTGCTCTCCACTGCTTTTTGCGCCTCAGATGCCTGCCCATACAATTGACTTTCAGAAAAAATCATATTTGGCATGGCCAAAGACAACACAAAAAAGACAATAAAGGCGCCAATAAAAAAATAAATGAAAAAATCAATCACAATTTTATGTTTTTTAAAAAAACTATCTTTCTTTAATTCTAATTCCTCTTCATACCTAAATAAACTCACTGCCAAAGGAATTGTCAAAATTACTGTAAACAAGATGGTGGATATCCCCACAAACGAAGGCACACTTTTGAACAATAAATAAGAAGTTAAAAAAGAAACTAAAGTGTAAGCTACACCTAAATAAAGAGAAAACTCTGGCCTTTTGGCAATCTTCTCTGGATTGAATAATTGTTCAAATACCATCTTAACCTTTCATCACAATTTCAATTTGTTCCTTAGACCATCCTTGGCCTTCTAAAACCCGTCTAAGCACTTCTGGCCGATAACCTCTGCTCAAGTTTGACTTTACATAATTTCTCAAACTGTCTGGCACTTCAACCTTTTTACCTACAAACCTTTGCAACAATAAATAAACCAATACTAAAATAATTACTACATCAACTATTAATAGTGCTATAAAATAACCAAAAAAGCTAGGGGATTCACCTGCCGGTGTTTCTAGCCTTTGCTGAACTTTAGTGTTCAAGCTGCCCACCTGCCCTTCTAAAGCATCCACTTTGTCAGAAACATAATCTATTTGATCGGCTAATGCAGCATCATCTGCTGGTGCAGGAACATTTACTGTTGGAGAAGTATTGGTTTGTGTTGTTGTTGACACTGCAGCACCTGGTGATGATGGTAATGCCGGTGGCGCTGGCTGGGCATAAACAAAACTAGCTAAAATTAGAAGAATCACTAAACCAATCACTTCTTTTTTCATTAAAGAGAATTAAATATTTGGCATATATAAAATTTTACTTTCCAGCATGACCTTTTAACAGTTCTTTTAGCATTTGAGCCACTTGCTCGCCAGATGCCTTGCCCTTTAACCTAGCCATGGCCTTGCCCATCATTGCACCAAACGGCGCCCCTTTATTTTCTTCAATCACTTTTAGAATTTCTTTGTGTAAATCCTCAGTGCTCAAACCCTCGTACTTCTTAACATCAAACTGTCCTTTGCCCATATCAACTAAAACACTCAAAATAATATCTTTATGGATTTTTCCTTCACTCAAATAATCAAACACCTTTCTCAAATCATCTTCACTCACTTCTTCAATCTTATATTCTCTTTTCAATTCCAGCAAAGTCCCTGTCAAAGTCTCGGCAATAAAACCTGCCTTAATCTTTTTATGCTTCTTAACTAATTCTTCAAACAAACCAGCTTTCTCAGAACCAGCTATTAATAATGCCAAATCCTTGCCCAAACCCCATTTCTCAAACCTTTTCACTTTCTCATCAATCAATTCCGGCAGTTTAATACCTTTCAGATCCGGCCTGACCAGAGGAATATCAGTTTCTGGATACATTCTTGCTGCCCCTGGTAACGGACGCAAAAATTTAGAACTAAAATCGGGTTTGACATTTCTAACATGGGGTTCTTCTTTCCCCTTTGTCTTGACTTGTCTTTCCACTTCCTTTTCAATATACCTAATCATCACTCTTAAATCCTGCACTCCTTTCATCTCAACCCGAGAATGACCTTTAATCGAAACATTGACGTCCTGCCTGATGGTTCCAATACCTCTTCGCATTTTGCCAGTAGACCTCAATAACATTCCAATTACCTTGGCCGTCTCTTTAACTTCTTCAGCTGTCTTCATATCTGGCGCTGTCACAATCTCTAACATCGGAATTCCTAATCTGTCTAATCTATAAGTCACTGATTTGGCATCTTCAGCAGTACGACGAGCCGCATCTTCTTCTAAAATCAAATAATTAATTCCAATCTTCTTTCCATTCACCTTAATCCAGCCATTCCTACCAATCAAAACTGTTCTTTGAAAACCGCTGGTGTTAGAACCGTCAACCACTGTCTTTCTCATTACTTGCATTTCATCAGAAATATCACAGTGCATCATCTTGGCCACTGTCAATGCAATCCTTAAAGCCTCTTGATTAATCGCATGTGGTGGCTCTTCATCCAACTCCACCAAACAGCTGTTTTTATCATAACCTTCATAAATAAAATGCTTGCCCTTTAACTGTTCGTAAAAAGCCGCCACATCAATCTCGCCATGTTCTCCCGGCACTGCTCTTAATTCTCTTTTAATTGTAAAATCAGGTTCGTCTTCTCTCAATGCACTTGGACATGAACAAAACAACTTAGAAGAATCTATTTGTTGGTGTATTTCCAGACCCGCCTTAAAACCTAATTTTTTATAATCCATTTTAGAATCATTCTAAAAAATCTTCCTTGCTTTCAATCCGTTCATTGATTTCTCTGCGCAGACTCTTACTGATATTCTCCTTCACATCCATCTTATTGCTCAATAACCAGGCCAGTTTAACAAAAGCTGTTTCTGCCGTCATATCTGCATAATTTCCTAAAACTCCTGCTTTCAGTAATTCTCTGCCGTAAGCATAGACATTCATGTCAACTCTGCCGTAGATTGTCTGTGAAGTCATCACCATTGGCATTTTCTTGGCCAGCTTTTCAATCTCTTTCAAAATCTTAGTGTGTTCTGCTGTTAATTTGTCATATTCCAATACTGGAAAATGACCCAGGCCTGTTCCTTCTAAAATTATCCCATCAAAACTACTGTATGCTTTAATTTCCTCAACAAACATATTGGGATGAGCTTTAAGAATTCCAATTTTCAAATCTTTAAACAATTTCAAACTCAATTTCTTCTTTTTGTCTTTCTTATCATAACTTTTGTCAAGCCATTTAATTTCTCCTTTCTTGCTCACTTCTGCCCAAGGTTTGGCATTAATCACTTTGAAAGTATCTCTTCTGCTTGAATGAAACTTCCTTGTTTTGGTTGCCGGCAGGATACCGCAGAATTTGTCATCCATGCTTTTATGCATGCACATGGCCACTCCGGCAAAATTACTTTTGACTACAAATTGTGCTGCACAAATCAAATTCATCGAAGCGTCTGAACTCCCTCTGTCAGAACTTCTCTGGGAACCCACTAAAATCACCGGCACCCCCAAATCTTCAAGTGCAAAAGCCAAAGCCGCTGAGGTATAATGCAAGGTATCAGTGCCATGAGTTACAATTATCCCATCCACACCTTCTTTTACTGCTTTCTCAATTTCTTTGGCCATTAGATTGTAATGGCTGAATCTCATATTTCCTGAAAGTAAATTTCCCACTAATCTGCTTTTGATATTGGCAATTTCACCCAATTCTGGGAACAATTCTAATAATTCACTTGGCGTGAACTTTGGTTTGACTGCCCCGGTAGCATAATCAACTTTAGAAGCAATTGTCCCTCCCATGTGCAAGATAGTTATGGTCGGCAGACCTGTCTTTTCTTTGATTGTTTTTTTCTTGATTTCTTTCTCTTTGTGCTTCTCAACCATTTTCATATTTTTGATTTTATTCTTGTTTATTCCAATATTATAACCATTGTCAAGCTTAACCACCACTACATCAGCTTCAGAACTCGGCATCAAAACACCTTCAATTTCTTCTTTTTCAGTCTTTAATTTGACTCTATCCCCTGCTCTAATATTCATAATCAGAACTATTCCTCCTTAATTTATATATCTTATTATTTTTTATTAAAACCAGTAGCCATCAGACCAATCATCATTATTAGGTTTACCACAAAGATCAAAAGAACCACGCCCAGTATAACATTATTTGAAGAAATAGACTGGATGTTCTCAACTACACTCAAACTGGTTATCTTGTTTGATCCTTTACTGGCAATAAAAAACAAAGATGTCAGAATCAAAATCACAAAATTTACTACCAGAAGAATTCCCCTGTTTTTCATTAAGAAATTAAGGGCCATTTTAGACTAATTATGGCCCACAACTTAATAAACCTTTCTTAATTGAACTCAGCCAAAACTTACCAACGGAACATTTTCAGCTCCTTCTTCTGATTCGAAACCTTCTTTAACTTCAAAACCAAATAAGCCAGCTATGATGTTGGTTGGTATTCTTCTGACTTTAACATTATAGCCATTGACTGCTTTGTTGAAATCCTGTCTAGCTACATTAATTCTGTTTTCAGTTCCAGCCAAATCATCCTGCAAAGACAAGAAATTTTGGCTTGATTTCAAATCAGGATAATTTTCAACATTGATGTTTAAAGACCGATAGCCAGCAACAATATCATTGAGTTTATTGCCTGCTTCATCAAGTTCAGCAGGAGTTTGAGCGTTTTGAATTTCTGATTTAATTGCTGTTGCCCCTGTTCTTAATTCAGCAATTTTTGTTTGTGTTTCTTGTTCAAAATCAACCACTCCTTGAACAGTTGCTACCAAGTTTGGAATCAAGTCAGCTCTTCTTTGATAAGTTGATTCTACATTAGCCCAGCTTTTTTTGACATTTTCATCTTGGCCAATCAAACCATTGTAGCTTCCTACTACCCATAGTAAAAGAATCAATAAAATACCGACCGGAATAATCCAAGTCAAATGTTTTTTCCAGTTCTTCTTTTTCATTTTTAGACCACCTGTTGTTTCATATTTTAATTTGATTTATTAAATTTACCAATTTCCACCGGCGCCACCGCCCCCTGACAGTCCGCCGCCAAAACCTCCAAAGCCGCCAGAACCCCTGCCTCTTCCCCCAAAACCAGGGAAAAACATGAATCCTCCTCCTCTGCCGCCCACAAATAAATATATTACAAAAAAGATTAGGGCAATAATATAACTCCAAAGTACAATCAAACCAATGGCAATCAAAACCCCTGCACCTATTTTAATTCCCCACTTTATTTTTTTATTCTTAACCTTCTTTGTTGTTGTTGCTACAATTCCTCCAACAATCAAAGCAATAAAAAAAGCCACATAAAAATAATCAAAATCATTTTTTGCTTCAAAATCATCACCAGAGTACTTGCTGATTACTTCTCCTTCACCTTCAACCAAACCTTTAACATCAACTACTGCTGCATAAATACCTTGGCCGTAATTATTTTCTTTAAAATAAGGCAGCATTGTATCTCTGCCAATCCTACCAGCCATAGCATCTGTGATTAAACCTTCCAAACCATAACCAACTTCAATTCTCCACTCTCCATCTTCTTCTGCTGTTTTTGGCTTGACTAAAATCAATAAACCATTGTTAATATCTTCTTTTCCAATCCCCCATTCTCTGAATAATCCCACTGCATAATTGTTGATTTCAGAATCTCCAAAATCATCAACTGTTAAAACTGCCACCTCAACTGTTGTATTTTTCTCAAGTTGTGTTAACAAACTTTCAATCTGGCTTTCATACTCTGGAGAAATCACCTCAGCATAATCAGAAACATAACCTAATGGTTCAGGATAATCAACCGCTGAAACTAAAGAAACTAGTAACAACAACATCAAAACCCAAACAAACCTTTTCATAACCTAAACAAAATAATCATCTTTTATAAAATTATTGATGTTTTCATTCATAAATATTTTTCCATCCTGATTACATTGCCCAGATCATTGTATTTTATTCTATCCATTAAATGAGCGATCATAGATAAACCTCTGTCACCAAATCCACCTGTTCCATAATAGAACTCACTACCTGTCTTTTTTATTTTTTGATCTATTGTTGCCACATCAAATCCTTCCCCTTCATCTTCAATACTAAAAGATAATTTTTTGTCAGACCTTAAATAGACTAATTTGATTTTCTTGCTTGGATTGCCTTGGTTGCCATGCATTAAAGAATTGTTCATCGCCTCAACCAACGCATAGTAGCAGTCAACTGCTGTCTCCATTCCTGCAGCCCTGTCCATATCATCAAAAACTTTATCTGCCAGATCCATTATGTCTTCTTCTGTACTCGGAATTTCTTCAGTTATCTTAACAAAATAACCAGTCTCTCTGTCCCTTTCCTTTACTTCAAGTTCTTTAATCGCTTCCATCATCTATTCTCACCTTAAAAGAAACAAAACAAAACCATCTCCTTTTAAACTTTACCCACTACTAAAAAAGAATGAATTATCCAAAATAATTAACGTTATCTTTCATCTCTTTTGCACGAGCTCTCTTCAAGTCATCTTTTATCTCTGCGTAAGTTTCCTCAATCTCTTGAGTCACAGAAGCCTTAACTCTTTCAAGTGCATTTTCAAAATGTTTCATTGAAACAATTTTACTTTTCATATTTTCACGCAAAGCAGCCATAGCTGCCTCTCTGCAAACAGCTTCAATATCAGCTCCCACATACATTTCAGTCTTTCCAGCCAAATCCTTTATCTTAACATCTTTGTCTAAAGGCATGAGTCTGGTATGGACAGCAAAAATTTTCTCTCGAGTTGCCTTGTCCGGAACCGGAGTCAATATAATTCTGTCAAACCGACCAGGTCTTAACAAAGCTCTGTCCATTAAATCAGGTCTGTTGGTGGCAGCAATAATTACTACATCACTCAATCCTTCCAGACCGTCCATTTCAGTTAATAATTGGTTAACAACTCTTTCAGTTGTTCCTGAATCATTACTGTCTCCAAATCTTTTTGGAGCCAAACTGTCAATTTCATCAAAGAAAATTATAGTTGGGGATGTCTGCCGTGCCTTTCTAAAAACCTCGCGAACAGCTTTCTCACTTTCACCAACCCACTTACTGATTAGAGATGGGCCATTGACTAAAATAAAATTACTTTCTGATTGCTTGGCAGCAGCCTTGGCCATCAGGGTTTTGCCTGTTCCTGGAGCACCGTACAGTAAAATGCCTTTTGGTGGATTGATTCCTAATCTTTCAAATGCTTTAGGGTTTTTCAAAGGCCATTCAATAGACTCTTTTAATTCTTCTTTAACATTATCTAATCCACCAACATCTTCCCAAGTCACATTTGGCACTTCTACCAAAACTTCACGCATGGCTGAAGGACGGACAACTTTCAAAGCTTCTTTGAAATCATCTTGAGTAACTTTTAATTCCTTTAAAACTTCTTCTGGAATAGGGTTTTCTTCATCCATTTTTAAATCAGGTAAAATTCTTTTTAGTAAAACCATGGCTGCCTCTTTAGCTAAAGAAGATAAATCTGCACCCACAAAACCATGAGTAACATTGGCAATTGTTCCTAAATCTCTTTCCCACGCTTTTTGGTTAATTGGTCCATAAAATGATTCGCCTAAAGCTCTTAATTCAATCAGATCTTCAATAATTTTTATTACTTTTTTATCATCTTTTTCTTTCACTAAATTACTAAAGTAATTTCTGGCCTCGTCAACATTTTCATTACGAATTTCCTTAATTCGTTCAATTACCTTAATTCGTTCAATTATTTCGTTTAATAATTTTTTATTGTTCTTGTCTATGACTGTCTCTTGTATTCTCTTAGTTTTTTCTACATCTAACTCTAATTTCTTTAATTCTTTATTTAATCTTATCTCTGCTTCCTTTCCATTTTTGATGTTGTCTTCGACAGAATTAATTTCTTCTTCTTTTCTTTTAATTTTAGAGTTAAGTGAACTTATCTTATTTAATAAAGAACCCATCATACTGGACTCTCTATCTGTTTTTACCTTTTCAATATCTCTTAATTCACTCTGTAATTCAACCAAATCTTTTTCATGTTTTTTAATTCATTTTGTAAATCTATTAGGTTTTCCTTAACCTTTTTGATTTTTGATTTATTATTGGTTATGTTATTATTTAAATTCTTTTCAACTTCAGGCAATCTTCTTTTTAATTCTTCAGCAGCGATGTCTGAGTACCAATTGGGTTTATTTGGCATGTTTCTGGTATGAATTTTCAAAATATCTAATCTGCCTTGTCGTGAAGGAACACCAATTTCAATCTCACGATCAAAACGACCAGGTCTTCTCAAGGCCGGATCAAGTAAATTAGGCATGTTAGTAGCTGCAATAACCACAACTTTACCTCTGCTCTTCAACCCATCCATCAAACCTAACAATTGAGCTACAACCCTTTTCTCTACATCTCCTTTAGTTTCTTCTCTTTTAGTTGCAATCGCATCAATTTCATCAATAAAAATAATCGCCGGAGCGTTCTTTTCAGCGTCTTCAAATTTCTTACGCAAGTTTTCTTCACTTTGTCCGTAAAATTTAGACATAATCTCGGGACCGTTAATCAAACTAAAGTTTGAATTAGTTTCAGAAGCTACCGCTTTAGCCAGTAAAGTCTTTCCAGTCCCAGGTGGACCATGTAACAAAACACCCTTGGGTGCTTCTATACCCAATCTTTCAAAAATCTCAGGATGTTTCAATGGCAGTTCTACCATCTCACGAACTTTCTTAATCTCTTCCTGCAGACCGCCAACATCTTCATAATTGATTCCAAAAGAAATCTCTTCTTCAACTTCCATTGCCTTCCTGTTCAAAACGACTTCTGTTGAACTTGTAATTACCACTGCTCCTTTTGGAGTGGTACTGGCCACCATTAATTTAATATTAGTTCCAAAACCTCCGAACATTCCACTTTCAGTTAAAAACTTTTCAATGAATTTTTCTCCAAAAACATCAGGCACTCTTGACTGCTGCCCCATAGTTGTATATCTTTTTCTGGCCCCGCCTAAAGAAATAAGATCTCCCTTGACTACTGGCCTTCCCAATAAACCTGTTTTCAAAGCAGTTGGCGGAGAGATATTGATCACCATATCCTTTCTGGTTGGTGCAATTATTACCTCTTTTGCTTCCTGGACTTCTGCTTTTTTAATTACCACTTCTTCACCAATTGAAGTTTTGGCATTTCTTCGCATATTGCCGTCAATTCTGATGATATTCAAACCAATATCTCCGGGATAGGCTCTGTCTGCAATACCTACAGTTGGTCTCTCGCCGCTGATTTCAACAACATCCCCTGGATTGATATCTATATCCTTCATATAACTGGAATCAATTCTGACAATACCTTTGTCTACATCATCCTGGACCGCTTCTGCCACTTTTAACTTCAATTCTTTAGTCATTTTATTCTATATTTTTTACTAGAAATCCTTTATAAATTTTTCGTGTTTTTAACTAAAAAGTAATAAAAAAATTATTTTTTGTTTTCCTTGCTGGTTACTCTAGGCATTGGCACTGGACTTGGCAAACCAACTTCATCACTCAACTTCAAAGCAGCAATATTGCATTTGTTCAAAGCTGCATTCAAAACTGGACCCATTAGTTCAGGGCTGATTTTCTTGTCCTTGTCCCATTGTTTTTTAACACCAGATAATTTGGATTCTTCTCCTAGAAACATGACATGGCCTTCCAAGTCAATCTTCCCCAGACCAGGAGTATAGTCGCAAGTGTAGACAAAATTAAACTTCAAACCCTTTTGTTTGGACTTGCCTAAAGCCAAATCCTTTTCATCAATACTTTTGATTGAAATATTATTATTGATGCTAATCTTACCCTTTCTTGATTCCTTCTTTTCTACATTTATTTTTGCTATGTTAATTCCTACGATTGGCATATTATCACCCATTCAATTCAAAATTGCCCCTTTTTTATATATTTTTGGGTGCAAAAGCAGCCTGGACTATCAAAGGGAAAACCAAAGTTGCTTCTGCTGTTACTTTCACACTTTTGCCGTCTGGCTTGATTTTACACCAACTCACTGCTTCATCTGGCGAACCGCCTGAATCAGAGCCGTCAAACCCATGTGAAGTATTGATATAGACCGCATAGTCGCACCCTTCTCTGAATATTTGGGCATTTAGTATGTGGTGTTTCACCACACCCCCACCCAAAATAATCAAACCAGTCTTCTCTGCATTCATAGCTAGATCCACAATTCGAGTCATGTCTCTGGTCACATCAATGTAAAAGTCGCTTTTTCTTTTCTTGAAAAAATAAAGCATGTCTCCCAAAGCCCCGTCAGTTATGGCTGGACAGAAAAAAGGAATTTTGTTTTTGTAAGCCCAGTACAAAATACTCTCTTCATGATTAACATGTTTGCCCAGATCATGCAAAAACTCTTCACAACTCACTGGTCTTTCCAGTTCTTTCTGCTTATCATACATTTTTTCCAAAAAAGGCACAAACTTTTTCTCAAACAGATAATATCTGTCATTCGGCACAAAGATATTGCCTGTTCTGTTGATTCCGTTTTCCAAAAGGATTGCTCCTGGCGCAGAAAAATTACCAATCACAAAATGTTTCAGTGATTTAATTACATCCTCTTCCACACCACCGGCTGTTGTTGCCAAGACATCAACCAATTTATTCTTGACCAGATAACAGATAGCTTCTCTTAATCCAGAGCTGACCATGTTTGAGGTAAAACCCAGAAATATTTTGGCTCCTGCTTTCCTCATCTCCTTGATAGTATCAATTGCTTTCTTCAAATTGGTCGCCTGAAAACCAGTGTTGAAATACTGGTTTATAAATTTGTCAAAATCAAACGGCTGGGAAAAATCCCATCCTTTGACCGGCGGATAATCATCTAATGTCTGCACCCTTTTGATATATTTATTTTCATCATGTTCTTTGATATAGTTTAATTGCATTTTCTAACCTCCAGAAAATTGATTAATTATTATAACTCAAACTAACTAAAAAGAATTCTTATGATCCAAACTTTCTTACTGAACTCATAATAAACACAATCTCAATCGCTTATATATAAAGTTTTGGCTTTGCCAAAACCCAGGAAAATCTTATTTTCCGTTGCATTACGGCTTAGCTAAGCTCCACATCAACTCAGCGTAAACTTTGAATGAATCAGCCACTTCTTGATTTTGAATAACAACTGAAAATGATTTGCCTTTGTTAATGCCAATAGTCACAGTATCCGCATAAATCTCTATCCATCCGTGCGTTATCAAACCATCGGTCATGTAACGAACTTCACTTAATGGATAAGTTGCTGACAACTCACCATGAGGCTTCCTGGCATACTCATTATACAAATATCGGCACTTAATCCCCTTTGTGTATCTTCTTTTATGATAATCCCTAAAATATTTGGTCATCATTCCTTCATAAGGGGTTTTTGAAATTCCTACAACCCACATCTGGTCTCCTTTTTTCATAATCTTCAAAGTCCTTTCCCTGGCTGTCTGTATTCCTTTTAAACCATCAAAAACTTCAGCCGTCTCTGTAGTAATCGCCGAACCCTTAAATAACTCTAGTTGAGGAATTATTTTTTTCAAATTAACTTCTTGCTCCCTTAACTTTTCCTCTTTCTCCATCAAATAATCAAGTAATCTTTTTGGATCCGCTGCCTTGAAATACTTGGTCTTTTGCTTGACAATATGGCTTGACAATCCCTTCTTAGAAAGTCTGTCTAAAATCTGATAAACTTTAGAAACCGAAACACCAGACTCGTCCACAATCGGCCCAGAGGTTGTCTCCCCCAATCTAACCAAGGCCAAATATACTCTTATTTCACCATCTGTCAATCCTAATTCCTTTAATGCTCTTGTGTCCATAACTCGAAATAAGCTTAATTTTTATTTAAATCTTTCTAATCTTCCCCCCCTAAGGGAAGAGAACCTTTATATACCTATAAATGTAACTACTATCTAAGGGTGATAAAAATGAAACAGATATTCATTGTAAGACATGCAGAAACCAAGGAAATGCTCGATAAAGTAATTGTTGGTCAAAAACAAGGGCAACTTACTCAAAAAGGAAAACAAGAAGCAGAAACTTTAGGTCGTGAATTAAGTAATCAAAAGTTTGATATCATTTTCACTAGCGATCTTAGTAGGACTTCAGAAACAGCTCAGATCTTAAACAAACATTTGAAAACCAATTTAGTATTTGATAAGAGGTTGCGTGAAAGAGACTTCGGAATACATACAGGCAAACCAACATTATTCAAAATATCTCATTTATACAATCAAGATGATCAATCTCATCAAGTCGAAACTTTGAAAGAAGTAATCAAGAGAACAGAATCATTTTTCAAAGATTTAATCACATCCCCATTTAAGAGAATATTAATTGTTGCCCATAATTGGGGTGGTGGAAGTTATCTTGTTAATAGATTATTAGACGAAAAACCAAAATGGCGAAAACAAAAAACTTGTTCAGCGCACATATTCAATCTTAATAAAAAAAACAAAGTGGATTCATTTTCTCTTAATAATACTAGTTTGGGTTTGCATTGGGGCAAACTTTATACTAAACAAACCAGAAATAAAGGATTTATTTGGTCCGAAGAACCAAGTGATTTTATTGTCAAAGAGATCCCAACATTAAAATCAAAAGGATACCAAACAATACTTGATGTTGGTTGTGGGGATGGAAGAAATCTTGCCCCTTTCTTAAAAAAAGATTTTTCTGGAGTTGGTTATGACGCTAGCGAAACCGCATTGAAATTAGCTAAAAGAAATTTCATCAAACTCGGATTTAATAATTTTCGTCTTATCAAAGGTCAATTACAACAGTTACAGTTGAAAGAAAAATTTGATGTCATTATTTCAACAAAATTATTCAAGCATATCTGGGAAACAGAAGAAATTATTGAATCATTATCCAATCTTGTAAATCCAAGAGGCACAATTATGTTTGAATTTGCTACTACCAATGACAGTAGCCATGAAAAATGTAGACTTTATGGAAAAGAAAAACAAAAGAATCGGTTTGAATTTAAGAATGGAACCCATTATCATTTCTATGAAAAACAAGAGCTATACCTTATGTTCCAATCTTTTTCAAAAGTTAATATCAAAAAGATAGAATATTGGGATGAAGCACACGGTGTTTTAAGTGATAAAAAACACCGACACGAATCATGGCTAGTTATTGCCCAAAAATAATTTTTTTCTAAACTTTTATATATCCTAACAAAATCAATTCATTCATGATAGTCGATGTCCATTGCCACTTGAACCATGTCTCATTCAAAGACGACTTAGATCAAGTTATCCAAAGAGCAAAGCAATCCGGTGTCAAAGCTATTGTTTGCAGCGGCATCAATCATCCTGCTAATGAGGAAGTTCTCGAAATAGCTAAAAAATATGACATTGTCCATGCTTCCTTGGGATTATACCCCATAGACTTACTAGGACTTGGACCAGATGAAGTTGGCCTCACCCGACAAATGGGTAAAATTGACTTAGAAGAAGAATTTGATTTCATCAAAAAAAACAAAGACAACATCGTTGCCATTGGTGAATGCGGCCTGGATTACCATTGGGACAAAGACCATCACCAAAAACAAAAAGAAAACTTCCAAAAAATCATTGAGTTTGTAGAAAAAATCAAACTTCCATTGGTAGTCCACAGCAGAAGAGCAGAACTAGACACTTTTGAAATGCTTGAATCATCCAAAATAAAAAGAGAACAAATCATTCTCCACATGTTTGAAGCCCGAAAGCACATCATCAAAAAAGCTATTGATCAAAATTACAAATTCACTATCCCTACTGCTATTGTCAAGCTCCAGCATTTCCAAACCTTGGCAGAATTAGCACCTTTAACTCAACTCTTCACCGAAACCGATGCTCCTTGGCTTTCACCATATCCAGAAAACAGAAGAAACGAGCCTGCTTTCATAGTTGAAACCATAAAAAAAATAGCAGAAATAAAAAAACTCCCAGAAAAAGAAATACAAACTCAAATTTACAAAAACTTTGAAGAAACCTTCCTATGAAAAAAACAAAATATTTCTCCTATAAGATTAACTCTTTACCTAAAGGCTGCCAGTACTGTGTCCAAGGTTCTAAATTAGTCATGTTCATAACAGGACTTTGCCCTAGGAACTGCTTCTATTGTCCAATCTCTGAACAGAAATACAAAAAAGATGTTATCTATGCAGATGAATGGCCCATCAAAAACAATAAAGACATCCTCACAGAAGCCAAATTAATCAACGCCAAAGGCGCTGGCTTCACAGGTGGAGATCCTCTTAAAAAACTCAAGAGAACTATTTTAATAATAAAAAAACTCAAAAAGAAATTCGGCAAGAAATTCCACACTCATCTTTACACTTCTTTCAACCTTGTCACAGAAAACACTCTAAAGAAACTCCATAAAGCCGGCTTGGATGAAATCCGTTTCCATCCAGACCTCGACAACCAAAAACTCTGGTCTAGAATCAACTTAGCCAAAAAATTCAAATGGGATATTGGCATTGAAATACCAGTCATCCCCAACAAAAAATCACAAACCATCAAACTCGTTGATTATTTCCAAGACAAAGTTGATTTCATCAACTTAAATGAACTTGAAATCGCTGATGCTAAACACAATCTCTTGACTAAACTTGGCTACAAACCATCCTCTCCATATGCCTCATCTGTCAAAGGTTCAGCTCAGTTAGCCAAACAGATCCTTAAACATCTCAAAGACACCAAAATTAATGTTCATTTTTGCACTGCCAAACTCAAAGATGCAGTTCAATTAGCCAACAGAATCAAACGCCGGGCTCAAAACGTCAAATTACCTTCTGACCAAGTCACTGAAGAAGGCCTTCTCATCCGAGGTGTTATTTACTTACCAAAACTCAAACCTTCTTTCAGTTATCAGAAAAAAATCAAAAACATCAAAAACAAAAAAACC
>JBHPDN010000015.1:0-19418 GCA_042577865.1 Nanobdellota archaeon
AAAGGCTGGCTGTGTTGTACCACCAGCTGTTGATTTAAAGATAGTAGTGGGCAAACTTCAAAAAATGGTCAAACTTCAGACCAAGAATGCTCCAATTATCCAGTGTATCATCGGCAACGAAGGTATGTCTGATGATGAAGTTATTGATAATATTATGACAGCCCATTCAGCTTTGATTAAACTGTTACCTAATGAAGAGAATAATGTCAAGGAAGTTTTAATCAAAAAAACAATGAGCAAACCAATCAAGGTGTGAGATGGTCAGCGAAAAGAAAAAGGAAATTGTCAAACAAATTGCGGATTTAATAAACAAATATCCAATTGTGGGTGTTGTTAATATGTCTGGCTTGCCAGCTCCGCAGCTCCAGACCATGAGGGAATCACTGAGAAAAGATGTTGAACTGATCATGGCCAGGAAGAAGCTAATGACTTTGGGTTTGCAAAATGCCGGCAAAGAAGGGGTAACTGAACTAGAAAAATACTTTAGAGGTGTACCAGCACTATTATTTACAAAAGAAAATCCGTTTAAGCTATATGCTATTCTAGAAAAAAGCAAGAGTTCTGCTCCAGCTAAAGGAGGTCAGGAAGCTCCCAAGGATATTATAGTCAAGGCAGGAGGAACACCATTTGCTCCAGGTCCAATTATTGGTGAACTAGGTTCAATTGGTATCAAAACAGGAGTAGAAGGTGGGAAGATTGCCATTAAGGAAGATTCTGTAGTTGTCAAAGAAGGAGAAATTATTAGCGGCAAAGTTGCTGAGATTTTGAAAAGATTAGATGTTAAACCAATGGAAATTGGTTTAGATTTAGTGGCTGTCTGGGAAGACGGTACTGTTTTCAAAGGTTCTGATTTACGTATTGATGAAGCTGAATATGAACAGAATATTATCAATGCTGCTCAATGGGCAGTCAACTTATCTATTGAAGCAGGCATTCCAACTGCCGACACTATTGAATTAATGATAATCAAAGCGTTTAATGATGCCAAAGCGGTTGCCTTGGAAGGTAATATTTTGGCTGACGCTGTTATAGAAGAAGTTTTGGGCAAAGTGGAAAGGGAAGCACTGGCTTTGAAGGCTGAAGCTAAGATTGAAACTGTGGCTAAGCCGGTTGAAGCTGCTCCTAAGGAAGAAGCTAAACCTGAAATAGAAGCTCCTGAGCCTCCTAAAGAAATAAGTGAAGAAGAGAAAAAGATTGAAGAAGAGATTGAAGAGAAATTAGAAGAAGCTGAAGTTAAAGAGGAAGAGGAAGCTAAAGAAGAAGTCAAAGAACTTGAAGCACCTGAAGCTCCTAAAGAAGAAGTTAAAGAAGAGCCAGAACCTGAAGTAAAGGAAGAAGCTTCTGTTGAAGAAGTTAAGGAGGAACCTGTTCCTGAAGAGCCAGAAGTTGCTGAACCTGTTGAAGAAGAAGCACCAGCTGAAGAAACTCCTGAGCCAGAACCTGAAGTTGAGGAAGCACAGAGCGGCGAAGCCTCTGGTGCCTCTGAAGAGGAGGTCAAAGAAGAACCAGCTCCAACTGAAGAAGAAATGAAGGAAGAGGCTGAAGAAAGAACTCCTGAAGAATTAAAAGATGTTGATAATGTTGCTGAAGATATTGATATTAAAGAAACTGATACTGAACAAGAACATGTTGAAGAAACCGAGGAACTTCCTCATCCAAAAGAAACTATTGAAGACACTCCTGATGTTGAACTGAAGGAAGAAGAAAAAGAAGATATTGAGGAAGAAGCCAAGGAAGAAGTAGAAGAAGTTAGTGGAAGAGGGGATGAAGTTGATGTTGAAGAAATGAAATCCCGGGCTGAAGTGATTAAAGAAAGGCTAGAAGATTTGAAAGAAGAAGTTAAGGAAGAGGCTTCACCAGCTGTTAAGGAAATGGTCAAGAAGACCAAAGAGTTTGCTGAACAAGGCAGAGGCCCTAGTGCAGCTGATTTGCTGGAAGAAGTTGAAGAGAAGGCACCAGAAAAGAAGGAAGAAGAGGTGCCAACAGCCCAAGAACTTTATGATCGACTGAAGAAAAAGGGCACTTTACGTAAAGATACTGTTGATAATGTTCCTAGTGCTCATGAATTAAAGAAAAAGAAAGACATGCTCAAAAAATAATACTCATGGAGGATGAATAAAAATGGAATACATTTACGCTGCAATGCTTTTGCATAAAGCTGGAAAAGAAATCAATGAATCTGCTGTTAAAAAGGTACTCGAAGCTACCGGAGTAGCTGTTGACGAAGCCCGAGTTAAGGCTTTAGTAGCTGCTCTTCAAGGTGTGAATATTGAAGAAGCTGTTAAAAAAGCAGCCGTGGCACCTGTAGCTGCAGCCCCTGCCGCTGAAGCTCCTGCTGGAGGAGAGGCTAAGGAAGAAAAGAAAGGCCCAAGTCCAGAAGATGAGAAGAAGAAGGAAGAAGAAGCTGCTGCCGGATTAGGAGCACTATTTGGATAAACAACGTTATTTTTTATTTTTTTTATAAAATGAACGAATGTTTAGCCGGAATGAGAAAATGGAGTTACCAGAGTTACTTAAAGAATTCAACAAGAAAAAGTTTGATGTTGCTAGTTTAAGATCTAAATTAAACAGTATTAATTCTATCAAGGAAAAATTTTACAAGGAAAAGAGAGACGTTTCCAAACTTATTTCTGAGAATATCAATAAGATTAAAGGATTGAAGAGAGAAAGGGATAAGCTGACTTCTGGAGTTAAGAAGTTGAAAGGTGAGAGGAAAAAACACGCTGATAAGGTTAAGACTAATATCACTGAAGTCAAGGAAGTCAACAAGAAAAGAAGAGAGATTCAGCAAAAACACAATATTTCCGGTGATCCCAGCAGAGTACAGAAACAGATTGACGAGATTGAACTTAAGATTGAAACTGAACCGATGAGTTTTGATAAAGAACAAAAGCTGATGAAAGAGATTAAGAAATTGAAGAAAAAGCTGGGAGAAGTGGCTGATATTTCTGATATCTGGTCAAAATCCCATGAAATCAGCAAGACCATCACTGAAGAAAGAGGGAAGGCAGACGAACTTCACAAGAAAGTCCAGAAACAGGCTGAAGAAAGCCAGTCAAAACACGAGGAAATTATTTCATTATCTAACGAAGTCAAAGATTTGAAGAAAAAAGAAGAGGAAAGTTTGAAAGGTTATGTCAAAGAAAAGGAAACTTATGATAATATCAAAAAAGAACTGGAAAAAGATTTGAAGGCTTTGAATGAACTGAGCAGACAGATTGACGAAGCTAAGGGTGTAAGGAAGAAAGAGAAGAAAGATAAAAAAGAAGCTGAAGTCAAAAAGATGGCGATGAGTGTTGAAGAGAAGATTAAGAAAGGCGAGAAATTAACTACTGAAGATTTACTGGCATTCCAAGCCAGGGGAAAATAAGATGGGATTATATCACACTAAAGAAGAAGAGAAAACCATGCTTTTTAACAAGCCGATTGAAGAAGCTTATGAGACTCCGAAGTTAGAAAAAAAAGATGATTTGGAAGTTAAAGTTAATGATGAACTGCCTGAATTCTTGAGAGCACCTTTGGATGGTGCAATGTTAGGAAGAAAAAAATAATTTATTCTGTTTTTTTAGCTTTCATTTCTACATAGGAGCATTTACCGCAAACTCTTCTATTAGAATGTTCTGCCAGAAAGAAACCTGATCCACATTTTGGGCAGCTTTGATTTTTAGTTTTGCCGCCTTCGTAAAGCTGGTGTCTTAATTTGGCTGGTTTCTTTTCTTTAGCCTGTTTCTTTTTTTCTTTAGCCATTATTATTCGCCTCCCTCAGCAGTCTTCTGATTATAACGCCCGCATTCTGTTTCTAAAGCAGTCATCTCCTCTAGAGAATTGGCAAAAAGTCTAATCATAGGAAAACCCTTTTCATTATCTGCTGTGACAGCAGTTCCGGCTTGGGCAAGTCCTTTTCTTAAGAAAACATTTGAACCATCAAAAATGTAATATTTAGTTTCATCATGCACATCCCCAAGTTTTCTTTCAGTACTTTCACCAAAAATATCTATCATCCTTTCCATCATGTCATACAATTCAGATGGAATTTCTGTAGCTACTACAGGTAAATTATTTGTAGAATCTGGAAGAATATAGTGTCTTTCCACCATTGGTTCTAAAGGAGTAGCTTCTGGCATTTTTATTCTTTCTTCTCTTCTGCAGGTGCTTCTTCTTTCTTTTCTTCTGCTGGTTTTTCTTCAGCAGGAGGAGCCTCTGGTTTTGGCGCTTCTTTAGGTGCTTCAGCAGCAGGAGCAGCTTCAGCTTTCTTTTCTTCTGCTGGTTTAGCTTCTTCTTTAATGAATTCAATTCTTTTCATGGAATCTTCATTGTCATAAGCATAAGCCAGAACATCAGCAGTGTTTTCGCCGTATTGATTATAAATATGCCTGACAACAACTAATTTTTCATCTACTTTTAATTGAGCGGCAACTTCTTTTTGAACCTGAACATTGGATGGAGTAGCTCCTTCATAAGTAAGTAAGCCTTCTACTTCTTTTCGATGCAAGAGCTTGTTATCTTTTTGATTTTTAATTTCTAACTTCATTATTTCACCTTGATGGCGTATTCGCCTTTAACAGTAATGCCAAGTTTTTTGGCTATTTCAGAACGATTAGGATCGTTGATAAAAATTCTGCCCTGCCAATTATTAGAAAACTGACTGGTATGACAAATAGGACATTCATCGCCCTCGACAAATAATTTGCATTTTTTACAAACTTTTCTTTTCATTTTATTTTTTAGGTTTTTTCTCTTTTTTAGGAACTTTTTCTTTTTCTTCCTTAGGAGCTTCTTTTTCTTCTAACCATTCTAATTTACCAAGACCTTCCTGCCTCATGGTCAGACCAAGTTTTGGATTGGTTAAATCTTTATATGAAACAGCAATGATTCTAGCCCGGCACTTGTCGCTAACTTTGAGTGCTCGACCTGATTCCTTGCCAGATAAGAGTTTGTCTTTTGAAAAACTGACAAAATCATCCATGGTTTGTGAAATGTGAATCATACCATCAGCCGGTCCGATAGAGATAAAGGCTCCAAATTCAGCGATGTCTTTGATCTTACCGAAAACAACTTCCTGAAGCTCAGGTTTGAATGAAAGCAAGTTGAAAACAGCTTCATAATAAGCTGCACCATCACCAGGGATGATAATGCCTTCTTCAATTTTGTCAACAGAAACACAGTCAATAACAAAACCCAATTTTTGGGAAATATAACCTTCATAATCCTTTCGAATCCTTTCTAAGACAGCCTGTGCTCTAGGCTGACCGAACAAGTTCGGAGGGACTCTAATATGGTCCTTGATTTTAACTTCGTAGAACATTTTTATTAAAAATAATGGGTTTGCTTTATAAACTTTACGTTAAAATAGAGTTATTTAGTTAATCAAGACTAATCTTTTTTTCTGTCTTAAGGTTATTATTGGTTTTTTGAGGCGGCGCTTAAGTCCGATGTCTTGGGTGGCGATGACAGCACCTTTTTTTGATTGTTCTACCAGAAGGTCGTCAACATATTTTTCTGAAGTGGTTTTGATGACTTTGGGTTTCTTTTTTTTGATTAAATCTAAAGCCAGCTTGACAGCGGCTTTGTATTTGCCTCTTTGCTCCTGATGGATTTTTTTTAATTCTATGAGGGTTTTGTCCAAAATGCAAAGCTGGTATTTGAAGTCAGCAACCCTTTGAATTTCAGTAAAGATATCCACTCTGAACTGAGCAGGGATAAGAAGGAAATTGGTGTCTAGGATTATTTTTTTCATTTGATTTCTTCTGTTTTGACGCCAAGGAAAAATTTAGACATACGGCTGATGAGAGTTGAAAGAACTACAGAAAGGATGATGAAAAGCAGACAAAGGTCGGTGATGAGATTGATATTAGTGACTTGCAGAGAGATTAAAGTAAAGATGATGACAGCAACAGCTACTCCCTTGGAAGTGTTTAAGGAAATGAAAAGTTTTTCTTTGACGGTGTGGTTAGTTTTAATGAAAGACAGGAAGACAACAAAAGCTCTGACACCCAAATAAATAAGGAACAAGGCTGAAGCCCGTAGGTAAAAGATGTAGTCTGTGGAGAGGGTTATGGAAAGGCCCAATAAAAGGAAGACCAGGATTTCAAAAAGATTGGTAAGAGAGCCACCAAAAGTCTGCAAGGTTCTTTTTTTCTTAACATAAACATTGCCAAAGAAAATTCCTAAGGTGGTGATGGCCAGAACTCCATTACCGCCAAGACCTTCAGCGAGGATATAAGTTAATAGGGCTGAGGCAATCAAGGTAACAGGTGAAAGGATTTCTGAATATTGTCTTCTCATGGCCCTGAAAACAATGAGGGCAACAACCATACCGGCACCAACGCCAGTGATAATCTGCTGCAGGAAAGGTGCCAGCTGCTGAAAAAACTGAGGAAGGAAAGTGGAAAAGTCAAAAGTTTTGGCCATTTCCAAAACAATAAAAGGCAGGATAACTGTTAACGGGGTGTTGACAATGGACTCTATCTTAAGGAAATCAATAGTCTTGTGTTTGATTTGTTTAAGGATGACCAGAACAGTGCTGGGATCAGTACCAACCATGATAGAAGCAAAGATGATGGAGATGGTCCAACTAAAATTAAAGATAAATCTGGTGGCAAAAGAAATGACAACCAGTTCAGTGAGAATAAAAAGAGTAGTGACAACAAGAGAATGAGAAGCTTCCTTACCCAGGCTGTTGATACGAAGTCTGGAGGTAGAGTCAAAAACAATCATAATTAAGGCAATGATAGCGATAGCAGTGAGAAAATCATTGGAAAAAGTGATGATTTTTTCTCCTTTGAATCTGATGAGGGAGATAACAATACCGGCGACAATAAGAAGGACCACATTAGGTATTTTAAGACGACGGGAAATATAAGTCAAGAAAATACCAATAAGCAAAAGAATTGCTAATGAAGTCAGGAATTCCATAGCTGCCATAGTTCACCTCTTTGCTTTAAATTAAATTTCTGTTATTAATAAAAGTTGTGTTTTGGGCAAGATTAATAAATGGAAAAAGATTAGTTCGAAGTATGAAATTGCTGCAGAAAGTTTTGAAGAACATAAAACCAACTAAGGAAGAAGAAAAGAAGATTAAGAACAAGATAGATGGTTTTCTCAAGAAATTAAATTCTGTAGCTGGCGATGCCAAGCTGTTTTTAGGAGGTTCGGCAGCCAAAGGGACCTGGCTGAAAGGATCCCATGACGCAGATATTTTTGTCTTGTTTGATTTTAGGAAATATTTCAAGAAATCTCACAAACTGGCAGATATTCTAGAAGAAAGGCTGAAGAAGAAGTTTTCCAATTATGAAAGGCTGCACGGCAGCAGAGATTATTTTCAGATTAAATCAGAAGGTTTTGTTTTTGAAATAGTTCCTATTTTGAGGATTGCTGAGGCTCAGAAGGCAGTCAACATAACTGATGTGAGTCCACTGCATGCAAAATGGGTCAAGAAAGCTGGCGAGGGAATCAAGGATGATATCAGATTGGTTAAGGCTTTTTGCAAGGCGCAGGGATTGTATGGGGCAGAAAGTTATATCAGAGGTTTTAGCGGTTATGTTTTGGAGATTTTAGTTGAGAAGTACGGTGGCTTTATACCTTTGCTTGAAGCGAGTCTGCATTGGCATGAAAAATGTGTGATTGATGTTGAAAGATATTATCAAAGCAGGGAAGCGGCCATAGTGTCTTTAAATGAAGCCAAGGTTCATTCACCAATCATTGTGATTGATCCAGTAGATAAGAGCAGAAATGCGGCTGCGGCTTTGAATCGGGAAAAGTTTTTGTTATTTAGGGAGAAAGCCGGCGATTTTTTGAAAAAACCTGCTGAGAATTTTTTTGTGAAGGAGAAAATTAGTTTGGCTAATCTGAAAAAGAAGAAAGGAAATTTGGTTTATCTGGAAGTTGAAAGTTTGAAAGGGAAGAAGGATATTGTCGGGGCTAAATTGTTAAAAGTGTTTGTTTTTTTACGGAAGAGACTGAAAGAATTTTCTGTTTTGGAAAGCGGCTGGGACTGGGATGAAGAGAAAAAGGCCGTGTTCTGGTATCTGGTTAAGGAGAAGGAGATTGACAAATATGAATTGAGATGGGGTCCGCCGATTAGTTTGAAGAAGAGAGTTCGGGATTTTAAGAAAGTGCACAAGAAAACTTTTGAAGATAAAAATAGGGTTTGCGCCAAAGTGGCTCGGAAATACACTAAGTTGAAAGATTATATTAAGAATGTAATTAAAGATGAGTATGTTAAAGAAAGAGTTAAGAAAATTGTTTGAAAAAGTTCTTTACATTTTTGAAGTTTAATTTGACGAATTCTTTGGGATTGAGATCTTTTCTTTTTAATCTTTCGAGGCCGAGTTTGACATGGGTAGAACCTTTGGGAACTTTAAAACCAGCACGCCGGCTGAGGGTTTCTATCTGTTCTAGGGCATAAGCTCTGGCCAAGATAGAAGCAGCCGCCACTTCAACATAATTCTGGTCGGCCTTGATTTTAATAATGTCACCGACAATACAGCCAGGGTATTTGTCAACAATATGTTTTCCAGGCTTGAGGTAATTGTAACATTCTTGGTGGAGTTTGTTAAGTAAAGCAGTCTGGCCCTCTTTGAAGTCGTTGTACTGTTCTGGTAAAATGTTTCTGACTTCACAACTAGTGAGTTTTTTTATTTTTTTGGCGAGAAGGGGAATTTTTTTATCAGTGAGATGTTTGCTGTCTTTGACGCCTAATTTGATGAGTTTTTCACGGATTTGATCATCAGCCTTGACACCGGCAACAACTATGCCTCCAAAAGTATCTCCTTTAAGAGATTCATCAGAACCAATAATTTCTCCTTTTTCTTCAATAAAAACCATAGATAGTGGAAAGTTTTGGTTGTTTTTAAAACTTTAGAATTGGGTTAGGTCTTTTTGGAAAACTTTTTTGTAAGAAGCCCAGGTTTTTCTGAAGATTTCTGAATGGGTCTGGTAGTGTTTTTTCAAGAAATCAACAGTTCTTTCATCCGTCATATAGCCAGAGCCAAAATCTATTTTGATTTTTTGTTTTAGTTTTTCTATCTCGTTGTCTCTAGTGACTTTAGCGAGGATGGATGCTGCGGCAACAGAAGGATGATTAACATCTGCCTTGTGTTCTGCGATTAATTCTGTTTCCGTAGTCACTTTTGTTTTTAGATAATCATGGAAGGCTTGGATATTGTTGGAAGGGCAGTCGATGATGGCTTTTTTAGGGTTGAGTTCGTTGATGATTTCTGCAGCAGTGTTGGCTTCAAGCCAATTAAGGTTGAGATTTGATGAGTTAAGGGCGGCGTCAATCTGCTCTGGCGGAGTGATGATAATTTTGTAGTTTTTTACTATCTTGATTATTTTTTGATAAAATTCCTGTCTTTTTTTTGGAAGAAGGAGTTTGGAGTCTTTGACGCCAAGTTCAGCGAGAGGTTTTTCGTCTTCGACCAGAACTCCAGCCATGACTAAAGGGCCAAGAACAGGTCCGCGTCCGGCTTCATCAATTCCCAACAACATTTTAATGAAAAAAAGAAAGAGGTTTTTATTTGTTTGTTTTTTCGGTGGAATAATCACGCAGTAATGAAACTGTCTCATCTGTGTTTTGAATCATTTGATTAGTGTCGCGGATGGTGTCACCAAGCAAGCATCTTCTCTTTTTGAGATTGGTGTTTTCAATGGTGAGTTTGCCGAGGACATATTCCAGATTGGCCATTTTATTTTAAGCTGCTTCTTTTCCTGAAAAATAAACTTCCTTGCCTTTGGAATCAAGGATTCCTTTGAGTCGAACTCCTGTTTCACCATCAACAGCTTCCAGGAGCTGGCCGACTTTCCTGGCCTGGTAACCAAAACCTTCGATGATTTTGATAGCTACATCAGGACGGGAAGTGGAAATAAATCCTGGGTTGTTCATTGGCCATTTACCATAGGCCACTTCATTAGGAGTTTTGAGTTCACCCATAACAGCAACTTCTGCTCCATCGGCTTGGAAAAGATTGGAAAGTTTGGCAAACAAATTATGTTTGGCCAAAGGCCTGGCTAATTTGCCATCAAAGGCTCCGCCACTCATATGGTAGACGCTAGAGGCAACATTAGTATGAAGCAGTTCCCTAAAAAGAGGATAAAAGATGTCTGAAGGTTCAGCTAAATATCCCAGGAAAACCTGGCCGACTTCAGTTTCATGATAGTTTTCGCCAAGCATAGAAATCATGGCTCTTCTTTTATCAGTAATACCATTGGAACGAGGATTAGGTTTTCCTTGAATAGCAATCAGGAAATCTCCAGTGCTAGGAGAAGGTGGGTTTCTTAATTTCTCTTCGTCAAGAGTGCCGACAACAGAGGCATTGAGATTGTAAGAAGGTTCTTTTTCATTATAACCCATGATCCTTTCTTCAACTCTTTCATGATCCAAAGTGGCAATGACGCCCATATCAGCTGCCCGATTAATGAGATGTCCTCTAATTTTTTCGACAGGAATTTTTCCCCTGGTTTCAACAGTGCCTGAAAAGACTCGGACAGTACTACCATCTTTGATCCTATCATCAAAAGTCATGGCCATGACATCGTCGCCGGCCCTTTCGTATCTTCTTATCCTCTCATAAAATTCAGTTTTAGTACCAACACCATCTGAATTAATGGTGACGGGCTGACCTTCAGGATCAAAAGCTGCGTAAGTTGTTCCGAAGGTAGTAAGAGTATTCCTACCACCAGCCAAAAATTCCCACTCTTCTTTTTTGATGATGCTAATCATAGTACCGGAGATATTGGCCGGGCAATTGACCCGCTCGCCGAGGATGGCGTTTTCACCATCCATGATGGCAAGACTATAATGATTAGCTCTTTCAACAAAGGCATTGGCAATGGTTTCAAGCATTTTTAAGTCGCCATCTGGAGAGTCTATAATATTAGCAAAACCGATTGGGGTGGCGTCAATATTTTCTGCCTGTTCAACAAGGTTTTCGACCAAGGAAGAGGCATATTCAGTCAAATCTTCAAGTTCAGAATCACCAGTAGAGGAATGAACAACCACCACATATTCTTCAGGAATCCTAAGGACTTTTTTCCCTTCAACAATATCAACAAGATCAGAATTTTTTAGAGTTTGAACACAAATGGTTTCCAGGAGATCAGAACCTTCATCTCCTTTTTTAATAACTTTATCAATATATTCATCAACATTATCCATTTAAACACCCCTGCAATTGATTAATGAAGGTTTGTTTGGATGATTTATATATTTTTACCAGTCTGTGTTGTCTTGTATTTGTGGTGAACATAAAGTTTAAATATTCTGAATGAATAGTTAGGAGTATGCAAATAAAAGAGCTGGTGAAGAAGGATTTTGTCAAGCTAGACAAAAAGGCGACTGTTTCTGAACTATTAGGAAAACTAAAGAGCAAGAATGAGAGAAACGTTCTGATTTTTGACGGAGCCAATTTTTTGGGAATTGTTTCCAAGAGAGGTTTACTGAGGAGCAAAATTTCCAAAGGGATGAAAATTGAAAAAATCATTAGGAGAATCGGCAAGATTGAAGAAGACGCTGATGTTTTGGAAGCAGCTTATCTGATGTTTAATATTGATACTAATATTCTGCCAGTTGAACGCAAAGGGAAAATAATCGGTGTGTTGAGTATTTTTGATTTACTGGGTCAGCTAAAGCAATATGATGAAATAAAAAAGATGAAGCTGAGCGAAGTTAAGATTGAGAAAGTCAAAGGTTTTAAGGAAAGCACCAGAATCGGCAAAATCATCAATGAGATGAATACATTCAATACTTATGAACTGCCGATTGTTGACGGTGATAAATTAGTTGGTTTGATTACAATTTCTGATATTTACAATAAATTTATTGTTCCAATAGCCAGGGAAAAAGGCATGAAGACTAATGTAGCTAACACCCGAGGCTTTACACCAGAAGCAGATGATATTTCTGGTTTACCAGTAAGCAGTTTTGGAACTTTGATTGATATTTGCTCTAAAGATGTTGATGCCAAAGTAACAGAAGCTATCAGTGAGATGAGAAAAAGAGATATCATGGCCATTGTAGTCAAAAAGAACGGGAAGTTGGCTGGATTGGTAACAGCTAACAATCTACTTCGATTGATGGCATCTTTGGAAAAGACTCCAGATTATAATATCAAGCTGACCGGACTGAAAAGGACTAATTTAGAACCTTTCCAAGTGGTAAATTTGAAAAGGATTTTAGGAAATCATTCTGCCATACTTGAGAGAATGGTCAAAAATAATTTTGTTTTAGAAGTGGGCATTAAGGAATACCGAAAAATGGGGAAAAAACATAAGTGGTCTATCTTGATGAAATTAAATTTCCCAGGAAAAATGATTTCCAGTGAGGAAACTGACTGGGATATTGAGACAGCGGCACATAAGAGTTTTAATAATCTAAAGAAAAGAGTACAGGGTTATTTTAGAGGCAATTCACGCGGCTGGAAAAAAGATTATGAATAATTAGTCTGTTTTTTCTTCTTCAGTTTCTTTTTCTTCGTCTGTATCTTTGCCGGCCTGTTCGTAACCTTGAGCATGACCTTCTTCTGAACCGCTCATTTCACCATCGTCAACGAGATTTTCCCTTCCTTCTTCATCATAAGGCTCTTCATCGCGTTCGCCTTGATTCATTTCGTCTTTCTTTTCTTCTTCGGTTGGTTCGGGCTCCATGCCTTGCTCTTCGTCTGGTTTTTTTGATACTTCTTGGTTGTTTTCCATTTTGGTTGGGAGTTTGTTAATGTTTAAATAGATTTAGGTTTTAGAAAAATATAAATAAGAAATAGGTTTTTAGAGTGAGTATAATAATTAGAGGTGAATTAAATGGAAACAACTGAAGTTGAAAACATGATTCGTGATTTGATCAATCTGGTCAATGTCAAGAAAGAAGAAGAAGTTGAAGGTGCAACCCAAAAGATTGAGGATGCAACAGCAACTGAATTGGTTGAAAAACTGCAAGCAATTGCTCAGGCCATTGGCCAATTAGAATAAGATTTCTTTTTTTTATTAATTTTTTTTGAATAATAGTAGAGAGAAGAATAGCGGAGAGAGGATTTGAACCTCTGACCTCCGGGTGTCTGAAATCCAAGATTTCTGAACAAATCAAGAGATCTTGATTTTATGAGCCCGACGGGCACTCCTGACTGCCCTACTCCGCTGTGGCATAAAAAAATTATACTTGATTTATAAAGGTTGTTGTTTTTTCAAAAATTCCGCCAAAGCAGAGGAGAATTCTCCAGCAGTCTGGAAACGGTTGTCTGGTTTGAAGGCAAGGGCCTTTAAACAAATTTCATCAAGCTCTCCAGGAATATTATAATTAAATTCGTGCGGTCTTTTTATTTTTCTATCGGGAGTGGGTACCAGAGCTTTTGTATTTTCTTCATAAGGAGGACTACCTGTAAGAATTTCATACAACATAGCGCCTACAGAATAAACATCAACTCTAGGATCCTGTTCTGAATTTCCTTCCATCCTAATCCTTTCAGGAGCCATATAATAATAAGTACCTATAACAAACTGTCTTTCTTCTGGAGGAACTTCTAAGTCAATGGGTTTAGCTATGTCAAAATCAATGAGATGGGGGTTATTTTCTTTATCTACAATGACATTGGTAATTTTAAGGTCACGATGCAAAACACCCTGCTGGTGCATATAGTCAATGGCTTTGAGAATTTTATTGAAGACGGGGATGATGGTAGGGAGTTCCAGACCTGTTTTCATAAAAAGTAAATCAAGAATACTTCCTCCTTGGATATATTCCATGGAAAGAAAATGAATATGCTCATGAGTGCCTGCTTCGTAAACATTAACAATATTAGGATGTTTCAAAGAAGCTAAAGCTTTGACTCCACACCAAAATCTTTCAACAGGATGAGTATCCAAACCAGGGTGTAAAACTTTGAGAGCAACTTCCCTCTCTAGAACAGGTTGTTTAGCTTTATAGATGGTACCGAGACCACCTCTGCCAACTTCATCAATGATTTCGTAATCCTTGAAAAGATATCCCCTAAACACTAAAATCAAAAAGGAAGGGTGACTTATATAATTTATTAAGTTGAAAAGAAATACGCCGAGGCTGGGACTATCACCGCCGCAGACTACCGGCGAACCAGTAATCTACAGCACGTTTTGAACCCAGATATCCCGAAGGAAATCAGCTTAGCAGGCTGACGCAATACCAGATTATGCGACCTCGGCATATCAACTCTATTTTTCTTATCTCTTTTTAAACATTTCTAAAAAAGAGTGACTTTCTGAAACAGAAAAGCTTTAAAAAGAACAAAAGAATTATTTTTCCTATGAAAAGAATTGTTTTGGTCTTGATGCTGGTCTTGATGTGCACTAGTGTAGTAGGTGTTGATTATTACAACCGAGACAGTTTAGATGTCAATTTAAGGATTTCTTCTGGTTTTGAACTGGTGCCGACATCAAGATATTATGAAACTGATTTGGTCAAGGTCTGGCTTTTGTATTATCCGAGAGATGATCTGCAGCAACAAGTGATTTCTTTGGAGACAGGGCCAGAAGCCACTGAAAAAACCAAATCTTATTTTTACAAGTGGGAAGAGCCAGATGATTTGGAAAATGATTTTTACTTAGAGGCAGACATATCAACCAATGACAATGTGGCTCAAGTGAGGAGCAAAGTTGATTATCCCATCAGTGACGTTCCGGAAGAGGTTGAAGAATTTTTAGAAGCGACAGACAATATTGACTCTGATGATGAAGCGATTATTGATTTGGCTTCTGAATTGGCTGAAGGCGAGGATGATTTGTTTAAAGTTGTATTTAAACTGGCTGACTGGACAGAAGAGAATATTGAGTATAATGTCAATACTTTGACTGAAGATGTTTCCCAAAGGGCAAGCTGGGTTTTAGAAAACAGAGAAGGAGTTTGTGACGAGATGACTTCTTTGTTTATTGCCATGTGCCGGGCTTTGGGAATTCCAGCCAGATTTATTTCAGGAGTGGCTTATTCAGATGTGTTTGAAGATCCATGGCAGAGCCACGGTTGGGCAGAAGTTTATTTCCCGGATTACGGCTGGGTGCCATTTGACCCGACTTACGGAGAGTTTGGTTTTTTAGATGCAACCCACATCAAATTGAACGAAGCCGAGGATGCAGAAGAAGCAGCAACAATGGTGGAATGGATTGGATGGAATGTTGATTTGGTGTTGGATGAAATTGATTTTGATGTTGATGTCAATGGAATCGGCAATGAGGCAGCTGATGACATTGATTTGGATATAGAAATTTACAAAGATGAAGTTGATTTTGGTTCTTCCAATTTGGTAACAGTTGAAGTTGAAAATCTGAGGCCTTATTACCTGGCAACAAAACTGACTTTATCAAGCACAGAAGAGATAAGAGTTGGAGACCAGACACAGAATGTTTTGCTTAAACCAAGGGAAAAGAAAAAGGTTTTTTGGCCAGTGAGAGTTGACGACCGTTTATTGTGGGAGTATGTTTATACCTTTCCAGTCGAAGTTTATTCTGTCAAAAATGAATCGGCAAAAACCAGCTTTGAGGCCACGTTTGGGGGAGAGTTCTTGAGTGAAAAACAAATTGATAATCTTTTGGAAGGTGAACGAGATTCTGAGGAAAAGAGTTATTCAAAAGAAGTGGAGTTGGAATGTGAGTTTGACAAAGCGAGTGATTATTTGGGCGAGGATTTTGATTTAGACTGTCAGGTCAAGAATTTAGGGAATATTGTTTTGAGAGATTTGGAAGTTTGTCTGGATGGAGAGTGTGAAGTTGTTGATTTAAGAATCAATGAACAGGACTTGTTCAGCAAAGTGATTATAGGAAGAGAGGCTGGCAAGCAAAGAGTGGAAGTGGGTGCTGAAAATGATGAGGTGAGCAAGACAATCTTAGTTGAGTATGAAGTTTTGGACAAACCAGAAATAAAAATTGATGAGTTGATTTATCCAGAAGCGGTTGAATATGAAGATAAATTTTTGGTTGAGTTTGTCCTGAAAAAGAGCTCTTATATTGAAGCAGAAGATGTGAAAGTTAGTTTATTACAGGGAAATTATCCAAAGGTTTGGGAGGTTGAAGAATTTGGCACTGACAGGAGGTTTGAGGTTTCTTTTCTGGGCAGGGATTTGAAGGCTGGAGAGAATGAGTTTACGGTTTTGGTTGAATGGAGGGATAAATTAGGAGAAGATTATTCAAGCAGAGAGGATTTTGTGATCAGGTTGGAAGGAGTTAGTTTTGGCCAAAGGATAACACTTTGGTTCAAAAGCATCGGCAGGTTTTTTGAAGGTTTGTTCTCTTAAGAAAGTCAGTGAAAATTGAAAAACAATTTTCTGGGGTTTGCGAGCAAACCTTTTTAAAGAGATAAGGAATAATTTGAATAATGAAGAAAATTGAAACATTAGTTCCAGACACGTCTGTTTTGATAGAAGGAATTTTGTCAAAACAGCTTGAAAAAAAGGAAATTTCTATTGGCAGGCTTTTGATACATAATGCTTCTTTAGGGGAGCTGGAGCATCAAGCTAATACCGGCAAGACAATCGGTTATGTGGGTCTGGAAGAGATTAAGAAGTTAAGGGAGATGAGCAAAGGTAAATTTGAAATTGACTTTGCAGGTTTGAGGCAAAGAGCAGCTGAAATAAGATATGCCAAACTAGGAGAGATTGATCATATGATCCGGCAGCTGGCTTTTGAAGAAGGAGCCACATTAATCACTTCTGACAATGTCCAGGCAATGGTGGCTGAAGCCCAAGGTCTGGAAGTGGTTTATATCAAACCGGTTTTTGAAAAGAAAAAATTACGATTTGAAAAATATTTTGACAAAACAACCATGTCAGTGCATATGCGGGAAAATTTAGTGGCCAGCGCCAAAAAAGGAAAACCCGGAGACTGGAAATTTATTCAAGTAGGCAAAAGCAAGCTGAAAAGAGAAGTGATTCGTGATTTTGCGATTGAAATTATTGAAAGCACCAAGACAAGGCGTGATGGTTTTATTGAAATTGAAAGGACAGGAAGCACGATTGTCCAGCTGGGAGATTACAGGATTGTAATTACACAGCCGGCTTTTTCTGACGGCTGGGAGATTACAGCAGTGCGTCCAGTAGCTAAATTGGATTTTGAAGATTATAAGATGTCGGATAAATTAAAGCGCCGATTGACAGAGCAGGCAGACGGAATTTTGATTGCCGGTGCGCCAGGACATGGGAAAACAACTTTTGCCAGAGGTTTGGCCGAATATTACGCTGACCAGAACAAGATTGTCAAGACGGTTGAGGCGCCTAGAGACATGTTATTGTCTGATAATATTACTCAGTATGCAATTTCCCGCGGTTCTTCAGAGGAAGTTCATGATGTACTTTTGTTAAGCAGACCGGATCATACGATTTACGATGAGATGAGGAATACTTCTGATTTTATGTTGTTTTCAGATTTACGTTTGGCAGGAATTGGTATGGTGGGAGTAGTGCATGGAACTGACCCCATTGATGCAATTCAAAGATTTTTGACTCGGGTTGAGCTTGGAGTATTACCACATATTGTAGATACAGTGGTTTTTATTAAAGATGGGGCAGTAGGCAAGATACTTTCTTTAGCAATGACAGTCAAGGTTCCTTCTGGGATGACTGAAAGTGATTTGGCTAGACCTGTGGTTGTGGTTAATGATTTTGAGACTGGTAAATTAGAGTATGAGATTTATACATACGGCGAACAAACTGTAGTAATCCCGGTTGAAGGTGGTGGGGAGAAAAAAGCTATCTCTCGTTATGCTGAAGAAGGTATTCGGAAGAGGATGAGAGAATTTGTAAGAGGAGAGTTTAATGTTGAAGTTATTTCTGATAATCGGATTAGATTGTTTGTGCCAGAACATATGATTCCTAAGATAATTGGTACGGGTGGAAAAAACATTGAGAAACTGGAACAGTCAATTGGGATTGGGATTGATGTCCAGCCGATGGGCAGAGCAACCGGCTTGGAGATTGTTTTTGATGTTGATATTCGGAAAAATATAAGTTTTTACTTGGATCAGGCTTATGCCAATAAAGATATTGAGATTTATTCCGGCGATGAGATGCTGATGCTGGCCAAATCAAGCAAGAAAGCACAGATAAAACTGAACAAGCAGAGTTCGATTGGCCGCGAGGTTATGAAGGCAATTGATTCTGAAAGGATTAGATTAGTGGTTAAGTAAAGTTTAAATATTGCTGGAAATTACTTCTTCTTATGATTGATATTAGTTTAATCAGGGAAAAGAGCAAGCTGGTTAAGGATAACCAGAAGAAGAAAGGCAAGGATGATAAGATAGTTGATGAAGTTCTGAAGTTAGATGAAGACTGGAAGAAAGTTTTGAAGAAAGTTGAAGGTTTGAAAGGCACTAGGAATAAAGTTTCTCTGGAAATCAATGAGATGAAGAAAAAAGGAGAAAATATCAAGCCAAAAGTCAAAGAGATGAAGAAAACGGTTGAAGATATTAACAAAAAAGATTTGAAAGCTCAAGAATTATTAAAGAAAAGAAATAATCTTTTGTGCAAAATTGACAATCTGATGCATGAAAAAGTTCCCAAAGGGAAGGATGAATCTGAAAACAAAGAAATCAGGAAGTGGGGAAAGAAACCAAAGTTTGGTTTTGAAATTAAGAATCATGTAGAATTGGCCGAGAGTTTGGGCATTGCTGATTTTGATTCTTCTGCCAGGAGTTCTGGCAAAGGGTTTTATTTTTTGAAAGGACAATTGGGATTATTGAACCAGGCTTTGATTCAGTTTGCGATTGAATTTATGATAGGTAGGGGTTATGAATATGTTGAGCCGCCGTTATTGCTGAGGAAAGAAGTTTTAAGCGGTTCATTGGATTTGGAAGAATGGGAAAAGACAATTTATTCTATTGAAGGAGATGACACGGCTTTGATTGGGACAAGTGAGTATTCATTACTGGGAATGCATTTCAATAGTGTGATAGGGATTCCAAAAAAATATTTTGCTTATTCAATGTGCTTCAGGAAAGAAGTGGGAGCACATGGTATTAATGAAAAAGGTCTGTGGAGGACTCATCAGTTCAACAAAGTAGAACAGTTTGTTTTCTGTCATCCTTCAGAAAGCTGGAAATATTTTGATGAGATGGCTAAAAATACTGAGGAACTGATGAAAGCTTTGGAACTGCCTTACAGGGTTTTGGAGATTTGTTCTGGTGATTTAAGCGCCTGGAAAGCCCGGTCATTTGATGTGGAAGTCTGGAGACCGACTTTGAAAGGTTATGGTGAAGTAGCTTCACTTTCTAATTGTACAGATTATCAATCCAGGAATTTAGGGATAAAATATGTTGATGAAGATATGAAAAGACATTTTGTCCATACTTTGAACAATACGGTTTTGGCTACTTCCAGGATTCTAGTAGCTATTCTTGAGAATTATCAGACAGAGAAAGGAACCATCAAGATTCCTAAAGTTCTTTATCCATATATGAATGGAGTAAAGGAGAT
>JBHPDN010000016.1:0-18283 GCA_042577865.1 Nanobdellota archaeon
CTTGGCTGCCAGGAGCATCCCAGGCTTCGATGAACTGTTCTTTAGTTGCAACTTGATTTGGATTCATGTTTGAATTGTGGAAAGTGACATGTGTCTCGTTGATATTAGTAATGGTAATGCCGTGACCCATATAAGGTCCATCTTTGTTGATGAGAACATTATAATCAATAATCATCAAGATGACAGAACCTTCTTGGAAAGCCTGTTCAACTTCCTGCCAGTCAAGTTTTTTATTTTGATAACGGTCAGTTTCCATAATGTATTCGATTGATTTTTGCAAAGCACCCCAGTTAGTAACAGAATTAATGAGAGGTCCGTCATCTCCATAGTAAGAATTGACAAAAGTGGGATTGAGCTCTTCATAAGGTGTAGTGGAATAATAATAAGTGTCTAAGCCTTCTTCGATTAATACAGGGATGGCCTGAGAAAACCAAGTCCACTGGTTGCCGTTTCTTTCAGTCATCTGGTCGAGCATTTCCTGAGAATAATCTTTTTCCGGATAGTAATATTTCAGAGCCATACGCATCTGCGCCTGAATACAACTAGGCCCTTCCTGTGAAAAGTATGGGACATCTAAGGCTTGAGATTGGATTTGGGCTGTACAAGCTGTTAAGAGAATAAATAAACAGAGTAAGATATATTTTTTCATTTTAAAGTTTTAAATAAAAGAGACAGCCAAGTTTTTTGAAATTGTTTGATTTGTAAAATCGGTGAGCGGTGGTTCTTTTGTAATTGGAAAGCAAAAAAACAAATTTGCATGAGTGATTTTTGGCAGTTTGAACTGTTTTTCTGAGAAGTTTTTTTCCGACACCCTTTCTTCTGAACTTTCTGTCAACAACTAAAGCCTGAAGGCGCCCCATCATGTTAAATTGAACTTTTAGTAAAGACAATCCGACGACCCTTTTTCCTTTTTTGACAACCAGAGCCTTGCCCCTACTGAGCATACTGGTTTTTAATCTTTTTTCGGGCCACAGCTGTTTTAACAAGTTGAGGGCCCTTTTATGATCCTCTTTTTTCAGTCTCTGGATGTTAAACCTTAACATTATTCCGGAGTAATACTTTATTACATAAAAATTTAATTGTTTTTATGGCAAGTTTTAAATATAAATATGGCTAAATGTGTTTAAAAGAGGTTCTTGAAGGTGTTTAATGAAAAAAGTCTTAGTTATAATTTTGGTCTTTGTCTTGGGGTTTTTAGCTAATTTTGCACTTAATTCTGTTGATTTTTCAGGATCTTTGACAGGAGCAGATGTGGTTTCTCCAAGCGACTGGGTTGAGGAACAGCAAGTTCATGTTTATCGGGACAAAGTTGTCTTGGATATGCATGATGTGATGTTTTCCAGCTTTACAGACACTAATTCCATGGACCCTTTACTTGACGCTGAAGCCAATGGTTTGGAGATTAAGCCCATTGAAGGTAGATTGAAAGTCGGAGATGTGATTTCTTATAATTCTAATACTTACAATGGTGTGGTGATTCATAGGATTATTGAGATTAGTTCGGATGATAGTGGGGACTATTATGTTGTGAAAGGAGACAATAGTTTAGCTGAGGATGATGAATTGGTCAGATTTGACCAGATTGAAGGTGTTTTAGTGGGAATTCTTTATTAGTCACTACTTCTAAGGGGTTAATTATAGAAAGATTTATAAAGGATAAATTCAGCTAGCTTTAATATGGTGAGATGGCTAAATTTAATCTTAACAGTAGTACTTGTTTTCTGTATTTTAGCTAGTCTTAATGTTAATGTGGAAAGACCTGGAAGCATGTTTACTTCAGAAGAAAGAATGTCTCCTCAGGACAGGATTTCTTCAGATCAAATCCATGTTTTTGGTGATCGAGTTGTAATTGATGTTGAAGATCCAAGCTGGGCTTCATTTGCTGATACAAACTCTATGGATCCTTTTATTGATGCTGGAGCTAATTCAATTGAAATTAGACCTTCAAGTCCGGATGAAATTGAAATTGGAGATGTGGTCTCTTATTTTAGTGGTAATGATATTATTGTACATAGAGTTGTGATGATTGGTTCAGATGATGAAGGTGTGTTTTATTTAATGAAAGGAGACAATAATAACCAAATAGACTCTGAGAAAGTTCGTTTTGGACAAATTAATGGTGTCTTAGTGGCGGTGATTTACTAATGTTAAAATTGATTATAATTGGAATCTTGGTATGCTTATTGAGTTTAAGTTTACTTTTAGTCATGGACACTGAATCAGAGCCTGTTTTACAGAGTAAAACTTATGTGGTTGGTGGAACCGGTACTAGGTTTGTGATTGAGAATGAGAAAATAGATTTATTTGAAGAATGGCAAGCGGGAGAGGAAGACAGACTAAACCAAAGAAAATGGGATTGTTTTGTTGGTGATGGTGATGGGTGATATTTTACAGACTTTAGCTGATGTGGGAAGTTCTATCGGTGATTTAATTAATGAGACAAATATGGAAATTATCAAGAATAGTCTTCTTTCAGTTTCTTCTGGCGTGATATCAGGTATTGCAGCAGCTTCAGAAGATTTGAAAATAGTTTGGGGTGAAAACAAAACAGTTCAGCATGGTACAATGCTGACACTTTGTTTAATAACCAGCGCTTATATGACTGAGTCTCCTTTGTTTACTGCTGCCAGCATTGTTCCTTATGCTATCTCTTATTATCTTTCAGGTAGGAGAAATGTATCAACTGAGAACCATGACACTCATGAAGACGAGATAAATATACTTAAAAGAAATAAAAGAAATGATTATGAAAATTGAAAGTGTTGTTATTAAGGAAATACCATTTCAAAAAGAAATGGATTGGGATTTAGTTGAAGAATGGGCAGATGGAATCCCTGTCTTTAGTGAAAATAATCCAGATAATCCTGAATGGCCAAAAACCCCGACCTTTGATCTTGATTTAAGTTCTGAAGGTTATGGTCTTGTTCATGTTAAAGACGAATCTGTTAATCCAACCGGAACAGCTAAAGCTAGACCTGGCTGGGAAATGGCCACAATCTATAGAGATTTTGCCCGGGGTTTGTGGTTACAGAAAGGCAGTCTGGATGGAAAAATTTTAACTAGATCTGTTCCTGAATTATCTTTAATTACTTCCGGCAATGAAGGCAGAGCAGTTTCATATTTTACTGAAAAATACGGTTTGCCACCATCTAACCAGATTGTGGATGTAAATATTGATCCTAAAAAATTAGAATTTCTCAAAAATTTACATGCTAATATCTATATGGTTGACTTAAGCAAAAAAGAACTAACTCAAGAAGATATCTTATTGATTACCGGAAACAGAGGTGGTCTTAATCTCAACAAAGCTCTGATAGTCAGATCCCAAGAAATTTGGTATGACTGGCTGTCTCATGAAGCGTTTAATGAAGAACCTGATGAAATTTATGTTCCTTACGGCTCTGGGAAATTAAGAGATAATTTACTGACCTGGCAAGAAAAGAATGTGAGATTATCTTTGTCAAATGGTGAAGCAGATCCGCGTTTGAGTGCTTCAATAGAAAAATTACTGTCAATGAGTATTCTGGGTGCAGAACCAGAAAGACAAGACAGTGTGGCAGATAAATTGCCTGCTCCGTTTAAACCATTTAGAATATTTGATAACTGTGATTCAGATGCTTTGATTAATTTTTCGTTTACAGGAAAAAATACTGGTTGTCACCAAGTAAGAGAAGAATATTTGAAAAAAGCCTTTGAAATTTTTCAAAAATACAATGTGACAGCAGAGCCATCAGCTGCTGCGGGTTTAGCTTTGTACATGCAAAGATATGATGGAGGCAAAATTAATCCAAGACATAAAGTTTTAATTGTCAATACTGGTAGGGGAATATGAAAAAAGAAATGTATAGTTCTCCGGAAG
This sequence comes from Nanobdellota archaeon, assembly GCA_042577865.1. Taxonomy (GTDB): domain Archaea; phylum Nanobdellota; class Nanobdellia; order Woesearchaeales; family JAGLXL01; genus JBHPDN01. The sequence continues at coordinate 3,860 of JBHPDN010000016.1, forward strand.
CTTGTAGAACCTTGAATGAAAACTATATGACGGAAAATCTTAAGCAAGCCCAAGAAAGAGAATTGAGTGAAGTAAGAAAGATAATTTTAGGAAAAAATTCTCTTGATGTTTTTGATATTGGTGTTGGAGACGCAAGACTTCCTTTAGCGCTTGCCCAGGATGGTGGTGTTTGGAATCATATTTCTAGCTATGAAGGAATAGAAATAAGTGATGATTGCATCATTGGAGCAGAAGCCCGAATGGGAAATATTTCTGATAAGATAAGAATAAAAAAATTTGATGCCAGAGATCTTAGTCAATTGGTGGGAGAAGGGCAACAATTTGGCTTAGTACTTTGCACCTATTTTACAGCAGGGAATTTTTACCCCAGATCATATTCTTTTGGAAAAGGAGAAACAGTTACTGATTCAGAAATAAAATCAGAATTCCAAAAAATATTTTTTCCGGCATTTGATTTATTGCGTCAAGGGGGAGAATTAGTTTTGGGAAGCGTCTATATTGATAATGAAGCGACTAAAGAAAAACAAAGAGAGTTTTATGAAAAATGCGGCATGACAGTTATTTCTAGTGATTCTCCTTTTATGGCTACAAAAGAAGGGTTTTGGTCTCTTCGTTTTACAAAAGAAAGAGTCCATGATTTTTTGGATTTTGTAAGTCCTGAGAATATTCAATTTGTTCCTCTTGATAATCATGACTTTGCTATGATGGTCAGAGTATCTAAACAATAATTTAATAAACTAATTCTTGTTTTTTTGTTTTATGGATGAAGAGATTATGGAGAAATATGTCAAAGCCGGTAAGATTGCAGCTGAAGCTTTGCAGTATGGTAAAGCATTGATTAAACCAGGAGTTTTGGTGGTTGAGGTTTTGGATAAGATTGAAGAGAAGATTATTGAATTAGGCGGCGGGATTGCTTTTCCTGCACAAATCTCTTTGAATGAAACTGCTGCTCATTTCTGTCCTTTGCTTGGTGATGAAACTAAGTTTAGCGACCAGCTTGTTAAATTAGATGTGGGAGTTCATATTGACGGCTATGTAGCTGATACTGCTTTGACAGTTGATTTATCCGGCAAATATGGTGATTTGATTAAGGCTTCTGCTGAGGCTTTGGATAAAGCTTTGGCTTTGATAAAGCCAGGGGTAAGTATTGGTGAGATTGGCCGTGCAATACATGAGGTGATTACTGGATATGGTTTTTCTCCTATTCGTAATTTGTCTGGCCATGGTCTAGGTCATTATGATGTTCATACCAAACCAAGCATTCCTAATTTTGACACTGGTGATGAAAGATTTTTGGAAGAGGGTGTAGTTTTTGCTGTAGAGCCTTTTGCTTCTACTGGTGCTGGTGCAGTTTATGAAAGTGGAGAAGCTGGTGTTTTTATGCTAGTAGATAAAAGGCCAGTCAGAAATCCAATTACCCGACAGGTTTTACAGGAAATTGAAAAATATAATAATTTACCTTTTGCTAAAAGATGGTTACAGAAGAAGTTTGGCGCTAAAGTTGCTTTTGCTTTTAGAGAATTGAAATTGTTAGAATGTTTGAAAGATTTCCCACCTTTAGTTGATGAGAGTAAAGGAATGGTTTCGCAAGCAGAACATTCTGTGATTGTTACTGCTGATGGTTGTAAGGTTTTTACAAGAGTTTAGAAATTTTATTCTTCTGGATTGTGAGCAGCGTATTTTTGGAATAAGTTAAAAAGAAATTCTGATGTTTTTAGGTTATTCCTACATTCAAATGACGCCAGATTATTTCCCCCAAGAGGTCCTATTTGTTGCTTTGATAAGCCAAGCCCCAAACTTATTTTAATTCTTGATTTAATTGGTTCAGGACTAACCATTAAGCCCACCCCCATTGTTCCATTAAGATAATCTCCAAACTTTTCATGTTGATATAAAAAACCCTTGGCACCCAAGATAAAGTCAGGGTCTAATACTTCTAAAGCGAATATTTCTCCAGTCTCATTACTGTAATTAAATTGAACACTACCTTGCCCCCATTCCATTGATTTTCCTTGAGAATCCTCTAATTTTAACCATTGGAAACGGTAATTAGAATGGGTATACTCCGGCCTTTCCCGTAATGACATTAAACCATGACTATGATCAAGCAACTTTTCCAGATTTTTCATGACAATTGGGTTTTCTTCCATTTTTATTCACATGGTTTTTTATAATTGCTGTTTTCAGTATTATTTGGCTTGAAATTGGGTGTGGCTGCTTCTTCCAAAGCAGATCTGTATTGTTCAATGCCTTGCTCCCTTATCAAAGTTGGACAAGTAACACTAAGCATAGTGCAGTAAAGGTCACCTAGTATATCGTCCCTTTTGATAGCTGGTAAAATATCAGCAAAAGGATGCAATGATCTAAAAGGGTTCGGGCAATTCTGGCATAATCTAACTAATTCATCGCTTTCAGTGCGAAGAACATACTTTTTCTTTTGTAAGCTGCCATTTGGACTATAATCTTCATTTGTTTTATTTCTATTGTCTTTCATTTTTGATTACCTTGTGTTATCTTTTCCCAAACCAAATCATCTAACGGGTGCGGCTCTGTGCCTCTGGCCCGGCTGTGTTCTCTGATTTCTTCAGGAGAAAATCCATATTTGTCAAGAGTAACAGCGTCTGGAACACTTGATTCTGGTTCATAGTCAGTAACGCTTCCCAATTCCCTAAGGTCTGAAAAAACTCTGTTAGTTTCAGCCTCTAATATCTTGCTTTTGACATCAACTTCATCAAGAAGTTGATTTGTCTTTATCTTTTCGAGATTCATCTTTCTTGCTTCTGCTTTTGTTGAATAGATTAGACTTCCAGGTATTAATGAAATAGCACCTGCGCCTAAAAAAGGTAAACTATAAACAACAACATCTTTAGCTAAATCATACATTTTATTTATTAATGAGTTTTCTTCCATTTTGATTCACCTTCTTGGTTCTTTACGGTCATCTTTTTCAACTAAAGTGTGATATACTTTTACCCATACTATCGGATCTTTTGGAGGACCACGTTCTGTTACTTCTTCAGATTTTGGTTTCTTTTTTGTTTTTACAACACCTTTATTTAGCCCACTATCTAAGTTCAAAGCTTCTTCTAGAACAGAACATGTATTTTGAGATAAAGAGCAATATAAATTGCTATCTGCATCTCTCCTAATGGCCGGTGTAATTCCAGAAACTTCATTATATGGATGAGTGCAGCCTTGGCATAAGCTGACTAGTTCGTCGCTTTCTTTATGATAAAATTCTTTTGACTGATTTTGTTTTATTTCCATTTTTATTCACCTTTTGTTTTTTTTAATTGAGTTTTAACTAAGCGGTAGTTACAATAATACTATAACTATGTTTTGCGTATGAAACATATGCTAACTATGTTTTTAGAAAGGTTTAAATAAAATAAAGCTATTTTAAGTTAAAATGAAGCGGAAATTAATCAGGCAAAGGGATTCATTGACAGTAACTTTGCCTAAAAATTGGACTGACAGGTTTAAGCTTAAGGGTGGAGAAGAGATAGAGTTGGATGAGCGGGATTTAAATATTTTAGTCAAAGCGCCGGGTGTTAAAGAGAAAAAGGAAACTACTTTTGAAATAACAAAGAAAACCAAACAGTCTATGTATAAAACTCTTTTAAACCATATTTACAGAAAAGGCTACGATAAGATAACTATCAAATTTTTCTCTCCTAATATCCTGCCAAAAATTGAAGGATTTGTTGAAAAATTTTATTTGGGCTTTGCGGTGGTTGAAAAGGGGAAGGATTATTGCATCATAGAGAACATTGCCGAGCCATCTGAGGAAAAATTTGATATTTTGATCAGGAGATGCTTTTTGATTATCAAGGAAATGGCTGAAATGCTTTACCAAGGCTGTGAAAAAGGTAAATTTGAACAATTAGAACGCCTGACTGAATACTGCAATAACCTGGACAAGTTTTTGTTTTTTTGCCGCAGAGTTGTTTCCAAGGGTTTTTTTTCTAGAGGTGATTCCAATCTTTATTGGGAGTTGTTAACTAACATGATGCATGTTGGGAGAAGTTATTTATCTTTGGGCAATTATTTGTCAAAACAAAAAAAAATTACTTTACATCAAAGTGTCCTTGGCTTATTTAAAAGGAGCATGTATTTTAATAGTTTAATTTATGATGCGTACTATCAAAAAGATATTGGGAAAATAGGGGAAATGGTGGATCTTAAAGACAAATTATTGTATGGGCCTGTTTTTCAAATTATAGAAAAAACAACTGGACTGGAAGCAGTGGTAGTGTACCATATCAGACAAACAAGCAGGTTAATTTATAATACTGCCAGCCCGGTTTTAGCCATGTTACTTTAATTTTTTTATAATTTGTTCTTTTGTCAGGAATTCTTCCTTTCCTGATTTCATATCTTTAAGTTTTAACTTGTTTTTCTTTAATTCTTCCTGGCCGATGAAGATTACGAACGGGATGTTTAATGCGTTAGCATAGTTTAAGTTCTTGCTGATGCCTCTACCAGTAATGTCTAAATCTGTATTAATGCCAGCTTTTCTGAACTCTTGGGCAATCTTCATGGTCTCTTTTTGGGTTTGAATGGGAATGAGGAAAACTTGAGTTGGTGTTTTTGCCTGTTCTTCTTGTTTTAAACTTTGAGTAATCGGTTCCAAACCAAAAGAAATACCAACAGCAGGATATTCTTTGTTGGAGCCAAGATAATTGCCAATCATCTTGTCCCAGCGACCGCCTCCTGCTAATGAAGAAGTTATTTTTCCTTTCTTGAGGAAAACTTCAAAGACGGTCCCAGTGTAGTAAGCTAAACCTCTGGCTAATGATGGATCAAATTCAAAATTAATTTTTAACGGTTTGAGATAACCAAATAATTCTTCTAATTCTTCCAACCCTTCCAGACCTTCCTGGTTGGTTAGTTTTATTTTGTTCAAATCTTTTTGTTTGATCAAATTAAGAACATTTTTAATTTGTTCATTGGTCAATCCCAAATCTTCCAGTTCTTTTTTGACTCCCTTTTCTCCAATCTTGGCCAGTTTGTCAATGATGAGAATAGTATCTTCTTTGGATTTGGTAATGCCAGCTTGTTCTAAAATGCCGTTGAGTAATTTTCGGTTATTGATTTTAATGATGGTATTCAATTTTAATTCCTTAAAAAAGTCAGAAACAACACCAAGAATTTCAGTTTCAGCAACCATTGACTTTGTGCCAATAACATCAATATCACACTGCCAGAATTCTCTCATTCTGCCAAGTTTGATTGGGCCGTCCCTGAAAACTCTTCCTAATTCATATCTTTTGAATGGAAGTTTTAATGTTGGGTTCATGCCGATGAATCTGGCTAAAGGAACTGTGAGGTCAAATCTTAAACCTAAAGTTCTGTCTCCCTGGTCTTTTAATTTGAAAGTTTCTTTTAATATCTCAGAACCGCCGCCATATTTGGCTGACAAAGTTTCATAGCGCTCCAGAATTGGTGTTTCCAAAGGAGCAAAACCATATTTTTCAAAATTCTTTTTGAAAGTGTCCACTATCTGATTCTTGAGAATTTTCTCTTCTGGCGGGAAGTCTTTGGTTCCCTTGGCATTCTGAAGTTCCATAAAGAGAAAGAAGTTAGTTTTATTTATAAAATTATTTATTCTTATTTCTGCCTCTACTCTTGACAGTTTCTAATCTAGAAATAACTTGTTTTGATTCTGGATAATGTTTTTGGTAAGATTTCAAAGCTAATTGAAAACATTGTGGGTAGACCTGGAAATGTTTTGATTCCATGGCTCTTTCTAACAAATGTAAATCAACTGCTTTGTCTTCTTTTTTTTCTGAGAAAAATGAAAGTCCGAAATCAATGAAATGTATTTCTTTTTTGAAAATCATATTGCTGGTAGTTAAGTCACCGTGAATAATATGGTTTTGGTGCAGTAAAGCCAGTTTTTTACCGATTTCATTTGACATTTTTTTATAATTTTTGTTGAAAATATCTCTGACTTTGTCTCCTTTAATAAATTCCATTTCCAGCTTTTGGTCTTCTTGGTTGATTAATTTAGGAACTGGGAAGTTTATTTGAGTCAATTTTTGGATGACTTTGGCTTCCCTTTTAGTTCTAGCTTTTCTTAATTGCTGGTCAATATGGGGGTGCCGGTAAGTCTTTTCAAACCGGTCTTTGACTATGGAATCCTTGTCTTGATATACAATTGCTTCTGCTCCCTGTGCTATTTGTTTCATAATTTTGTTCGAGAAATTGTTAGTTTATAAAGATTATGCTGCTTCTTTTTCTGATTGGGCAGATGGTTTTGGTGGCTTAGCAACAGGTGTTTTCTTGATTAAATAATTCTTATCTGTGCTAAGTGCATAATTCTTAACACCATCTACAGTTAAAGCTCCATATGTTTCGAAAATTTCTAAGAATTTAGCAGCATCTTCGATGTTCATTTTATCTGTTTTAACAAGTTTTTTGATGTTAGGGATATATTTGATGATGCCTTCTAAATCTTCATCAGTTAGGTGTTTTGAACTACTTTTAATTAAATGTAATTTTGTAGTTTTCATGAACTCGCCTTTTAGTTCTTGGAATTTTTCTAACTTAAGATCCTTGCCATAATCAGCAACTATCTTTCTTAGATTACTCTCAGTAACACCTGCATAGGCATTCATCAACAACGCTTTTTGGTCTTCATCTAATTCTTTTGGATTAATTTTGTTAAAATAATCTGAAGCCTTTTTAATATAAAAATCTGATAAATCTTTAGTAAACTCTTTTTGAATGCCTGAATCTTCTAATCTTTCGTAATCAATTTGGCCTTTATTGTCTTTTAAGTGTTTTTCTGCGACTTCAACAAAACCTTGGTCGTGATGAAGAGAAAGGGTATCTACGGCTTTTTCAGTATGTTTTTTTAACCTTTTGTATTCTTTTATATTTTCTGTTTCTTTATATTTGGCCATAAATTAATAGAGAACTAAATTAGAATATAAATGTTTTGAAAAAAATTAAGAAAAAAATAAGAAGTAAAAATGTTTAAACATACTTGTTGACGTTTTCCTGACTTCCTCTGCAGATTTCAGCCAAAGTAACCTTGTCTTCAAGACCTTTGATTTTAAGAGGGTCAATGTTAACTCCAGTTTGAGCCTGAACATGAGCTTGTATCTGAGCAGGTGTAACTGCTGTCAGATTTTTATCTGCTGAAGTTCGCCATCTTTCTTGTACTAAGTTGTAATCAGAAACTTGGCCAAGTACATTCATGTATCTTTGTAGACCGTCAGCCATACCACTTCCTAAGGCTTTAGTTGCTCTATCTACTTGTTGAGCAGTAATACCTGTGAAAGCCCACTCAGCTTGAGCAGCAGCAGCAAGATTAGCTGGAGCAACTGGTGCGAGAGGGTTATCTCTACCTAGGGCAGCGTTAAATGCAGTATTGAATAATGCTTGGTTAGCAGGATCATCAAATCTGGTTCTATCAACATCTCTGGCAGCGCCTGAGTTATAAACAGCTTCGGCACCGTCAACATAACCTTTGGCTATGTTAATATTGACTGTATCAAGAACTTTTCTTGCGTCATCTTTTGCAGTGTTATAATTTGCAATTGTCATTTTATATTTTCCTCCATATATGGATTTGTTGTCACTTAGAAATGGTTACTAATATATAAATGTTTCGTTTTACTCATCTAAATTTCTTAATTTTTTCACAAGAACTTCTGGACTTTTTAAGTATTTTTGAGCATAACCAACTAACTCATTTTGATAAGCAAACTTACTAATATGTTCACAAATCATTTCTCTTGACTCTTGATCAATGGTTTTAAGAGTTCTGATAAATGTCCTATGAGTTTCAGGACGATAAACTGCTTTTTCTGAGATGGTTTTTAAAGCCTGATTTCTTGCTTCTTGATCTGCAATTTTAGCAACACCACTGATGGTCTTTTTAGCTGCATTTTGATCCCCATATCTTATTCCAAAGTGATATACTTTGATTTTATCTTCATCAGCAATATCTTGAGACTTGAAAGCCGTATAAACTAATGAAGTAATGACTTTTTGTGCTTTTTCTTTTGCTTCTTTTTGACCAAAAGTTGAGGAATATTCTAAAGCACTAATTTTTAAATCTAAATCTCCAATCTTTGCAATTTCTTCAACTGCCTTGTAAGCAGCCCCACGTTTAATATAACCAGAAGAACTTGGATTGTCTACTCTACCTTTCTGAGCAATCATTTTGAGATTCTGTGTTCTAGTCTCTAAATCTGGAATTTGAGCAAGATGTTCGACAGCCTTTCTAGCAACAGCCACATTCTTACCAAAACATGCCAACCAAGTTAGAGAACTGTATTTTAAAACATCATCAGAAAGACCAGGAATATCATTTTCTCCAACAATGTACTTAATATAAGTTGTTGAACCAACATCTCTTAAATCGTCTTGAAGAACTGAATTAAAGCTTTGTTTTAAGTTTAAAATTCTTTCAACTTGATCTACATCGGCATCTTCACCTCGTTCTTGCAATGAACTTAGATTTTGGTGTAAATCATTAAGAGTTAAAACAGCAGCTTCTAATCTTTCTTGTAATTTTTTAGAACCTAAATTTTCCTCAAGCCTTTCAGTTACCATTCTATGACTGAGGTAATAACTTATTTATAAATCTTTCTGTTTTATACTACTTAGGAGTAATAAATTACTTGAAATTAAGTTCAGCTTAAAACTGATAAAAATGTCACACATTCATATATTCTAGAATATATATGTTTAAAAAGGCTTTAGCTTTAAACCATTAAGTGACAAATTAAAGTCTCATGATTAAGGGGGAACTACTATGGCTAAAAAAACTACTAATAAAAAACAGGATAAAGAAGCAAAACCAGAAGCTTCTCAACCTAAGATTCCTAAAGAAATGGAAGCTCAATTAAAAGAAATCAAGAAAAAATTAGACAAATTCAAGAAACAAGTTTTGGAGAAATTTGACAAATATATTGTGGGTATCTCTTTACTGCCTCCTGAAAAACCAGAAGAAGGCAAAAAAGACGATAAAAAAATCAATGTTTTAGTTTTAGTTGATGATTCTGAAAGCCTGAAAATGCCTAAATTTGAGCTGAAAAATAAACTGGCAACCATCATAGAAACTATTGCCAAAGAAATAGATGAGAAAATACAGCCAAATGCTCTATTATTGACTGAGTTGTGGGGAAGCTGTTATGATGCTAAGTATGATATTCTAAAAATGATTGCTTTAGGAGCTCCGATTTATGATACAGGAATGCTGGGAGCAATCAAATTAGCTGAAGTTCACAAGACCATGGTCTTGAAGAAATTTGAAAAATACATTGTCTCTTATGTTTTGGCTGGTTCTCTGGTTCAGGGAAGAGCCACAGCAACATCTGACATTGACACCTGGATTGTAATTGATGATACAGACGTCAAAAAGATGACTCGAGCTGAACTGAAAGACAAATTAAGAGCTATAATTATTGGTATGGGTGTAGAAGCAGGTGAAATCACCGGCATTAAAAACAAATTAAATGTCCAGGTCTATATATTGACTGACTTCTGGGACTCATTAAAAGAAGCCAATCCAATTATCTTTACTTTGCTTCGTGATGGTGTACCCTTCTATGACCGAGGTATGTTCATGCCTTGGAAGAATTTGCTGAGAATGGGAAAAATCAAACCTTCCCGTGAAGCAATTGATATGTTTATGGGAACCGGCGAACAAATGCTGCAAAGAGTAAAACATAAAATCAAGGATATGGGTATGGAAGACACTTTTTATGCTATTTTAACACCTTCACAGGCAGCTATCATGATGTATGGTGTGCCTCCGCCAACACCAAAGGAGACACCAGAAGTAATGAGAGAAATTTTTGTCAAGAAAGAAGGCTTGCTTGAAGACAAATTTGTCAAAATCCTGGAAAGAAACATCGAGGTCCGTAAGGAAATTGAACACGGCACCAAGAAAGAACTGACCGGCAAGGAAGTTGATCAATTGCTATCTGACGCTGAAAAATATCTGCAAAGAATCAAGAGACTCTTCAAACAGATTGAAAAGATGAAAGAAGAAGAAAGCATGGTTCATCTTTATGACAGAATCATCACCATCATCAGAGATGTCTTGAAAATGGAAGGAGTGGAAAGAGTGGCTGATGCAGAGATTGTCAAAATCTTTGAAAATGAATTGATTGCCAAAGGAAAAATTCCGGCCAAGATGCTGAGAGAACTGAATGAAGTTATTTCTGCCAAAAAACAGTTTGATGTTGGAAAACTGACTAAGGTTGACATTGAAAAGGCCAGAAAAGGAAGTCAAGCCCTGATTAAGTTTTTGGTTGAGTACATGCAGAGAAAACGCGGCCGAGAACTAGAAAGAGCCAAAATCAGAGTAAAATACGGCGAAACTTTTGGAGAAGTTTTGCTTTTGGGCAAAGAAGCCTTTATTACTCATGACATTGACTCTGAATCACCCCAAATTAGCAAGGCTAAGATCAAGCCGGACGGCAGTTTGGGAACCATTACAGACAGCTCTTTGGATGAAATGGAGAAAGCTTTGGCTGCAGTCAAGATTCCACCAAAGGTCTTTATTAAAGAAGGAATCTTTGAAAGACTCAAGGATGTCTTTGGCAAGGATGTTGAAGTATTAGTAACCTTTTGAGGTTCCTAAACTTGGTAACTTTTTGATTTTTTTCTTACTTCTTTTTAATTTTCCAAAAGTTTTTTAAAAGCAATTCTCTTTTCAGAGGTTATGGCATCAAACAATCCTGTTCCCTGTGGGATGATACAATACACTGGTTTATTTGACTTTGACACCTTATATTTAGCAGTGGTTGACTGGGCCAAAGCGCACCGGTATAAACTTGATGAAGATACATACAAACATAAGGTGCCAAGTCCAAAAGGTGCTGAGCAGGAGATGTGGTTGAGGCTGGAAAAAGAAATTTCTGAGATTTACATGTTTAAAATTTCTATTGATTTTCATCTTTGGGATATGACTGAAGTTGAAGTCATCAAAGACGGTAGAAAAAAAACCCTGACCAATGCCAGACTGCAGGTCAAGATTTCAGGTAATCTGGTTGTTGACTGGCAAAACCGCTTTGAAAAGAATAAATTTACCCTGGCTTTGAGAAATTTTTTAGAAACTTATGTCTGGAAGAGAAAAATAACTTCGGTCTGGGGAGATACTTTATACTACAGGATGTGGAATCTGCATTCAATGATCAAAAAACAACTGGACATGCAAAGCGCCTGGCATGAGTACGCCGGCTATCTGAAGGAGAACGTCTAAGATGAGTGAAAAGAAATTAGTGGTTGACCAGGTGAAGTTTACTTATGAAGGTCTTTTTGACCTGAATGAATTTTACAGGCTGCTTGAATCTTTTTTCTATCAAAGGAACTGGGATCGTAGAGAGGATATGAATATTGAGCAGGTCTTTCCGACAGGCAAACATATCCAGTGGGAACTTTATCCTTTTAAGAATATCACAGACTATTACAGGATGCATCTTTCAATCAAAGCCCGTTTTATTGATGTAGTTAAGGTTGAAGTAGAGCATCAAGGGAGTAAGGTCAAAATGGACCAGGGAAGAGTTCGGTTGATTTTTGACGGTTATATTGAAAGCGACAGAAACACCCTCTGGGAAAGCAAACCGTTTTTTTGGTTTCTGAGAACAGTGATTGAAAAGTATTTTTACAGAGAACACTTTTTGAAACAACAAAAGTGGCTTTTATCTGACTTTGAAGAGTTAATGACCCGGATCAAAACTTTCTTTAATGTTTACAGGGAATATGAAAGAGGCATGATTACCAGGTTTACCGTACCATGAGCGAAAAAAATCTAATTGTCAACAATCTGCAATTCAGTTACAAAGGAATTTTTGAGTTTGGAGAACTGCTTAAAGTTATTTACAAAAGTGTTGAAGAACGCGGTTATGCCAAGCACGAAAAAAAACATGAAGAATATGTCAAACCAGACGGCAAAGAGATTTACCTTGAACTGAGACCGATTAAGAAGAAAACTGAATTTTTTACTTTGATGGTCAAACTAAGGATTACAATGAGCAAAATTAAAGAGGTTGATTTGGTGGTTGACGGGTATTCCAGGACATTTCATCAGGGGGATATCAATATTATTTTTGACTGCTGGACAACGACTGATTATGAAGGCAGATGGGGACAGAAAGCTTTTTATTATTTTGTCCGGTCTTTGATTGACAAGTATATCTACAAATTCCAGATGGATGAGGATTACATGGGAGAAGGAATTGCTGATACTAAATATATCTACAACCAAATCAGATCTCACTTGGGTTTGTACAAGTTTAAAGGAAGAGAAGCTGAACCTGTTTCTAAAGAATAAAAAAAGCCCTTGGGGATATCCTCATTGGCATTCGGGACCCCCAATTACTTTCTAAAAAAAGCCCTTGGGGATATCCTCATTGGCATTCGGGACCCCCAATTACTTTCTAAAAAAAGCCCTTGGGGGGATTTGAACCCCCGACCTTTACCTCTTTGGACCTCATGTCCTAAGCCATCAAGCAAAGCTTGAGGTTACCAAGGTAACGCTCTACCGGCTGAGCTACAAGGGCGGATGCGGGGGAAGGGACTTTCAATGCTGCGCATCTCGGCCGTTGCCGCATGCGTCAACCATTTGAACCCTCGAAGACACTAAGTCACAGGATAGCTTATATCATCGGCCGAAGCCTCAAAACTTAATAACTTAAGTCCTGCGCATTTGACCAGACTTTGCTACCCCCGCAACTCCGGTCTAAAGAAATATTTCTTATCTAATTTAAAAAGGTTTCTCTTATTACTGCATTGAAAAGAATGATAAAATTTAAAAAAAGAAAAATATAAGGTTAACCTTTAGTAATCATCATCGTCTTCTTCATCGAATTTATAATTTGTTTTCATTTTTGATGACCTCCTTAGTTTTTATTTTACTATTTCTTCTTTTTAGCTTTCTTAGCCATTTGAGCCACCTCCACCTATTATTATATAAGTGCAAGCTCTGTTTTTAGAATAATCTTACCTAACCATCAGTGTGTCTTAGGGTTTTTTTGCCTCCAGGGGGGTTCTGAGACCGCCCTTCTAAAGCAGATTTTTAGAATGCTCAATAAGTATATAAACCTTTCTCGATTTTTTGCTAACTTTTATAAACTAGTTTAGCAGCCTTTTGATGATGGACTTGAATCAAGAGGCGCTTGAACTGCACAAAAAGAAGAAAGGAAAAATTGAAGTAACTAATAAATTTGGTCCTTTGAAAACAAAAAAAGATTTGAGTTTGGCCTATACACCTGGGGTGGCAGAACCGTGCCGGGAAATTGCCAAAGACAAATCAAAAGTTTATGATTACACTTCTAAAGGCAATATGGTGGCTGTGGTAACAGACGGTTCAGCAGTTTTAGGTCTGGGAAATATTGGACCGGAAGCTTCTTTACCAGTAATGGAAGGCAAAGCAATTTTGTTCAAGGAGTTTGCTAATGTTGACGCTTTTCCAATTTGTCTTTCTACTCAGGAAGTGGATGAGATTGTTGAGATTGTCAAAAACATTTCAGCAGGTTTTGGCGGAATTAATCTAGAAGACATATCAGCACCAAGATGTTTTGAAATTGAGGCAAGATTGAAAAAAGAATTAGATATTCCTGTTTTTCATGATGACCAGCACGGCACAGCGATTGTAGTTTTGGCTGGTTTGATCAATGCTTTGAAAATTGTTAGTAAAGAATTTTCTGATGTTAAGATTGTGATTAACGGTGCAGGGGCAGCCGGCATTGCGGTAGCAAAGATATTGAAACAGTTTGGTGCTCAAGAAATTATCTTATGTGATTCAAAAGGTGTGATTTACAGAGGCAGAACTGGTTTGAATCCATATAAGGAAGAGATGGCAGCTGTGACTGAGGCAAGTACTTTGAATGAAGCCATGGAAGGAGCAGATGTTTTTATTGGACTGAGTGTAGCTGGAGTAGTTGACAAGGAGATGGTGGCGTCTATGAACTCAGAGGCAATTGTTTTTGCCATGGCCAATCCAGAACCTGAAATCATGCCTGATGAAGCCAAAGCAGGAGGAGCAAAAATTATTGCGACCGGCAGAAGCGACTTTCCAAACCAAATCAACAATGTGCTGGCTTTTCCAGGAGTTTTTAGAGGGGCACTGGATGCCCGCAAGAAAATAACTGAAGAGATGAAAGTGGCAGCGGCAAAAGCCTTGGCTAGTTGTGTTGAGAGTCCCACAGCTGAAAAAATTGTTCCCTATGCTCTTGACAAAGGAGTGGCAGAAAAGATTGCCGAAGCAGTCAAAAAGGCTTAGTTCTGAAAACATTTATAAATAATCAAAAATAAACTATTCTTTAAGCCACGGTGGCACAACGCGAAACGGGTTTCGCCAACACCGCAAAACTTCGTTTCGGGTGTAACCTGGTACTGCGCAAGCCTGGAAAACTTTTCCTGCAAGCTTGTTTCCGCAAGGATATCCCGGTTCAAATC
>JBHPDN010000017.1:0-14926 GCA_042577865.1 Nanobdellota archaeon
ACTTTCTGCACCAACCTACCAAACAGTTTACCAATAATAAAACCAACCAAAAGAAAGTTTAAGCAATTGCGTCAAAAAATTCTAAATTGTCTTAAAAATAAGAAGCAGTTCACTCTCAACAGTATCGCACGTTCTACTCAAATTAACTGGAAAACTGTTGATAACCATCTCACTTATTTAATCGGCAAAGGTTTGGTCAAAGAAGTTTTCAACTCACCTTATGTCAGAATTTTTGAAATCACTGAAAGAGGTCTAAAACAGATTAAAAAATGAAGGTCTTAATGTTTGGTTGGGAATTTCCACCCCATAATAGTGGGGGTTTAGGTACTGCCTGCTATGGCCTTACTAAATCTCTCAATAAACTGGGTTCAGAAATTACTTTCATCCTCCCGCACGCTAAAGACAACCCCCATCATTTCATTAAAATCATTCCAACCAACCTCAAAACTATCAACATCAACTCACCATTGATTGGCTACATGACCATAAAACAATACTCCAAAACAGAAAAAAACAATATCTACGGACCAGATCTGATCGCCGAAGTTGAGCGCTACTCCGAACTCGCCTCAGAAATCGCTAAAACAGAACCGCATGATATCATTCACGCTCACGACTGGATGACTTATCAGGCAGCTCTCAAAGCCAAAAATATTTCAAACAAACCACTCATTATCCATGTTCACGCCACCGAATTTGACAGGACTGGCGGTCACGGTGTCAATCCTCATGTTTATCAGTTAGAAAAAATGGGCATGGAAAAGTCAGACCACATTATCGCCGTTTCAAACTTCACCAAAAACAAAATCATAGAACACTATCATATCCCTCCAGAAAAGATTAGTGTTGTCCACAATGCTGTTACTTTTAACAATTTCAAAACTAAAAAGAAATTCAAAATCAATCAGAAAGATAAAGTCGTTCTTTTCCTCGGCAGAATCACCATCCAAAAAGGGCCAGATTATTTTATCACTTTAGCCAAAAGAATCCTGGATTATGATCCAAATTTCAAATTTATTGTAGCTGGTTCAGGTGATATGGAAGGAGCCATAATTGAAAAGGCTGCTGAGTTTAATATTGCTGACAAAGTTCTTTTCACCGGCTTTCTTAGAGGCCCTGACCTAGATCAAATCTACCAGATTGCCGATCTCTACATCATGCCCAGCATCTCAGAACCGTTTGGCATTACTCCACTAGAAGCCATGCGCAACCACACCCCCTGTCTCATTTCAAAACAAAGCGGTGTTTCTGAAGTCATTGAACATTGTCTCAAGGCAGATTTCTGGGACATTGATCAGATGGCTAACCAAGTTATCAGCATCCTTAAATATCCTGCTGGTTATCAGCATCTCAAAGAAAATGCCGCACAAGAAATAAGAAAATTCAGCTGGGACAAACCAGCTCAGGAATGCATTCATCTTTACAAAAAAATAGGAGGCTAAAATGGTCAACATCTGCTTTTATTTCCAAGTCCATCAACCATTCAGGTTGAAGAAGTATCGTGTCTTTGATATTGGTCACTCCCACAGTTATTTCGACGAAAAAAAGAACCAAGAAATCCTTAGAAAAGTAACTAACAAATGTTACTACCCTGCCACTAAAGTCATCCATAACCTTCTTAAGAATCATCCGGAATTAAAAATCTCCTACTCATTTTCCGGAACTGTCCTGGAACAACTGGAAAAATATGCCCCTAAAACTCTCAGTCTTTTCCAAAAGATAGTTGACACCGGCCAAGTAGAAGTGCTGGATGAAACTTACCATCACTCTTTAGCCTTCCTTTATTCCAAAAAAGAATTCCAAGACCAGATTAAACTTCATACTAAAAAAATAAAAAAACTGTTCAGTCAAAAACCAAAAGTCTTCAGAAACACTGAACTTATCTACAACAATCAATTAGCCAAAGAAGTAGAAAAGCTCGGCTACAAAGCCATCCTGGCCGAGGGCTGGGACCATTATTTGAAATGGCGGTCGCCCAACTTTGTTTACCAACCACCCAAAACCCAAAAAATCAAACTCCTCTTGAAAAATTACAAACTCAGCGATGACATTGCTTTCCGCTTCTCAGACAAACATTGGAAAGAACACCCCCTCACCGCTGAAAAATATGCCAATTGGATTAACAAGATCAACGGCCAGGGAGAGATTGTCAATCTTTTCATGGATTATGAAACCTTTGGCGAGCATCAGTGGGCAGATTCAGGCATTTTCCGTTTCCTCTCCCATCTGCCAAAAAAACTTCTCCAACACCCAGATAATCAGTTTATCACCCCCACTGAAGCAGCTAAAAACCTCAAAGCCAGAGACACCCTTGACATTCCCCATCTCCTCTCCTGGGCAGATACTGAAAGGGACACCAGTGCCTGGCTGGGCAACAAGATGCAGCAAAGTGCCCTTCAAAATATTTACAAACTTCAGAGGCAAATCAAGAGAAAGAACAACAAAGTCCTGACCGAGGATTGGAGAAAACTGCAGACCAGTGATCATTTCTATTATATGTGCACCAAATGGTTCAATGACGGGGATGTCCACAAATATTTCAACCCTTATGATTCACCTTATGATTGCTTTATCGCTTTCATGAACATTGTCAATGACCTGCAGACAAGAATCAAAGGCAAAAATTTACGAGGTAAATATAAACCAAAATCCTAAATCTCAAAAATATTAATTCTTCTAGAAAAATATTCAGAAAGGTTTAAATACTCTAGAAAGATTATCAAAACTAACTTTTTCAAAAGGAGGTGCTACCATGGCAAAAAAGAAAGCTACTAAAAAGAAGCCTGTTAAGAAGAAGGCTACTAAGAAAAAAGCA
Source organism: Nanobdellota archaeon (assembly GCA_042577865.1). GTDB lineage: Archaea > Nanobdellota > Nanobdellia > Woesearchaeales > JAGLXL01 > JBHPDN01. The sequence goes on from JBHPDN010000017.1 coordinate 2,816, forward strand.
ACTAAGAAGAAGAAATAATTAAGCTTTTAATTTTTTATTTTTTTCTTATCACTCATTCTAAAAAAACTTAAGCAGCCATTTGATTCCTGGAATCAGTAAAGTTAAAACAAGAACCAACAGGAACAGTAAGGCTATCATGTTAAATCTTTTGTCAACTCGGTCTTTCCTTTTAGAAACCTGAGTGATAGTTGTCTTCAACATTCGGCCGCCGTCAACAATTGGTAGAGGCAGCAGATTAAACAAACCAATTCCCAGACTTAAGACAAATAGCCACATAAAGAAACTCGTTAGCCATTGCATTATTTTTTGATAAACACTCAAATAGCCAGTTGCATATTTTTCTTTGACTTCCAGTTTATTGCTGATGCCTTCAATCCCCATAAATGGTTTTTCTGGGTCTGTTGGATTTCCCACCATCACAATATCAAAACTGGCATCCTGAGTCCGCACCGTGATCATATCTCCTGGCTTCAAATCCTTAACACCTTCATAGAAATCTTCAAATTTAGTAACTGTTTCACCATTCAAACCAGTAATCACATCTCCTGGTTTGAGACCGGCCTGTTCTGCCGGAAAATTTTCATCATGATAACTGGAAAAAGTAAAACCATTTGTTTCCATCATATTTCCTTGCACTGGTAAAAACAAGAATGACAGTAAAAGAAAAGCCGCAATCGCCAAAAGAATATTTGCAAAAGGTCCGGCTGCAAAAATAGAATATTGAACTACATCAGATTTCTTGCTCACTTGTTTTTCATCTGGTTCAACAAAGGCTCCGATAATTGGTCCCAACAAAACAAAACCAGTTGACTTTATTTTCAATCCATGGGCCTTAGCCACTATTCCATGGCCAAATTCATGAACTACTGCAATAACAAAAATACCAATCACCCAATACCAGAACGACAACACACCCAGACCTGGCACTTCAATGCCTGGCAAAACCAAAGCCACTTGAGAAGGCAGTTCTGGTTGAAATATCAGAGTATACAAACTCTTAATCAAAAAATAACTGATGCCAATCAAACCAACATAACCGGCTCCGATACCAATATAACCAATTAATTTGATCCATTCCCCAAATTTATCTGCTGTTTTCTTGATTAAATTAATCCCCAAAGATGTTCGGTAAAGAAAAATAATTTTGGCCTGAACAGCCAGTTTCTTCCTTTTAATATATAAAACAACAATAACAATCAGATAAAAGATAATGACCCATTTGTATCTTAATAAAAAATCTATCATTCTACCTCTTTTTTTATTTGGAACTAACTAACTTATTTCTTTCTTCGAGGACGCAAAGATTTACCCTTACATCTGCGGCAGCTAATGACACCTTGGCTTACTTTAATGCTTGGTGCTCTGATTTTAGTCTTGCATCTCTTACAGACAAAGACATTTCTGAACATTCTTGTTTGAGCTTCCTCGAATTTAGCCATTCTATTTAACCTGTTTCAATACTCTATAATCCATCATTTTCCAATAAACAACTTGTGCGCCGGCCACCACTTGATCCTTTACTTCTTCAGGAATTTTCAAATCAAATGTCTCATATGTTTCCATGTCCATCACATTGGCCGTTTCGCCGCTGATTGATAATACTTGAGCGTTTTTCTTGTCAATGATTGGAACTTCAATCTTATCATGACCTGGGATAACAATAACTCTTTTTTTGCCGTCAACAAGCCCGACACCTTCCATTCTGACCTTAGCATGGCCATGTTTACCTGGCCTTGAAGTCTGAGTGCCAGTCACCTTACAAGGTTCACCATCAAGCAAAACAGTATCACCTTTTTGAACTTGTCCAGCAGTTGTTAATTTTGTTGACATAAAAATACCTCCAAATCTATTTATCAAAAAGTGGGTCCTTTATAAAACTTATTATTTTTTTGAGGCTAATTTGATATCGTCTTTAGTCACGGTTTTCCTGCCCGCGTGTTGTGAGAATTTTATTGCTTCCAAAGCAATTTCTTTACCTTTCTCTTCCAAAACATCTGCCAGAGCCTCTTTAGCTGTGTCTGAGACTCTGGGAGCTCCAGCTTGTCTCATCAATTTATCCATTCCTGCTAAAGACAAAGTTCTTTTTGCCATTCTTAAAATAAAGTCTTTTTCGTTTATAAATCTTTTTAAAACCCAAAAAGGTCTTTCCAGGATTTGGTTCTTTTCCTTTTCCTTCCCCGTAAAAAACCTTTCAGTTCTTCTTCTATTTCTTGAGCCCGCTCAAATTTCTTTTCATCCTGTTTGAATTTATGGGTATGAAAATAACTCCGGCCGCCTTTAGTGTAGAACTTATGCTTCTTGTGCAGTAATTCATGATACATCACATAATCTAAATATTCTTCATGATTGTCAAAAATTAAAGAAATACTGATTTTATCGCTTTGTAAATCATAACTTCCTAGTTTAGTGTAGGTTTTTCTTCCCCACACCAAATTAGGCCTCTCGATCAGTCCAGAGAAATATTTTTCATTGACCCGGTTAAATGATTCTTCTAATCTAGGGTCACTCTCAACCTTAGCCGTAATCAGATGGATCTTTTTGATAAAATTATTGTAAAAATCAATATTAAGTGTTGATTGTTTGGTTTTCCAGAGCTTGGCCATCAGAGACTGTATCAACCCAATCTTAATCTCTCTACCAATCTTTTTCCATTCCTTACTTAGTTTCAACTGCAAATGCCCGTAAGCATATTGAATATTGGCATTGTATGGGCTAAATCTACCAGAATATTTTAAAGAACAAGTGTAGTTAAATTGTCTATTGGGATATAACTTCCTAAAGGCTTCTTCGATTATATTCATTTTATTCAGAAATTGCGTATCTTAAAATTGCTGCCATGCCACCCAAATCTCTTAACTGTACACCTTCTCTTGTTTCCACTGAAATCAAAACAACTTTGGAATTCGTCTCTTCGGCCATTTGGGTGAAGTCATCAATAGATTTTTCATCCATGGATTCAGACAATAATAAAGTATCAACTGCACCCATCTTCAAAACTTTCTCAACCTCGACCCGGCCATAGGCAACTTTTTCTATTTCCTTAGCCAATAATGAAAAAAACTTTTGCATTATTTTTTTCTCATCAGTTATTGCTTCCTGGGATAAAACATCCTCAGCCTTATCAACCAATTCCTGCAGGCCAAAATCTCCAGTATAACTCAAATCCTCAACAGCAATTATTTTATTTTTTAATTCGGTTGCTAAATGACCTTGATCAATAAAATCATGTTTAGTTGGTCCTGGGCCGCCAACAATAATACCTTTGAGATTTTTCTTGCCTAAAAATTGCTCCTTAACATGTTCAGCCACTTTTCGATAATGCTCCTTAGCTGCTCCTTCAATCAGACGATGAAACCTTTGGGCAGACTGTCCTCCAGCTTTGAACTTTCCAGGTACTTGTGAATGTGTTTTAGCTAAAGGTACAATTGTTTTTCCCCGTAGCAAAGCCACAGCTGCATCCCGCCGATCAATCACCACCAAACCATACTCTACCTCATCAGAAATCATCTCATCCAATAAGTCAATCATAAATGCTTTATCACATCTATAGATTCTTGTTTTCAAAGGTACTGGCGGTTCCAAACTCCATACTTTAAAATCAGATTGGCCTTCCTTAGCCGCTACATTGCCTGAAAAAACAGCCAGACCATTTTCTGGGGTTCTGCCAATCACCTTAAGATGTTGAATCATCTTTTCTAAAGCCCCTTGTACATTTTTTCTGGTACTGGAACTTTTGATATTAGAAGCAGTTCCTTGTTCGTCATAAAGATGGCCAATAATCTTATTCAAATCATAACCCGCCGGCACATAAACAGTCACCAATTCGGTATGAGGAGCCCTATGGCTCTTTAATTCTTTAACAAATTTCTTCAACTGATACTTTTGTTGTGTTGTTAAGGCCATAAATTGAATTAAGTATCTTTATTTAAAAATCTTTCTTAATAAACCAAAATATACGATAAATTTATAAAGAACTTTGTTTGCTTTTGCTTAGAAAGGGGCTGTAGGGTAGCTTGGTTTATCCTCTCTGGTTTGGGACCAGAAGACCCCGGTTCAAATACAGTCCAGTGATAATTATCATGTGGGCTGCTGAATGTCCGGGCAGCCCCACTCTATAAATCAAAAAGTGAAGAAAACATGGCTAAAAAAAGCGAAAAATTAGGAACTGCCAGAAGATTTGGCGCTCGTTATGGACCTCGAAGTAAGCACAAATTAGCTCAGATTGAAAAACTTAGAGGAAAAGGCCAGGTTTGTATTTTTTGTAAAAAACCAAAAGTCAAAAGATTAAGCCTTGGCATCTGGCATTGTCAAAAATGTGACAAAAAATTTACTAGCCGGGCTTATTCAGTTAAGGAAAGATCCTTTAAAGCAGAGGTTAAATAGATTTAAAATGGCTGGTTTCAAATGTTTTACTTGTGAAAAAAAAGTTAATGAAGAATATCTAAGAACTAAAGTCCGTTGTCCGTACTGTGGTAGCCGAATGTTATACAAGGAAAGGGGCAAAGGGACCAAAGTTAAAGCTCGTTAAAATGTATCGGGCAGTTTTTGAGATTAATAAAAACCTAAAAGAGGCTTATCAGATTTTTAAACCAGAGGAGCATCAGGGTAAAAGAGCCTCGCTGGAAATCAAAAAAACTCAAACTAAAGTTCAATTAGTCATCAAGGCTCAGGATTATGTGGCTCTCAAAGCCATGCTCAACTCTATTAATCGATTGTTGATGATTTTTGATCAAATTCAAAATGGAAGAAAAACAAGATAAAAACGATGTGGAACAGGACATTGGTCAACTTCAGCTGATTCAGCAGAATCTTCAGACCATTCTTATGCAAAAACAGCAGTTTCAAATGCAGCTTAATGAAATAGACTCTGCCTTGCAGGAAATCGTTAACACCCAGCAGGCTTACAAAATTATTGGCAACATCATGGTTGCTGGTAAAAAAGAAGAGATTGAAGCTGACCTTAAAAAGAAAAAAGAGATTTTAGAAATCAGAATTAAAAATCTTGAAACACAGGAACAAAAGCTGAGAAGCAAGGTTGAAGATATGCAAAAAGGTGTTGTCCGAGGGTTAAAAGGATGATGACTATGGAAAACGGCCAGCTTAAAGAAATTATATTTTTTCTCAATGAACTCAGAGAAGATTCTACTGTCAACAAAAATATCAAAGAAAAAATTGGCAAAGTCATTAATCTTCTGGAAAATGACAATGAGTTAGGTGTTGCCAAAGCTCTTACTGAATTCGAAGATCTTATGGAAAAAAATGAGATTCAACCTTATACTCGCTCTCAAATTTGGAATGTTGTTAGTATGCTAGAAAAAGCTTAATTTTTCTTTCTCTTAATTAAAACTGCTGTTTTCACCAATAATGAATTTGGAATCAAGATAAGATCTTTTTTTGCTGTTTCAACTTCGGTCTCAATTAAACTAATTTTTTTGATTTTCCCCTCTACTCCCTTAACCTTAATCTTGTTCCCTTCCTTGAACAATCCTTTTTTGTGAACAAAAAAACCAGCTATCATATTGGGGATAAAATCTTTTACCCCTAAAATAATTGAAACCAATATCAATAGTATTGCTCCACCCAATATAATGTACAAAATAATGGTGGTCAAACCCAGTTGATTCAAGGCCATGATGATGGCAATAAAATAAATCAAAAAAGAAACAAGCGTACCAATCAAAGACTCCAGAGTCATTTTCAGACCCGTCTTTTCAACAATCCTATCTAACTCAAACTCATGCAAAACTTTCTGCACCAACCTACCAAACAGTTTACCAATAATAAAACCAACCAAAAGAATGACAACTGCAATAACTAATTTTGACAAAAAACCAGAGAATAAACTTTCAACATAATATCCTCCTTTACTCAGTATGTTGGTTGTGTTGGACATAACCTTTTTAAATTAGTTATTCTGTTTATAAATATTACGAAATAAAATGAGCAATCCTCCAAATAAAATCAAACCCAAAAAGAGCACCTCATCGTCATCTAATTGGGAAAAGATCAAAGAACTTGAAGAACGTATTTCTAAAACCAAGTATAACAAAAAAACCCAGCATGCCATTGGATTGTACAAGGCTCAGATTGCAAAACTAAAAAGTAAGGAAGTTCAAAAAGCTAAAGGCAAGGGTAAGCAAACAGGATACGTTCTTAAAAAAACAGGGGATGCCACAGTTATTCTTCTTGGTTTTCCTTCTGTCGGCAAATCAACTTTACTTAATCAAATTACCAATGCTGAAAGCCAGGTTGGAGCCTATGATTTTACCACTCTTGATGTTGTTCCAGGGCTGTTAAAACACAATTATGCCAGCATTCAAATTTTTGATGTTCCAGGTATTTTGGGCGGGGCTGCTTCAGGTAAGGGAAGAGGCAAAGAAGTCCTGAGTGTTATCAGAAGTGCTGATATGCTTATTATCATGATTGATGCTCTCAAACCAGGGCAGTGCAAAACCATTCTCAAAGAAGTATACGAAACTAATGTTCGACTTAACCAAGAAAAACCATATGTCAAAATCAGTAAAAAACCAAAAGGAGGAATTTCCGTAGGCTCCACTGTCAAATTATCTTGGTTGGATAAACAAACTATTCAAGACATTCTCAGGGAATTTAAGATTACTAACGCAGATGTTTTAATCAGAACAGACATTACTCCTGACCAATTGATTGATGTCATCGAAGGTAATAAAAAATACATGCCTGCCTTGATTGTTCTCAACAAAATTGATCTTCTTTCTCCAGAAGAAAAAGAGAAACTTCAAAAGGAATTAAAACCAGACATCATGATTTCTGCCAATCAAAAAATCAATCTCGAAGACTTGAAACAAAAGGTTTACGACAAACTTGGACTTACCAAAATATTTCTTAAGGAAGTCAACAAAAAACCAGATTTAGAAGAACCCTTAATCCTAGAAAAAAACCCCACCATTCAGGATGTTTGTATTAAAATCCACAAAGATTTTCTTAAGAAATTCAGGTTTGCTAAAATATGGGGAAATTCAGCCAAATTCCCAGGGCAGATGCAGGGCCTCACTCATGTTTTAAAAGATGGAGATATTGTAGAATTGCATTTAAAGTGAATTCAAATAATCTTTCTTCAACTTAAATCCGTTCTTTTTAGCCAATTTACCAATAGCCTTGTCAAAACAACTTCCATACTGGGCTGCTTTCTTCTTTCGCCAGGCCATTTCACCCAATCCCATTTCATCAGCTACTTCCCTCAATATCACTTTTTTAAAATCCTCATTTATTTTCCACTTAGCAGGAACTTGCATCGAAGTCTTGATCAAATCCTCGTCTAAAAAAGGAGTGCCAATGCCAACTTTCAAGTTTTTAGCCAAATTAAAATCACGAACTAAATCCCTAGACCACATCAATTTCAAACCTCTCCAGCATTCTTCTTGAACATCCTTAACGCCCACATGTCTTTCATAGCCGGCAAATATTTCTTCGCTCCCTAAACCCCCCATAAAAAAATTAATATTATCTGCCTTACCCATTTCCACAGCCGCCAAAACCACAGCTCCCACACCCACATTGACTACATCAGTCTTCCCGGCTTTCTTCAAAATCTTAACAGTCTTCTTAACGATCTCCTCAAATTCTTTCAAATTAAAAATTTTATACTTCAAATCAAAATTAAACTGAGAGGCAACTTTTTGAGCATATTCAACATCAGCCGGCAATTTAGTGTCGTCTTGAAAACCGACCACATAACAAGTAAAATCATAACCTAATTGTTTGCTAATCAAAGCGATAACAGAACTGTCCACCCCACCGGAAAACAAAACACCAAATCTTTGCTTCGGCCATCTTCCCTCTACAGCCAACATTAATTTCTCTCTAATTCCCTTCTTCAACAAACTCTTATCATCAATTTCATCAGTTTTCAGACTGTCTATCTTTTCCTTCCATTTATTCTCATCAATTAAATTCCCGTCTTCCAGCCAAATTTCTTCCATTTATTACAAATCCCCACTTAATACTTTTAAATATTTCCTAAATAAGATAAAGCAACATTTATATATTAAATTTATTTATTAGGGAGCATGAGGGAGTCCACAAAAAAGTTGGTGATTGTTGTTATTGTTGTCTATGCTTTAACTTCCCTAGTCCAATTTGTTGTTATTGGTAATTTGACTGGTTTTTTTTCAAGCAAAACCACCACTGTTGTAGAAATTCCATCTAACTGGGGAGTTCCTGGTGTTAAAAACATCACTTTTAATGGAAGTCTTAATTCCAATAATTTTAGTGTAGACTTAAATTGGACAAATTTGACTTCTCCACCAGATTACGACCTTTATTACATTGTTTATTACAGTTCAAACATTTCTGCTATTATGAACCTTGACCCAAACAACGTCTCGCCCAATGTTTCTTCCTTCTCTCCAATTTACACACCATATTATACAGATCATACAGCGGACCAGGTTCAAGTAAGATATTATAGAGTGGGTTATGTTATTTATGACGTTGTGCAGCTTGCTAATGGTACACCTGTAGGTAAATTCACCTATTATTATGATGCACCAGTTTCGTCAGTCTACGGAACCTTAGCCTCGAATAGAATAAGTCCTTATCTAAATTTAAGTGAGACAGCAGCAAGTTTCCTTCAAGGAGTTCCAAGTTATCTTAATCCAACCATTTCCAGATTAGACAAAACAAATAATGCTGGAGAGCATCTCACTACTCACGTCAAAGGTTTCAATGCCAACAACTTTCCTTTAGTCATTGGCGAAGCTTATCAAGTCACAGTTGATGATTATTACAATCACACTGTTGTCGGCAATGTGTATCTCCCACCTTACAGTTTGAATTACATTGTCCCTAATTCATCCATTTTTGGTATTTTAGCTAGTAATTGGTATGGGATTTATGACTTCAAAAAAAAATATACAGCAGAAAGTTTCCTTCAAGAAATTCCAGGAGGTTTAAACCCAACAATATCTAAATTGGATAAATCTGATGGTGCCGGAGAACACCTCACAACCCATGTCCAAAACCTAAGCGATGGGAATAACTTTACTATGTATCCCGGAACAGGTTATGTCATTACTGTGGACCAAAATTACACTCATGCCTTATGCCTATCAAATTGCTTTAACTAAAATGAAAAAATCAATCATCTGGATTTTTGTCTTGGTTTTGTTAGTCAGTTCTGTTTTAGCAGTCTCCAAACCTATTGCTGGAAAAATCAATGGCCAGACAGGTAATGTTGATTTATTTGTTGAAGTTGATTTTTTAGGTAATAAAGAACTTTGCACTGTCAACCCACCAATCATCACCGGATCAGACGGTTCTTTTGCTACTAATTTAGCTAACTTAGTTTTCCAGGAATTTCCTGAAGTTGGTTGTGGTAATCAATGGAAAATAGGAGATCAAATTTGGTATGAATTTGATAACCAACAATCAGAAGTTGAAACCGTTGCCTCAGGTACAGGCTTGCAAAGATTAAGTGAATTGAGTATAACAACACCAACCCAACCCTCTTCTGGGAGTGGAAGTGGTTCCAGTTCTTCATCATCCCAAGAAACTCCAATCCAAATTGATGTTCCAGAAATTGATATATCACTTTCAAAAGCTGGAGAAAACATCGCTGATTTAAGTTTGGATTTATTAAACAATATTCAAGGTGAAATAGAAATCAAAGTTATTTTGTCAGAATTAATGAATGAAATTCCAATTGATACCATCTCTGATAAAATGATTCTTGAAGATTCCCTTGATTTAAGATATACCTTTGATTTAGAAAATTTAAAACCAAACCAATACAAAATTCAAGCATTCATCTATCATCAAGGAAACTTGATTGGTGTTTCAGAAATGCAAAAATTCTCTGTTAAACCAGAAACAGTAGAACTTATAGAGCTTCCTTCACCAATCGCAGAGACAAGTTACTTGCCTTTTGAAATAATTTTGATTGTCATTCTTGCCCTTATTCTGGCTTATTTAATTTTTAGAGTGGCTAAGAAACAATTTGCAAAAAAACAGAAAGAACAATAAATTCTTTTTTTAATCTAAAGAAAACCACATATGGTTTTCTAAAATCATTAATAAATTTTAAATAAATATTTTAAATAAAATAAACCAAAAATAGAAATATTTAAAAGGAAACAGAACTTTCTAAGCGTAAATTGGAAGGGATTAGCTTAGAAGGATTAGTAGAAACTAAAGTTTGGCTTATTTTCAAAAGTTTTCTTAAAAACCCAAATAAAATTTTTCATCTCAAATCCATTGCTCAAATTTCAAAAGTTCCTGTTTCTTCGACCCAACGTATTGTTAAAAAACTAGCTAAAAAAGGTTTTGTTGAGTCAATTCCTGTTGGAAAACTAAACCTTTACAAATTAAATGACAACGAAAAAATTAATAAAATCAAAAAGGTGATTTATGGCAAGTAAGATAATAAGTTATGGGAGTTTAGTCTTGGTTATCTTACTGACCACTCTTTGCTTAAGTTGGCAGATTGCAGATCAAGAAACTCAACACAGCATTAGCTCTAATTTCAATTCCTTGGCGGGAAAAATTACCGGCATGTCTTTCAACATTCTTGAACCAGGTATGACCATTACAGGAGGAGCAAAACCAATTGCTGGTTTTGTTTTAAAATATGATGATGCTACTCCAGCTATCAACGCCACAGTTATAGTCTATGTTAACATCTCTAATCCAGCTGCTAATCCTTGTTTCACCTTACCGTCTGTTTTGAGCAGTACTGATGGTTCGTACACTACTAATTTAGACAATCTTAAAAGAGCGGATAACATCACCCAATCTTGTGATTGGAGTGTAGGAGATACTATCTGGGCAGAGGCCAATGGTTCTACAGTTAGTCCATTTGAAGGTTCTGCTGTATCAACAATAATCACTATTGAAAACGGCACAGGTCTGCAAATAATCAATAATTTCAGTTTAGCCAAAGGAGATACAACACCCCCAAACATCACCCTTATCTCACCTGCTAATGATACCACTCAAACTTTCCATTCCACTATTTTTCAATATAATGTTTCAGATAATCGAGGAGTTCTCAACTGTTCCTTGTACGTCAACGATGTTTTAGATCAAACAGATTCCAACATTACCAACAACACCCAAAACAATTTCACTAAATTTTTAGTTAATGGAGATTACAATTGGTCGGTTCTTTGTTATGATACAAGTGAAAACAATGCTTCTGCAACTTGGAGTTTAACGGTTGCTGTCAACAATCTGCCACCCCAATTTGTTAATGCTACAGATGATCATTCCACAGTTTCCAACCCAACCAACATTGGAACTAATGTTTGGTTCTCTGTCAATGCTACCGATCCAAATTGGGATAATTACAAACTTGTCATTTGTAATTCTTCATCAATCAGTCAGAATGGTACTTGTTCGGATACATTAGTTTGTCAATCATCTTTTGTTGCTACAGATACTGTTGCTAGTTGTTATCATGACACCACTGGTGAAACCCAAACAAATTACAATTGGTTCTCTTTTGTTTGTGATAGCTTAAACTGTTCTGGTTACAATAACACCAATTCACCATATTATCTAAACTATTATCCATATTATTCAACCATTCCTGACCAAACTTGGTCAGAAGATAGTCAGCACACTCTCAATCTTTCTAATTACTTCACCGATCCTGAGAGTTTTGAAATAAATTACACTGCTTCAGCTGTCCAAAACATTACTGTTAATATTAACAATTCCAACAAAGTAATCACTTTCATCCCAGATTCTGACTGGTATGGCACCAGAACAATTAGTTTTACTGGTACTGATCCTTACGGACTAAGCAACACTTCCAATAGTTTAATCTTGAATATAACTAATATCAACGATCCTCCTGTTCTTGAAAATGTCTCAAATCAAAGCACTGCAGAAGATACGACTCCTCCCGAAAATTGGATTAACCTTCACAATCACACTCATGACAGCGACCATAATTTGACCGAATTAAATTATACACTTGTCAGTCAAACTAATTCATCATTAATCAATTGTGCCTTAGTTTCTAATCAATACATTAATTGTAGTACACCAGCTCCAGATGAGTTTGGTATATCTTATTTGAACATCAGTGTTACAGATGGAGAATACACAGATTTTGACATCACCAACATC
>JBHPDN010000018.1:0-13404 GCA_042577865.1 Nanobdellota archaeon
TTATTATATATATTAAATAATATATTATATTATATATAATTAACCAATTCTATTTTTCAAATTGAAATAATTTATAAAGTTGGGGTGTTTTCTTTTTTTTGTTTGGGTTTTCCAAAAGAAGTGGGGGGGAAAGATGGGATTGGATAAAATGAATGTTTTTTTTGATAATTTTCTTAAGCGTCAGCCTCTGTTTTCAGATAAAAAAGTTTTACAGGCGGTTTATACACCAGAACAAATCCCCCATCGAGACAAACAAATTGAGGAAATGGCCAATATTTTGGCTCCAACCCTTAGATTTGAAAACCCCTCCAATCTATTTATTTATGGAAAGACCGGAACAGGCAAAACTTTGGCGGCCAAGTATGTAACTGGGTTGATGCAAGAAACAGCCAATAAAAATAATATCCCTTTAAAAATTTTTTATCTAAATTGTAAGTTAAAAAAAATTGCTGATACAGAATATCGTCTGGTGGCTCAATTAAGCAGGGAATTCAAGAAAGCCATCCCCCCTACAGGTTTACCTACAGATGAGGTTTACAGAATTTTTTATGATGCATTAGACAGCCAAAAACAAATTGTGGTTTTAATTTTGGATGAAATTGATCAATTGGCTAAAAAAGCGGGCGATGAGATTTTATACAACTTAACCCGAATTAATTCTGAATTAAAAAACTCTAAAATAGCTATTGTGGGGATTTCTAATGATTTGATTTTTGCCGATAATCTAGATCCAAGGGTTAAGAGTAGTTTGTCTGAAGAAGAGTTGTTGTTTCCACCTTATAATGCCTTACAGCTTCAAGACATTCTAAAAAAAAGATCTGACCAAGCATTTCAAAAAGGGGTTTTAAAGCCAGGGGTGATTGAGAAGTGTTCTGCTTATGCGGCCAGGGAACATGGTGATGCCCGTCGAGCTTTGGAACTTTTGAGGGTGGCTGGAGAATTAGCCGAAAGAGAGGGCAACAACATTGTTGAAATTAAACATATTGATTTAGCTGAAGAAAAAATTGAAAGAGACAGAATGGTAGATATAACATTAAACCAACCAAAACAATTTCAAACAACCCTTTATGCTGTCATCTTATCCTCAACTAAGAAAAAAACATTTTTTACTGGCGAAATATATGAAATTTACAAAAAAGTATGTCAAAAAACAAATTTAAGGCCCCTGACACAAAGGAGAGTTTCTGATATTATTGCCGAATTGGATATGTTAGGGATTATTAATGCAAAAGTTATTTCTAAAGGAAGATATGGCCGAACAAGAGAGATTTCTTTGATGATTACAGAATCGGTTCTAGAAAAAATAAAAGACATATTAAATAAATCTCTTGGGTTAGTTTAAATGGAACAGTTATTATTGCTTAAAAACAAAATTAATAATTTTTTGGAAAGGAAAGTTCTGTTAAGTGATGATATTTTAAAAGAGATTGATGATAAAACCTTAGAGATTGACTGGCCTCAAGATTTTCTTATTTTGAACAAAGAAAATTTTTCCTTGTTAAAAGAGAAAAAAGAGATTGACTGGCAAGAATTTGATAAACAAAGAGTTCTTTTAGAGTTGGGCAAGGAAAATAATTATTCTGATTATGGTTTGGTGGAAAAAGAAAAAGTGGGGGTGGAGTTTTCAGGTGGCGGCAGAACATCCATTTTACAATCATATGACAAGAAAACTAAAAAATATGGGGTGCAGGATTTTGTCCGTTATTTTATTCACCGTTACAAGGCCTTAGAAAAGATTTTAAGAAATAGACAGGAGCTTTTGGATGTTGTTTCTATTAATAGGATTATTAAAAAAACTGAGAGGGAAAATGTGGCTTTGATTGGGATGATTGTAGAGAAAAACTTGACAAGTAACGGAAACCTTTTACTCAAAGTTGAAGACCTGACGGGTTCGATTAAAGTGTTAGTCAGTAAAAAAAATCCAGAACTTTTTGAGGAAGCCAAGGATTTGGTTTTGGATGAAGTAATTGGTTTGACTGGTATGAATGGAGATAAAATTGTTTTTACCAATAAACTTTTTTGGCCGGATATCCCTTTTAATAAAGATTTGAAAAAAACACCAGATGAAGTTTATGCTTTGGTTTTAGCCGATATTCATGTGGGCTCAATTGATTTTTTGCCCGATGGTTTTGATCGTTTTTTAAAATGGATTAATGGAGAAGTGGGCAATGAAAAACAAAAAGAAATGGCCAAAAAAACTAAATATATTTTTATTTGTGGGGATTTGGTAGATGGGGTAGGAATTTATCCTAGTCAAGAATCTGAATTAGTTATCAAAGATATTTACAAACAATATGAAGAATGCGCTAATTTATTGAAACAAATCCCGGCTGACAAACAATTAATTATCTGCGCCGGTAATCACGACGCATTAAGGCTGGCTGAACCACAACCTATTTTAGCCAAAGATTTTGCCAAACCTTTGTTTGATTTGCCAAATACTACTTTTGTAAGCAATCCCGCAACAGTGACTATTCATGCTTCTGAAAATTTTTCTGGATTGGATGTACTGCTTTATCATGGTTATAGTTTGGATTATTATTATACTCAAGTTGATAAATTGAGATTAAACAAAGCCATGGATAAACCCCATTTGATTCTTAAGTTTTTATTGAAGAAAAGACATTTAGCACCGAGCCATTCTTCTACTTTGTATATTCCAGATGCTGTTGAAGATCCTTTAGTAATCAATAAAATTCCTGATTTGGTTGTGACTGGCCACATCCATAAACCCGGAGCAACCAATTATCGGAATATTACAATTGTTTGCGGCAGCTGCTGGCAAGCCAAAACAAGTTTTCAAGAAAAGGTGGGCCATGAACCAGAACCAGGCAAAATTCCAATTATTAATCTTCAAACAAGAGAAATTAAATTCCTAAATTTTATCTAAAATGAAAAACAGCCCAGAAATGGAAAAGTATTTTGATTTGATAGAAAAAAATCTTCTTAGCGCTTATGATTTAGCAACCGAAGCCAGAAAAAAAGGTTTAGATCCTGAAGATACAGTAAATATTCCTTTGGCCAAAGATATGGCTGAAAGAGTAACAGGATTAATCTCTTCGGTGGCCCCTCAAATTTTAGATTCAAATATTACTCAAAGAATCAAGGAGTTGGAAGAAGAATATAATCTTCTGGATTGGAGGGTAGGATTTAAAATTTCATTGGAAGTGGCACAGGAGAAATTCTGCAAGTTTAAGTCTAAGGAAGAAGCAATGGAAATAGCTATTCGTGTTGGTTTTGCTTATCTAACTTTGGGCATTGTTTCTGCGCCACTAGAGGGTTTTATTGGTTTGAAAATTAAAAAAAGGCACGATGGAAAAGAATATTTTTCAATACATTATGCCGGTCCGGTAAGGGGAGCAGGAGGAACGGCTGCTGCTACCTCTGTTATCTTGTCAGACTACATCAGGGTGCAAATGGGTTATGCCCCTTATGACCCAACAGAAGAGGAGATTAATCGTTATGCTACAGAAATTCATGATTATCATGAAAGAATAACCAATTTACAATATCACCCTTCTGATGATGAGATCAAATTTTTAGTTAAAAATGTGCCGGTAGAGATAAGTGGTGATCCAACCGAAAAACTTGATGTTTCAAATTATAAGGATTTGGCAAGGGTAGAGACCAATAGGATTAGGGGTGGGATGTGTTTGGTTTTAGCTGAAGGTATTTCACAGAAAGCACCAAAGATTTGGAAACGTTTGAGTGTCTGGGGAAAAGATTTTGATTTGGAGTGGGATTTTTTGAGCGAGTTTTTGCAACTACAGAAAAAAATTAAGGCCCATGAAAAAAAGAAAGCAACCACCCAAGAGATTGAACCTAATTACACTTACATAACTGATTTGGTGGCCGGCCGGCCGGTTTTATCCTATCCTTTGAGGAACGGTGGTTTTAGGTTGAGATATGGAAGGGCCAGGGCTTCTGGTTTTTCTTCAGCATGTTTACATCCTGCAACAATGTATGTGTTAAACAAATATATTGCTATTGGAACACAATTAAAAACCGAAAGACCAGGCAAGGCTACAGCTTTGACAGTGTGTGATACTATTGAAGGGCCAATTGTCAAATTGCAAAATGGTTCGGTTGTTAGGTTGGATGGGGTTAGTGAACCCAAGGAAATTTTGAGCCAAGTTGAAGAAATAATTTATTTAGGGGACATTTTGTATTCTTATGGGGATTTTTCTGAAAACGGCCACAAACTAGTACCAGTGGGTTACTGTGAAGAGTGGTGGATTCAAGAGTTAGAAAAGTCAATGGTGGAAATGTTTGGCAGTATTGATTTAGAAAAACTTGCTGAGTTTTTGGGTGTTGATAAGGCTGATTTGGAAAAAATTACTAAAAATTCATTTAAAGAAAAACCCAACTTTGACTTGGCATATAAAATCGCCCGAGAATTAAAAATTCCCCTACACCCTGTTTTTACTTACTTCTGGCAAAGTATTGGTAAGGAAGAGTTTTTGGAATTAGTAAGGTGGTTTGACTCGGCTGAGATTAAGAAAGAAAAATTGGTTGAGAAAATTGTTCTGGCTCTGAAAGAAAAAAATCAAGCAGCCAAAAGAAGTCTTGAAATTTTGGGCATCCCCCATTTGGTGGTCAATAATGAGTTTGTAGTCTTGGAAGGAAATGTGGCTCAGGCAGTTTATGTCTGTTTGGGTTTGGATAAAGGTGAGGAAATCACTGGTGAAACAGTCCTAGATATGGTAAATAAATTGGCAGGAGTGATTGTTAAAGACAAGGGCGGAACATTCATAGGAGCAAGAATGGGGCGTCCGGAAAAAGCTAAAATGAGGAAATTAACAGGCAGCCCCCATGTTTTGTTTCCTGTGGGGAAGGAAGGAGACAGATTGAGATCATTTCAATCTGCCTTAGAAACTGGATTTATCAGAGCCGAATTTCCTTTGTGTTTTTGCCCCCAATGTCAGAAAAAAACAATTTATTCTGCTTGTGAAGAATGCGGAACCAAGACGGTGGGTATTTTTTATTGTCCTTTTTGTGGAGAAACTGATAAAGAAGAATGTTCAAGAAGTAAACACACCACTTTTAAAAAACAAGATTTAGATATTAAACATTATTTTGATATGGCTTTAAAGAATCTAAATTTTGAAACTTATCCTGATTTGATTAAAGGAGTAAGAGGAACTTCCAACAAAGATCATGTGGTGGAACATTTGGCTAAAGGAGTATTAAGAGCTAAACATGAAATTTATGTCAATAAAGACGGAACAACCCGTTATGATATGACCGAACTTCCCTTAACCCATTTTAAACCATTAGAAATAGGGACTGATGTTGTGAGATTAAAAGAACTGGGTTATGAAAAAGATATTCATGGAAAAGAATTAACTGATAACCAACAAGTGTTGGAATTAAAACCACAAGATATTATCTTACCATCTGGCCAACACTCTTTAGATGAATCAGCTAATGAAGTTTTGCTACGAGTAGCTCATTTTGTGGATGAACTTTTGGAGAAATTTTATGGGTTGGAAAGATTCTATAAGATTGAATCTTCAAAAGATTTAGTTGGTCATTTAGTCATTGGCTTGGCACCCCATATTTCAGCCGGTTTAATAGGGAGAATTATTGGTTTTTCTGAAGCCCAGGCTTGTTATGCCCATCCTTTGTGGCACGCTGGTTTAAGAAGAGACTGTGATGGTGACGAATGTTGTGTGATGCTGTTAATGGATGCTTTGTTGAATTTTTCCCGGCATTATTTACCCAATACTCGAGGAGCTAAAACAATGGACTCTCCTTTAGTTCTGACTTACCGATTGATTCCAAGTGAAGTTGATGATCAATCTCATGGGTTGGATATTGTCTGGAACTATCCCTTGGAATTATATGAGGCGGCGGGTCAGTACAAAAAACCATGGGATATCAAAATTGAACAAATTAAGCATAGATTGGGGGAAGAAGGACAATATGAGAAAATGGGTTTTACTCACAATGTAAGTAATATCAATTCGGGAGTAAAATGCTCGGCCTACAAAACAATTCCGACTATGGAAGACAAGTTAAAAGGGCAGATGGGTTTAGCAGAGAGGATTAGGGCAGTAGATACTGATGGGGTGGCCAAATTAGTCATTGAAAAACATTTTTTGAAAGACATCAAAGGTAATTTGCGTAAGTTTTCGATGCAACGGTTTAGGTGTGTCAAATGCAATGAAAAGTTTCGTCGTCCGCCCCTTTCAGGTGTTTGTTCTTGTGGTGGAAAGATTTTATTTACTATTTCAGAAGGTTCAATTGTGAAATATTTAGAGCCAAGTTTGTCGTTGTCACGGCAGTTTGATGTGGGTGCTTATTTGAATCAGACACTTCATTTGTTGAAAGACAGGATTGAAGGTTTGTTTGGGAAAGAGAAAGAAAAGCAGGAGACAATGGGTGCTTGGTTTGGGTGATTATTCCCCCCTAACTAGAACTATTTGAGCATGAGGGATATTATTAATTCTAATGATGTGTTCTTCTTCAACGAGATTAAGTTTTTTTATGAGATCGAGGCTTTCCTGACCGACAAGATTGATGATGTAGGCGTCTTTAATAAGTTCTTTAATTTCTTCTTCTGACTTTTCCTCTCCTTGATAGAAATTAGAGGTGAGATCAAGCTGTCGGTTACCTTCTTCAAATTTTTTACCGAGCAAATTTTTGTCACAAAGAGCAAGAATTTTTTGTCCGTCTGGATTTTGATGGAGTTTAGCAACAATCATTTTAGACTTTTGATAATATGTTCAGCACCGCAAGCCTGACATTTAATGTAGGGGAGTTCTTTTTTGATGATTATTTTGGTGTCTGGTTTGCCACACTCAGGACAAAGAACAAATTCACTAACATATTGTTTGATTTTTTTGTTGATTTGAGAAGCAGGAATTTTGGCCCCTAAAATAACACGGTCTTTCATAATCTTTCCTGGGGTGGCCAGTTCTTTCAAAAGAAACCTAAGCATGTGCTCTGGCTCCCGATTAACAGAACGAGCTACCTGATGAAAATTAACTAAAATTGTCTTCTTGCCTTCGAGATGTCCCTTGATTTTTTCAATTTTGAACCTTTCAGAGGTGACTATTGTTTCTGGCAATTCTGACTGAGCCTTTTTGAGCAAATCTTCATATTTTTTGACCATGTTGCTATTCAAGAACCAGATAATTTAAAAAACTTCCGCAATATTTATAAAATCAAATCTATTTGTCTTACTTATGGTTTTGGAGTCATTGATTAATCCATTTAACGCAAAGCACAAACCTTGGGAAACCTTTTTTCTTGGATTGTTCTATTCCTCGATTGCACTCTTTTTGTCTTTCTGGGTTTTTCCTGAATATTCAAGTTTGATTATGGTTTTTTTGATTACTCTGGCCTGCGTGCCCTTACTTTATTTTACAATGAGGCATGAGGAAGAGATTAATTTTAAATTTAAGAATAATTTTAAAATCTTAAAGGAACACGGCAAGGTCTTTACTTTTTTAATTCTACTTTTTTTGGGTTTTACAGTAGCACTAACTTTGTGGTATGTTTTTTTACCGTCAACAATGGTGGAGACTCTTTTTTCCTCCCAGACAACAACTATTGCCAACATCAATAATCAAATTTCGGGAAACAGTGTCCAGTTTGATATTTTTCTCAAAATTTTATTGAATAATGTCAGAGTTTTGATTTTTTGTGTCTTGTTTGCTTTTTTGTATGGTGTGGGAGCTATTTTTATCCTAACTTGGAATGCTTCAGTGATTGCAGCGGCCATGGGCAACTTTATCAGACAAAATTTAGCCCACTATGCTCAGGCGGTCGGGCTGGGGAAATTAGCAGGATATTTTCATATTTTTTCTATGGGTTTTTTAAGATACGCCATCCATGGAATACCAGAAGTCTTGGCTTATTTTGTGGGGGGTTTGGCAGGTGGTATTATTTCGGTAGCAGTAATTAAACATGATGTCTTTAAAGAAAAAAGAGAAAAAGTTATTTTTGATGCCTCAGAATTAATTCTGATTGCTCTGGCAATTTTAGTTATAGCGGGTTTATTAGAAGTTTATGTAACCCCTGCCTTATTCTGAAAAAAGAATTCATTCTTTTTTGGACGACTTGCACCTGATCAGGAGCAAGTCATTTTAAGATTTTAATCCTGCCAGGTTGTATTTCGAAAATTTCCCCTTCTTTTAATAACTGTTCAATAAGTTCTTCGGTCTGATCAAGGTTGGATTGTTTAAGAATCTCTTCGATGTCAGCACCAGAGCCCTGGTCGAGTTTTTTAATTAATGAAAAAAGATTTTCTAGAGGGAGATCTGATGAATCTTGAATGGGTGGAGCGTCTTCTTTGGGGGTAGTTGGTTGAGATGGAATAAAGTTTAATTCTTTTTTTCTGACCTCAATCCAACGAGGATTTTTTATTTTTTTGACGGTCTCAGGCACAATAAATTTTTCCTGATTAAACTCCCTGGGACGACCGATAACCAGGATGGGATCACCGATTTCTGGTTCGTTTTTAAGCGGTTCAAAAATTCTTAAGGTAATCTTGCCACTACCATCATCAATAAGGATGTTTTTTTGAGCATCCAATGTTTTACTGATAACAATGGCCAAGATGTTGACTCGGGAAATTTTTTGATTATCTTTAGTAAGCAAGTAATTGGGTTTCCATCCCTCTTCCTGGAAGTACTGACTATCTAAAATGTCCCTAATCTTGATTTTATAGGCAACTTGCCTTTTTTGAGAAACTTCCATCTTAAATTCTCTGGATAAAACCACGGCGTGGTTCAAAAATATCTCCAGAACGCTTTAATTTTTCAATAGTCTCTTCAATATCTTCATCACCCAAACCCTTTTGATTAGCAGCCTCAATCAGATCGTCAATGGGAATAGTTTTACCTAATTTATTTTCCAGTTCAGAAATAAGTTCCTTAATTATAGTAATCTTGTTACGTTGGGTAGCGGTAATGCCACTACCAATTCTGTCAATGTCAATCTGACCAGTTTCCATATCTTTAGCAACCTGAGAAAGACAGTATTCCAATAAATCAATAGCCCGGCGAGCATCTTTTTTAAGAATTTTGCTGGAAAGTCTGATTTTGGCTGACGCTTCTGACAATCTAACTAAAGCTTCTAATTGTCGGGCAGTAATGGGGATGGATTTAAGACCGGCTTCTTCCCCTCCACCCTGACTACGCATGTGAACATAATAATCCTTAATTTCATCGAATGCTTGGTCAGAAATCTGAGGCTGACATCTTTGTCTGACATAAGAAATAAATTTCCTAAGAAGATCTGTTTCAATCTCACAGTCCTGTTTAGATGGGTCACGGTGCAAACCAAGAATGTGTTTGGCCAAAGCTTCGTCTTTGTGCTGGTCCGGTAAATCTTTGATTGGGAAAATTAAATCAAAACGGTTGATTAAGGTTGGGGGAAGATCAATTTGTTTCACGAGAATATCATAAGGGTCAAACCGGCCAAATTTTGGGTTAGCGGCAGCTAAAACTGTGGTTTCGGCTCTAAGAGTAGCTTGAATATTTGCTTTACTGATACTGATGGTTTGCTGTTCCAGTGCCTCATGCATAGCACTACGGTCTTCTTTCGACATTTTGTCCATTTCATCAATCATAACAAACCCTTTGTTGGCTAAAACTAAAGCTCCAGCTTCGAGAGACCATCCACCAAGGAATTCATCTTTAACTACGGCAGCGGTCAAACCAGCTCCGCTAACACCCTTACCAGTAACATAACGGCCTTTAGGAGCGATCTTAGTAACTCTTTTGAGTAATTGAGATTTTCCAGCACCAGGATCCCCAATAAGAAGAACGTGCATATCTCCTCTGGTAATAATTCCATCGGGTCTAACTTTTCTGACTCCACCAACTAATTGAAGAAGGAGAGCCTCCTTGATTCTTTGATGGCCATAAATTGATGGGGCAAGAGAACTGATAAGTTTTTGATAGATTTTTGGATCTTTGGCAAGTTCTTTAATCACTTCTTCCTCTTCTTCAGTAATGGCCAAATTGCTAAAATCTTCTTCAATTGGCTCCATCTGGTTAGCTTCAACTAAGAGGTCAAACTTAGTGCTGCGACCGCCACTCCTTAAAGAGACAGGGATTTCAGTAATCCAACCAACGATTCTAATTTTGCTGCCCGGACTACTTCTTCTTTCATTAAGAGGGCTAACCAAATCATTCTTGAGAAAAACATTGATTCTTTTAGGCTGTTCTCCTCCATCTAGATCTTCGGGTGCTTCCTCCAAAACTAAACCCTGGCAATCAATAAGCTCCTTATCTAATTCCTTAAATTTACCTTTGCGCCCGCAACTACAGCGAGAAGGTTCACGGTATTTATTTTCCAGTTGAAGTACGGGAATGACATTGCCACAACTTGGGCATTCAAATTTAGCCATGGTAACTTCCGGACGAACATCTGACTTTTGTCTAACAACACCATTCATCCAAACAAATTTTCTCAAATGCTTGCTTCTGATGTTTCTGATTAAGATTTTCTGTCCTTCTGGAAGATTCCTAACTCTGAAATGAAATTTTTTAACCTTTTTAGGCAAATCAAACTCCTTGATAGCCATCTCAGCAGCGGCCAAGATATCTTCTGGAGACTCTAAGAATTCTTCAGCAAGATCTGTATCAAATTTCATCAAGTCAGAAAAATCAACTACAAAGTGATTCAATCCTTTCCTAACTGTCTCTAGAATCTCAGCGTAGTGATGCTGCTCAATGAATTCCTGAACTTTTTTTATTTGCTCAGTGGCATTCATTTCACTTATTTGAATTTTTGCAAGGTTTCAATTAACTTGTCAAGAGCCTTGTAAACTTCATCCTCTGTTTTAGTTCCAGTACAGACAATCTTACCGTTGGTGAACAACAAGAAAGTTGCTTTGGTCCCTTTGAGTTTGTAAACTAACCCTGGAAACTGTTCTGGTTCATACTCGGTGTTAGGCAGCTTGATAGCCAAAGTGTTGAGGTTTAAATCCATACCAATACTGCCACTAGCAACAATGTTTTGAACAGTAATTTTTGGTTTAATCTTAATTTCAATATCAATTTTTTTCAAACTTTTGATAATCTTTTCAATACTTCGCTCAACATCTTCCAAACTTCTGGCACCAGTACAGACAATTTTTCCAGATGAGAAAATAAGAGCGCTGGTTTTTGGTTCTTTGATTCTAATGACTAAGCCAGGGAACTGTTCTGGATTGTATTCTGTATTGGACAAGGTTGCGGCCATTTTTTCTAATGGAATATCCTGTTCAAGACTGGAACTAACAACAATATTAACAACAGCAATCTTTTTTTCTTCGTTTTTGGTAATTCTTACTGCTTTGGTAGATTTTTTAGGTTTAGCTTTGGTTTTCTTTGTTTTTTTAGGTTTAGCTTTGGTTTTCTTTGTTTTAACGGTTTTTGATTTAGATTTTTTAGCCATAAATGACCACCCCACAAGTTAATTTATTTATAAATGAGGGAAAAGTATTTAAATATTCCTTTATAAATGAAAGAGTTCTCTTATTTAAATAGTTAATTTAATTATAAAACCTAGGTTGGATAAGGTAGACCTCCTTGGTTTCTAGTGGAGTTATCGTCGATAAAAGGCCTAAATTTTTGTCCATAGGAAATTATTTTAACTTGTTTTTGTTTAATTCTTTTCAATATAGAAAAAAACAAAAACTTTAAAAGTGGTTGTTTTTTAAGTAAAAATATGGTTTTAATCGGCCGTTATGGAGAAATTTTTTTGAAAGGGAAAAACCGCCTGAATTTTGAGAAAAGACTAGTTGAAAACATAAAACAAATGTTTGGGGTGGGGGTTCTTCGAAAGAGAAACAGGATTTTAGTCAATGATGATGTTAATTTGAAAAGAATTTTTGGTTTAATCTCCTTTTCTCCGGCTGTTGAAGTTGATCTTCGAATGGAAAAAATCAAAGAGATTGTTTTAGATTTAGTAAAAAAAGAAAAATTTGAATCTTTTGCTGTCTCAACCAAACGCATGTCAACTAATTTTGAATTTAATTCTCAACAGGTTAATGAACTAATTGGGGAGTTTGTTTTGGAAAATTTTGATAAGAAAGTTGATTTATCACATCCAGATTTGACAATTGGAATTGAAATGATTGACAATCGGGCCTATATTTTTACCAAGACTTTTGATTGTTTTGGTGGTCTACCTGTGGGGGTGGAAGGAAAGGTTGGTTTGTTGATTGAAGATGGGGGCTCAATTCTAGCCGGCTTGCTGATGATGAAAAGGGGATGTGATTTGGTGGTTTTTAGTTATGAAGATACTGGTTTGGATCTTTTACAAAAGTATTCATCAAAAAAATTAGAATTGAAGAAAATTCAAGAAAAGGAACTGTTGAATGAGTTTTTAATCAAAGAAAAATGTCTGGCTTTGGTCACTGGCGAAAAAGAAGAGTTTAAGGATTGGAATATTGATTTACCTGTTTTAAAGCCATTAGTGGCTTATGATCAGAAAGAGATTGAAAAAATGTTAACTAAATTTGAAAATGAATAAAGATTTGTGGATAAGGGATTTTGAAAAAAAAGTTTTGAAGACCATTAAAGATTATAAACTCTTGAATAAGAAGGACAAAGTTTTGGTGGCTTGTTCCGGGGGCAAGGACAGTACGACGGTTCTTTATTTACTCAAGAAATTTGGTTACTGGGTAGAAGGGTTGATGATTGATTTATTAATTGGCAGCTGGTCTCAAAGAAATTTAGACAATGTCAAGAGTTTTTGCCAGCAAGAAAAGATTAAATTGCATGTGGTCTCTGTTCGGGAAGTTTTAGGGGGGTCAATGTGTTATCTCCGATCTAAGATAGGAGCCGACCAAAAATTAAAAACCTGCACTGTTTGTGGGGTGATTAAGAGATGGCTGCTAAATAAAAAATCCCAAGAATTGGGGGTTGATAAAATAGTTACAGGCCATAACCTTGACGACCAAGCTGAAACTATGCTGATGAATTTTTTGAAAAATAATATTGGTTTGAATTTAGGGCAGCGACCTAAGACTGGAGTGATTAAGAATAAGAAATTTATTCCTCGAATAAAACCTTTGTTTTTTTGTTTGAATGAAGATGTGAGAAAATATTCTGAATTAATGGAATTTCCAGTACTCTACGATAAGTGCCCTTGTTCAAGTGGGGTTTTTAGAAGGGAAATCCGAGAAGAATTGGATCAACTGGAAAAAAACCACCCAGATTTTAAAGACAATCTGGTAAGGAATTTTTTACAAATTTCTCCTAAAATAAAATTGGAAGAGAAGAAGGTGGTTTATTGCGAGAAATGTGGTGAAGTGAGCCGGAACAAAATCTGCAAGTTTTGCAGTTTAATGAAAACTTTAGAAAAATTTAAATGAAAGGTTGAGTTATACTTTAAAATGAAAACGGATGTTGTTTTTCCTTCTGGGAATGAGAAAAAATTTATTGAAATGGGGATTAAATT
>JBHPDN010000019.1:0-12873 GCA_042577865.1 Nanobdellota archaeon
GGTTGAGGTCGTCTTTATCGATGAAATTGATGCCCTAGCCGGCAAAAAAATAAATTTACCTTCTCTCTCAATTTCATAATCTCCATTCAACAGACCTTTCTTAATCAAAAATCTCTTGACCTTTTCACCTTCCTTCAAACCAACTTTAACAACTAAACCCATTCTCCCAAACCCTTCTGTTTTTTCCCTTCTTTTTCTTTCAGCCACTTTTTGATTTGATTGTCAACTCTTTCCCCTGAAAATTCATAATCATCCACTAACATTTCCCTTAATTTGTGAATATCCACTTCCCCCCATTTCAGGGAGTAATCTTTAGAAACAGGCATTTTTTTGATGGTATAAAAAATTTCCTTCCAATCCATATCAAAATACTTCTTCCACTCAACTTTCTCAAAAATTTCATCAAAATCTTCAACCTCTTTAACCAATTTCAAAGCTTTTTTTGGACCGATTCCGGGCACACCACCAATATTGTAATCAGTGCCTACCAAAACCCCCAAAACAATCAACTGCTCTTGATCAATCCCTAATTCATTTAATGTTTCCGAAAGAGAAATCAATTCTGGCTTCACAACTTGCCAGCCCAAAGACCCAATTTTCTTCTGCCGACCGCCAACAGATAGATTACGCACCACCCGTGGACACCCAAACAACAAATTATCAAAATCTTGTGAAACCACTGCCCAGGCCTTTTTATCCTTGACCAACTGAGCCGCCTGCGCCTCTCCTTCTGAAGGTGCTTGGATCACCGGCAAACCCAAAATTTCCAACAATTTCTTGCACTCTTCAATCATTTCTGGTGTCAAACGGGTTGTCCGTGAAGCATACTTCCTCATCTCAGCTTCTTCACCCTTTTCCTTGGCCACTTCAAATTTGGCCTTGGCGTCAATTTTCCGAGCCTTTCTTTTTTCTAACTCCTTGCTTTTAATTTCCGGCGGCTTACCGTCAAAGATAAAAACCAATTTCAATCCTTTTTGCATTAATTTAGTTGTTCTGTAAAACAAACCATTCAAATGAGAAGTCACTTGGCCCTTTGAATTCATCAACAAACTGCCGTCTCTTTGGCGGATAGTTGTCAAAAATTGGTATAAAATATTGTGGGCATCAACTGCTAAGATCTTTCCATGTAAATCATCTATACTAGTTTCTTTAATTGAAGCCAGGTCTTTTAATTTAATTCCCATCAGTCTAAGTGTAATAGAATCAAGTTTTTAAATATATCTTGTCCCAACATTTCTTCTGCTTTCTTGGTAATTTCGCCACCATACAAAAATAAAACTGGCATCTTTTTTATTTGTCCTTCTAAAAAAGCCGAGGAAACATCCTTGTCATTGCACTTCTTCTTGCCTTTGGCCTTGGCATAATACGAGATTTCTCCCACTGCTGTTGGCACACTCAACACCAGATTAATCTCAGTTTTCCGCAGAACCTGGTGCTCCTCAATTTTAATATTTTTCAAATTTAAATAACTCTTGACCTTTTCAAAGAACTCACTTTTAATCTCAGAAACTTTCCGTTTCTGAGACACCGAAGAGCTTTGCTCTTCTCGTGTCTCTTTCTTGACCACTTCTTTCTTCTCCCCTGTAGAGGCACCAGAGGTTTTACCTCTCTGTATCTCAAAAACATCCTGCTTTTCTTGTGCTGGTTTCTCTTTGATCTCTGGTTTTGGAATAATTTCTTTAACTTCTTTTTGAACTGGTTCCTCTTTCACCACTGGCTTAGGATATTCTTTAACTGGTTCCTCTTTAGGTTCTTCTTTTACCTCAACTTTCTTCTCCTCAACCTTTGGTTCCTCTTTAGGAGGTTCAGCTTTAATTTCTTGTTCAGGAACCACTTCCTCCTTCTTTACTTTAGGTTCCGGCTCCCTTGGTTTCAACAATTCTTTTATTAAACTTACAGCTTCCTCATTTTTAATCAAATACCATTTCCAGAAAATCTCCTTCCCACTATTCAAATTGACTTCCAAAGGCTTGGCAAAATCTTTAATTTCTCTTGCCGCCACTCTCATAAGTGGTTCCAAAACCCTATCTCTCAAAACCTTTTTTTCTTTTAACAGATCAAAAACCTGCCTTCTTTGTGACCCTAGTTCATCACTAAATCTCTGCAACTTTTCTTCTTGTCCTGGCAGATAATAAACCGGACTGCCCCCACCAATTTTTAAGTGAGAAATCAAAACCTTCTTTCTGGAAGCCAGTTCTGACAATTGGGCAGAAGCCAGAAGAAGATTTGTTCCTAATGCTCGGGCAATCTTGGCTGGCAGAACAGGTCCCTGCATTTGCATCGTCTGCAAAATCTTCTCTTCATTAGACATAAGAATTCAACAACCAACCAGATATAAATAGTTTACGGCCTCATCCATCTAATCTCATAATAAGTTACATCACCTTCATCATCAACAATACCAATCAATAATCTCTTCTTAGTACTATGCGCAACCCTATTTTTAGCTGCAAATTCATACCATGTTAGATGTTCACCTTCATGAACTGGATAAATTACCCACCTGGCATGGTCTTCGCCTGGTTTAACACCCCTATCATAAACCCTA
Source organism: Nanobdellota archaeon (assembly GCA_042577865.1). GTDB lineage: Archaea > Nanobdellota > Nanobdellia > Woesearchaeales > JAGLXL01 > JBHPDN01. The sequence continues at coordinate 2,549 of JBHPDN010000019.1, forward strand.
AAATCAGCGCCAAACTTTAAAGCTGTTTTGACAATATAACCCCTGTTCCTCATATCCTTAAAAACACAATATCTTACCCAAAAACTTGGCTCTACTTTTTGTGCTTTCCTTAAAAAACCATCAAAACCAAGCTTTCTTCCAGCAGAACTCTTGACTTCTAATTTGCCTGCCTCCATCAAATACAAGGCCTCTAACAAAGAAAGTTGCACTTTACCACCTTCTATTACAGATCCAAACCTACTTTGACCATAGAACTCTCTAGCCGGGTCACTATCTTCAGTTATAACCCTCTCTCCACTCAAAATACTCTTAACTAAAACTTTCCGGGGCTTCTTCTTGTCTTCCTTGGTTTTCTTAGCTTTCTTTGCCATATTGTTAATAAAAAAAATACCCTTAATAAGCTTTTCTTTTTCTTTATTCGAAAACTTTATATATTATTGCCATCTTATTTTATTTATCAAAATCTGAGGGGTTTAATATGGTTGAAGAGAAAGAAAAAAAATTTTCAAAAGATCTGATTGGTAAGACTGTTGTTAGTAAAACTGGTAAACGGTTCGGCGAGGTCGGTGATATTATCTTTGAAGTCCGATCAGGAGAACTCATCCATTTAGTCCTTAAAAACCCAACTTCTTATACAGAAAAACTCGAACTCGAGAAAAATAAAGAGAACGAAATTCTCATACCTTTTTCCGCAGTTATTGCTACTGGCGACTATATGGTTGTTTCTGAAGAAGATATTGTCTAATTCAATAAACTATTTATATGACCAACCGTTCTGAATTAGTATGACCTCTGCAATGTGGACTGAGAAGTATCGGCCCGAAAATTTCTCTGATATTTATGGCCAAGATGAAATAGTTAAACGAATCCAGGCCTTTATTCAGCAGCAAAATATGCCTCATCTTCTCTTTTCAGGACCCGCTGGAGTTGGTAAAACTTCTTTGGCCTTGGTTGTTGCCAAACAACTTTTCCAGCATAGCTGGCACCAAAACTTTCTAGAATTAAACGCCAGTGACGAACGTGGTATTGATATTGTCCGTAACAAAGTCAAGGATTTTGCTCGAACCAGGGCCATTGGTGATGTACCTTTCAAGGTCATTTATCTTGATGAGTCAGATGCTTTAACTAAAGAAGCCCAACAGGCCCTTAGAAGAACTATGGAGAATTACACTAAAACCTGTCGCTTTATTCTTGCTTGCAACTATTCATCTAAAATCATTGATCCTATTCAGTCACGCTGTGCTATTTTTCATTTCAAACCTCTTCAAAAACAAGATATCTTTAATCTCATCCAGAAGATTGCTCAGGAAGAAGGCCTTAAGATAGATCCTGAAGTTCAGGAAGTTTTGTTTGAGATTTCAGAAGGTGACTGCCGGCGATTGGAAAATGTTCTCCAAAGTTCTGCTGTTATTTCTAAACATATTACTAAAGATCTCATTTACTCTTTGGCTTCAATCGCCCAACCTAAAGAAATTAAAGAGATTTTGGAATTAGCCACCAGTCAGCAATTTGTCCCGGCCCGCAACAAACTTATTGATACTATGCTCCAGCACGGCCTTAGCGGTCTGGATATTATTAAACAGATTCAAAAACAAATCTGGTCTTTAGACATTGATGATCAGAAAAAACTCAAACTCATCGAACACTGTGGTGAGACAGAGTTCCGAATGGTTGAAGGATCAGATGAATTTATTCAGTTAGAATCATTCTTGGCTCAGGCAGCCTTAGTTAACTCTGTTTAAGATTGACTTTCTTTTATCTTTAAACTTTCTTGGATGACACTCTTGTAAGTGTAATCAAGTTCTAATTCCACTTGTTTGGTGTACAGTTCTCCTTCTCCTAATGGCTCTTTCAAATAACAATGAACAGTTGCTTTGCCGTCAACTAATCTGGCTTCATTTTCCAAACCAGCACTCCTACAATCCCATTTTTCAGGATCTGTTTTCATAGTGTAAGTCACGGTATCATACCTTGGATCAAATACTTCACCTACTTTGGTAGCTCTTCCACCACCAACATTGCTTATTTCAAAAGCCAGATCAATTATGCCTCTGCCCCTCACATCCTCAACTAAAGAAGTAATTGTCATTGGGGCTCCAGAAACAAATATTTCTTTGCTTTCTTTAACTGTACAAACACTTGTATCAGTCAAGTCTCCCTTAAAACAAATCTTAGGAGCAATTAATCTTGTTTTATACCTGTATTCAACTGTTCCAAAAATATCCGGGTTATAAAAACCAGTTACACTGTGTTTATATTTAGCATTATCTCCTGGTGTAAAATCAATTAATTCTTCCCCACCTTCTGGATTAAATTCAGAAACACCTTCAATCTTTTTTGAATTGCTCAGGAAGCCTGTTGGGATGTTTTCAAAATCATTTAGATTTATTCCTTTCAAACTTATTTGGACATCTCCTGGTTCAAGTGTTTCTTCACCCACATTTTTCAAAATCATTTCAATCGGAAAAGAATCTGTATCATAGATTGTAGAAATGCCGCCTTCCTGGAAACCAAACACTTCAAAACTAACCACTAATCCTTGTGTCCCTTCCACAAAAACAGATTGGGTTGTTGGCGCATCTTCTCCAGAATCACAACCAACTAGAAAAACTAGTCCCATTACCAAAACCAATATCAACACTCTTTTCATCTTTCTTGAAAACATTTTCCAATATTTAAACTTTGCCTTATTCAGGTGTTTTGACTATTTCAGTCTGTTTTGAGACAGACTCCATGTAATTATAACTTAATTCAATCTTCAATGGTGTTTCATAAGCTTGGGTGTTGTCGACATCAAAGGTACAGAATATTTTGCCGTCATTATTGGTCATTCTCACCATATAATCTTGAGGAGTGCATTTAATTAACCTACCTCCAACCAAATCAACATTAAATCTTACCTGGTCATAATCATCATATCTCAGACCAGTAGGACATCTGCTCAAACTGGCTAGGGGGGAAACCACTCTGCCTCCACCGTTGTTTGACACATCAATTTCCAAAATAACTTTGGATCCAACCATATCTACATCAACACTGGTGACTGCCACTGGCGCCCCTTGACCACCACTTAAACTTATATCTTTAGTTTCACAAGCCTTTTGGTCAGAACTTAATCTGTAAAACCCAGGGTCGACACAAATTTGTGGGCTGGCTATAGTTTGATATTGGTAACAAGCTGTTAAAATAAAAGTAGGTTCATATTGATCTACCCCGCTTGGTAAAAATAAGTTACTTGATTTAAATTCTAACTGGTTCCAACCACCATCTGCATTGTAAACACTTTTACCTGGAATATCTCCACAAGACTGTCTAGTAGTTATGCCTCTAATAATTGAAGGTGCAAATCCACCTAATTCAACAAAACACTTGTCGCTGGTGATATCATAAGCACCCTCATTTTTTAATTCAGCCACCACCAACAAATCTTGTAAATCATAGAGCCTGCTTGGTGGATAATCATCAACAAAATTTAGTTCCACACCACCACTTCCAGAACGGGCCCTTTCAGCTAAGTTTAGGGTTTCATCTGGATCTACTCCTCCTCCACCTCCGCTGCCCCGTTCACTTTCAGGACAACCAGTGAGCAAAAGTAGTACTAAAAATAGGCTTAGAAACATCAACACTCTTTTTTTCATTTTATCAAATTAAATGCTTATTTTTATTTAAATCTTTCTAACTTACCTTTAAACTTTTGATTGTTAATTTATTTGAAGTTTTGGTTTGATAAGTATAATATAACTTGGCTGAAAAAGGAGTTATGTAAGCTCCTTGCAGTGACTGTGTGCCGGAACAAACCACTGTATCATCTTTTTCCAAGTCAATCTCTCTTGGTGAACACTGCAACCTTCTATTGGCAATTTTCACTTCATCAACAATTATTGGGCCCAACACTTTTCCTGAACCTTTGTTCTTTATCGTCAGTTTAAATTGCAGTTTCACTTGGTTTCCACTTTCTGGAGAAACTACTTGTTCAACTTTTGTTATCGCCACTGGCGCCCCTTGTCCTGAAAAACTTACAGTTTTTGTTGGCTCACAACTTTCCAGCGAAGACTTGATATCATAAAAATTAGGATTGATGCAAATATCTGTGTTGGCTTCTGTTTCATAATCATAATCCACATAGATGAAGAACTTTTCAATATACTCACTTGCTCCTTCAGGTATATTCTTATTATCCCCTTGGAATTCTTCAATATAATAATCTCCATCCGGAGCCGTGATACTTTTTCCTTCCAAAAGACCTAATTCACTTTGCCACCTGTCTAAGGTTGTATATTCTTCATTAAAACCAGCAATCCTGATTTGGCCGTTATTGACATCATAAGCCCCTTTATTATGTATCTTCAGACCAATCCCAAAACTATTGCCTTCATAAATCTCATCAGGTGGAACCCCTTCTACTATTTCAACTTCCAAACCATCTGTTCCTGTTTTGAAATTAGTTGCAATCAAACCATTATCTTTCTTTCCACCAATAATATTACAACTAGTCAAAAACAAAACCAACAGGAATAAAATTAATATTTTTTTCATTGTCATTAACCTAGTGGATTAACACTTATACTAAATGTCTTTTTGATTTTATAACTATATCTAATATTTGCCTCTGCTGTGGTATGAATAAATGGTTCTTCGGGGTATTTCAGTCTTGGTTCCACATCTAAGGCACAGATGCCCAAGGGGATGTTTTTCTTTCCTTTGACTTCACCCACATTAAAATCAGTTTTAGTAAAAACAGTACTTTCATCTTCTTGATCTTCATAATCAAGTAAAGAGCATCTTGTTGCATCATTCACTGCCAATAATCCATTCGGCAGAGTAATTTTAATCAGTTCTATATTTTCAATTTCTCCTTTCCCAATGTTCTCAATTGTTGCTGTCAAAAGAGGATTGTCATTGTCGTCAATAATTGGATTGGTTGGTGGTTCCCCAATCAAAAAACCAATTCTCACAAACTCATTTGGGTGCTGGGCTTTGTAATCTTCGCTTCTTGGGAAATATGCTTTTTTCAGTTCTTCTTTTTCTTCTGTTGTTTTTTCACCTACAAACAACCTCCTCAAAGTAGAAAATGTTTCTAAGTTTGAAACTACTGCTTCCATTTGTACTGTCCAGCCACCTTTAGTCAAATCTTCATTAGGGAAACAAGTAATGACTTTTTCTTCCTCATCTCCTTTTAGCACTGTTAACTGACTCGGACTAGCTGAACCGGGCACTACTTTCGTGCCAGCTTTAAAACTGCAGTTGATTTCCATATCAATTGTTGACCTCGGACTTTCAATTTCCATTTGCACTGGCACTGGATATCTTTTACTATAAATCTCTCTGGTAAATTCCTCTCCTTGGACAAAATCAACTTTAGTATATTCTTTTATTGTGGGGTCAATCGCCCCCGCCCTTTCAATCACCTGAGTCAGATTTTGCGGCGGATTCAATGTGTTACGGTACCCTTCCATATCTCCCTTGAATAAAAACGGCACCGCACTCACAAACCTCTTCCAATAAGGAACTGTTTTATTCACCAATAATTCTTTAGCCGATTCCCCTACTTCTTCAGCCTTTTGCTTGGCAATTTGGTAATTTTCATGTTCTTTAACTGCTGTTGTATATGAATCAACCCCCATCGCTGGAATTACTATTGCAAACACAACCACAATTAAAGCCATTCCTATGGCCTTAGCCCATCTTGGTGCATTCTCTGTTTTTGATATGTCAATCAAATAAATAATTGTGGCAAAAATAGGCCAAATCGCAAACAATTTAACTGCAATGAAAATCTTGCCAATTTCTGTGCTTGATATTAATTCTATTGGCAGTGCAATAAACCCAATATCTATAACATAGACTATTCCCACCAGAAGAGTTGCTTTCCAAAAACCAAAATTCTTCATCATTACAAAAATAAAAACCAGCGCCAAAATAGCCGAAACCACCGCATGTGCAGAAAAATCCCACCCTACCACTAAAAGTGGCAAGAAAGATAGTATCAACAAGAAAAAATAAAGAACCGTCTGGCCCGCACCCCACACCCTTTTAACTTGGCCAACACTTGTCCTTTCTTGTCCCCGCCAAAATTTACCTTCTGGATCTACCATCAATATACCTCTTTTTATAAAAAAGATTATCTCAAACTATAAAAAGCTTACTCAGAAGGGGCTAAAATCACTTCCAATTCCTTGATATCCAAAGTCTTCTTTGGTTTGATCTGGATGCCGTTATTGCCTCTTTCTACATCATCAGAAATGTCCAGTTCGTAAAAAATTTCTTTGGTATCAAACCCACTTAAATGACCGTTTACCACCACTTCTCCTCTTTTTTCTTCTGTGATGTCGACAAAGTCCATTCTCAAGACAACTTTAGCATCCTCCTCTTCAACATCTAAAAACTCTTCCTCTGACAATTCAAAGTAATAAACTGGGAAGTCAATTGTTTTTAATTCAGACTCAATTGAAATATGGTCAATATAGTAATCTCCTTGATTAATCTTAAAGATTACTTCATTTTCCCCGATTTGCAAATAAGTTGGTGAGAATTCCAAAGTCACTCTTTCTCCACCACAATCAGGCACTGCTGAATAAATGTTATATTGGTTAATCCAAATGTCTAATCTTCCAGACTCAATTGTGCAGTCTGGCTTGAATTTTATTTTAACTCTTTCCAAATTGTTTGATTCAGTGGCTGAAACCAAAAATAGACTTTTACTTGATTGAGCCTCTACACTAGTTACATCTGCTGTTATTTGAACATTCTCCAGTTGGTATGCATTTGTTTTCCAGAAAGCAAATCCTGGTGAAGAGACACTAAAGACTAGTATATTGTCTGTTTTCAAATATTTCTTGTCTAGATAAATCAAAGGCAGATTTCCTCCATTAACTTCACCATTAAAAACTTCATTATCATTCAGAACTATTCTCAATCTACCTGATCCTTCTGTTACCAAACCACTCAAAATAATATTCTCTGTGTTAGCTAAATCAGAGATTTTTAAAGTCAGGTTAGTTTCTACTGAACTAAATAAAGACCTTTTTGTATACAAAGAAGCCTTGCTCTCCAAAACAAAACCCTCTGTCCTCGTAAATATATGGGTTGTTGGAATACCATGGTCAATACTTTTCTGGCTCAAAAAATCAATCCGGCCCGGTGTTTCCAATAATAATGTTTCATTTTCAGTCACTACTGAAATTCCATCTCCATCATCCAAACCATCACCAAGAATCTTTTCTCTTTCAGCCGGTGGAATTAAAAGTATATAAAGAACAATTAGACCCACTATAATAGCCAGCAAAGCCGCAGCCGCTGCTGCCTGAGCTCTCTTTTTTCTCATTAGTCTAATAAAAATCTTTGTAATATATAAAATTTCCTGAAATGTCTGGATTTTTAAGATTAAAACCCCAAAGTTTTTTAATGTGTAAATATTTTTCTGTCTGTATGAAAATAATCTTCTCTGATCTTAAAAAAGGACAGGTCAAAATAAAAATAGAATCTCTGGACGATCTCTGGCATTTAAGCCAGCTTGTTGATGAGGGCGACTCTCTTAAGGGCAAAACCTTTCGAAAAATTAAGTTAGGTCAGGAGGAAGAAAGAAATCAAAAAATTATCAAAAAACCTGTTTCTCTTCAAATCGAAGTTGATAAAATTGATTTCAGCTTATACCAAAACACCCTTAGAATTGGGGGTAAAATTACTCACGGTCCTGAAGATGTTCCCAGAGGCAGCCACCATACCTTCAATCTAGAAGAAGGTACTGAAATTACCATCATCAAAAAAATTTGGTATAATTATCAAAAACAAAAATTAAAACAAGCCACCAAAACCAAACAAAAACCCATCCTCATTGCCATCTTTGACAGGGAAGATGCCCTCATCGCACTTTCCAAACAATATGGTTACAATGTCCTGACCGAAATCCACGGCCAGGTTCCTAAAAAAGAAAAAAGAGCTTTGGTCAAGGGAAATTTTTATCAGGACCTTATTAAATCTCTCGAGACTTATCTCGAACGTTACAAAGTAGACCACCTCATCCTGGCCGGGCCTGCCTTTTACAAAGAGGACTTACTTAAACTAATTACCAACCAGGAGCTCAAGAAAAAGATTACTCTGGCTACTTGCTCTTCAGTCAAGGAAACAGCCATTAATGAAATACTTAGACGTCCGGAAGTTAAAGAAATTCTCAAACAAACCCGTTTTGCCGAGGAAACCACTCTCATTGAAAATCTTCTGGAACAGATTGCTGCTAACGGTCTTGCTACCTATGGCATCAGGGAAACCAAAAAAGCCCTCGAAGCCGGCGCCATTGAACAGCTCCTCGTCTCTGATTCACTCATTCAGGACTTTCGTAAAAAAGACAAGTTCAAGGAACTCGATGAAATCATGAAAAAGACTGATCAGATGAAAGGCCAGGTCCATATTATCTCCTCAGAACACGAAGCCGGAAAAAAACTCAAGGGTCTCGGTGGCCTTGCTGCCATCCTAAGATTCAAATTGGAATGGTAAATAATTCTTTAAAATACCAAAAAATACAAAATAGTAACATTTTAATAGTAGTTATGTTTATTTCCATATTAGTAATAAAAGTTTTTCAAAAAAAGAGGAGGGGTGTTTAAATTGATAGTCAAAGATGATTTTTTAAGCAAATTAAGAAGGTATTTCGATTTAAATCTTTATGAGGTTAAGCTCTGGGCTGCTTTACTTTCCCGAGGTGTTTCCACCGCTGGCGAGCTTTCTGACATTGCCAATGTTCCTAGATCAAGAAGTTATGATGTTCTTGAAAGTTTGGAGAAAAAAGGATTTGTTGTCATGAAAATTGGCAAACCTATCAAATATCTTGCTGTTCCTCCTTCCGAAGTTGTTGAAAGAGTCAAGAAAAATATGAGGATTAATGCTGAAGAAAAAGTTAAGAGATTGGAAACTCTCAAAGACTCAGATACTCTGGAAGAATTGGAAACTTTACACACCCAAGGTGTTGAACTTATTGAACCATCTGATTTATCTGGTGCTCTCAGGGGCCGCCATAATCTTTACAATCATCTTGACCTCACTATCAAAAATGCCAAGAAGAGCGTCACTATTATGACTACCACTCAGGGCTTGATGAGGAAAATTGAAGGTCTTAAATCAACCTTAGAAGCAGTCAAGAAAAAAGGAGTTCAAATTAGAATTGCTGCTCCAATCACCAAAGAGTGCAAAAACGTTCTCAAGGAAATTAAAGGCACCGCAGATGTCCGCCATATTAACAACATCAAAGCTCGTTTCGCTATTGTTGATGGCAAGGAATTGGTTTTTATGGTTCTTGATGACCAGGAAGTTCATCCAACCTATGACATCGGTGTTTGGGTTAATACACCCTATTTTGCTTCTGCCATGGACAATCTCTTTAACAATGTCTGGCAGGACTTGAAACCGGCTGAAAAATTCCTTAAATAATTTCTTTTTCCTTTTTCTTATTACTTGCTCATTTCCTCGTTACTTGTAAATTTTAATTTTTAAGTCAGAGGAAATTAGTTAATTTCCTCGTTAAATTTATAAACTAAAACTCTCCTTTATTTAAATAATGGACATTCAAAAAATAATCAAAATTTTGCATCCTTTAGAAATAAAAATTCTTCCTATTTTAAAAACCGAAGATAATTTTTCTTCACTTGTTTCTCAATCCTCACTCTCTGACATTGAAGTTATGCGTGCTCTTCAATGGCTTGAAAACAAAAAAATCCTTGTCCTTGAAAAAGAAGAAAAACAATCTATCCAGTTAGATAAAAATGGTCAGCTTTACCTCAAAGAAGGTCTGCCAGAAAAAAGATTTCTTCAAGCCATTAAGGACCAAGAACTCACTCTGGATCAAATCAAAGAACAGACTCACCTTTCTCCAGAAGAATTCAATATTTCTTTAGGTATTCTAAGAAAAAAAGCCGCCATTGAAATCATTAAAGAAAAAGAGACTAAAATCAAGATTACTTCTCAAGGGGAAAAAATACTTCAAAAAGAATCTTTTGAAGAAAACTTTCTCAAAAAAGATTTTCCTTTGGACCCTTCTGCCTTATCGCCAGAGGAAAAATTTGCTTTTGATGAACTGAAAAAAAGGAAAGAGATTGTCAAGCTTGACGAGCAAAAAGAAATCAAGATTAAGATTACCAAACTTGGGCAGGAACTTCTTCAGCAGAAAATAGAAGACAAAGAATTAATCAATCGTCTCACTTCTTCAAAAGTCCGCGGCAGCAAATCCAATTCAGCAGAACTCAATTTTCCTTTCAACATTTCTACAATTGATTTCTCTCTTTTTAATTTCTTTAATTTCCGTTCAACCACCTTCAATTTTTTAACTTTTTCTT
>JBHPDN010000020.1:0-12374 GCA_042577865.1 Nanobdellota archaeon
CCCGTAGCTTAGTCTGGTGGAGTGCCCGACTGATAAAGTTGATTTTTAGAAATCGGGTGGTCCCGAGTTCAAATCTCGGCGGGCCCATTTTTCCCTTAATGTTTATATTCTATAATTACAAAATCTTTAAATACAAGTAATCATTTTTGGATACTAAATTATGATTGCTATTTTATAATAGTAAGTGGGGGTGCAATAAATGAAAAAATATGGTGTAATATTAATTCTTGTATGTTTAATCTTTATCGTAGGTTGTGTTTCTGACAGTTATTTTAAACCTATAAACAAAACTGATGATGATGCTTCTTCTGAAGATGATTTGATGAAGGAAATACAGGAAATTGAAAAGAGCTCAGGAAGGAGTTTTTAGTTCAACAAAAAGAAAAATATAAAAAGAAAGATACTAAGCATAAGTTAAAAAGCTATAAGAAACAAATTGTTTCAGAACTAAAAGAGGTGCATGAGATTGAAAGCTAAAGTTTTTGGTATCATCTCCATTAAAGGAGGAGTTGGTAAAACAGCTGTTAGTGCAAACTTAGGTGTAGCTCTTTCTCAGTTCAAGAAAAAAACCTTGATTGTTGATGCAGATTTCTCTTCTCCAAATTTAGCTATGTGTTTTGGCATCCTTAAACCAATCAAAACTATCAACCAGGTTTTCAAGGGAAAGATAACACCTTTTGAAGCCATACATGAATACACTGAAAATCTTGACCTTTTACCTTCAGCCATGATGTCAGACAAGCTTGATCCTTACCTTCTCAAAGAGAAAATCAAAATTTTGAGGGACCATTATGATTATATCATCATTGACTCTTCACCGACTCTCAACGACGAGATGTTGGCCACTATTTTAGCTTCAGATGAAATCTTTGTAGTTACTTCACCAGATTATCCTACTTTAAGTGCTACTTTACATGCCACTAAAGTGGCTAAAAAAGAAAACACAGCCATTACCGGATTGATTCTCAACCGTGTTAGAAAAAAGAATTTTGAGTTGACAGTTGAAGATATTGAAGAAGCTTCATCGGTTCCAATTGTTGCTGTTCTTCAGGAAGATTTGACTGTCCCTATGTCTGTTGCCCATACTACCCCATCCACTATGCTCAAACCAACAGCCAAGACTTCTGTGGAATTCATGAAACTGGGTGCCAGCATTGTCAATGAAGAATACCAAGACCCAAGATTCCTGGCCAAGATCAGAAACCTGTTCATGAACGAAGTCAAAAAAGAAGAAATCAACCGTCAGCTTCTAAGGAATAATTAAACCAATTCTCCAACAACACTTCTCAACTGATGCCCCACCACTTTAACATCTACAAACTTGTCCAAACCCAAACGTCCCTTAACACCAACCACCAAGGGATAAGTTCCGAGCTGTCTGCAAAAAGTTGTCTTGCCATCATAAATCTCTGTCCGCAAACCTTTCAAAACTGTACCCAAGGGCAAAACTTTCTGTAACATTATATTATCAATTTTCTCTCTAATCTCTTTTCTCCATCTAAAATAATGTTTACGATTTTTCTTCAAAAATTTGTCACCGGCTTCCTTATACAGCATTGTTCCAGGGAAAACAACCACCTCACGTACATTAATCCTACGCAATAACAAATCAGAATCCAAAATCTTCCTCAACCAAAACATATTTTCTTCATGTGTCTTTTTACTTTCACCAATCAAACCAAAAATCAAATTCAAACCAGGTAAAAATTTAGGCAGACCATTTGAACCGCACACAGCACCATATTTATTGATAATTTTCACAGCTTCAAAAGTTTTCTCAGGATAAGAATTAAGTCGATTCTTCCGAACCACATCCTTGTCAAAACTTTCCACCCCAAAAGCAGCTACATTGCCAGAAGAACAATACTTGACAATTGTTTTAGTCTTCTCCTCATTAACAAAAATTGGATTGACATTGTCAATATGCAGAACAGAAGCATACTTAGAACAACCTTTCAACAGTTTCTCAATCTCAGCATTAGAACCATAAGAATAAAAGCAACTCTGTTTGCCTAAACGAAAATTCTTGACCCCAAAACCAGCTAAAGTTTTAACCTCACTAACAATATCCTCCACCTTCCTTCTTTCCACTGTACAATATTTCAGAGGTTCTGTACAAAAAGAACAACCTTGCTTACGGGCACATCCCCGACTGGTTTCAATCTCAGCCACTAAAAAATCAGGAAAACAGGAATGAAACTTAACCACTTCAGCTCCCAAGATTGCTTTCTTTTTAATCCTTGAATAATCCATCACAACCTTAACATCTTCAGTAAAATTATTTTCCTTTAACCCACCCATTTTAAATTCAATATCGGGAATGACTAAATCAAAAGAATCAAAATCTCTAACCGCATCTCTGGCTACTCGGCCGCCCCATAAACCACTGCCATAATGGGCAGCTGGCCCACTCAAGATAGTCATAAAATTACTTTTTATTTTTGATAACAAATCTGTTACTTCCTTAGTCGTACCGGGCATGGCACTCAAATACTTGCCAGGAGTATGAACTCCGCAAATAATAATCAAGACATTTGTCTTTTTCAAAATCATTTCAACATTAGAAAAATTCTTGCTCAAATTTCTGACACGGATATTGGTTTTGACTTCCTTCTCTAAATCTTTAACACCAGAAACAAAACCTCTTAAGTCATCAATTGTAATGTAATTAACTTCTTCTCCAATTTCCTTAACCGCACCGTAAACATATCTGGGATAAGTTCCAATGTAAGGTGGCACTCCCAATCCAGCTGGTTCGTCTGTGTAGCAGTCTAAAATTGTAAATCTCATTTTCCAGTCAACCTGATATTATTTTTGAAAATCACACCATTAGCTTTCAAGCGGCTAAACCAATTAAGCTCCTCACCCACCACTAAATTCTTCTTCTTGATTATTGCATTCAAAAAAGTTTCTACATCATCACCTGGAGCAGCTGTTATCACTCTTCCCATTTCAAACATCGAATGACAGTCACTCCCGCCAGAAATTGGTTTTTTCAGTTGTTTGTTCCAAAGAAAAGCCTGGTCATTTCGATGAGACACCAACTGTCCGTTCAAAACCTCAACCACATCAATTTTTTTCATCAAATTCTCATTCCCCCTCAACAGATCAAAACTATTTTTAGGTCTTAATGTAAAAGGATGCGCCAGTCCCACTATACAATTGTACCCTCTTGCCAAATCCAATAGTTCTTCAGTATTCCACTTCAATCTGTTAAGATTAAAACCAAAATTATAATTTTTATAATTCTTAACATGTTTCCCATAAAAATCCTTTAACCCACCCACATCATAAAAATAAAGTAAGATATCTTTTGTTTCTGATGAAGTCAGTTCAATGCCGGGAATGACAAAAACATTTTGGTTGTTGTTAAAGGCCTTGATAGAACCCCGAATTTCATTATGGTCTGTTACTGCTATTCCTATATTCAACTTCGCAGCTTTCTTAATCAAATCACTGACACCGACATCCCCATCAGAATGTTCAGTATGACAATGAAAATCCACTGGATTAAAACCTTGCTTAATCAATTCCCTTGTTTTTGGCCTTTGCCTGACCAGCTGGTTGCCTTTCATTCAAGCCTCTCTGAAGAGGGGAAATCTTATAAAGTTTTAGTTTTTAATTCCTAGTATGAATACCTATGATTTACATGTTCACACTTACCATTCCATCTGCAGCAATAATCGGCCGCAGGACATCATCAGGATAGCTAAAAAAAGAAAACTTAACGGCCTTGCCATTACTGACCACAACGAAATCAAAGGGGCTCTCCAAACAAAAAAAATTAACCAGGACAGAAATTTTGAAGTCATCATCGGAGAGGAAGTTAAAACACCTCAGGGAGAAGTTCTCGCTTATTATCTCAACACCAAGATTAAACCAGGACCTATTGAAGAAGTTCTTGACCAAATCAAAAAACAGGGAGCCATAGCTGTTCTGGCCCACCCTTTTGCTTATCGCCGGGACAGTTTCAAAGCTGACATCAAAAAAATAAAAAATAAAATCCAGGCCATTGAGTGTTTTAATGCTCGTTCTATTTTTCCTAGACTGGATAAAAAAGCTCATCAATTGGCTCAAAAAAACAACCTGGCTAAAACTGGAGGTTCAGACGCCCATTTCAATTTTGAGATTGGCAGAGGCTACACTCAATTTAACCACACACTTAAAGAAGCCATCAAGAGAAAACAAACTCAGGTCAAAGGCAAATATTTATATGCTCCTCTGGGCTATCTTAAAACATTCATCAGGAAAAAACTGTAAAATGTTATTGAACCATTTGAAAAAAAGAACTGATAAGTCATTAAAGAGTTTTGCTTATTTTCTCCACAAACTGGGCTTTACACCCAACAGCCTAACCTTAGTTTCTTTCATGTTTACCATTGGTGCCGTTGCTCTGTTTGCTTTTGGCAAGCCATTCTACGCTGGTCTGGCTCTTCTGGTTGATTATTTCCTGGATTTATTTGACGGCTTGATTGCCAGAACAACAAATCAAAAAACAGATATTGGTTATTTTCTGGACAGGTTTACTGATGCCACTAGAAGAACATGCTGGATTGCCATGGCCGCCTCAGGACTTTTAACTTATAGCTTGGCTGCTTTTGCTTTGCTGATTGATTCGTTTGGATTTTTAATACCTCAACTTCTTTTCAAAACAAAACTCAGAGTGCCAAAATGGTTGTTTGTCTGGACTGGTTGGTTGATGATCCCTGGAGCGCTTCTCGGACAATTAGTTATTTTCACACAAATTGCCATTGTCTTAGGGGCAGCACTTATCGTCCTCAATTTCTTGATTATAATTTTTCTTAATCTTAAATCTCAGAAATAATAAGTTATTAAAAACAAAATTGCCAGGATAAAATAACTCAGATAAAGTTGGGTTTGAACTTTGAAAACACCTTTTTTCTTCTTGAAAAGTCTCCAATAAAAAACACCCAAAACCAAACCAAGTATGATCAACCACAAAAACTTCAAAGGCAGCACACCCAAAAAATTCAATCCTTCAAACATAACAGAATTCAAAGGCAAAAAGACAAAACTCAAAAAACCAATCACAAAAAAGGTTTTAGCTAAAATTTTAATCAGTCTTTCAGGTAGCACTGCTACTGTAGTTTTATTCCCTAATTTCATATCAATTGTCTTATTGTATCTCAATTTATACAATAAAAAACCTCCAGACTGTACTGCTAAGATACCAATCAGAGGCAGCCAGGGAATGTTAAATGAATTAGTAAACAAAAACCAGCCTGCTAAAAATTTAGAACCAGAAGAAACAAACACCGCTGAAAAAACATCAAAAAAAGCTACCTTCTTTAATCTGGTTGGTTTGAAACTGTATACAATTTGATTTACCAGCATCAAGAGTAAAATATAAAAAAATATTTTGTTGATAAAAAATCCAGAAATCAAAGCAATCAGGATCAGTAAAAAAGCTAAAATCAGGCCTTGGGTTGGAGAAATCATGCCGCTGGCAAAGGCTCTGTTCTTTTTCTCACTGTCCAGTCTGTCAACCTTGATATCACTAAAGTCATTCAAAGTGTACAGGGCCCCGTATAACAAAGGCGCAATGATTAATGTTCCCAGTAAAAGCAGGCCAATATCAGGCAAACCACCTACTGCCATAGCTGCTCCAAAAGTAATAAAGAAAAATGTCTTTCCCCACCAATAGGGTCTGATCAGTCTCCAAAAACCACGGAAAAATTTCCATCCAACCATACTTCCTAGAATAAAGGAAATATTATAAATAAGTTTCTTTTTCTGGTAAGAAGAGGTGATCATGATTTTAACTTTAATTTTATCAGGTCTTTATTATTTCCTACCTGCTTATTTTGCCAATATGGCACCAGTTATTCTCAAAAAAATTAATTTTCTCAAATATCCTGTTGATTTCAATAAAAAAATAGGCCAAAAGCGTATTTTTGGTTCCCATAAAACATGGGGAGGATTATTTCTGGCCATCATTTTAGGAACATTGGTCTTCTATCTGCAGAAATTGGTCTTCACCATCCCTTTCTTCCAAAATTACTCTTTGATTGATTACAGCCAATCTTCAATTCTATTGGGTTTGCTCCTCAGTTCAGGTGCTATCATCGGAGATCTTGTCAAAAGTTTCTTTAAACGTAGAATTAGTATCAACCCAGGCAAACCTTGGATTCCTTTTGACCAAATAGATTATGTTCTGGGAGCCCTTGCTTTTTCAGCAATTATCTATCTGCCTAAACTCAGCATTGTTTTAATCATTTTAATTGCCTCTCCTTTGCTGCATATCATCACCAATTTGGCAGGATATTATCTTAGAATAAGCAAGACTAAGCTTTAGAGAAAAAACTTTTTATTTGTTTTAACAAACCATACAGAGAAAATACTCCCACTACCACATAACCAACATAATAAAACTGAAAGAAATATAACATCAACACCACAGATCTGCTGTAAACAACAGGACAATCTAATTTCTTGGAAATAAAGACTAAATGATGCAAAACAAAAACTAAAATAATCAACAAAATCCAGTAACTGTCAAAATAAATAAAACTCTTCAACAACATCAACAAAACAATTGTTCTGTCGCTGCCATTGTCAAAATAAGCTCCAAACCTAGTCACTGTTCCTGTAGATCTGGCCAAAGAGCCGTCAAAAATATCAAAGATCATATGCAGCAGGCCAAAAACAACAAACAGGCCATTGCTCTCAAATAAAAAGTAAACAGCCAGCAGACCAAAGATAAAAGAAAGTGCCGTCAAATAGGCAGCTCTGACTTTTAACTTGTACAATAATGAAAACAAGGATGAGAAGTTATCGTTGATTCTGCGCTTAAAGTAATTCATAACTTTTATCTGCATCAAAACAAAAAATTATATATAATATTTAAAATTTGGTTTTTTGGTGAACTTACCTAATAAAATTACTTTCGGAAGGATTATCAGTACCATTATTTTTATCATTATTCTTAGTGTTAACTTTCCGTATAAAGAGGCTGTTTCTGCTCTTGTTTTTATTGTCATTGTCCTAAGTGACGCTGTTGATGGTTTCATTGCCAGAAAAACTAACCAAATCACCACCTTAGGGAAATTTATTGACCCTTTAGCCGATAAGCTGCTTATCTCTGCCGCTCTTATTT
This sequence comes from Nanobdellota archaeon, assembly GCA_042577865.1. GTDB lineage: Archaea > Nanobdellota > Nanobdellia > Woesearchaeales > JAGLXL01 > JBHPDN01. Next base: position 7,118 of record JBHPDN010000020.1, read on the forward strand.
TCCTTATTGGGCATGGTCTTGCTCCTTGGATGGCTTACACCATCATAGCCAGGGAATTTATTGTCACTGGCCTCAGACTCATCGCCATCTCTAAAAACAAAATCATTTCTGCCAGCAAATTAGGTAAGATAAAAACTATCCTCCAGGTTGTTGGTATTCTCGCTCTTCTCCTTAATCTTGAGTTTTCCTATTACTTTATGCTCATTGCTACCATCTTCACTATTATTTCTGGATTGGATTACTTAAAGAAGAATATCAAACTTTTAGAATAGTTAATTTTATAAATCAAACTCAATATTATTGTTCTCAAGCACCGGTGGTCTAATGGCTATGACTGCGGCCTTCCAAGCCGCCTATCCGGGTTCGAATCCCGGCCGGTGCATTCAAATTTTTTCTTTTTTTATTTTAAATCAAATTTAAGTAACCTATATAAATAGTAACTATCTTATTCTGGTCATGGCAAAAGAAAACATCATTTTCATTTGTGCTCATTCAGACGACCATGTTATTGGAGCAGGTGGGACTATCAAAAAATACAGTCGGGAAGGTAAACAAGTCCTGGTTCTGATTTTATCCCATGGGGAAAAGTCTCATCCTTGGTTAAAGACCAGAGTAACTAAAAAGATGAGAAAAGATGAGGCTCTGGAAGCCGGTGATATCCTTGGCTGTCAGACTAAATTTTACCACATCGAAGAAGGTCACTTCCAAAGAGACCTTATCAAGACCAAGCTGGACAAGGAATTACTCAAAATTATCAATAAAAGGAAACCCTCCAAAATATTTACCCACAGTGATGAAGATCCTCACCCAGATCACCGGGCTGCTTATCAGATCACTCTGGACTTAGTTAAAAAAATAACACCTAAGCCAGAGATTTATGTTTTCTCAGTCTGGAATCCTTTTACGTTCAGGAAAAGCTCCTTGCCTAGATTGTTTGTTAATATTTCCCAAACTTTTAAGACTAAAATCAAGGCCATGGCCTGCTTTCACAGTCAGAGATTTAATGCCATCTATCCTTTGATCTTAGGTACCCTTATCCGGGCCATCAAAAATGGCATCCATATTGAAGGCAAATTTGCTGAAAAATTTTATAAAATAAAATAACTTACCCATCAAAATGAAAAAGAAATTATTGATTGCAGCCGACACTTACTTCCCTAAGAAAGATGGAGTTGTCCGTTTCCTCAAAGAAGTAGTTCCTAGACTGCAAAAACAATTCAAGGTGACTTTGATTGTTCCTAATTTTGAAGGCAAAAAAATAGAAGTCAAAGGAACCAATGTCAAAATTATCAAACTGCCTGTTTCAAAATATTTCAGTCTTTCTGGCTACCCTTCTATCAAAGTGTCCAGGAAAAACAAGAAAACCATCAAAGATGAGGTTAAGGAAGCCGATGTTGTTTTTGCTCAGGATTTGGCCATGATAGGTTATTTTTCAATCAAGTACGCTAAAAAATACAAAAAATCAATTTTTGCTTTTATTCATCAAATTAATTGGGAACAGCTCCCTCAAGTTTTACCAAAATCAATACGTAATCTGGCGAGAAATTTTATCAAAAAATTCTCTGCCAAAATTTACAATAAATGTAATCTCTTAGCCATCCCATATAAAGAACTGGGAGAAGAACTCAAAAAACAAGGCATCAAGGCTAAAATGGAAGTAGTTCGTTTGGGTATTGATTCTGATTTCTTCAGTCCCACCCAAGATAAAGTGACCAGTAAAAACAAAGTTCACATCGACCCTAAATTTATGGTCATTGGTTATGTTGGCAGAATATCCAAGGAAAAGAATCTTGAAGTACTTGCCGAAACTTTTCAAAAACTTCAGCCACACCACAAAATTTTCCTGCTTATTGTTGGTGGCGGCTCAGAGATGGAAATGAAAAAACTCGAGGCAGTCAAAAATGCCAAAGTAACTGGATTTGTTTCCAATGTTGTTCCTTATCTGCAGGCCATGGATATTTTTGTCATGCCTAGTTTGACAGAAACAACTTCCCTAGCTACCTTAGAAGCTATGTCATGTGGTATTCCGGTCATCACCACTAAAGTTGGTTTTCTTAAAGAATATGTTATCAAAGATCACAACGGACTTCTCTTTCCCAAAGGCAATGCTTATACCCTAGGCATTCAGTTAAAAAAGATGCTGGAAAATCCAGAATTAAGAAAACGTCTTGGTCATAATGGCCGAAATGTTGCTAAATCTTTCTCTTGGGATAATTCTGCTGAACGTTTCAAAGAGATCATAGAAGAATTATAAAAAAAAGAAAAAAAAGAATTTATTTACCTTTTTTCAGTAATTTCTTTTTCTTGACATAAGCCCACAATTTCTTAGTCATCTGGGATGGAGTTACGCAAGCTTTTCCCAAAATAAGTGCTAAGTTTTTGTCTGGACAGATAGTCATTCCACCAAATGGTTTCTTTGGTGCTTTCCTCTTTGTCTTAGTTTTTTTAGTAACCTTCTTCTTAACTTTCCTCTTGGCTACTTTTCTTTTAACTGCTTTTTTCTTAACTTTTTTCTTTGCCATTATTGAATCACCTTCTTATTTGATTATCTTTAGAAAACAAAATGAGTTTATAAACTTATTGCTTTTACGAGGTAAATTAAATCTTTAAACTGACAATTTTACTCACTCCATGTTCGTCCATAGAGATACCGTAAAGATTATCTGCTTCAGAAATCACACCATCATTATGGCTGATGATTAAATACTGGGCCTTGTCCGCATATTCTCTGACCAACTTAGCCAGCTTTTCTGAATTGTGTTTGTCCAAAGCAGCGTCAACCTCATCTAAGATATAGAATGAATGCGGTTCATGTTCCTGGATAGCAAAGATAAAAGCCAAAGCCGTCATAGTTTTCTCTCCTCCTGACAGTGATTTAATATCTAAATATCTCTGGCCTTGCAGTCTTACTCTGATATTAACTCCATCTTCAAAAGGTTTCTCTGGGTTTTCCAGTTCTAAGAAAGCATTGCCTTTGCGACTTAAGGTAGTAAAGAATTTTTGGAAATGATCATTGACCTGTTTGAACTTGACCATGAACTGGTCTTTTTTCTTTCCTTCAATTTCTCCCATTAACTCTTCTACTTTTTTCTTTTCAGTAATCAAAATCTCCTTCTTATTCAATAATTTACTGTATTCCCTCTCAACTTCTTCATAAATTTCCAAGGCCTTCATGTTGACTGCAGTCATGGTCATCATCATTTTCTCAAACTTATTGATTTCAACCTTTAATTCCTCCTCACTCTTACCTCGTAAAATCTTGGCATCTTTGTAATTTTCATATTCTTTATTCAGGCCAGACAGTTTGGCATTAATTTCAGCTCTTTTCAAAGAAATCTTATTCATATCAATTTCTATCCTTCTGCTTTGATCCCTCAAACTGTCAATTCTGTTTTCTCTTGCCTGGATTTCATTTTGTATTTTGTCTCTCTTGTTGAACAGACCCTTGTAGGCAGAATGGAATTTGGTTATTTTTTGATCCATCTCTTTTAATCCTTTTTCCTTATTCTTGACTAAAATTTGAAGTTGTTTGATTTCCCCCTGGAAATCTTTTTCTTCTTTCTCATGTTGTTTAATGATTTCATAAGTCCTGCTTTTTTCTGGTGAGAACAAAGTAATCTGGCCTTTGATTTGGGCGATCTTATTGCTCAAATCACCAACTTCATCACGGGCCTTTTGTCTGCTTTCTTCAAAGGCGCTTAGCTCTGCAACCAAATTTGGATCTCTCAGTTGAGAAATCTTTTCCCGTAATTGTTGTTTCTTAATTTTAAATCCGGCTAAATCTTTATTGATAGAACTAATATTTTCTTGGATTTCGCTGATTTTCTTTTGCACTGCTTCTAAATTTTTATTCAAATCACCTTTCTGGTTTTTATTGGCTTCCAGATCGCTGTCATCTAAATGTAAAATCTTTTCTAATTTGATTATCTCTCCTTCAAGATTGTGTTTTTCTAATCTTAATCCTCCAATTTTTTTCTCATTTTCTTCTCTTTTCTTTTCCAAAACCTGGACTTCGTTTGTTAAACCAATAATTTGTTTGTCTAAATCTCCAATACCATCGACCACATCTTTTTCTACAAATGAGCCCGCTCTTTTAGTTCTAAAGCCGCCCCTCATAATACCGCTCAGGTCAGCCAAATCTCCGTCCAGAGAAACCATTCGGGCTTTGCCAATGCCAATTTCTCTGGCTGTATCAATATTATCAACCACTAAAGTGTCGCCAAAAACATAAGCAAAGGCTTTCTGGTATTTTTGATCATAATCAACTAAATCCAGAGCAAGACTATGGACTCCTTTTTCCTTCATTAAATCTTTAACTTCAGGCCTTATTCCTGGAGCTTTGATTTTGTTCAAAGGAATAAATGTTACAACTCCAAATTTCTTGTCTTTAAGATATTTGATACAGTCAGCTGCCACCTTTTCATTTTCTACAACCACACTGTTGATTCTGGGACCGGCTGCTACTTCCAAAGCCATTGAATATTTGCTTTTGACTTTACCCAACTCAGCCACTGTACCATAGATGCCTCTGACAAACTTCTTTCTTTCAATTATTTTTTTCAAGGCCATGTCTCCAGAAGCTCTTTCTACTACATGGATATTCCTGGCTTTTAGTTTAGCCTGCTCTTCTTGTTTCCCCACCAATAATTTTCTTGACAGGGCTATTTGGGCAGCTAAAGAACTGTCACCTTCTAAACATTTATTTAATTCCAAAGTTGATTTCTTGAATCTTTCTCTTTTATTTTTTAAATCACCAATTTGCTGCTTATGCTCTTTTTCAATTTCCTTGACTTTTTTGACCTGCTGGTCTAAATTTTCAATTTGAAATCCTAATCTGTCTTTTTCTCTCATTAAATCCTGCTGTTCCAGTCTAATCTTTTGGACAATCTCTTGTTTCTTCTCGATATTTTTTTCAATCTCATCCATCTCTCTTTCAATTTCTGCCTGCAGGTCAATCTTGTTCTTTTTCTTAAAGATATCAATCTTCTTTTCAATTTCTTCAAGTTCCTTTTCTTTGGATTTTCTCTTTAATAAAATCTGTTCTCTGTCTTTTTCCAAATCCTTAATCTTATCAGCATTCTCAGAAACATCTTCTGCCAGTTGGTCTTTCCTTTGTTTAATCTTGGTAATTTCATCCTTTAAAGTGTTCATCCTGGCTTTTCTTTTTTCCAATTCAACTCTTAAATCGGTAGCCTGCCTGTTCAGCTCAACCTGTTCTTTTTCTCCTTTTTGTTCAATCTCTTTATTAATATCAGAC
>JBHPDN010000021.1:0-11920 GCA_042577865.1 Nanobdellota archaeon
AGGAGCAGCTTTACCCTTACCCGCCACAGTTGGAGTTCCATCTTCCTCAGAACTTCCACCATGACTAAAAAAAGTGCCTTCATCAGATCTTTCGAAATGGTCTTCCTCACCAAGCATTCTTAATTCAGAATCAGCAGCTTCTTCCAAACCACCAATTCGGGTCTGTTCTTCAGCACCTAGTTGTTCTTGTATTTTAGTAGCTTGTTCAGCAGTAAGATAACCTAATTGAAAGGCAGAATGAATTAAACCATTGCCTTGTTTTTCAATCTCAGCAATTTGTTTAGCAGTTAAACTATACTCTCTTTCTAAAATTAATTTAATCTCTAAGTCTCCACCACTCATTTTAAGCTAAAATAGTCTTTCTCCTTTATAAATTTTACTATTATCTAGTGACTAATTATGAACATTTAACTTAAAACTACCCCATTGGAGCTTGCAAACATTCGACTGCTACTGCCTCGATAGTCACATTATCTGCAAAAACAGGCACTGCTTGGCAGGTTGCTAATTCTTCCATTAATTGTCTTACTGCCGTTTCATAACCAACTTGCATTCCTGTTTGATAGATTTCAATAGATTTCTTCTCGTTGTAAGACTGAATCTGAGTCACTGCAATAAAAATCACAGCTGCTGCCAACAAAACAGCCAATACAATTATCGACCATTTGGAACACTTTTTAGCTTTCATATTTTACTTTAAGAAATCAGATATTTTTAAATTTTGTTGTGTTGAAGAATAAATTAGGGCAACCCAGCCTGAGCTGCCCTCTTGATCATTTAACTGCACTATAGCCCTTAAAGTACAGTTTTCACTTTTGCCCTATACCTCTTTTTCCGCCAAACAAATATAAAAAAGATGAGGATTGATTTCCCTTTTTACCGCCTTCTTTGAAGCCAAATTCGCTGCTTGCTAAGGCCGGTGTAGGATGAGTACCTCACCTAGTTTATGAAAAATAACCGAAACCGTTTTTCGGTCACTCTTTGTGATTGTTTATTGAATAGGAAGGAGTCCCAAAGGAATATGAGGGGTGGTTTGTTAGAATGAATTGGGACCCCTAGATTATGATGTGATAGTTTTTCTTTGCTTTGCGCTTATTTTGATTGTATCTTCAATCCACCTTTTCCTAATCAGGAAATTCTCCTTAATGAAGTCCTGCTGCAAATAAATGCACTTAGGTAAGGTTCGTATCATTGATATAGAGTATAGTGATACCAATATATAAATGTTACTATTTTGTATACTAAGTATACTAAAATGTATACTAATCACAAACCAAAAAATAAGTTTTTGTCGTCGATAAACAGCTATTTTCCTATTCTAAAGTAACAAAACCAAGAAAACTAATTTTCAAAGAAATTTCCAATCAAATCAACATAATTCTCATCTATTTTCAGATCCCAACCTTCCAAACAGCAAGCATAATTCGGCCAGGTAAACCTAAAATCCAAAAAAACAACCACTCCTTTATCAGTTTCCGATCGAATACACCGGCCAGCAGCCTGCAGAACTTTATTGATTGCCGGGTAAGTATAACCATAATCCCAACCTTTTGAAAATTTCTCTTCATAATAAGATATCAATTTCTTTGTCAATAAATCAGGTTTAGCCAAGGGTAAACCCACCACCATAACACACTTCAAAAAATCACCCGGCAAATCAATCCCTTCAGAAAAATTAGCCGCTGCTACCCCTAGTAAAACAGCACCCTCATCTTTACTACTCTTAAAATCCTCAATCATATCTTCTTTCTCCTCCTTGGTCAAATCAGATTTTTCCAAAATTATTTTCTTGCCGCAATCACCAAAAAACTTGAAAACAGAATTACGCAAAACATAACTTGGAAAAAACAAAGCGCAGTTGCCTGGTACTTTCTTAATAATATCAACACAAATCTCAGCAATCCGCTGGTACATTTCATCATTACGCAAAGTATACTTGGTGCTGACACTTGGCACCACCAAACTCAAACGATTCTCATCAGGAAAAGGACTGCTGTAACTTTTCTCCTCACCTTTAATCCCCAAAACATCTTTGAACATTTTTGTTGGTACTAGTGTTCCGCTCATGACAATGGAGCTATGAACTTGTTCAAAAATACTCTTGGTAATAATCGAAGGGTCAAGACAAGAATATGACAAAGCAATCAACGTCCCGTTTTTTGTTTCCCTCTCAGTTACATAACGGACAAACCCATCATCAGCACCAACCCATCTTTCTAAAAATCCAATCACTCCACCAAGAAAACTTCTGTTCTGTTTCTCGCGAATCTCTGCTGCCGTTACCTCTAAGTCATCAAGCAAATCTTTGTAGTCTTTAATCCTGTCAACTCTGTCAACAAACTTTTCCTTGTCAATAACAACTTCTTCAATATCATCTAAATTCAAGCCAAGCAAAACATCCTGCAATCCACTCAACAAACTCACCACTTCACCATATTCAAATTTCTTTGCTTCCTTAATTGCATTCTTAAGCATGAAGTTAGTCAGCTTACTGGTCATCAAATCCCTAACACGGCCTGGCAGATTATGCCCCTCATCTATAATCAAAATACATTCATCCAATTCCAAACCCAATCTAGAAAAGAAATTTTGCTGTACTGCCGGATTAAACAAATAATAATAGTCCGCAATAACAACCTGAGCTGATTTAGCCAGTTCCATGGCAATATAATAAGAACACAACTCTTGCTCTTGGCATCTTTTCTTAAGTTCTTCAGTATTCAACGGACCAGCTTTACCCAAATCTTCAATCAACTTCCTGGCCTTAACACTTAATTTATTCTGAGTCTTCATTCTTTCATAAAAACCACATTTACCATTTTCCCGGGCTTCCTTGCAGTAAAGATTAAACTCACCAGAATATAACAAACTCACATGCGGTTGGGAGCACATCCATTGCTTGCCCACAATGTCAACTGATAAAAAATCAACCTCGTGCTTTTCCTTAATCTCCCGCAAGGTCTCAATCGCAATCTTGTGTTGTGTATGCCTGTTTGTCAAAAAGAACACTTTCAAACCTTTCTCCAAGGCTAAAGCTAAGGCCGCTGGCAGGGTTGAAGCTGTCTTCCCCAAACCTGTCGGTGCCTGGACCAGCAGATTCTCCCCAGCCAATAAGGATTTCTTCACATCTTCCAGCAGTTTGTCCTGCTCTTTTCTCACCTCAGAATAAGGGAATAAGTCTCTCATTATCAAACTGAAAATGAGATTGATTTAAAAAAATTACGTTAACCGAAAAGTATATAAGAGAGACTATTTTTTTTATAATATAGTTTGCAGGGGGTGGATTAATGCAAAAACCAAAGAATATATTTGATGTTTTTTTTAGAGAAAAACCAGCTATGATGTTAATTGAGTTGAAGAACCACAACTCTGAAATCTATGCGTCTGTCTTGGCTAAACAAGTAGATTGCACTTATTCTCATGTAGTTAAGATTTTACAGGAAATGTCCAAAGCAGATCTAGTTGCCTTCAAAAAACAAGGCAGATTAAAACTTCTTGAATTGACTAAGAAAGGCAGAGAAATAGCTAAGTTCATAGAAAGCATAAAAAATATTTTATGATTTAGCAGTTATTATTAAACAATCATTATCATTAGCTTCGGTACATCCAGTAGAGCAACAACCATCATTATTCTGACAAAAGATTTGGTTCGAGCAAAAAGAAAGTTCTGTCCCAGGATTAACACAAGAATCAACTGTACATTCTATAGAATCATCACAGTCAGCATCATTATAACAGGCAGTTCCAGAAACAACCGCCCCAGTTATGCCGCCTTGAAAATAATTGACTAAGAAACCAGTCATCAGCATAATAACTACCACCATAGTCACAGTTATTATTGATTTGACTCTAAAATCCATAAAAAAAGTAAAAGAAAAAAAGTATATAAACTTTACTCTTCATACAACTTAATTTGTTCTGGATGGAATTTCCAGTCTTCTGACAGTTTTTTCTTCTTTTTGTAGTACTTCATCAACCTTCTGATTTTTGAGTCGGTCAACTCCAGTCCTCGTTTGGCTGCCATATCCTTATGATTCATTTCCAAATGTTTTCTCAAGTAAATATTTTTCTTGATTAAATTCATCAAGTCTTCAGGAATCTTTTTGATAATCTTATTTTCAGTCAAAATCTGAAGTATTGTTTTTTTAGCCACTGCTTTGACAGAAGGAATACCATAACTATCTCTCAAATAAAGACCAATTTCACTGGTAGTCTTTCCGGTTTTAGCTAATTTAAGTATTAATTTTTCTACTTCTTTAGGTTTGTAATTCATCCAAGTTTGGACTTTTTTTTCTGTTGGGTTTTTTGAACCGCTTTTTCCTCTTGCTCTTGAGTGCATTCTTGCCATATTTTTCACCTGTAATTGGAGCAGAAATTTCAACTCCAGTCTGGATAAGCAGTGACATTAAATTGCAAGGCAATTTATGGTTTCATCAACCGATCCAGCTATCAAGCATTTCGAGAAATAACTCATTTATAAAACTATCTGTTTTTAATCATCGTCTGCAGCTGCCTGTCAGTTTGGATGTCTCTTAAGAATTTCTTTACTTCAAAAAAAGGTTCTGTCTCCTTCCTTATTCTGGTGTATTGGTTGAACCCGCGCTGGGTAAATCGCAGATTTCTGTCCTCATAAGAAACTAACTTTTTTTTCTCCAAACACTCTAAATTTTTGTAAATAGCTCTTTCTTTTTTTTCCACCAGACCGCTTTTCATTAATACCTCAATAAAAGCAATTTTAGAAATAAATACCTCTAAAGGGGAGCCTTCAAATTTCTTGTTCAACTGCTTGTAACATTCCCCTAAAGAATACAAAGTAAGTCTCTGGGTTTTGGTTAACCTCATAAAAAGAATAAAAAGAATACAAATATAAAAATTTTATGACTTATTCAGTCCCAAAGAGAGCTTTGCACTTTTCTGTTGTTAATTTAGTGTCTGTAGTCAAAGGACATTCTTGACATTCTGGGCAGTCCGGACAATCAAGATTATCTGAACAGTCTAAAACAGAATCACTTGGTTCTGGACAGTCGCCTGTTCCATCAAAATTTCCAGAGAAATAAAGTGCCGCAGTCATTACCAAAGCGCCTAGGATAAACACAAAAAGATACTTTCTGAAAGAGCTTTTTGGTTTTGATGATTTTTCAACTTTTTCAATCTTGATTTCATCATCTTCAATTTCTTTTTTGGTCTCTTTCTTTTTTTTAGCTGCTTTAGTTTTTGTTTTTGCTTTCTTTTCCTTCACTTCTTCTTCATTTTTGTTTTCGTCTTCGTCATAATGATCTTCAAAGTCTTCGAAATCCTCTTCATCTAGAATGTCTTCGTCTTTTTTATCTTCTTCTTTTACCATTTTAAGATTTTCTTCTACCTAGTATATAAATTTTTTCCTCAGAACAAAGTCACCAAATGGTTATGAAAATAATAGCCCCACCCAGATTATTACGAACGCAGTGACGTAATTCAAGAAATCTTGGATTTCGAAGATGTGAGAATCCGGCAATGAAAATAGCCCCACCCGGATTCGAACCGAGGTCCTCGGAAGTTTTCGACAAGGTCGGAAATTTCAGGAATCTCCAATTCCTTACCACCAAAATCCGAGATGATAGTCCACTACACTATGGGGCTGTATAAAGCAAAAAACATGATTTGATATTTAAAATTAATGCCCCAGCGAGGATTTGAACCCCGGCTTCCACCTATTTACCTGGTGACCGCAAGGTGGTGTACTATCCAGACTATACTACAGGGGCATTAGTCAATTTTGAAATTAATCTCTATTTAAATCTTTTTGAAAAAGAAAAGGTTTTTATTAAAAAAAGCAATACCTATCTTAAATGAAAACTATAACTGAAAAACAGGCGATTGAACTGTTAAAAAAATATGCACCCAATAATTCTATTTTTCAAAGGGTTTACCAGCACTGCAAAACTGTCCAAAAAGCAGCTTTGGCGATTGCCCAGGAAATTCAAAAGAACGGCAAAAAAGTTGATCTGGAATTAATCAAAATTGGTTCTCTTCTTCATGATATTGGCCGTTTCCAAGTCCCACCCAAACACGAAAAATCCCTGCAGCACGGCATGTTAGGCGGTAAAATTCTTAGAAAAGAAGGTCTCATAAAATTAGCCAGGATTTGCGAGCGTCACATTGGTGCCGGCATCACTAAAGAAGAAATTATTAAGTTCAAACTTCCTCTTCCTAAAAAAGATTTATTGCCCAAATCCATCGAAGAAAAGATTGTTAATTATGCCGATGATCTGGTTTTCAGCGACCGCATCGCCACACTCTCAGAAGTTGTTAAAAAATACAAAAAAGAAGTTCCTAGTCCCAAAGCTCTCAAAAGAATGATTGATTTGCATAACGAAATCGAAAAGTTACGAGGGGGAACTTACTTTTTATGAAAAAAGAAGAACTTAAAAAGGAGCAGTTGAAACTTTCACAAAAAGTTATTCTCAAGGACAATTTCAAAAAAATTAAAACTGTTGCTGGTATTGATCAGGCTTACAAAGATGACCAGATAGTTTCTTGCATTGTTGTTTGTGATTACAAAACCATGAAAATTATTGAAAAGCAGACTGCAGAAGTTAAGTCTCCTCTTCCTTATATTCCAGGCTACTTAGCTTATCGGGAAATGCCGGCTGCTGTTGAAGCCTACAATAAATTAGAAAATAAACCAGAGGTTATTATTGTTGATGGCAATGGCATCATGCACCCTCGCAGATTTGGTTTTGCTTCTCATCTCGGCTTGGCTCTTGACAAACCAACTATTGGTGTTGCTAATACTTTAGTTACTGGCAAAGTTGAAAACGGCAAAATCTTCATCGAGAAGGACATGGTTGGCTTTGAATTCAAATCAAAAGAACACGCCAAACCTCTTTACGTCAGCCCCGGACACCTTATTTCCCTCGGCACTGCCTTAAAAGTCGTTTCAGAAACCATCCGACCCCCACATAAATTACCAGAACCATTGCATTTAGCACATAAGTTTTCTAAGAAAAAAACACAAAACTAAAACTTCTTCAACCCTAACTGTCCTTTCCGTCTACCTTTAGGAACCTCAACAACATCTTCACCCATTTGTCTCTTAATACTAACAGCCACAGACTTACCCAGTATTTGCGATAAAGAAACAATATCAGCTTTCTTCACCCCACCTAAATCTTTTACACCATTCCTAAACAATTTACGGGCACGAACCCTACCCACCCCTTTCAACTTCAAAAGTGGCAATAACTCTTCCTTAACACCATTCTTCAAGCGAACACGTAATTTCAAAATCTCCTGCAAAACTTCACGAAATTGCAACAAACGAGTCAGTTCTTCAGCTGCATACAATAACCAATCCCCCAATCCCAATTTAACACGAATTTCACCAGGCCGGACATTATATTTTTCCAGCAATTCTTCTTCAGTTTTCTCATCAATCCATTCTTCCAAAAACAAGGCCGTTTTAATGGAATTCATAAACTCATCATAGATAGGGTCATAAATCACTGGTTCATTTTCCAATAATTGGTCATAATGTTCAGCTAATCTCTCTTGGATATCTTCATATTCCTTGACTTTAACTCGTAATAAGGGCCTCATTTCTAAAGTATGTGAAATCAATTGTAACAAAGAAAAAGATCCAAATCTTCTACTAGAAGCTCGTTTAATACCCTTAATCAAATGATTGGCAGTATAGGGGTCAATATATAGTTCAACCACCCGACGACCCAAGGGAGTCGCTCTAATCACTTCGCCGCTTTCTAAATTACTGGCCAAGGTAAAACCTTTTTCCCTCTCAGAAATTTTAACAAATTCATACTCTTCAAGTAAATTCAGCATCTTCATCAAGATCATTTCTAACTTAGCCAAATCTTTGTATTGATGCGCCCAAAAAGTCTTGGAAAAAAATTCAAGAATCTGATTTTTATTTCGAATAAAACCTGTGGCAATCAAAGACAACAAATAAGTACGAAGAACCGGCTCTACCGCCAGCTTAGAATAAATATCTTCAACTTCTCCATAAACATACCTATCGCGGATTTCATCTTTGCTGGCCGAAGTCTTAGCTATAGCAATTGCTTCTCCATAATCATCATGAAATTTAGGACGGCCAGCTCGGCCCCACATCTGATAAACTTCTAAAACCGGCAGCCAGTTCATTCCCCATCTGCCGCTATAACGTCTTAAACTCTTGTTAATCACTCTAAAAGCAGGTAAATCAATTCCCATCGCCAAAGTAGGAGTGGCACAGATAATCTTAATTTCGCCGCGCCGAAAAGCATCTTCAATCAGCTCACGTTGCTTGGCAACTAAACCCGCATGATGAAAAGCAATTCCTTTTTTAATACAAAAAGACAAACGCCGGCATTGTTTAGTTGGAGAAGACAACGATTTCAAAACCTGTTCAGACAATTCGTCAAGTGAAACATCTTTTATTTTTTTGGCAATCTCTTCAGCTGCCTTTTCAGCGCTCATCTTGCTCTCGGCAAAAACCAAAGCCTGTTTGCCCAAACCAACTGTATCCAAAGCTAGATTGACAGTTTCACTGTTGGCTAATTGCTTTATTTCCATAGTTAATACATCAAAAAAAAGAATTTATAAACATTATGCATGACTGTCCAGTGTTGCTCAAACTACATAAGTTTGGAAAGACTGCTTCTCCACAATAGGTTCAACAACAGCTTCAACTACATTCACTCGCCATTCTTTCCTGACAGCATCTCGACCGTCACTGACTTCCAAAACAACCTTTTTCTGTCCAGGAGACATATATGTCCTTTGCACACTGTCAACACCATCAACTCCTGCTCTTAAGAAACCAAAATTCCATTCATAAGTCAGTTCATCACCGTCAACATCAAAAGCATCAACTGTAAATAACACAGGTTCACCCACCGTAGCATTCAATATTTCAGTAGTAGTTTCATCAATTTCAGGCGGCTGGTTCAAATTCCTAACCACAATATTAACAAACTGATTAATTTCATAATCTCCGTCTGAAACAACAAAAACAGGCACCAATACTTTTTTCTCTTGACTTAATTTTCTGTTCAAAAATTCAGACTGGGCAATAAAATTATGCCAGGCTCCTGATTTTCTTTCTTCCACCACACTATAATCTGGTGTCCAAGTAAATAGCCCATCCTCAAAACTTGCTCCTGCAGGCATATCTTCAACCCAAAGGTCTAATTCATCTCCATCCAAATCGCTAGCTACAACTTGAATCCAGACAGTTTCACCTTCATTTACTTTTCGGGTAGAAATGTCAGCCATTTCTGGCTTACGGTTAAGATTATTGACTACTATTTCAACTGACTGTTGAGTGTATGATTCTCCGTCATTAGCTTCAACAGTTATAGTATATTCACCAGCATCATCATAACCAGTCTGCCATTCACCTTTACTGTTAAGCGGTTCAGAGAAATAATAAACAATATGATCACCATCAGCATCAGTTGCCACAGGATTTATTTCAAGATGATCGGTTTCAGTTATTTCAATCTCATCTATTTCTTCCAACTCTGGTAGCCGATTCTCATTACTGATTGAAATCTCAATAGTCTGGTTAGTGCAAAGATCCTTGCCGCAGGCAAGGAGTGTAGGAGTAACAGTTTTGGTTTTCAACCAAAGATATTTGGCCAGTCGTAATTTATTCAACCACCGGTAAAAGAAATTATCTGGTCTGGCTAAAAATTCATGGCCTGGTTTCCAGACAAGTTCATCATCAATAATGGTTGCCCCTTCTGGTAAATCCTTGGCTAAAAAGAAAATATCATCGCCATCTGGATCTTCTGCAAACAACTCCACTCGCAGCCTGTCAGACTCAACAATAAATAAATCATTAATTGCTTCAAAATCAGGTGCTCTGTCAACATCATTTACAATAATCTTAACTTCTCCTTCATCAGTCAGTTCACCATCAGAAATTAAAATATCAATTTCATACTCACCCGCATCATCATAACCAGTCTGCCATTCTTTGTCTTCTCCAATCGGTTCGTCAATTTCATAAATCAAATAATCACCATCAATATCTTTATCAGGCAGTTCAATAGTCAATAATTCTCCTTCATTAATTTCAATATCACCAATCTCTTCCAAGACAGGCGCCCGGTTCACATTTTCTACATCAATAGTCCAGGTTTTTGTCACATCATTTTCTCCATCAGTCACTCTGAACTGCAATTCATGACTGCCTGCACTGGCATAATCAGCTTCATAAGCATATTTAGTCTTACCTTGGGAAACATTCTCTCCGTCAAGCTGCCAGAAATAACTCATCTTGTCTTCATCAGGATCTTCTACTTTCAAGAAAAACTGCATCTCTTCTTCTTCAGTTATGTAAATCCTTAAATCTTCTGGTTCAAAAGATTCAATCAAAGGTTCTCTATTTTTATTCTTAACAATCAGAGTAAATAGTTTAGTGGATTTGAGTTGGCCGTCTGAAGCTCCGATTAAAACAGGATACTCGCCGGCTTCATCATAATCTGGAGTCCAGACTCCATCATTTCCAAGAGGAGCAGAAATAGTCATTTCTATATCATCGCCATCAAGGTCATAAATCTCTGGTTCAATCTCCAGTTCTTCACCTTCAAAAATTTCTAACACATCTTCAAATATAATTTCAGGAGCTCTGTTTTTCTTGGTTACTTCTAACAAAAACTCTTCTTCTGTAACACTTCTTTTGTCTGTCGCTGTTACCATAATGGTATAATTTCCGGCATCTCCATAATCAGTCTGCCATTCTCCATTGTCATCAATTGGATCAGAATAAGCAATTATTACTTCATCTCCATCACCATCAACTACTTCTGTTACTAAAGAAACCAGATCAGTCTCTTCCACTACCAATGTTTTCATGGAAAAGGTAGAACTAGCAAGCAGGATAAGTATTAAAGTTAAAGTCACTACGCTTTTTATCTTCAGTAAACTTCGCATTTTAAAAAAAAGAAAAAAAATTAACCAAGTGTTATGTCAATGATTTCAGGTGGTAAGTTCACATCCTCGACAATCAGTGTGATTTCCTTGGTTGTTGTATCTTTGCCGTCATCAGCTATGATGGTTATTTCATATTCTCCATTGTCTGTGTAGCCAATTTCCCAGACGCCATCATTTCCAATTGGTTCAGAGATAGTTACTTCCACTGCATCATTGTCCAAATCAGTTACAACTGGATTAATGTTAACAGTTTCTCCTTCATTAACAACTAAGACATCGTCGATTCCGCCTAAATCAATTGTTGGTGGTACATTCACATCAATAACTGTCAGTTCAACAGTTTCCTGGCTTTGCATTTCGCCGTCTGAAGCAGTTACTAATATTTCATATTGTCCAGCACTGGTATGATCAGTGAACCACATTCCTAAATCATCCAAAGGCTCGGAAAAGGTTACTTCAATCTCATCTCTGTTTGGATCAGTTATTCTTGGTTCCAAAGAAACTAAATCACCTTCATCAACAACAAGTTCGCTTTCCAAACCTTCAATAACAGGTGGCACATTTTTCTTATTAACTAACAATAAGACTTTTTTCTCGGATTTAGCTAATCCATCAGATGCAGTTACTGTAACAATATATTCACCGGCATCTCCATAATTAGTCTGCCATTGTCCGTTTTCATCCAATGGTTTTGAAAAAGTATAAGTTACCTGGTCTTCATCAGCATCAGAAACATCCAGTTCTAAGCTGACTAAGTCAGTTTCATCAACTTCCAATCTTTGCAAGCTGCTTGTATCAACATCTTCGATAAGGCCTAAGTCTTCTTCATCATCAGTATCAGTTTTGTCTGTTTCTACGTCTTCACTATCTGTTTCTTCCTCATCGTCTGTTTCTTCAGACAGATCAGTTGTATCAGTATCATCATCTTCTGCTAATGCTTTTTCAATTTCCTGTATTTCCTTCATCAAATCATCTTCAGAAGAAGACTTAGGCCTTATCGAAG
>JBHPDN010000022.1:0-10370 GCA_042577865.1 Nanobdellota archaeon
AACTAAAACAGCTGACGGCAAAACTGTTGATATTTACACTCTTGAAGAGATTGGTATTTCCGTTACAATTTAGGCCAGACAAGTCAGTTCACAAACTTTTCCACTGACTTTTGGAAAACTTTAACAGACAATGAACTGAAATTTCCTTTAAAAGTTACTGTTAATTATCGGGAAAAATTAGCCGGTCGTGAAGAAAAAACTAAAACCCAAACTATCTGCAGAGAGGTCAGTTATTTTGTTGATGTACCAATCGACCCAAGAAAAGTTTTGCCTGACAATCTTTTGGAAGGCGGACAAAAAATTGCTAATAAGACAATTGAAACCATTGACAAGATTTTGAAACCTTTGAATCAGATTATTGAATATGTGGGTATTGGTTGTTTAGGAAGTTTTGCTCTGCGTTTTGTAACTCAGGTTTACAGAAGGATTGTTGAGAAATCTGAACTGCTTAAATGTAAGGCTAAAGAATTGTCAGGAGAAGGGACTTGTCCTATTCCTGGTGTTTCTCCAACAGATATGACTAATTACCTCCATAAGTGTACTTATATCAAAGTTGATGATAAAACTCCAATTCCAGGTACTGCACCAACTGAATGTGTTGGTGGTTATGCAGATTTAGAAACTGATCCACGATTTAAAGAGCATTTCAGCGGGTCGACATCGGCCTGGAAATTAGAAGGTGATTTGTATACTGCTTACCGCTGGCTTTGTGACCGTGTCTTTTGCCATGCCGCTCCTGCTGGCTGGACCCAAGATGAAGAGATAACAGCTATCAGAGCCAAGAGTTATGACCAAAGAGCCTGCGCTCTTGACGCTTCAACTGTTCGAAAGCTGGAGACAGATGACAACTGCTGGGAAACTTACGGCAAAGACGGCCAAAATATACTTTATTCAACAGTAAACAAGAATGAAATTACCAATAACAAGTGTTATCGTTTGGGTAATCTTTTGTTTGCCCAGAAAACCAAAGAAGAAACTAAAACAGCTGACGGCAAAACTGTTGATATTTACACTCTTGAAGAGATTGGTGGTGGTAATAAGGACAGAAAGCAGACTTTAACGACTCGGCTTGAAGGAAAATACATGTTTGCTCAGGATACCAGAAATTGTAAAGCAGTCTGCGGTGAAGGTTATGATGGTAAATGTGAATCCTTGTCTGTTTTACAGGCTGAATACCGAGTTAAGTTTGGGCCTAACTGGTCTCCTTATCCAGCCGGACCAACTTCTGATAAAGGTTGCTCATTAGCTCTTTACCCTGAAACCCAATGTTACTGTTGGAAGGATGATGTCAAATCTTATGAAAAGGAAAAAGCAAGCATTGAATCCAAGGGAGCCAAATATGCGGGCATGGAAGAAGAAGAAAACTGGCCGTGGAGTTACCGCCAATGGCAAGTTTACAGAACCAGCAGCGGAAAAGCAGGAGTTTATTATCCTGAAGAAAGATATTATTCAGGCCGTGACCAGTCAGCTGCTTTTGGAATGAATCATTTGTTAGATTATCTCTTTGGTGAGGAAAAGATAACTGAAATTAATCCGCATACACAGCATATTGGTGCTTTCCAGAGTCTTTGTCTGACAGGTATTGCTAAGAGACTTGAAATGTTGAAAAGCATTGTCCAGGGATTCTCTAACTGTCTAAAACAGATTGAGACTACAGGCAAGGCAGATGCAGGTGTCTGTAAAGAATTGTTTACACAATATGTCTGTAATTTAGTTTACAAAGTATTTGAATTTTTCAAAGATGGTGAGGATTGTGCCGGAGATGTGTTTACTAATTCAACCAAAGTTGAAGCCCCTGATATTGGCAAGTACCTGCAAATTGGCAGCAGTTCAATTTTAGATGCAGTGGGTGATACAACTTCAGAGTTGAGCGATGAATACGGTAATGCCAAATTAAACGCTTTCTTAGAGGGCGGCGAAAGAGCTTTGATGAAAAAGGTCTGTTTGGCAGCATTTGGCATTGATGTTGGTTTTGATTTTAATGAATTCATGGATGCAGCTTATTCAGTTCCTTTCAAAACTTCGGCAGCAGTATTTTCTTCAGAAGGGGCAGTAGGTAAAAGAGAATTTTTAAGCTTTAATCCAACTAATGTACGTTCTGTTTATGAATACAAGGCAGCCTGGACGATTTTCCCAGGTTGTGATTTAGAAAGTTATTCAATTGATTTAGTGGCAGTCACAGAAGTTCAGGCCAGAGAAATTGACAATATTGACTGCGATGCAGTCAACAATTATGAACCAGGTACAAACGGCTGTGACAATTGGGGTGGCAGCAGTGAGCTGGTCAAATCATTCTATTCAGGAGGGGCTGTTTCCCAAGGAATTTATGTTGACCAGAATAAAGCTTTGAATGCTGAAGAACCTTATCGTTATGATCACTTTAAGATAACCTTGAATTTAGATCCTCAGTGGGATGCTGAAAGATGTTTCCCTAAAGAAAATCGAGTTGGCAATAAAGGTGTCTTTTACTTCCCAATCCATGATGCCACAGCAAAAGATCTGGCTCAGTGTGAAGTAACTACAGATGCCAAGTTTGTCTGTTCGTCTTTTGAGTTGAATGAATTAGGACAGGCCTGGATTGAAAGCACTAAATGCTGGAATGACGCCAAAACTGAGTGGGAACGATGTGACAGTGTGCCTTATTCTTTGGAAAGAGAAGATGAGGTCAGAGTCAAGACTAATATTTTTACAACCGGACAAAAAATGTGTATGAAAGCGCATCTGACAACACAAGCCAATGAACAATATCCTCAGGCTTCTGTCTGGTGGCCAATCATTGGTGTGGGTCGTCCGGGTACAATTCCAATGGAAATACCATTTACTGAAGTCAACAATGAAACTTTTAGAGGAGGACATGGTACAATCAAGCAATTGACAAGCACTTCTAGTTATCAAGAATGTTCCTTTACAATTGATGATGGTTCGGATATTGAATCGCATAAGAAAACTACTGGACGTGTTAATTTCAATTACAAAAAAGTTGACAGCAAATATCAGCTGAAGATTGATCCTGTTTCAAGTGTTAAACTGGTTTCTTCTACAGGATACACAATTGGCTCTGATGGCATCCTTAAGAAAGGAAATCAAACTGCTTTTGACAGAAGCGCTTTGGAATCATTGCAATTCACAGCCAATGGTTTTGGCATAAAAAATATTTTTGGAAATGTGCCTTTGGCAGATAAGGATATAACCTGCAGTTTCCAAACAACCAAACCTTATTCATCTACTCAAAACCAGCAAACCTGGAGAATTCTCCTGGAATTATATTATCCTGATACAGATGGACAATGCAGTCAAGCCAGCCGCAGAGTTATGACTCCTGCTGGGGTGGCTTATGAGACAAGCCAGTCAATCAACATCAAAGTTTCTGAGACAAAGATTGAAACTGCGCGTGAGTCAACTTATAACAGGGCTTTTAGACAGTATAAAGAAGGTGTAGCTAAAAACTTAGCTTCTGAGTTCACTGATGCCAGAGATAATTTTGACCAATTAATCAGAGATAATCAAAGAGACCAGATTGAAGTCCACTCTTATTGGTGGATGGTGATGAGTTTGATCAATTTGGCTAATCAGGACAGCATAGTCAATACTGATCAAAAAAATGATTATTATACTGATGCTTTGAATTTAATCAATGCTTTTTTGAATAATATGCTTTCAGACGGCTATTACAAAGTTAAAGGTCAAGCTGTTTTGACTAATGATCAATATCCTGCTGATTATGAATTGATTGCAGTTTATATGGAAGAGATTAAACTGGCTTTGATTGAAGAACTGGACAATCCTTTTGAGAGTGTGTTTGATTATTCATTAGATACTACTTCAACCACCTGTCCTGAATGTGAACAAATTGATGCTGCCATGAAAAAGTTACAGGACTTTTTACCATTACTAACTTCAAAATATTATGATACATTAACAGATGAATGGGTTGTCAAACCTTATCCAAGAACAGCAGTACAACAGGCAGTGGTTTCGACTGTTACTGGAAGTCCAACACCATCGCCTACTCCATCTTCTACAGGGGGAACAACTTCCACTGCTAAAAAGACCCCAATACCTGCTTCTTCAAGATCGAGTTTTTGGGATTATGCACCTTTAGTGGTTGAAGAAACTGTTGATGAAACAATTGACGAAGCCAAGGTCCAAGCTACTGTGGCAATTTTAGAAGGAAAAAATCTTGTTGTTGAAGGTGAAAAATGTGTTGAAACAGCCAAGTCGCTATGGACTTGTTTTTCTGATGTTGGTAAAACTTTGACTGATTTTGATGTGGCCACTAAAATTTGGGATGTTGCTGAGTCCCTTTTAACTTCTGAGGTTATTAGTGGAGTCTTTAAATTTATGGATACAATGGAACGTGCTGAAGTTGAACGTAATGTTTTAGCTTTAGATGGTAAGGATATTATTATTGATGGTGCAAAGTGGGTTGAAGAAACTGCATCAACTTGGAAATATGCTGGTGAAACTCTTGATAATACTGAAATGACAGATAAGATTATGGCTGCTCTAAGTTCAAAATTAAAAGTGGTGGCAGTGAATGTAGCAACTTCTGATATAGCAACAACCATAGCTGAAAAGGTTTCTGTTTTAAGTCCATCATCTGATACTAAACCAGCTACACCTTCATCAACACCTCCTGCTGCTCCTGCAGTGTGTCCTGTTAGTGATGAGATTGAAACAGATGATTTTTTTGCAATAACAGATCATCTTTTATGTGCAAGCGAAGTGATTGTTGGAGATGAACATTGGTATAAGAACCAAATTTTACCAAACGAAATAGTATTTTTAGAGTTAGCTGATGATTATGAAGCATGGTATCCTGAAGATATTACATTATACTCACCAATGTCTCATTTTGATATGGCTGACTATATCATGGGTCAACCTGACACCGTAACAGTCAGGGTGGTCAAATAAAATGTTCTTTCAGGAAGTTTTTAGGAAGGTGACTCAGGCCATCAAGAAACATAAATGGCTTTTTTTGTCAATCTTTATTGTGCAAATTGTTTTTCTGGTGGTTTTAGCAGTTATTAATGTCAAATACCAGCTGGCCATGGTTGAAAGTTTGAAAAATGTAGTAATGACTTTGGAGACCGCCAATTACAATGAGTCTATGATTCAGATGGGAACTCCTTTTTTGGAAAATCCTGAAATGATTTACACCAGTTATGAAGCCATCTGGTCAAACCTTAAAGCTTTGCTAGGTTTTTCTTTTGTAGCCTTTTTGATTTTTGAATGTTTTATTTGGGCAGTGAGCTCTTACATGCTGAGAAAACAGAATTTCATTCAACTTTATGTTAAATACATCGCGGTATCTTTGGTTTATTTAGTGCCGGCTTTTTTTGTTATTTACTTAATCCTGAAGTCATTTTGGGAGTCGGCTTTTATCACTTTATCAACTGATGTTTCGATATTTATCTTAGTAATCATATCTTATTTCATGATGATTACCTTTTCTTTACTGCATAAGAAAGCAAAAGACATTATCCAACTGACATTTAAAATTGGAATCACAAAAATAGATTATATTGCCTTTACTTTTATGATTTGTTTGGTGGTTTTGGGTTTCTTTGGTTTGCTGATGTATGTTTCAACTGCCTGGTCATTTTTAGTGATGATATTGCTGATTGTACTGTTTATATTGGCTATGATTGTATTGAGAATTTTTGTGATGGCAGCGATTTCAGAACTCAGCTAAATTCTTTTGTTTAGGGATATAAATCTTTTCAAGAACAGGTTCGCCATATTCTCCATCATAACCTGGTTTGATTTTAATTCTGCCTTCCCGATTGTCAATAATGGCTTGGGCCAGTTTTTCATGTGTTAATTTCTTTAACTGGTCGTAACTGACTTTAAGAAGAATATTGTTTTCGTTTTCAAAAGCTTTGACCAGTTTCCAGTATTCTGTCCAGGCAGTTTTGGTATTGAGACCAATGCCAAAGACACCGGAGATTAGTTCTGACAGAGGAAGCAGTCTTTTGAAAGGAATCCAATCTTTTGGTTTTTGTCCTTCTTTTCTGTCTGCCAATTCTTCAACTCTATTGAGCACACCAATGGTCAGTTCTCTATTGCATTTCGGGCAAATCTTATTGTTTTTGTTTGATTCCCTTGGTTCCAGGCAGACATCACACTTTCTATGGCCGTCTAGGTGGTATTTGCCGTAATTAGGGTCCACTTCAATGGTTTCCTTGAAAGTTTTTTTTCTGATGCCTTTGATGATGTCATTATAAGATAATTGGGGCAGGTCAAAGACAGTGGCTTCTCGGCCTAATCTCCACGGCCAAAAACTGTGCAAGTCTGAGAAACTTAAGAGGGCATATTTATCCATCTTGCTGTAGCGCCAGTTCATTTCCGGATCGCTTGATAATCCAGTTTCAATAGCATGGATATGTTTGACTTGGTCCTGGAAAGCTTCTTCCAAGGTGTCAAAACCTCCTTTACTGCCTAGGATACCAAACCAAGGCGTCCAGGCATGTGCAGGAATGATTTCAATATCTTTGGAAATAGACATGAGTTTTTCTGTGAATTCGATGCAATTGATGCCAAAAATAGGTCTGCCATCGTAATCTACTCTGCCTTTGCTCTTTAGATAGTCTGTGATTTGGCTGACAACTTCATAATTTGGTGCTAGAATGACTAAATGGATTCTTCTACCTTTGCCATCCTGGGTGTAGATAAGAGATATCTCTGTCTGCCAGATGAAGGGGAAGCCTGTTTTGGTCTTAAGAATGCCATCCTGTTCTTCTAGATTGTTTCTTAGTTCTTTAATCCATTCCGGATGAGTAAAATCACCTGTTCCCAGAACATCAACTCCTTTGACTTTGGCCCATTTTTCCAGGTTTGCTAAATCTAAAGACTTGGAAGTGGCTCGGGAATGTTTAGAATGTATATGTAAATCAGTCATAAATTCCATAATTATTCAATTTATTCTGTAAATATATTAAATTTACGATAAAGTTTAAAAAAGAGAACACTTTCTTTTGAAATAATGAAAAAACCAAAGAAACTTGAGTTTTACCATTGGGCTGACCAGGCTGCAGACAATGTCATCAAGTTAAAAGGCAATAAAAAACAATATGTCATGGCTGCAGGAATTACACCCAGCGGTACAATTCATATGGGCAATTTTAGAGAAATTATTACACAAGAATTGGTTAAGAGGGCCTTGGAAAGCAGAGGCAAGAAAGTTCGTTTTATTTATTCTTGGGATGATTATGATGTGTTTAGGAAAGTGCCTAAAAATATGCCAAAACAAGCTGAATTAAAAAAACAGCTTAGAAAATCAATTTCTGATATTCCAGATCCTTTTGGCTGCCATAAAACTTATGCTGAACACAATGAAGCAGAAGTTGAAGAAGATGTTCCTAAAGTTGGTGTTGAAACAGAATTCATGAGACAGAGTCTGGTTTACAGAGCAGGAACTTATGACAAAGAAATCAAACAGGCTTTGGAAAAAACTGCAGTCATCAAAGAGATCATGGACAAGTACAGAAAAGAACCCCTGGCTGATGACTGGCTGCCAATTGCGATGTTTTGTCCTAAATGCGGTAAAGATACTATCAAGTCTTTGAAATGGTTAGGCGATTATGAAATTGAATATGATTGCGAATGCGGTTCACATGAGAAAACAAGTTTCAAAGGCAAAGGTTTTGTAAAACTATTGTGGAGAATTGACTGGCCTATGAGGTGGCATTATTATAATGAAGATTTTGAAAGTGCAGGCAAGGATCATTTTGCAGCTGGCGGTTCAGTTTCAACAGCCAGAGAAATACAAAAACAAGTTTGGGGAACAGAACCACCTTTGGGTTTTCCTTATGAATGGATTTCAATTAAAGGGGGCAAGCAATTTGCTTCATCTGCCGGCGTAGTCATTACCCTGAAAGAAATGTTAGAGATTTATCAACCTGAAATTATCAGATATTTGTTTGCTTCCACCCGTCCTAATGCTGAATTTTCAATTTCTTTTGATGTGGATGTCATTAAAATTTACGAGGATTTTGACAGATGTGAAAGGATTCATTATGGTGTAGATGAAATTTCTGATAAGGAAAGAGAGAAACAAAAAAGGATTTATGAGCTGAGTTCTGTTAGTGAGATTCCTAAGAAAATGCCTTTGCAATGGTCTTTTAGACATTTGACTACTGTTTTGCAGATTCATGAATTAGATATTGAGGCCACAATTGGTTATTATGAAAAAGAGATGAAGAACAAAGAGGATAAAGAGAGATTGCAGACGCGGGCTACTTGTGTCAAGAACTGGCTGGAGAAATATGCTCCTGATGATTTTAAATTTAGTGTGCAAGATAAAGTCCAAGTTAAACTGGGTGCTAAGGAGAAAAAAGCCATGAAAGAACTGGCTAAGAAATTGGAAGAAAGAGATTGGACAGATGTTGACCTGCACAGTGAATTTTACATCATCGCCAAGAATTTTGATGTTGAACCTAAGGATTTTTTCAAATCTGCTTACTTGGTTCTGATTAACAAGGAAAAAGGACCTAGGCTGGCTTCTTTTATTTTACAGATTGGCAAGAAGAAAGCAGTTAAGTTATTAGATAAAGTTTAAATAGTTTGATTTCTTTGATTTTTATATGAAAACTAAGACAACAGTTTCAATTGGTATTGTTGTTATTTTGTTTATCTTGGGATATTTCTTAATTTTACAGCCAGAGGAAGTGGAGAAAACCACTGGCGAGAAAATCAATGATTGGATTGAATCTGGCCAGGCTAAAGTCATTTTGGACGGCGAAGAGATTTTG
The DNA here is from genome assembly GCA_042577865.1 of Nanobdellota archaeon. Lineage (GTDB taxonomy): Archaea > Nanobdellota > Nanobdellia > Woesearchaeales > JAGLXL01 > JBHPDN01. The sequence continues at coordinate 8,757 of JBHPDN010000022.1, forward strand.
ATTGACTCAGCTGAATTGAATGATGAAAAAACAAATGTGATTGTTAGGGACGTTGAGGGCAATATCATCGCTATAATTCCCATTGAAGAGTTTTTTGAATCAATTGAAAATAATGAACCAATTACAGTTGAAAAGCCAGAGCCTTTACCTGTTCCAACTCCAACTCCTGTACCACCTCCACCAGCACCAACTCCTGTAAATGTAACAGTGCCTGTTCCTACTCCTATAATCAATCAAACTAATGCTACTAATGCAACTCCTTCACCGGTGCCACTACCAACACCACCAAATGTAACTCCGGCTCCTGGACCTTATATTCCTCAATGTTCAAACGGTCAATGGGACGGAGATGAAAGTGATTTGGACTGCGGAGGCAGCTGTGCCCCTTGTTTAAACACCGGAATCTATACTGCTTGTTGGGTGAATTCAGACTGTGCTTCTAATAATTGTGATATGTCAGCTGCTCAATTATTACCTGCTGTGGACAATGTTACTGGTGTCAGTTATAATGATTATAATTCTTTAAGAATTCTAGCAGGACAGATGTGGATTATTCCTTATTCAGGAATTTGTAGATAATCTAAAAAATAAAAAAAAGAAAACTTATTCTTTGAAGGGATCTTTACCTTCTCCGACCCAAACATATTTTCCAGACTGTCTTTTTTTAATTTTCAATAAGTATAGCCCTAAACCTACTGAAACAAAACCCAAAATGAAAAATATGGTTGATATCATGGTTTTTATCTTTTCCCTAAGGTAATCTCAATTGAACTTACTCTGACTTCTTTTCCTTCTTTGTTTTCAAACTCTTCACTATTTATCTGTATGCCTCTTACTTCCACTTGGTCATTCAAGAACCTTTTAGCAGCTACTTCAGCAACATCAACAGCCCGAGAAATAAATTTGCCTCTTGCCTTAACAATCACTTCGGCTGCTCCCTTTGTAGTAAACTGCATGACTACGCCGGTAACATAGTTCATAAATGGCTTTCCACCAATAAAGATACTGTTATCTTCTGCCATCTTAATTCACCCCCGAATTAAAGAGTTTCTGTTTTCTTTTTTAATCTGGTTATATAACCCGCAATGGCGTTTCTTAATTTCTTACTTGGGATTTCTGTTATTTTGTCCAGTTGTACTTTGTTTTCATTAAAGTCTTCTTTAAAGTCATCACTATGTTTAGCCAGGATTTCCCTGGTTTTTCTCTTAATCTGCATTGTTTTTATTCGTCCCATTAAATCCCTCTAGAACAAAAACCCCATCCCTGTTTATAAAGATTGCGGAAAATTGAAGGTGGATTATCCTTGAGGTGGGATAATACCCTGTCCAATAAGAATGTTGAAATTTTTAAGGTCTAATCTTCTGCATTGATCTTCTTCTAAAAGATATTTTATCCTAATCTCTATGTCATGCCTTTCAGAAATGTCTTCTAGAATTGGTGAAATCTCTTCCCAGTTTTTTTCCACTGAATCACAGCGGTAATCAGCAATGACAAAAGGACCTTCAAATCCATCCTCTCCGACAAGACTTTCAGCAATGTACAAAGGGAACTCAACACAACCATCTAAACTTAGCTTTTCTCTTTCTTCATAGATTGAACATTGATTTTCTTTAT
>JBHPDN010000023.1:0-7374 GCA_042577865.1 Nanobdellota archaeon
TAATATAATAATATAATAATAAATTATATATAATATATATAATATAATATATGTTATTTAATATATATAATAAAAACAACACAGACCAAAAAACCAAAACAACCACACAAAACTTCCACAGGAAACCAAGGTCTCACACCAATACTCCCACAAAACCCTACGAAAGTTTTAAATATCTTTAAACATTTATTGATATTTATAAAGAGGTGAAAAAATGGTCGAAATTACTGTTGCTGAATTTACTCTTGCTATTATTATTGGTACTTTAGCCGCCATCGTTTATTCTTTACGTGTTTTGGTTATTATGGAAAGAAGGATAGCTAATATGGAAATGCATATTCAAAAAGTAACCACCAAAATTCTCAAAGAAGAACTTAAAATCGAAAGAACTATCAAGAAAAGGCACCCAACTAAAAAGAAGAAGAAGTAATTATTTTATTTTTAATTCTTTTTTCAATTTTTCAATTTTTTTCTCCATCTCCTTTAATTTCTTAGAAATATCAATTTGTTCGGTCAATTCACCACATTCGGGGCAGTGAAACTCAAAATTCATTGCTTGGTCAAAATTCAACCTCACACACTCATTCTGACAAATAAAAAACTGTTCGTTCTTCTCATTCCCCAATCTCTCTCGCAGCCTCTCTAATTGGGTTTTTCTAATTTTAACATAAAGAAATTTAATTTGTTCTGGTTTAAAAGTCCAATAATAAATATACCATCCTTTTTTCTTGTCTTTTTTCCTTGTAAAAGAAACCAAATTAACTTCATAAAGGCGATAGAGCATATTCCTAACTCTTTTGATGTCTTCTTTTAGCTGGTCTGCTAACTTAAACTCAGAAACATTCTCTTTACTCCTTAATTTTTTAATTAAAGGTAAAACATCATCTCCAACCACATGTCGGATCACTTCTTCTATCTTCTTATCTGTTAACCTCATCTCAAACCTCAAAACAGAACAATTTTATCGTTTTCGGGGTTTTTAAACCTTTCGTTTTTTTACCCCTTTTCGACCAAATCTTCGAATTTTAACCCCTTTTTTCGGGCCAAATCAACAGAAATCGCCAAATTCCTCCCTGTAACTTCCAAATCCTCCAAACTCAAAAAATACCATGGCAGACCCTTAAACCTAATTCCAATCCAACTTTCTGTGCCGAATTGTTGGGAAAATTGTTTTAGTTGATCTACATCATCTGTTGAAAAGTATTTTTTATCCCTACTCAATGTCTTACATTCAATTGCCACCCTTCTTAAAGCATTACTTGCCAGCACATCCGGGCTAGGGTATTTAGAACTCCCAGAACCAGCAATTCGAACTGCTGACCAACCATTTTGCTGGAATAAATGGACTAATTCTCGTTCCGCATTAATTCCTTTAGATTTTCTTGACATTATTACAATTTAATTTTCATAAAATCTTCAGCTGCTTCTGTATTATCAAAAACCTGCCGTGCATCTTCTTCCAAAACCTTGGCGTTTTTGTATCTTTGAGAAAAATGAGTTAAAACTAATTTTTTAACACCAGCCCGATTCGCAATCATACCCGTATCTTTGGCTGTCAAATGACCATATTCATCTGCTTTGGCCTGCAAGTCAGAACTATATGTTGATTCCATAACTAAAAGATCAGCACCCCGAGCCAATTTAACAGCATTGCCGCAAGGCTCAGTATCTGTGATATAAACTACTTTTTTACCTTCGACCACATAACTTACATCATTTGGTTTGATTTTTTTGCCCTTAACTGTAATTGTTTTTCCATTTTGCAGTTTCCCAAGCAGCACCCCTTCATCCAAACCCAATTTCTTAGCCTTTTTTATCTCAATTCTTCGTCTGTCTTTCTCTACAAAAGAAAAACCCAAACAAGGGGCGCTGTGCTTCATCGGCAGCGCCTCCAAATAAAAATCATTATTTTCAAAAAACTTACCTTCCCCCACTTCAATAAGTTTATACTCCACAATCTCCTTGACGGCAAAACCCTTCATCATATTTTCAAAAAATTTCTTGCTGCCTTTGGGCCCGTAAATTTCCAAAACCCCACTATATTCGCTTGCTGAAAATGTCTGCAACAAACCAGGCAGTCCCAACACATGGTCGCCATGCCAATGGCTAATCAAAATTTTGGTTATTCTGCTTGGTTTTACTCCAGCAATTTTCAATTGTCTTTGGGTTCCTTCCCCACAGTCAAATAAAATATTTTCAGACTTAAAACTAAGTAAAACCCCTGCTAAGTTTCTGGTTTTGGTGGGCATCATACAACCCGTCCCTAAAAATTGGATTTGCATACTTTAAAATAAACCACATCAATTTATTAATCTTTCCACCAAAAATTTTTTAAACCCACTTTCTTTTCATTGTTTTATGACACCAGAAGAAAAATTTGACCTCATCAAACGCAACACAGTAGAAATTATTACTGAAGACGAACTCAAGAAACTTATTAAAACCAAGAAAAAACCAGTTGTTTATTTGGGTTGGTCTATCACTGGCCGGCCGCATATTGGTTATTATCTGCCTGTCATCAAATTAGCTGATTTTCTTAAAGCTGGCTTCAAAGTAAAACTCCTGCTTTCAGACATCACTGGCGCTCTAGACAACACCCCTTGGGAAGTTTTGGATAAAAGATACAAATATTATGAAAAAACCATTCCTTTGATGTTTAAATCTATTGGTGTTGACATCAAAAATTTTGAATTAGTCAAGGCCTCAGATATTAATCTTCAAAAAGACTATTATTTTGACCTTCTCAAACTCAGCACATTGGTTTCTGTCAATGACGCCAAAAGAGCTGGCTCAGAAGTTGTTAAATTTGGGGACAACCCTAAACTTAGCGGCCTCATCTATCCACTTGTCCAAACTTTGGATGAAGAATACCTTAAAGTTGATATTCAATATGGTGGGGTTGACCAAAGAAAAATCTTAATGTTTGCTAGGGAAAACTTACCAAAACTTGGTTACAAATCCAGAATCGAAATCATGACGCCTTTAATCCCTGGATTAATCGGCAAAAAAATGTCTGCTTCTGACCCCAAATCAAAAGTAGATCTTTTGGATGATGAAAAATCAGTTCAAAACAAAATCAAAAGCGCCTTTTGTGAAGAAGGTGTTATTGAAGACAATGGCGTCCTCGCCTTCATCAAACATGTTTTAATAGTAATTAAACAAGATCAAGGGGAAGAATTTGTTATCGAACGCCCAGAAAAATTTGGAGGCAATCGTTCCTACAAAAAATACCAAGACTTAGAAAAAGATTACCAAAACAAAAAATTACACCCTCTAGACCTCAAACTAGCCTTGGCTAAAGAGATCAACCAACTTCTTAAACCATTTCAAAACAAAAAACAAGAATTAGAAAAACTTGCTCAAGAAGGATATTGATTACTTGCCCTCTATAATTACCAAACAATAATTCTTTGTAAAATACTTTTCTACTGCTCTTTTAATGTCGTTCTTTTTGACTTTCTTAATGGTTTTCACATAATTAAAAAAATCCTCAGCCCGAGTTAGCTGCTCCCAATTAACAATGTTGTCGCCAGCTTTCTGTGTTTCCTCATTCTCCAACAAATAATCCCCTTCAATAAACTCTTTGGCTTCCTTCAAATCCTCATCTGAGACTTTTTTTAACCGTTCCAAAACTTCAAAAATTAATTTTTTAACCAAATTAATTTTTTCCTTATCCACACTTAAATGAATTCCAAAAAAACCATAATCCTTTTCAGCCACGTGTTGGGTTCCTACTTCATAAGCCAAACCGTGCTGGGATCTGATGGTGTCAAACATCCATCCACTTTGTCCCCTACCTAATATGGCATCAATTACATCTAAAGCATAACTTTCTTTTTCCTTTCGGGGTACAGTTCTATAACCCAACACCACATAGGTGTTGGTTATTTTCCTCCTCTCTTTCAAAACCCTTATTTTGTTTTGTTTTGGCTCCTTAACTGATTTGAATTTTGTTAATTTTCCTTTATCCAAGACAAATTTATTTTCTAATCTTTTCCTCAACCCCTTAACCTTTCCCACCACCGAAATCACCATGTTGTTGGGTTGGTAATATTTTTTATAATAATCTAAAATTTGTTTTTTAGTCATACTTTTAACTGTCTTGACTGTCCCATAAGTAGGATTCTTGGCTGGATGTTTCTTAAACAAACTTTTGCCAAACAAAATCCATTGAAAAAATCTCGGCTCGTCTGTTACTAAACCCACTTCTTTCAAAATAATTTTTCTTTGTTTTTCAATATCCTCTTCCCTAAACAAAGGGTTCTGCAAAATATCTGAAATCACATCTAGGGCTTTATCAAAATGTTTATTCAAAACCCTGGCAAAGTAGCAGGTTCTTTCGTTAGAAGTATAGGCATTCAACTCCCCACCAATCTTCTCAATTTCATTGGCGATTTCTCTACTGCTGCCCCTCTTTCTCGTTCCTTCAAACACCATATGTTCAATAAAATGGGAAATCCCTGCTTCTTCTAGAGACTCATTATTAGAACCCACATCGACCAAAACCTCAACTGCTACTGATTGGCTCGGTTTTTCTAGATAAATCACAGTCAAACCATTCTTTAACTTGAATTTTTGCATGTTAGGGAAAAAGTTATTAACTTTTATAACCTTATCGGAAAAATGAAATTAAAATATGTTAAAAAAGCCTGTCAAATCACAGATCAAATCTTTACTAAACTCATCAGAAACTTTGATTTCAAGACCGAAATAGAAGTGGCTGACTTCATCTTAAACGAGATCAAAAAACTTAATCTCAAACCATCTTTTCCCATGATTGTGGCTTCTGAGCGCAACCACCACCACATCCACCATTATCCTAAAAAACACAAACTTAAGGGGTTTGTTATTATTGATTTTGGTGTCAAATACAAAGGTTATTGCTCAGACCTAAGCCGAACCATTTATGTCGGCCGCCCCAAAAAATCAGAATTAAAATTATACAATTTAGTTCTTCAAACACAAAAGAGACTCATCAAAAAGATTAAGATTGGACAAAAATACGCTGATTTAGACGCCCACGCCAGAAAGTTACTTGGCTCTCAAACCAAATATTTTGTCCATTCTCTAGGCCATGGTGTTGGCAGAAAAATCCATCAAAACCCCAAAATCTCCCCTAGATCCAAACATACTGCCAAATTTGGGGATATAATCACTATTGAACCTGGCCTCTACAAAAAGAACACTTTTGGCATCCGGATTGAAGACACCATTTACCTCGGCAAAAAGACCCAACCCCTAACCCAATCACCCCAAAAAATCTTTATTTTCCCAAACCTTTATAAATAATCAACCTAGATTTAACACTATGGCAACTAAAAACAAACTTGACAAAGTCTTATTTTCTTATACTGCCGAAAACTCTCAATTAGAGGAAGAAAATCAAGCTTTAAGGGAAACAGTTGAACGCTTAGACCAGGAACTCCAAAACTTAAAAACTCCAGCTTTGATGGTTTGTGAAGTTCAATCTCTATTAGGTAAAGACCAGGCTCTTATTCAGATTGCTAATGGCAATAAGTTTGTTTGTTATATTGCCTCAGATTGTGAACAACTCAAACCAGGCGATCAAGTTTTGGTTGAACAAAAAAATCTTAATATTATCAAAAAAATACCTTTAACTAAAAAATTCTCAGTAGAACAGTTTGTTATCATTGAAAAACCAAAACAAACATGGGCCAATATTGGCGGACTTCAGGAACCAATTCAGGAAGTTCAGGAAGTTATTGAACTGCCTTTGTTAAAACCACAACTTTTCAAAAAAGTTGGCATCCAGCCACCTAAAGGCATCTTACTTTATGGCCCTCCTGGAACTGGTAAAACCCTCTTGGCCAAAGCTGTTGCTAATTCCACTCATGCTACTTTTATTGAAGTTGTCGGCTCTGAACTTGTCCAGAAATTTATTGGTGAAGGGGCAAAACTTGTCAAGGAAATCTTTGAGTTGGCTCGAAGCAAAGCTCCGTCTATCGTCTTTATCGATGAAATTGATGCCCTAGCCGGCAAAAGAATGGAAATTGGCACTTCTGGTGAGAGAGAAGTCAACCGAACCTTTATGCAGCTCTTAGCCGAATTAGATGGTTTCAAACCACTAGATAATGTCAAGATCATCGGCGCCACTAATAGAAAGGATATCTTAGATCCTGCCATCCTTCGTCCAGGAAGATTAGATAGATTAATCCATATCGATGTTCCAGATGAAGAAGGCCGCTTAGCTATTTTCAAAATCCATACTAAGAATATGAAGCTTAATAAGAGTATCAAGTTAGATGACCTTAACAAAAAAATGGAAGACTTCTCTGGTGCTGATATTAGAGCCGTTGCTACTGAAGCCGGTTATTTTGCTATTAGAAAAAATAAATCTAGCATCACCAAAGACGACCTCAACCAAGCCATAGAAAAAATCAAGAAAAAACATGAGGAAGAAGAAGATTTAGGTTTCTTTGGTTAAATTATTTTTCTTAGAATAAATTTGTGCACGCTCATCAGTTACATCCGTCTGGCATTGCGCCATGGGTGTTCACCTAATCATCGCGTGTTGCACTTAAGAACAAAACTAATCTCTCACTTTATAAACTTTACTCAATCTGCAAGTCATAAACTACTCTAAAAACACCTGGTGCATAAGCCCCACAGGTCCGCCAGTCAAGAACCTTACATTTCTTCCCTAATTTCTTGCAAACCCCCACCAATCTTTTCTTCTCTTTTTCAAAATCTTTCTCACCTAAAAAAGTATAATAATGAACCACGCCTTTGTCCCTCACCACTTTCAAAGCCACATCTAAAAACTTTTCAGCTGTCTTTGGCAAAGGCATTACCACTCGATCAAACTTCCTCTTCAATTTAGGTACAACCTTTCGCACATCACCTTTAAACAGTTTTACCTTCCCCAACAACTTGTTTAATTTAATATTCTCCTCACCTAATTTATGGCCGTAAGGATTTAACTCCACCCCCACCACTCCTTTAACCAAACTATTCCGAGCAATCACTAACGGAAACGGTGCCAAACCAGAAAACATTACCAAAACTTCCTCACCTGGCTTAACTAATTTAGCAATTCTTAATCTCTCGCCACTTGATTTCGAACTAAAATAAACTTTTTCTAAATTAACTTTTAACAAAACACCATTTTCCTTGTACAAAGTTTCTTTTTTCTTTTCACCCGCCAGCCACTCTAACTTACGCAACCGAAACTCACCGGCGTGCTCTTCTTTTTTCTTCAAAACAGTTTTAATCTGCTTATGTCTTTTCAAAAAAACTTCCCCAATAACTTTTCTCTTTTTCTCTAAACTCTTATCCAACTCTAAAACCAAAATATCTCCCACTTCTTCAAAAGTCCGCGGCAGCAAATCCAATTCAGCAGAACTCAATTTTCCT
>JBHPDN010000024.1:0-6608 GCA_042577865.1 Nanobdellota archaeon
TAGAATTCAAGTGATTAGTAATTCGAAGTAGGTCATTAAAAATTTTATTATTTCTTTCAAAATTACTATCACTAAAGGAGATATTTTGATGTGATGTAGGTGCATGAATAATTATTGGGATTTTACTGTTCTTAAGAAGCTCCAATTTTTTCTCTTCTCCCGGAATATAAAGGAGTTCTAAATAATCAATCTTACTTTTTTTATATAGATTAATCACTTGTTCATATGAATCATAATTCGTGCTCCAACGTTTAATTCCGTATTCCATTATTCAAAAAATCTTGTTTTGTTAATTCAGTATAAATTTGGTTTTCTCTCCCGACTTCTTTAAAACCCATATTAAAGAATAACTTTTGAGAAATAATATTGTTTGGATCAATCTTGGCAATCATAATGTTTGTATGAAAATTATTAAAATAAAACTCGAGTGCTTTTCTTAAGCTTAGCTTACCATAACCCAGACCACGAAATTCTGGATTCAGATTGATGCTTATTTCCGCTTTTTCTCCATTCTTGTCGAAACGAACCATACCTATTTGTTCGGCTGATTGATTAGTTATAATGAATATATGAGTATCAGGATCTTTTATTTTATTCTTAAACCAATTAACATGATTCTCATACTTCACTTTCCCAGTTGGGGAGAATTTTACTGTTATAGGATCATTCCTCCACTTAAACAGATCATCACAATCTTCTTCTTTTGCAAGTCTGAAGTAAACCTCTTTTGTCATAGGCCCTCAACAAAATCTTTCTTTATTGGCATCTGCTTATCAATATCCTGAACAGCTTTTTTACCGAGAATCCTTTCATAATACTCTGGACTTAGACCATGCTCTCTTTTTCCAGGCCTTAGTGTACCAATATTCTCTTTACTAAAAATCTCTTTTTTTTTAATCCGTTTAATTGAATATATAAAATGCCTTGCAAAACTGTGTAACTCCTTCTCTGCTTCACTAACACCTTTCCTTCCAGAACCCATAGCAGCTTCCAATTTCCTAATAGATGCAACCAATTCTTTTAACTCTTCAGCAAGTATAGCAAAACCATGATCAGGACCAGGAAGATTATTATCAGTAGTATAGTGTTTCTCAATAACCTTAGCACCCAAAGCAACAGCCCCTAAAGGAGCAATCAAAGGTTCACGAGAGTGGTCTGACAAACCAACTAAACAATCAAATTCTTTTTGTAATGTTTGAATGACTTTTAAATTAATTGTTGACAAGGCAGCAGGATATTTTGCAGTGCATTGAAGTAAAACTATCTGATTATTGCCGCATTCTCTTATGTATTCAAGAACTTTTTTAACTTCTCCTGTATCAGAAGCGCCTGTAGACATTATAATTGGTTTTCCTTTCTTTGCCACATATTTAAGCAATGGAAAATCCGTAATAGAATAAGAAGCAACTTTGTATGCTTCTATTCCTAACGTTTCAAGTTCATCTACAGATTTTTCATCAAACGGGGTGCAGAGAAAGATTATGTCTTTTTTATCACAGTGCTCTTTTAATTTAGGAAGCCATTCATAAGGCAGTTCCATCTCCTGAATAATTTGATTTATAGATTTTTGCTTGTCAAGGTAATCTGCACAACCAGCATCACCAACATATAACTTCTTTGCCCGATATAATTGAAATTTTACAGCATCTGCTTTTGCTTCTGCTGCAAGATCAATAAGTTTCAGGGCGTGTTTAAAATTAGTTTCGGGATTATCTGATATCCTGAAATTAGATCCTGCCTCTGCTATAATAAAACAGGGGCTTCGATCACTTATCCATTTATTCCTTATCTTGATTTTCTTCATTCCAATTAGCACTTATCTCTTTAGCTCCTAAAATAAAAGATAAAGTATTTATTCCATCATCCAAGGGAATCATTGTTTCGTTTTTATTTTTTATACATCCCAAAAAATGCTCCATTTCCCTTATATACATACTATTGTCATCTTCCTCTACATCAATAACCTCTTTCTTTCTTGTTTTATTGTCGGTTATTTCTATCTTTTTTGTATTATTGTCCCAATATATCTCGCCGTTCTCACAAACTATCTTACAAAATCTCTTAGGAGGTTTCTCAATATAATTAAGATGGAGTTTCACCTTCACACCGTTATCTGATTCTGCAGTTATATCTGCTGTGTCCTCTGTCTCTATCTCAAGAGAAGATTTTTTCCCAACAAAGGCACTAATTATACGCAACTCACCAAAAAGCCACCTGGCATAATCAATCTCATGGCTTAGGTCAAGCAGAACTCCGCCACCAAGGGCTTTTTTTGCACTATATCTCTGCCTATAATCCTCTTTAGGATGCCAATCAGGCAGATAAGTTCCAACATGAACCTCTACAGAGATAGCATCTCCTAACTTCCCAGCATCCATTATCTTCTTCATCTCAAGGATAGGTCTAGAAAACCTAAGACAATAAGGAATAAAAGTTATGAGCTTTCTCTTTTTTACAAGTTCTCTCAATTTTTCAATGTTATTCATTCTGTCTGAAATAGGTTTTTCAATAAAAAGGTGGCAACCATACTCTGCTGCTTTTATGGCATACTCAACATGAAGACTTGTTGGGTTTGCTATCACAGCAAAATCAGGTTTCTGGGCAAACGCTTCATCAATGTCAAAAAATACTTTTATCCCAAGTTCTTTTTCTAGAATACCTACACCTTTTCTTGATATTTTATATGCAACAATATTTATATCATCTCCAAGTATGTCTCTTAAATTTCTTATGTGCCTCTTTCCAATGGAGCCGATTCCAATCACAATACATGTAAGTTTTTTTGGTACCATTATCTCATTCCCCATTCTCATTTACCAATTCAAAAACCGCTTTAGCCAACTCAATATCCTCTACAGTATCAATATCTATTGCAGCCTTCCATTCCATAAGATAAAAAGTGAGTCCTTCTCCATAAAAAGTACCCTTAGACTTTAAAGCATTAACATCCGCAATCCATATTGCTCCTGTTGGACAGTACAAAGGTTCTAAGTCTTGCGATCTCTCTTTAAGCGCTTCAGGAAAAATAGGTTGTGGGTGGGATTTCTCATCTAACTTAACCACCCACCATGGATTCATTAAACCAAATTGGGAACAATTTATCTGGAACAAGCTCTTTTTTTCTAGAAAATTGTTGTACGCTTCTATAATATGTTTACTTGATCTTAAAGGACATGTTGGTAAGAGCTGTATTACTGTCTCGTACTCTTCTCCAAACTTCTCTTTAACCTGATCTAACGCAGATATCGTAGCTTGGCTGACTGGAGAAAAATTATCACTATGTTTTTCTCTTAAGAAAGGGATTTCTAAACCATATTTCTCAACAACTGAAGCAATCTCAGGATCATCTGTACTTACTAATATCCTATCAAAAATGTTAGACTTAACTGCAGCCTCAATTGTCCAAATTATTAAAGGTTTACCACAGAATTCAACTATATTCTTTTTAGGTATCCGTGTAGACCCGCCCCTTGCAGGAATAACTGCAATTAACTTCTTTTTAACCAAGATTACCACCCCCCCTTTCAATAATCTCTATGATATTTAATACAGATTCCTTTGGTTGAGCACTGTTTCTTTTAAGTACTACATCTATAAAATGCTGTAAAGCACTTTTGAATGCAAAAAAACTATCTTTAAAAACCACCTCTCTAAATCCTTTGCTGCCAAACAAACATATTCTAATTGGACTTGCAAGATCCCCCGATGTAAAAAAAGAGGTAACTATTCCGCTTTCCCAAAATACAATAACCCTTCTTTGTTTCCCAAGATCTATTATTTTAATATCTTTAATCTTTCCTGGATTACCCATAATCTTCAACACAGGATCAATAATATGAACACTGTAATTTTTCCAACCTTTCATAACACAAGCATCAATATATTTGATTGTACCAAGACTGTCCAAATCTTCTTTACTTAACTGAAATTCTTTTGCATAAGCTAATGCAGAGCAAGTGAATATTTGGTTAGGATATTGCTCTAAAGAGTAAATTTCTTCTGCAGTTTTTACATCATATGATAAGGGCTTGTCTATGTAAACTGGAATTCCTGCTTTTAAAAAAGGCGCACTAAATTTATAATGTAATTCAGCGTCATCTCTTGCGAGCAATACTGCATCCACCTTGCCTATTAAATCCTCAAAATTATTAGCTATATTCTCAATATAACACGCTTTTGCAATCTGCTCTGAAATTGCCCTATCTTGTGTCCAAATATGAGTCACTTTTGCTTCTTTTATTGAATCTTGAGGGAATTTTTGTTTAGATAAATAATCATGAATAACTGGAAAGGGGCAGTTTCTCATAAATTCAGGATTATATCCATTAAATATAGCAGACCACGAATACGGATGGCCATTGCCCTCGCTTAACCCAATTACACCCAAATTAAGGGTTTTCATTTTTATTTACCCCAATTAAATGGGAGGATTATATTTTCATCATCCTCCTTCATTTCATTTAGAAGCTTGATATTCTCTTTAACTTTATCAAGGTATTTTATTGACTGGATATTTAGATTTAAGTTATCTAAACTGTCAACTCCCACCACCACTTTATCAATGTGCTCTTCTGCCATAGCAAAATTAAGGCAGAGTGCTGAGAGAGGAACTTGTAATGATTTTGATAGTTCGTGCAGCTTAACGATCTTTGGTTTAATATTATTAAATTCCTCTCCAAGACCATTTATTTCTTTCAAAATAAGTCCCTGTAAGAATACAGATCTAGCATAAACTTCTATATTTCTTGCTTTGGCCTTGGACAAAATTTCCTTAAATCTTTGGTCAAAGATACTATATGGTATTTGTATGATATCTACCCCCAAATCACTATTTAAAAGAGAATCCAACTCTTCAGGAAAATAGAGTGAAAAACCTATCTTCTCTATAATACCTTGATCCTTTAGTCTTTCAAGCTGATTCCAAATCTCTTTATCATCTTCGTACGCCTTAAAATTATGGATGAGAAATCCATAGATCTTTTCAAGATTTAATTTATGTAAAGAGGATAGCACTTCTTTTTCTACATCACATGCTGAACATTGAGGAATTTTAGAAATTATTTGAAGAGAAATTCCTGAGTTTTTCATAAAATCTCCAATTACTTCTTCACTGTCTCCGTAGCTGGCTGCAGTATCAAGAAAAAGTATGCTTTTTTCTTTAGCAGTATTTAATATTTTAAAAACTTCATCCTTAGGTATCTTCCCTCTCTTATTATTAATTCCATAATCATAACCAAATTGGGCAGTTCCTAATGCGAGTTTATTTGTCATTTTCATTTTCCATAGTAACTTATAACTTTTTTTACGGCATTAATAACATCTAGTACATCTTGTTCATTCATCTTTGGGAAAAGAGGAAGTGTAATAATAGAATTATAGATCTTCTCAGTTATTGGAAAATCCCCTTCTTTATAGTTATAATTCTCCTGATAATAAGAATGTAAGTGCACAGGTATATAATGAACATTAACACCAATATTCTCTGCTTTTAATGCCTTTATTATCTGATTTCTATCTACTTTTAACAGATCATCTTTTACCCTGATAGTATAAAGGTGCCATGAGCTCTTAATATCGGATTTTAAATAAGGAATAATTAATTCTGGTATTTTTGAGAAAGCCCCATTATATTTTTTGACTATTTCTTCCCTTCTTTTTTGAAATCTATCAAGCTTCTTTAGTTGAGCAACGCCCAGTGCTGCTTGAAATTCAGTCATATTATATCTATATCCTAATCTTTGCATATCATAAGACCAGTCTGTATTTTTGCCATATCTTTTCATAGCTTCTTTAGTTATACCGTGCGTCCTATGCATAACAGTTAATTTAGCAATCTCTTCATTATTTGTTGCAATTATCCCTCCTTCTGCAGTAGTTATATTTTTAACAGGATGGAAACTAAATATTGAAAAATCACTTAACCCACCTATCTTCTTCCCTTTATATTCTGCAGACAGTGCATGAGCAGCATCTTCTATCACCTTAAGATTATGTTCTTTTGCTATTTTATGAATCTCATCCATATCGCACGGCTGTCCTGCATAATGCACAACTATGATGGCCTTAGTCTTATCTGTTATTTTTTTCTTTATTTCATTTGGATCGATATTATAAGTATCTTCTTTTATATCGGCAAGAACGGGCTTAGCTCCTGTATAAACAATGCAGTTCGCACTTGCTAAGAAAGTAAAAGGAGTTGTAATAACCTCATCTCCTGGTTTAATATCAAGCGCAAGAGTGCAACAATGCAAGGCAGCTGTACCAGAATTAACAGCAACAACATATTTAGCTCCAACATACTCTCCAATATCTTTTTCAAACTGCGTTACCTTCGGTCCGGTTGTAATCCAGCCAGAATCCAACACATCCATAAGTTCTCTTTTCTCTTCTTCATCAATCCATTGAGTAGCATAAGGTAAAAATTTATCCCTTACTGGTTTTCCTCCTTCTATTGCTAGTTTTTCCATTTTAGATTACCTATTTTTTGTTTCCCATATCTCTTTTCCAAAATAATCCCATTCAAATCT
The DNA here is from genome assembly GCA_042577865.1 of Nanobdellota archaeon. Classification (GTDB taxonomy): domain Archaea; phylum Nanobdellota; class Nanobdellia; order Woesearchaeales; family JAGLXL01; genus JBHPDN01. The sequence continues at coordinate 6,528 of JBHPDN010000024.1, forward strand.
TAGGTCATCACTTTTTGATTCCTCTAATGAGCTTGTTGAAAAAAATTGGAGGGTATGTTGGAGCTAAATATGTTGTTGCTG
>JBHPDN010000025.1:0-5808 GCA_042577865.1 Nanobdellota archaeon
TCCAAAAACAACTCAAATTCAAAACATATCTAGACCAGAACAAATTAAGGCTCTTAACTAGCCAATCTAATATCAAACAACACTTAAATCAAATCAAACATCTCAAACTCGTCCCGGCCATTGTCCAGGAATACCCAACTTATGATTCTCTGGAAATAGATCTTGATTTCAAATAGTAAATCTTAAATAATTCAGATTCTTTCCTTGTTCTATGAAAATAACCATCGATACAAAAGAGGATTCCCACGAAGAAATAAAAAAAGTGATTTCTTTATTGACTCATCTGATTGGAGAACCACCAATGACTAATTCCAAGAATATCTTTGATGATTCCAAACCAACCGAAGAATCTGGCGGACTTTTCAATATCTTTGACAGTCCCCAAACATCAGAGAAAGAAGAAGACGAAGAAGACTCTGAGGAATCACCAGAAGTTCAGATGTACTAAAATGCAATATAAATTTCTTCCGCATACCGCAGATGTTAAATTCCAGGCTCAAGGAAAAACCTTAGACGAAGCTTTCCAAAACTGCGCTTATGCTTTAACAGATACTATTACTGACCACAAAAAAATAAAACCCACAACAGAAAAAACCATAGAGATAGAATCAGAAAACCAGGAATCCTTATTATACGACTTCTTAGAACAGTTCCTCATCCTTCTAGACAGCGAAGACTTCTTGCTTAATAAAATCAAATCATTAAAAATAACCAAAAACAAACTCATAGCAAAAATAGTCGGTGACACTCATCCCGAAAACTATGAGATTGACACTCATATCAAAGCTGTAACCTATCAGGAAATGTTCATCAAAAAAGAAAAAGATTATTATCTTATCCAGGTTATTCTGGACATCTAAACAAATTTATAATTCCCGCCTTCTACTTTAATTGCTTTACCCCTCACCAAAGCATCAGCAATTTTCTTCCTTGCTCCCAAAACTAACCTATGAAACGTTGGCTGTGAAATCCCCATCTTCTTGGCTGCCTCTTCTTGGTCCAGTTCCTTCAAATCCTTTAATCTCACAGCTTCTAATTCATCCACAGTCAAGACAGATTCCTCTAGATCAACCATCCTTACTCCGGCCGGCTTGAAGTAAGTGATGTCTGGTCTGAATCCAATTCTCCTGCATCTCTTTGGTCTCATTCTTCAGCTAGTTTTTTCTTGATTAACTCAAGTTCTTGCTCTAAGGATTCTTTTTCAGCTTTTAAGATTTTCTTTTCTTCTTCTTTGGTTAATTCAACTGGTTCTTGACTTAAACCAGCGCAGAATCTCCTTCCAAGGCCTTGTCCAAATCCTTTTTGCCTTCCAGCACCGCAAGGTCCACGACCCCATCCAGTTCCTGCACCCATTCCTCTTGGTCCGGTTCCATCTTTCATTGGCATTTTGGTTTCCTCCGGTTTATGAATTAGTATTCATAACCTATAATGAATATATATTCATAACTACTATATAAATGTATCGGAAAAAACTGCTTCTCATTTAATGTGCATGCAAGAACAAATTCATAACTACAATCACTGCAATTCCGGCCAAAATAAAACCAAACTGAACAATTGATTTTTTCATCTCTTTTTCTTCATGTAAGTGAGGAATCAAATCAACACCTGCAATATAAATAAAACTTCCAGCCGATAGGCCCATTAAGTAAATTAAAGCACCTTCAAAACGAGAAGCTAAGAAATAAACTCCCAAGCCCCCAATTACTGCCGTCAATCCAGAAATAAAATTCCACATCAAGGCTTTAAATTTGCTAAAGCCACCAAAAACTAAAATCCCAAAATCACCAATTTCTTGGGGCACTTCATGGCTGATTACAGCTAAAGTAGTTATTACCCCCAACGGAATACTGGCCAAATAAGTTGTGGCAATGATGGCTCCATCCAGGATGTTATGTATCCCATCTCCAATCAAATTCAAATAAGCTACACTTTTTTTTCTATGTTTGCATGCTTTGTGGGGAGAATGGTGACAGTGATGCCACCACATAAACTTTTCAATCATATAAAATATAATCATGCCCAGTAAAACAAAACCAAAAATTATATGTGGTTCAGCTCCACTCTCAATTGCTTCTGGTAATATATGCAAAAAAGCTCCTGCCAATAAAGCACCAACTGCAAAACTGACTAAATAAAAAACAATTTTGTCAATCCATTTCTGCTTAATTAAAAAAAGAATCCCAATAAAAGAAATTGCACTGACTATTATTATTGAAACAATAATATAAAGCAGTGTTACCTCAACCATTTTAACTCAATTAACAAAAAACTATATATAAACCTTCCTTTTATTTAACTTAAAACCATGAAAATTTATGATTTTCAGGGTGCCAAAAATCTGGAGGATTTTTTAGCATGGAACCAAAACCTTTGAATGGAAATGAAAAGGTCTTAGGGAATTCAAGGAATTCTCAAAGACAAGAAATCAAACTTAACAAAATCTCAGACGTAGTTTGGGAAATCCCTAAATCAGATTGTATGAATGTTCCTACTAGAGTATTCACTTCTGAAAAAATGCTCAAAAAGATGCAGCAAGACCGCACTTTAGAACAGGGCAAAAACGTTGCCTGTCTGCCCGGCATTTACAAGTATGCTTGTGTTATGCCTGACGGCCACGAAGGTTATGGCTTCCCAATCGGTGGAGTCGCTGCTTTAGATTTCAAAACTGGAGGTATTTCACCAGGTGGTATTGGTTATGACATCAACTGTGGTGTCCGTCTCTTAAGAACCAATCTTACCAAAGAACAGATTTATCCTAAAATCAAAGAACTTTTAGATACTTTATTTGAATTAGTTCCTGCTGGTTTAGGCAGCGCCAATATCAGAGTTGATAGTGAACAGCTTAACCAAATCCTTGACAAAGGTTCCCAATGGGCTGTTGATAATAATTACGGAACAAAAGAAGATATGGATCACTGTGAAGAAAGCGGTTATATGAAAACCGCTGACCACAAAGCAGTTTCTGAAAAAGCCAAATCCAGAGGCAGAAAACAAGTCGCCACCTTAGGTTCAGGCAATCATTTCCTTGAAATTCAATACGTTGATCAGATTTACGATGAAAAAACAGCCAATTCATTTGGCATTGAAAAGAAAGACCAAGTCACAGTTATGATTCATTGCGGCAGCAGAGGTCTGGGACACCAGGTCTGTTCAGATTATCTCAGAGAAATGGAAAGAACTTTCCCAGACATCATCAAAAAAATTCCAGACAAAGAACTTATCTACGCACCTGCTGACCATCCTTTGGCAGAAAAATATCTTAAAGCCATGTCAGCGGCCGCTAACTTTGCCTGGTGCAACCGTCATGTTATTGCTCATCAAGTTAGATTAGCTTTCAAAAAGATTTTTCCAGAATCAGAATTAAAAACAGTCTATGATGTTGCTCACAATATTTGTAAGGTAGAAGAGCACAACATCAACAACAAACCAACAAAAGTTTACATGCACCGTAAAGGAGCCACTAGAGCTTTTGGACCAAGTAGAAAAGAACTTCCTAAGGCTTACCAAGGCGTTGGCCAGCCAATTATCTTGCCTGGTTCTATGGGTACTGGTTCTTATCTTCTTGTTGGAACTGATCAGGGCATGGAAGAAACTTTTGGTTCTACTGCTCATGGTGCAGGTAGAGTCATGTCTCGTCACGAAGCTTTAAGAAAATTCCGTGGAGAAGATGTCAAAAAAGAATTAGAACAGCAAAAAATTCTTGTCAAAGCAGCTTCCTGGAAAGGTATTGCTGAAGAAGCACCTGGTGTTTACAAAGACGTTGACGAAGTTGTTGAAATTTCTCATAAAGCCAATATTGGCAGAAAAGTCGTTCGGGTCAGACCGATTGGTGTGATTAAGGGATAGTAATTATTTTCCCTTTCTTTCCCACATTAATAACTTTAGTTTCACCAATCTCTTCTTCCATTCCTTCACATTCATGAATATGTCCGCAGAGATGTAAATTTGGTTTAAACAAATCAAGAGCTTTTTTCACAGAAGGACTGCCGGGATAAGACATTTTTTCAATTAAAGAACCGCTGGGATGAGCATGTGTCACCATGATTTTTGTTTTGGCATCTTTGATCTTATCATAATTTTTTTTCAAAGTTTCCAGTATCTCCTTCTCACTAACTGGAAATGGACCAATAGCTGCGCCGCCCACACCAAACAAACCTACATCGCCGATTTTCATTGGTTTGTATTGAAGATTTTCAACACCATACATTTCTGTCAAGAAATTGATTGTGGCCATGCTTTCATGATTACCAGGAATAATTGCAACATTCAAACCCTTTTGTTTGAACGGACCAATTATATCCCCAGTATCTTGGTCAAATTCAGTCAAATCCCCACATAACACAACTAAATCTACTTTTTCTTCTTCTGCTTTTTCAGCTAACTTCTTAATCCAGCGCGTATCGCCGTGGATATCACTTACTGCAAATAATTTCATCTTAATATATCACCATCTTGGCTTTATAAACTTTTCTATTATTTACCATCAGAAAGTAATGACTATCTTTCCTTTATGCTGGTTTTTTTTTCAGCCAGATTGATAATCTTGCTTGGTCTGCCTTTCTTTTCCCCTTCATAGACAATAAACCTAACACCCTTCTTAACTTCAGGGTCAAGGTTTTCAACAGAAGTCATAAATGAGCTTCCCATTCTATTGGCAGAAGTGGTCACAATTGGTATGTTTAAGGTGCTTACTACTACACTAAACCAATGGTCTGGCAGTCTTACTCCAATTGTAGAATTACCTGGATTAACACTCTTAGCAATGGCGCTTTTATTCTTTAATTTTAGGACTAAAGTATAGGGGCCAGGCAAATCCTCTATCCATTTTTCACCTTCTTCCCCCAGATCGCAATTTTCAATTATCCACTCTTTAGAAGGTGCCCAAACAGAAAAAGGGGTTTCGCTTCTTTCCTTCAAAACCCTTAATTTTTTGATAGCCTTTTCATCAAGAGCATTGCATCCAATGCCATAAATAGTGTCAGTTGGGTGGATAAAAATTTCCCCCTCAACAATACGTTCCATAATCTCTTCACGTCGAATAGCCAGTTCACTTTTAGTTAAAGTTTCCATAAAACCGGAAACCTTGGAAACGCTTTATATATCTTGTCCTATAACCGCATATAATGTATATACCCTTTTAATCCCACAAATAACCCTTCATAAATCCCTCTTCTGCTCCACTAATTCCGTCAGAATCAAGGCATTCATCCACTTCCTCAAAGTCATAAAAGTTCATCTTAACCACCATTCACTGAATTGGTAATCGAAACTGCCTTCTCTTCCGCAGGTCTTGGCAGTTAGATCAGAAACCTGTTGTAAAAATAATCTTTGTATTGTGCTTGTGCTTAAATCAACCATTTTTTATCACCTCGATAATGAATTGATGAGCCAGACTTACACCCTAGAGCCGCTGTCTCTTAATCAATAAGAATGTCCAAAACTCTTTATATATCTCCCGTCAACACCTGTCCAGTGTCTTGTGTAAGTTTTATTAACTCAAACACATTTATTCTTTAGATGAGGCTCTGGAGCTTACACCCCAAATTTCTTGATGTTAAGGGGCTTTCCGGACTCTGGCGGGAAGCTTTACTAGCTAAAAAAGTCCTTCAGGGAAAAACCAAATCTTATCAAAACCATCCTCAACTTACCAGATTCAAAAAACTTCCTTTAAAATACATCAACACTTATCTTTATTATATCTACCAAGAATCCTGCAGAAGAGGCTACTGCTTTGACAAAAGAAAAATCAGTAGGCCTTTCACCAAAAATAAAATACCTGTCACTGACAAACAGCTTGAATATGAA
>JBHPDN010000026.1:0-5050 GCA_042577865.1 Nanobdellota archaeon
TAGTTGTTTCTGAGTCATTAGCACCGCTCCAATTAAGTACCAAAGTACTATCAGCATAATTAGTAGAGAATGCATTAGGTGCATTTGGCAGAGTATTTGCAACAGTATAATTACTGATGTAAACCTCGGCAAATTCCTGGTCCACATAACAAGAAGTATTATCAAAACAAGAAGCATTTGTATTACCACAAATATTTTGTGCACATTCAGTCCATTGAGATTATTAGTTACTGAACATGCCCAACAATCAGCACTCGTTCCAGTTGCCCCCCCATACATCATCGAACAAGTTGGGTATCCTGTTGGATCCATTGGATTACCATTAGTGCAATAGCTACAATCAGAATCTTGGGTACAAAAAGTTATACCATCGGAACAAGTATTAAAGATGAGATCACAAGCATTAGCTGGCCCCCCCAAGACACAAGTATTATTCACAGTATCACAGACTTCATTGGATGCAGCACAAGTATCAGAGGTATTAAGAATTGATCCAGTTATTCCAAAGTCTAATTTACTACCATTGTTAAAGTGAGCAAATACTGATGAAACACCCCGATAACGAGGCAAGATATTTGCATCCCAGCTTGAATTAATTGTGAAGGTAGTCCCATCATTAGTGTACAAAGCTCTTTGAGGTACACCAGAACTATTTTCACCAGTAATAAACAAATCTAAATAACCATTGGCATCAACATCACCAAAGACCGCACTTCCCCTAAATAATGCCAAGATACTTTGTTGTTCAACCAAAGCACTTCCAGTATTGTTGTAGATAAATCCTTTTTGAGTTTGAGTCCAGCAAGTTGCATTACTTGAACATTGTTGTCCGCCTACATTACAAGTCCAACAATCTGAATTCTGTCCGCTAGGACATCCTCCCCCACCCACAGTACAAGTATAACATTCTGAAGTAGTTCCACCAGGACATGGAGTAAAACTTGGTTGGCAATAATAACATTCCCAGTTCATGCCGCTAGGACATGGAAATCCTGAACCACAGAAACCCGGTCCTCCAGCCCCACAAAAATCAGTTGTATCACAAAAATTACTTGTATCACAAGTATCAGTCATAGCACAACTATCACTTTTAGTATAACTATAACCAGTAGCAGCCATATCAGGGTCTCCGTCATTATCTACATCTCCCACTGCAAGGTTAGCAGCCCAATATTCACTCATATTTACCTCCCAACTAGTATCTCTAGTAAAGGTACTGCCCGTATTTTTGTAAAAATGACCAATCCCATAACTGCTACCCAGACCATCTGTTCTCTGACCAAACAAAACTAAATCCAAATCACCATCAACATCGAAGTCTGCTAAGACAACTCTGTCACCATCATCAGAATCTGAAACATTTTCCAAACTACTTCCCCAAGCAGTGCTTGAAGTATAAGCACCATTGGTAAAGAGATAAACTTTTGTATAAGGGCCATCAGTGGAAAGCACAAAATCAACATCCCCATCATTGTCTATATCACCTGGAGCAACAGAAGCTTTTTCTGGCCCACCATCCGGGAACCAGTTAGCAGAAGCAAAGCCACTTCCAGTATTGTTATAAAATTCAGCAGTATTCGGAGAACCAAAGGCACCATAATCTAAATCTCCATCACCATCTATATCTGCTAGGAAAGCAGAAGAGTATTGTAATGAACTAATTGAGTAACTAGGGTCTGCAGCTCCAAAACCACTTCCATTATTAAAATGAACTCCTGAATTACTGCTTCCAGTTATGACAAGATCTACTTTACCATCTCCATCAACATCTCCAGCAATCATCGAACCCCACAATGCATCAACCAAATTATCTCCCCAAGCAGCTTCTTCCAGCAGATAACCTCCCGCTCTGTAAGATGAAAAACCAGGAGCAGTAAATTGCAAGTCTGAACCTGAATTGACCACATTAGTACATTCAGTACAAACCCTCCAACCACTACCATCATCAACCTGAGGAATCAAATCAGCACCCACATCATTAAGGATTAGGTTTGCTGCTACATCAAATCCTGGTTCGTTATCCGAGTCAACATAAATCAGATTATCTTCAATTCTAATATCTGAATTAGAATCACCATACAAATTAGTTCCAACTTCAGTTATAGATCCTGAAAAATTAATTTCTCCTTCACTATTGTTAATAAAGAGATTGGTTACACTAGTAAGGTTGTAACCTGCAACTTCAGTATCTAAAATTTGAATGTTTGAAGTTGAAGCAATGTTGATATCTCTCCAATAAGAACTAAAAGTACAGTTTTTAATAATAATATTGTCATAATTATCTACCACAATACCATTTGCAGAGCCACTTAAATCAATAAGTGCAAAACCATTACAGTCAAAAGTAATATCATCTGAACCAATAATAACACCATCTCCAGTACTTGATAAATTTTCCTGCATTATCACATTATAAGTAACATTCTCCCCAGAAGCCAAAGCAGCGCAGGTGTTGTTGTTAGTTTTACAAATATTGGTTCCAGTACATTCATCACTGTTATCACAGCAAGCAGTGCTGGTTGTATCTCTACAACTTTGATAGGCTGCACAGACTCCAGCAGTGCAAGAAGTACATGCCCCACCAGTACAATATTCGCCAGCTGCACAATTACTAACTCCCCAATCTCCACTGCTACAGAGCCATTTGACGGCGTCTTCTGCACTAGCACCAGTATTACTGCAATCAGCTCCATCAGCAGTATTAACATAAGCAGCTCCGTTATGAGCGCACGAAGTTAGATTAGTGATACACCAGCATTGGTCTCCTGAATCACAATCACCGTCAACATTGCCGCTGTCATAATCATCACGGCAATTGCCAGATGAACAAACACCATCACTCTGGGCAGTTGCATCATTTTCAGTTACACTAAAGTCGCATGTTCCGCCTTCTCCTTTTTGAGCCGTGCATGTTCCACCAGCAGCGCAGTATTCTCCCACACTACAATCTTCATTCTGGTTGCATGTTGCCTCAATACTAACTTCAAAATAATTTTCATACAAAGTATGGCTTGGAACTTCTAATTTAGGTGGCAGACTATACTTTAATTCTTGTTCTATGGAATTTTCCAAGACAGGAATCATTTCTACTTCGGTATTATTCCACATCATTTCTGCCCAAGTCATATTCTCTGTTTTTATAATTGCGTGAGAGATGTTTTCAGTATAAGGATATGTTTCAGTATAACCTTGAGCTTCTACTATAGTAGTAACGTTATAACCTTCAGGAACCGAACTGTTATCCTCAAAGATTACATGGAATGAATCACCAAACTCCATAACATAACGGTCTTCATCTATATACTTCAGTTTCTCTGTAATATTTTCTTGATAATGTGTTTGGTTGACTGAATCTTCGACAACTTGAGGTTCTAGTTTGACAACTGTAAAATTTTCATCTTCGCTATAATCAATATATATTTGGTCAACTTGATACATATAGGGAAGACTGTAAAGCATCAGTTCAACATCACCATCTGTTAATTTTGGGATTTCAATTACATGAGTATGGAAAAACTCTTCATTCCCAAACAAACTTCCGCCAACAACTTCCCATTCACCAGAAGCATTCTTTTGATAAATATACAATGGCCCGTATGTTTCAGCCCAGCCTAGAGCATTGGCAAAAATAGTTTCATTATTATTCAAAGCGTCATAGCCGCCAACAGCAGTGACCATGTTTGCCCACATTTGCATCTGGAATTCTGTACCTTTAGCTGTGATAACCATCTTTAAGCTTTCTTCTCCTTCCTGACCTGGAAATTTAAGGTACACTGTATCCCATAAAGGAGGATCAGAAACATTAATCACAGATAGATTAGTATGCCAGTCTTTTTCATCTCCTATTTCTGATAGTGCTTCAAGATAAGAACTTCCATCACTTCCAACTACTTCAGTTGGCAGTATTTTTTGTTTTACTGTGCGAATTAATCCAGAGGTGGTTTCAGGAATAACTTCCACGCTTTCATTATGGATTATTTTAAGCAAGTGTAATGTGTCTAAATACTGTGTTTCAGGAACCTGTTCCCAAACTGCAAAATGATAGGTATTGTTTATCTTTTCCAGATGAGTTAAACGTCCATGACTTAAATATTCTAAATTTTTGTGCATACCTTCAACAGTCAAGGCAAATTCTGGATAATACATTTCACCGTCATAAGAATAAACAAAAGCACAGCCACCAGTGGCTGCAGAATAATCTCCAGAAACTCCAGCATACATCCGCCCATCCCTTATAAAATCACTCATGTTACCAGAGTAAGTTATAGTGTAAGTTTGGTCGCTGGAACGGGAACTAGTATCATATGCCCATTGGGCAAAACAATAACTGCTTGTTTCTGCACTAAGTGGATAACAATTATACCCTGGTTTGCTGTAGTTCCAGAAATAAAGTTGGAATGAACCTCCCTCACTTAATGCATCATATCCAATCCAAGTAAGTTTGAGACTAGTAATCAGTTCAGGATCTTCTGTTATTGAAATATTGTATAATAAATTAAGATAAAAAGCGCTGTATTGGTCAGAACCGGAGTTCCAGGCATTTCTACTGCTATCATTAGCGCCTGCATTATCATAAAAATCATTATCATATTCGGTGTAAAATTCAGTACCAATTAAAGTTACAACACTGGGCAATAAGGTACCAGTATTACGCCAATAAGCATGAACATTACTTCCATCAGGAACATAAACAGCAGTGTTGTAAGCATAATCAACATCATCACCAAACCTAAATTCTAAAACGTGCTTGCCAGCAGTCAGAACTTTACTGACTTCAGAGCCAGTTTCATTGCAGGAATAATCTTCAATTACAACTGAATCACCGACCCATTCATAAGATAAGACCTCGTCACCGCATTTCAATTCAAGCAGTTTCAAGTCATACACAGATGAGTTCTCACTACTGTCAGACCAGGTTGTTCCCTGAACTGCAGTAATAGTCAAATCAGCTGTTCCAACAGTGGTAAATTCAACTGTCCAATTACCACTAACTGCAGGATAGCTTTGTACATTAAGAACTTCTAATTCAGCGCCAGCATAACCACTAAAG
>JBHPDN010000027.1:0-4627 GCA_042577865.1 Nanobdellota archaeon
TAAAAAGTTTTTTATCTAAGCCTGAGGAACGTGTTCTTCTGTTCCAGGAACAAACTTTCCTAAGATTTTGACTTCAACTTCGGCTTTTTCTGAGAAGAGTTCAGCGTCTGTTTTTTTGCCAACAATCTTGCCCCAATGCATGGGGATGGCAACATGCGGCTGAATTTCATTGGCAGCCTGAGCAGCCTCTTCAGCATCCATGGTGTAAGTGCCTCCGATTGGAAGGAGGGCAACATCACATTTGATGTCTTTCATCTCCGGAATTTTGTCGGTGTCGCCGGCATGATAAATTCTAACGTTGTCAACAGTGATAATGTAACCGCACCAGCCTGATTCCTTAGAATGGAAAGGAACTCCTTCTGATTTGAAACGGTGAGTGTTGTAAGCTGGGACGGCTTCAACCTTGATGTTTTCTAAATTGATAGTTTCTCCGGGTTTGATAACTTTGGTGTTAAGAGAGAGTTTGGCAGCACAATCAGCAGTAGTGACAACAACTGTGCTTTTCTTTTTTATTTTTTCAAGATCTTCCGGACTGAAGTGGTCAAAATGAGCATGAGTGATGAGGATTAAATCAGCATCTTCTTCCGGCTCTATATGATAAGGATCAAGGTAGATAGTTTTGCCATTAGTAATCTTAAAAGAAGAATGGCCAAGCCATTTGATTTTAACACCTTCGAAATCTAACATTTTGTTTCACCTCTAGTGGAAAGGAATACTAAGGTTTATAAATAACTTTTCATAAATTATTGGAAATGGAAGGGGTTCATATAGTTAATGCTGAAGATTTGAAAAGAAAGATTAAACAATTTAATAAAAACAATTTTCATCTGGTGAGTGACTTTGACAGTACCCTGACCCAATCTTTTGTCAATGGTGAAAGAGTTCATTCTTCTTATTCATATGTTCGAGGAGGAGATTATCTGAGCAAAGATTTTTTCAAACGCTCGATAACTTTGACAGAATATTACCGTCCAATTGAATTTGATCCTAATGTTCCTCAAAAGGAGAAAGATGAAAAAATGGTGGAATGGTGGACAAAACATTATGATTTATTGATTGAATGTGACATGCATATTGAAGTGATTAAGGAGATTGTTGAAGGGGAAAAGATTCTTTTGAGAAAAGGAAGTTCTGAATTTTTTGATTTGGTGAAAAAGTATGATATTCCTCTGCTTATTTTTTCAGCAGGTCTAGGGAATTTGATTGAAGAATTTTTGAAGGCGAAAGGAAATTTGACCAAAAGAACACACATCATTTCTAATTTTTTAGTCTTTGATGAGGAGGGTAAAGCTGTTTCTTATGTGAGGCCGCTGATTCATACATTCAATAAGAAAGAAGTTCAAATTAAAGACCTGCCTTACCAAAAAGAAATTTTAGAAAAGAAGAATGTGATTTTATTAGGGGATCATATTGGTGATGTAACTATGTGCCATGGAGTTGACCATGACTGCATGATCAAGATTGGTTTTTTGAATGAAGATGCTGATAAACTAATGGATTCTTATGCTCAACATTTTGATGTGATTATTATAAATGACGGTTCGATGGATTATGTTAATAATTTACTGAAAGAAATCTTAGAGTGATTTTCTGCTCTTTTTTAATTTTTGAAACAATTCTTTAACAAAAGGGTGAGTTAGTCTGGACTCAGAATAAACAAAAAATTCACTTAGGTCTTTTTGATGTTGTTTTTCATATTCAAGAGCCTGGAAACACATTTCCAAACGGTCTAGGTCTTTGACAAATTCCCCTTCTTTGGTTCTTTTTTCCTCGACGTCCAAAAACATTTCAAAAAATTCCTTGGCTTTTTTTTGATCCAGGTTGGAGAGTAATTTTTTCATGGCTTTTCTTTCTATTTCAGCCATTTCCTGATTAGTCATTTTTTGCTCGGACTCGTCGTGTTTTGAAGGAGTATCCGGAACAAGAGCGTGGAGAGCGTCATGTAACAGAGCCATAGCCATGGTTTTTTCTGAATTTAATTTGGCCTGGGGCGAAAGAACCAAGGCCATCATAGCAACCCGATAGGAATGGTCAGCAATACTTTCTGGTTGAGGAATTTTATGAAGATTCCAGCCTTCCCTAACTTGTTTTTTAACACCTTCTAAATTATGAAAAAATTTAAGAAAATCCATTTTATAATTTGCCTTTCAATTTAAGATCAAGGACGAGGTCTTCTAGTTTTTTGAGATCGTATTTGATGGAGTCAAATTTACGTCTGATTTCATTCTCACGAAAATTGAATTTGAGAAGCTCGCCATAGATTTGATCAACTAAGTCTTTGAATTTGATGACTTCTTGATATTGATCTTTACCTGCTAAGTAGACTGCTTTTCTAACTATTTCACCAGTGAGATCACAAAGGCCGAGGAGATAATGGTTAGAACTAACTTTTAATTGAGTGTGGGTTGGTAATTTATTGTTTTTAATGACTTCAAAATAAAGTATGGCTTCAACATATTCCTGAACAGCAATTTTGTAGCTGCCTTCGGAAAGTAAGAAAGTACTAGGTTTAGTAATCTGATTGAGTTGAGCAAGCTGAGCTTCAATATCTTTGATTTGAGACTGAGCTTGTTTTAAATCACCGCGGTGAACAGCGTAGATAATCTGCTTACTGAGCTTAAGAACATCACGTGATTTCTTAATCAAAAGCTCTCTTTGGCTGTCATAATCTTCCAATTCCTTCTGCATATTTTGAAAATCTGTCTGGTTAAGCATTTTATTAAGGATTTTATTTAGCCATTTATAAAGCTTTGGTTAGGAAAAAGTTTATAAAGAGCAAAAATTTTATATAGGTTAACTGGATTAGAATAAAGAATAACAAAAAGAGGATTTGAATGGCTGTTGAAGATACACTGTTTGGCGAAGTAATGGTTTTCTTGAGTAACCTAGGAGTTTATGATGTTATTCTGCCATTCTTATTGATTTTTACAATTGTTTTTGCTATTTTAGAAAAAACTAAAATTCTTGGTATGGATGAAATTGAAGGCAAAAAATACACCAAGAAAAGTTTGAATGCAATTGTGGCCTTTGTAACAGGTTTTTTAGTGGTAGCATCTTCAAATCTGGTCAGAGTTATTAATGATGTAATCGCCAATGTAGTTCTTTTGATTATAGTTATGGTCATGTTTTTAATGTTGGTAGGAACAATGTTTGGCGATAAAGAAGTTACTTTGGAAAATTATCCGGGTTGGACAAAATTTTTCATGGTTTTAATCTTTATTGGAATAATAGTTATTTTCCTCCAAGCCTTTGGTTTGTTGGATACATTAATAAGTTCAGGAGGGGGTTATTTTGATTCAACATGGATAGCTGCCCTGGTTTTAATAATTTTCATTATCGCGTTTATATGGTTTGTAACTAAAGATAAGAAAGAAAGCAAATCACAATCTGAAAAATAAGAGGTATTCAAAATGGCTAATGGAGTTTCACCCGAATTTGCAAACATCATAAAAGAGTTTGAATTTTATGGAATATTTGATGTACTTATCCCATTCATTTTAGTTTTTACAATTGTATTTGCTATATTACAAAGAATAAAACTATTTGGCAGCGATAAGAAGAATATTAACTTAGTGCTGGCTTTTATAATGGGGGTAGTAACAGTAATCCCTCATGTGACAGGTAGTTATCCAGGAAAGTATGATCCAGTAGTGATCATCAATGCTTTGCTGCCAAGTGTGTCGGTGTTAATAATTGCTATTATTTTAGTTTTACTGCTAGTAGGTATGTTTGCAGGTGAATGGGGAGCTGAAAAGGCTTCAGGAATAGTTTTTATTATTGCTTTGATGTTTATTGCCTATGTTTTTGGAACAACAGTTGGCTGGTGGTCAGGTCCAGCTGAGTTGTTTGGATCGTGGTGGGGCGAGACTCTGACGATCGTAGTGGTAATAATATTAATCTTAGGCGTGCTGCTTTTCTATATAGGCAGTGATCATAAATCACCAGGAAATAGGATAGGAGACGTGATTAAAAACTTATTCAAAGGGGGTTCGCCATAAGAATGGCAACTTTCCTAGATGTGGGGTTACTGCAATATTTTTCAGTAATCTTTCCTGTGTTGTTGGTTTTTGCAATTGTATTTGCAATTCTAACAACTACAAAAATTCTAGGAGAAAACAAGACAATTAATGCTTTGGTAGCTGTTGTCCTGGCTCTGATGGTGTTATTAGTGCCAGATATTGTTGATGTCATCAACTTTATGGCGCCTTGGTTTGTCCTAGTCTTTATCTTCTTGATTTTGCTGATACTGGTTTACAGAATATTAGGAGCAACAGAGAAAGATATAGGGGACTTTATCAAGACAGACAGACCAATCAAATGGGCTATTTTTGCAGTAGGTTTGATAATCTTGCTGGCGGCTTTAGGAACTGTTTTTGGACAAAAAGTCGGACCTTATTTAGGTGGCGCGGAAACTTCCAATGTGACCACAGATGACATTCAATCAGGAGTAGCTACAGGAAATTGGGAGCAAAACTTGTTTGCTACTTTGTTCCACCCAAAAATTCTAGGAGTAATATTAATTTTTGCAATTGCGATATTTGCCATAGTGCTGTTAGGAGCAAAACAATACGCTTAGAAAATAGAATAAAAAAATTATTTCTTTTTTAATGTTTTAGTCAATCGAGAC
>JBHPDN010000028.1:0-4571 GCA_042577865.1 Nanobdellota archaeon
TGCTAATGCTGCGTGGTATAGTCAATTCCAATTTATATACGGGCTTAGTTTGTGGACAGGAGAATCTGGTTTTGTTTTAGGGGTAGAACAAAAAGGTAATGGTTACGATGCAGTCACTATTAATGAAAAAAGAATAACCAGCCACGGTGATGGAATAGGCGGAGGATTTTTTAATCTGTGCAGGGATAACCCGCAGGAATTCTTTTTTGACAATCCTTCTGACGCCAGGATTGTTTATATGAAGCACGAATTTTAATCCTGGGCTTAGGTTTATTTTACAAAACTTTTATAAATAACCAAATAATTCTTAGTTTAGGAATTCAAAAGGGGTTTTGATGAATAAAAGAGGTCAAGTTACTATATTTATCATTATAGGTATTATTATAGTAGTTGCCCTGGTCTTGTTCTTTGCTCTTCGTTCGTCTTTAGTTGAACAACAGCTAGAAGTGGCTCGTCCTGTGGTCGAACAAATCCCGACTGAATTTGAGCCAATCAGAATTTTTACTGAAGACTGTATTAAAGTTACAGCTGAAGACGGCCTGACAAGATTGGGCCAGCAAGGTGGTTATATCTATCCTGTCCTTTGGGACAATCTTAATTTTAACGAAATTAATCCAACTGATTCTGATGGTGTGGTAATGGGTTCAGCCAAAGTTCCTTATTATTGGTTTAACAAAGCCCAGAATAACCAAAATGTGATTTTGTTGAGTTCAAACATGCCGACTAAAGAAGACATGCAAAATGATTTGGCTTTGTTTATAGAAAATGAATTGGCTGCTTGTTTAGATAGTTACAATAATTTTGTTGACCTTGGTTTTGAGTTTGAGGAAGGGACTTTTGATGCGCAAGTATCAATTGTGCCAGGTTCAGTGAGAGTAGCTGTGACACATCCTCTGACTATTAATAGGGGCGCCAGCCAGTCATCTTTTGGGAATTTTTATACTGAAGTCCCAGTTGATTTAAACCAGATGTATGAAGTGGCCAACCAGATTGTGGATGCGGAAAAAGAATTTACTTTTGTTGAAAGCGGAATTGTGGGCTTGATTGAAGTCTTTTCTGAAACAGAGCCAGATTTACTGCCTCCAATGACGGCCCAAACTTTTGAAACTGTTTCTACAGTCTCATGGAGTGAACAGCAGGTTAAGCAAGACATTACTGACTTATTGACTGCTTATACTCCTCTCTTTAGATATCTGAGCAGCAGCAATTATTATTCTTACCAGTATCCTGAAGGAGAAATCAGCGACTTGCAGCAGAGAGTTTATGACAACATGATTTTACCTTTGGACGGAGCTGAAAATCTGGAAGTAAGATTCCAATATCTTGATTTATGGGATATTCACTTTGACACCAATGCTGAAGGTGATATTATTCAGCCAAATTCAGTGACAGTTGATTTCTTTATCAATAGATTTGGCTGGCAGAATTTTAGAACAAATTATGATATTTCCTATCCTGTCTTTATTTCACTTCATTCACCAGAGGCCATGGAAAATAAAGGCTTCCAGTTTAACTTTGCTTTAGAAGCTAATATCAGAAACAACCATGCAGTTCAACAGGATGAAGCTCTTGATGATTTGTCTTCAAATTTCCAGGAAAGTATGCTTTGCAATGAAAATCAAAAGAACAGCGGTGAAATTACTGTCAGAGTTTATGATGCTTATGATTTGACTCCAATTCCAGATGCAGCCGTCACTTATTCAGCAGGCCAGACCTGCTCGGTGGGTTTGACAGGTGAAGACGGTGTTTTGATTAGCAAGTTCCCAATTGCGATTGGCGGTTCTGTTTCAGCTGCCAAAGCGGGCTATTTGACTCATTATGAAATTTTAGATACTAGTTTGGGCAGAGAAGATTCTATTGATGTTTTGATGTGGCGCGTTAAGACTATTGATGCTGCAGTAGTCAAGAAAAAAGTTTACAACTGTAAAAATAATATTTGTTATGCCGGTGCTTTCCAAGGATCTTCAGATATTTTGGATCCATTTAGTGCAGGCACAACTGAACTACAGTCTGTTTTAGTTGATACAATAAATGTTCCGGCCAGTGATAAGGCTGATGAATCTAAATGGTATTTCTCAAACTTACCTCTTGATTTAGCTCCTGGCGAGCAAGCCATTGTCATGCTGGACAGACAATCTTTTGCTGAAGATGAATTTTCATCCGGCTCAACATTCTTAGGTACTCAAACAAACTCTTTATCATTAGTGCCTGGTATTTATGATGTGACAATTTCAATTATATCCAGCGAGGAATTGGTTATCCCAGAAGAAGAAAGATGTGAAGGTGTCCTTGGTTTTGAAGAGTGTGCAGACACACCAAGAATGGAATTCCCTCAGTTCCAAAGCGGCGGAGCAAGATGGACAGGAAGCACTCTTTTAGAAATAAGTCCGTATGAACTTTACGAATCAAACAGTATTAATTTTGTATCTTTATCTATAGGTCTGCTTGATATTCCTGAAAGCCAGCGAGTGGCTGAAGACACTCTAACTATGGCCAGATTTGAACAATATACTAACCAACTAACTAATCAATTAGAACCAATTTATACTTAAAATGAAAAAACAAGACTCACTAAGGTTTGTGGCGATTTTCATAGCTGTGCTAATTGTTAGTCTGCCTATCTATACTTCAAATGCTTATGCAGCAACAACAGCAACTGTCACCCGTAACAGTGGAGAAGATGGTGTTGAAGATGTGATGAGGACAGATGATGTCTGGCATTTGGAAGTTAATGCCAAGGTTGACGGCTGGACAGTCACACCAGACCATATCTTCTATGATGCTGCTTATCATGATTTTGGTTCTTGTCAACCTTACTTTTTGTATAATCCACCGTACTGTCAGACACCTTCCTGTCAAGTCTTGTCAGACGGCAGCACCCAATGTATGGTTGCTTGGAATTTTTCCTTAGGTCTAGCTGAACAGCGTAAAACACATTTTATTGAAGTTTATGACCAGAACTGGGTGCCAACTAAATTTGATTTCTACACTGATGTTGACGGTTCTGCTCCTGTGTTGACTAATGTACAGGCACAGCAAGTTGGAACTGAGGCTGAAGTTTCATTTACTGTTGAAGAAGAACCAGCTTATTGTGCTGGTTTGGAAAAGATTGAGATTTATGACGGCAATGCCACTACTCCTATCCAAGTTTTTGATGTAGAAGATTTGATTATTGCTGAAAAATGCGGTGCCAATAATATGCAGCTTTCTGTTAATTTGCCTGCTGGTGATTTGAACCGGGCTTTGCGAGTCAAGGCTTATGATAAATTAGGTTATGTTGATACAGCAGTAACGCCAAATTTCATGTTTGACAGTTCTAACCCTCTTTTTGGCAGTGAGGATTTGATTTTGATGGAAGACAATAGGGAGTTGCCAGGTTATGTGACAGAAGGTGTTCATAATGTTGATATTCATGTTAATATTGCTGAAACCAGTAATACTTTAAGTGTGACAGCAACTGCACCTACTTATGGTTTGGATGCTGTTCCAGGCAATTGCAGGAAAAGTGATGTTTTAGCCAATATCTGGACTTGTGTCTGGCCTAATGTAGCTATTAATTTTGTGGGTACAACTGATGTGACTTTGGCTTTAGAAGCTGATGATGGTTTCCAAGTAACCCAGCAGACAGTTTCAGCAACCTTTAATGTTGACGGCCAAGCACCAGTGGTTAATAGTTTTACTACGGCAGTAACTCATGACGGCATTAGTTTTGTCAGGGATAGAGACAATGTTTTCAAAGCTGAAATACAAGAAGCACAAAGTGGTATTGCTAGGGAAGATATTGCAGCTAATTTCTTACCAATTGGAGATATCTCTGCTTCCTGTGATCAGGGTGGTAAAAAGGCAGATAGTTGTAATGAAACAAGTCCCGGAACATGGGCCTGTTACTGGAATAATGTTGAAGCAATCCAAAGCGGAACAGTGGCAATGTGTCCAATTAGAGACATAGCAGGCAACAGCCAACTGAACGTACCTTTGCTGGATGTTTTTGTTGATAATGACGCTCCGGTTGTCAGTGAAATTAAAGTAGTGGCAGTAGGAGCTGAAGGCGAAAGAAGATATTTACAAGATAATGATATTGTTAAAATTGAATTCCAGGCAACAGATGTCAATGGGGTTTCAGCTACTCTTGATTTAACTAAGATTTACAATTCAGGTCCTGCCAATGACGCTCCGGTTGATGCGGTCTGTTCACCAAGCTCAACTGTGGCTAATAGTTATTACTGCGCTTACAGTGGAACCACCACCATCAAAAGTGGTTATGCCAATGAAACCATTATTATCCAAGTAACTGATTCAGCCGGTAATTTCCATGAAACAACATTGTCAGTTGAGATTTTAGGTACTGGTATAATTACTAATCCTGATTTCTGGCAAGCAGGCACTATTACCAGATCACCGTCTGGAATTGATGTTGATACAGCTTTGCTACAGAGCCAGAGAATGTTTTTTACAGTGCCTTTGAGCACTTCTTCCACCTCGGTTACTGGCCAATCAATTGAATTTTTGAGAGCATCTTTAACAGGCTGTACAGGCAATGATACTGATAAATTGGCCGGTTATTACATGGT
>JBHPDN010000029.1:0-4557 GCA_042577865.1 Nanobdellota archaeon
CCTCTTTGTTTAGGTATTTATTTGATTATTTAAATTTAGTGGTTGATAGTAAGGTTTATAAATATACTATTTTGAAAACATCAATATGATAAATGAAGCTGAACTTGAAGCGAAGGCAGAACAGAAAGCAAATGAAATAGTCTCTAAACTAACGTTTATACCGGCAGAAAGGGTTGTTGGTGAAGTTTCCAGACTTCTTGAAGTGGTAGATTCTGTTTTTGATGACAACACAATAAAAAAAAGAGAAATCAGCCGCTTAATGGACAGTGCTTCTAGATTTATTCATAGTGAATTAAGAAAGTATATGGATCATTACTTTGAAAAAGGAGAATTTTGGGAATATGATCCTATCAAGGTTTATCATGCAATATTAGGAAGTGATGAAGTTTTAAATTATTATGGTGAAATACCTCCTGAGTTAAGAGCGACAATTTCTGTTAACGATTAAATCATCCTTTCAATTTCTTTAGAAGTGGTTGCTTGACTTGGTTTTTTGTCTGATCGGTATCTTAGGAATCTTGGGAATCTGATAGCTAATCCTTTGCCTTGTTTTTCTGCACAAGTATGGATGGGACTTCTGGTGATTTCTGCGCCCAAAACTTCAATGACAACTTTTGGTTTGAACCAGACATCTGGTTTCATTTGTTTGTGTGCTATGATTTTGTTTGGTTTTTCTTTTGAGATTTCAAAAATCTTTTTGAATGCAATCAATTGCTTGTCTGTAAAACCTGTTCCTAATCTTGTTACAGTCTCAAACTTGCCTTGGTTGTAAGAAGCACACAATAAAGAACCATAACTACCTGAACGTTTACCTTTGCCATAAAAAGCACCAACTACAACCAGATCAAAAGTATCCTGCATGCCTTTGACATATTCTTTTTTCCATTTAATCCAAAGCCAGCCCCGTGTTCCGGCTTTGTAAAGAGAATCTTTGGCCAAGGATTTAGCAATAAGACCTTCGTTGCCTCTGGCTAATGATTTTTTGAAAGCTTCCTGGAATTGTTTGGTGTTGGTAATTATTTTTCTTTTAGCTAATTGTAAATTTTTGGTTTGTTTTTTGATAAGACTTTTGAGAGCTTGATGTCTTTCTGGATAAGATTTTTTGATGAAGTTTTTATTGTTTAAAGAAAGCAGATCAAAGAGATAATAACAAACAGGAATTTTTTTGATGTAAGCTTCAACATCATATTTCCTTCTTCTTTGCATTAATTGTTGGAAGGGCAAGGATTTTCCGTTTTTATCAATGGGAACAACTTCACCTTCAATGATGAAATCTTTATTAGCAAGGTTTTTTTTAATGTATTCAACAACATCTGGGAATTGATGAGTAATGTTTTCCATTCTTCTGGAGAAGAGAGTGATGTTTTTTCCTTTTTTATGAGCTTGAATTCTTTCTCCATCATATTTTTCCTCGGCAGCCAGACCTCGAGGCATTTTCTTGAAGATTTCATCAATGGCTTTGACTCTTTGAGCCAGCATCATCTTGATAGGTCGGCCAGTAGTGTTGGCAAGACTTAGTCCTTTGAGGCCTTTAGAAGCAATTGTTTTAGCTAAAGCTCCGATATCAGGGTTGTTATTGTAAACCTGTTCTAGAATATTTTTATTCTTTTTATCTTTGGTAAAAGCAAGAGCTAAAGCATTGAGAATAGTCATGACACTGAAACCAGTCCTCATAGTGCCAGTTATAATTCGGGCCAGATATTTTGCCTCGGTAGGGGTTGATTTTTTTAATAAGTTTGTTAGAAGTTTTATTTTGGTGTCCTGGCTTTGGTTACCGAAAGCTTCGGCAATTTTCTTTATTTCATTGAAAACAAATTTTAATTTTAATTTTCCTTTGTTTTTGCAAAGCTGTTCTGCAGTCTTGCCAACATCACCTGTTTTGTTGAAGATTTTTTTGATTAAATTTTCTTCTTTATTACTGGCCTGGGCAATGGCTTTCAAAACCATCTTATCGGCCATACCAGTAACCTTGCCCGAATATGAAGAACCGAGCTCACCAAGAGCTAAATAAGTAATCAAATCAACCTCTTTCCGAGGTGTTTTTTTGAAAAGTTCTGCCAATACTTTAATCATCTGATTACTAGAACTGGTCCTTTCCAGACATTCAAAATAGTCGGCTACTTTTTTGAAAAGCATTTTGTTTACTAATGAATTTTAATTTATAAATGTTGTTAGAAATCATGGATATATACATCATATAGAAAGCTTTTTATTAAAGGATTAATTATCTTGATTATGATTGACCAAGAAGGGTTGGAAGGAGAACTTCAGGAACCTGAATTCTACACAAGGGAAAGTTTAGAGAGGGAAATTGATGACCCCAAAAACAAGGAAAAAGTTGATTATTTGACTGAGAAATTAGCCGACTATATCACAGCAAACAGGAAAAAGATCCTTGGGTTAAGATGGTCTAAAAGAAACAAAGAAGGGAGAAGATTGGATCATATCACAGCAATCAAACTATGCTTAATTAAAGACAGGATCCTTGATATAAGATATGAAAATGAACTTCAGATAGGGGTGGCTTATTTTGATTATAATCAGCTTGAGAAAAAAACCATAGGACTTCAAAATTATGCTTTCAAATGGTTAAAAGGTCAGGCACATTATTGGCGTGACAGGTACATTTCCGTCTTGGCTGTTTTATTGGACAGAAATAAAGATAAATATATAGGGTGCCTACATCAACCTTAATTCGAGTAAAGTTTAAATAATTCTTTTACTTTATTTTGAGTATGAGTGAAAAAGAGGTTAGACGAAGTTCTGTTTCTTATACTGGCAAAGAGTTTAATCAGGATACATTGAATCTAGTTGAAAGGTTGGGAATTGAAAGTATTCACCAACCTTCAGCAACTGGCCACAGTGATTATGCCCGGGGAGATTTTGTTGATGCTATTTCTACAACTAAAAATGATTTGGATAAATTGGCAGGAGATTATGCCAGGCAGAATAACAGATTGGGTCCTGATTTGGATAAAATAGTTGAAGAAGATAAATTAACAAGTTTGGCTCAGGAAAGAGGTTGGGAAGGTTTGGTTGAGCCGGCAGTGTACAGTAGTGGAGAGATGATGAAAACTTATCTTGAATTCAGAAACGGCTGGCAAAAAATCAAAAGGGATTATTTTATTGGTTTGGTGCAGCAGTATTGGGACGAAACTAAGGCAACTCATGGAACAACCGAGGTGGCCAATCCAGGAATATTGAAGTTAGGAATAAAACAATATGCTAAAATTGCCGGAGTGGTGGGTACAGTTGCTTCTGTTTTAACTGGTTTAGTGATGGGTGGTTTGTATTTCTTCTTGATTAAACCAGACATTGAAAAAACTAAACGAGAAACAACTAACAGTGTGTTTTACATGATGGACAGTAAAGTTGATGGTGTTTATGATCAACTCAAAGATAGAATGATGGAAGATTTTTCAAATGTAGAAATTCCTGAAGAAATTTTAATGGATGCTTTTAATAAATTAAGACCCGAGATTAGGAAAGAAACCCAGCAAGGGCAGTTTAATTTTGAAGAGTGGTATACTGAGTTTAAAACCAGACTTAAAAAAGACTTTCCTCTGTTAAATGGTTTTCAAGGTTTAGAAAAAAAGGAAGAAAAAAATAATTAAGCAGCTTTCTTGTGTTCTGTTTTGGCATACACTGGGTTTTTGAACCTAGCCACAGGGACGATGTATTGTTCTTGACTTTCATCTTGAACTTCGTCTTCCAATGGTCTTGACTCATATTTGCCAAATTCTTTGATGAACTGCTTCTTGGCATAGTTGACTGTCTTGCTAGCGACTTTGTTGTCAAATTTCTTTCTACCCCTAACTAAGTCTACTGCTTCACCGATACCAAGCGGCCAGACAGCAGCAGCTCTTTCAACAACAGCTTCGCCGGCAATCTTAGCGACAGCTCCAATGTCATAAACTCCTTGATTATGTTTCAAATAATGGACTCCATCAACAATATCAGCCAAGGATTTTATACCCATGCTGACAAATTTGGCTTCAAATCCAGAGCCGCCGTATGCCCAGAACATATAGGTTCCGACAACATCCCCAACAGCCCCGACTCCTCTTAAAACAGGAGATATATATTTGGATAAAAATCCTCTATTTTCAAAATAATCCTGGGCATTGCTCCTATAGGAAGCTTTAATCTTGTCATGGAGGCCCTTCTTCAATAAATCAATATCTCTGCCTTCTTTTTCAGAGCCGTCTTCATTGAAAAAATAATGTTTAAGACTGGCATCTTGCATCACGCCTTCTAATTCTTTGTCTGCAAATTTTTCTCCGCTTTCTTTTCCAAATATTTTTTCGATGAGTCCCATTTTTGCCTCCTTAGTGTTGGGCCAAGCAGTTTAAAGCTTCGCCAATTGTGATCATGCCGATGAATTTTTTGTTTTCGTCAACAACAGCGCACATGATTCTTTTATTATCTCTCATGTTTTTGTAAACCTTGGTAATGTCTTCATCTTTTTGGAAAACTTCAATTGGTTTTGACATAATGTCTTGAGCTTTGAGTTCCTTAGGATCTTTGCCCTCAGCTACAACTCTGTTATTGATATCT
>JBHPDN010000030.1:0-4432 GCA_042577865.1 Nanobdellota archaeon
CGGCTGTTTTGAATGAAAAATTCTTTTGTTTTTGAAATTATTCCTTTGATTTAATTTATAAAAGGAAATTACTAGATTAAGTCTATGTGCTTATCAGTTATCAAAAAACAATATGATCAGTTTGCCAATGAATATTATCATGATTTTGATAGTTCTATGCAGTTTCAAAACCTCAAAAACCTTTTTAATTATCTCGTCCAAATCAAACCAGATGTTTCCAACAAAAAATGGCTCGATGCTGGCTGCGGACCTGGTTCTCTTTCCAAGTTAAAGAATGAATTCTTTCCTAAATCAGTCATGGGCATTGATATTTCTAAGGAAATGATTCAGATTGCTCAGAAAACTAATTTTTATGATTGCTGCCGAGTGGGCAGTTTAACTCATCTTAAGGATTTACAAAACCAAAATTATGATATTTACTTCAGCAACACAGTTTTTCATTGGTTAAATTTTGAGGGGAATGGTTTTTTTAAAAAATCACTTCAAGAAGCTTATCGTGTCCTCAAACCAAAAGGCCTTATTGCTCTCAGTTTATCAGGCCTTGGTACAGCACATCAATTTATTGATGCTTATCAAAAAACCACCAACCAAACCAAAGATGTTCTCGGCAGTGAAAATCTTTTCAAAGTTGTTGATTTGTTTGAAGAATGTGGTTTTTATGTTGAATTAGCTAAGTTAGAATTTGAACCTGTTCAATTCAATCATCCCTTAGAGTATGTTGAAGCCGTAGAAAAGTATGGTAAAGAGATTTATTTAGCATCATTCCAGCATTTGCCAAAAGATGAAAGAGACCAAATCTTCAAAAAAATCGGAGAAACATTCATTCAAACTATAGGTAACCAAAAATACAGACACAAACAATACATGATTTACATCATTGGGAAAAAATTATAGGAAATATTTATTAACCAAGATTATTCTTAAATTAAATTATGAAAGAGTTAATCCAAAAAACAAAAGAATTTTTCATTCAAAACAGCCGTTCTAAAGCAGTTCTGGGTTTGAGTGGAGGTATTGATTCTGCTGTTACTGCTAAAATCTTAACACACGCCTTAGGACCAGAAAACGTAGCTGTTTTGATCATGCCAGAAGAAGGCCTCTCAGAACACACAAACGATGCCATTAACCTTGCTCAACAGCTAGGAATCAGTTATAAGGTTATTAAAATCAACTTCTTCCTTGAACAGTTTAAAAATTTAGAATGGCCGCAAACAAAACTAGCTGAAATTAACACCAAAGCCAGAATCAGAGCTATTCTATTATACAATTTTGCAAATTCAAATAATGCCTTAGTGGCAGGAACTTCAAACAAAACAGAACTTATCTTGGGTTATGGTACAAAGTATGGTGATTTAGCCTGTGATACTTTTATTATTGGCAATCTTTACAAAACAGAAGTTTATAATCTAGCCAAACAACTTAACATCCCAGAAAATATTATCAATAAACCGCCGACCGCAGAACTTTATCCAGGACAGACAGATGAACAGGAATTAGGGGCAACTTATCAGGAAATTGACAAAGTTCTCGGGGCCCTCACTACACAACAAGACTTATCTCAATTTGACCAAACTCTTGTCAATAATATTCAGCACAGAATCAAAAACAACGAGCACAAAAGAAAGATGGCTCAAGTGATTAAGTAAGCAATTTTCCTTGAAATTAACACAAACTATTTAAAACCCAAAAATTTACTTTTCTTTATGGGATTAAAAGAATTTCTTAAACCGACACCACTCAAGATAGGACTGGCCATATTTTTAACCTTTGTTAACGCCACTTATACTATGTGTCTCGGCGGACCTTGTTATGGGTTTCCTTTTACTGTTTTTACAACACAACTGAATCTCCTTCCCCTATTCCTCAATTTAGCAATCTACATTGTTGTGGCTTGGTTAATCATGTGGCCAGTCGATGCCATCCCAAAAACAAAACAATGGATGAAATACATTGCTCTTGTTGGTTTCTTTTGGCTTTCTTTGTTTATTCTTCATCTTATTGAAGCTTTAGTTCGTTCAGGAGGTTACTTTGACCCTGATGTTTTAGAAATAGCTATTCTGTTTCCCACTATCAAAACAGGTATCTTTTTCTTTCCTTTAATTCTTTTCTGGGGACTTATTGCCTGGCTCATCAGTTTGTTTAAGCAGATGAAAGAACCAGAACCACAAGAAGAACAAGAGCAAAACCTTTATATTACTCCACCTCCAACCAAACTCAAATGATTGCTTTATTTATTGGGAGGTTTCAGCCTTTTCATCTTGGACATCTTGATGCTATCAAACAGATTAAAGCAGATAAGATTATCATTGGCATCGGCAGTTCTCAGTACAATAATACAGAAAATAATCCTTTTACTGCAAATCAAAGAATGGAGATGATTAAAGCCACCTTGCAAGAAGATTATAATCATGAAGTATTTCTCATCCCTGACATCCACAATGATGAAAAATGGGTTGATTATGTTTGCCAAATAGTTCCTCAGTTTGATTCAGTTTACACAGGCAACCCAAAAACTAAAAAACTCTTCGAAGAAAAAGATTTTCAAGTCAAAGCCATCAAGCTTGTCCCTAATATCAGTGGCACTATCATTAGAAACATGATGGTGAATAATCAAGATTACTCCCAGTTAGTACCCACACAAGTTTTAAAAATAATTAAAAATTCTAAAAACTGATGTCTTTGGAAGAATATCAGAAAAAAAGAGAATTCAAGCAAACACGTGGAGGCAAGCCTCCAGTGTCCCGCGAGGGGACTCCAGAGCCTAAAGGCAAGACTCGCAAGACTTCTAATAATATTTTTGTTATCCAGGAACACAAAGCTTCTCATCTGCATTGGGATCTAAGACTAGAATTGGATGGTGTTCTCAAATCCTGGGCTGTCCCTAAAAAGCCGCCCAAGACTAGGAAAGTCAAGCGTTTGGCTATCCAGACAGAAGATCACCCTATTGAGTACGCTAAGTTTGAAGGCAGTATTCCAGAAGGACATTATGGTGCCGGTTCAGTTAAAATCTGGGATTCAGGCAAATTTGAACTGTTAGAAAGAACACCAACTAAAATTAAATTCATTCTCAAAGGAAAAGAACTCAATAGCACTTATGAATTAACCAAATTCAAGAAAGTAGGCGACAATAAATGGTTGTTCTTTAGAGTTTAATTTTCCGTAATATTTTTAAACACTCAATTCTCTGACGCTTAAAATGGCACTACCCTACAGCGAAGAAGATCTCAAGAAATATTTAGGCAATGTCAAAGGTCTTATTACTAGTTATCTTGGTGACCCAAACGGACAACTCAGCGGCATCCATTACGAAGATAAGATTGAAGCCATGGTTTATATTGTCAAAGAGGGTCATGCTAGTCTTCCTGCTTTAAGAGAATCATTTCCCCAGTTGTTTAGGGCCAAATTATCAGAACCAGACAAAGAACATCTTCTTGAGTTTATGACTTCTTGTCTTCGTGGTGTTTTAAAAAACAAACAGCGTAAACATCAAGGAAAAATCAGAAAAGATTTAGAAAGAGAAGTTTTAAGTACAATTTAAACCGGAACTTCTACAGATTCATCATCCAGTTCAATCAATGTTCCTTCTTCAATAAAATGTTTGATGGCTTCTTTGGCTTCTTCTTCTGTAAAATCATGAGCCTTTGCTAATTTAATGATTTGAGCCTTAAGGATAACTTCTCCGCCGACCCTCATCAACTCATTAACCACCTTTCTTATTTCACTAAATTTGTGTTCTTCCATAACCTCTAAAAAATTGTTTTTCTTTTTAAATCTTGTGATTTCCATAACTTTTAAATACAAAGTCGCCCTAAACTGATTTATGAAAATAGCAATCATTGGTAAGTCTAAATTAAATTTAGACCACATCAAAAAAGACATTGCAGAAGCAGGATTTGAATTCACAGAGAAAAGTCCTGATTGGGTCATCTCTTTTGGCGGAGATGGCACGCTTTTAGCTACTGAAAGAACTTTCCCAAACATACCTAAATTACCTCTTAAAGACAGCTTAACTTGTCAGAAATGTCACGACTGTTCTTTTGCTCACGCTTTGGATTTGCTTAAGAACAAAAAATACCAAACAGAAGAACTGATTAAATTAGAATGTTCTGTTGGTGATCAGAAATTGATTTGTATGAATGATATTGTTGTCCGCAATGATGTCCCTACACACGCCTTAAGGTTCTCTGTTGAAGTTAATGATAAAAAATACAAAGATTTGATTGGGGATGGTATTGTTGTGGCTACTCCTTTTGGTTCAACTGGCTACCATGAGTCAATCACCAGAAATTCTTTTGAAAAAGGAATGGGCATTGCTTTTAATAACTTGACTAAACCTTTAAAACATTTAGTTGTTGATGATAATTCCATCATTAAAGTAAAAATCAACCGCAGAACAGGCTTTCTCGTGGCTGACAACAATAAGGATTTCATT
>JBHPDN010000031.1:0-4024 GCA_042577865.1 Nanobdellota archaeon
CAATGGTTTTATTCTGATAAAACTTGATGGTGTTTGATGAGTTTTTGACTCATTTTTCCATCCATAATATAAATTCAAAATTTCATAATTCAAGATGGTTTCTTCCATTTCTTCGTCTAAGACCCACGGGTTGAGGAAGTACAATCTGTCAAGAGTGACAATCTTAGGAACTTCAATTAATTCGGCTGTTTCTTTTTCACATAAATTTTTATAACAAATGAATCCGTTTGAGCAACTGCAGTCAAGGCAGCAATTAGCTGAGCTTTCTCCTGGTTCACAGATGTTGTTGCCACAAAGAGGCCTTGAAACTGAAGATGGTTCTGAAACATCGGTAATGCTGATGTTGGTGCTAGGTCTAGGTCCTGCTCCTCCTCCACCTCCTCCTCCACTGCTACTTGGCGGGGTTGGAGGGATGACTGTTGTTTCTTGTTTGACAGCAAAGGCACTGAAGCTGGTTGTGGTGAAAGTGAATAAGTCATTATTTTTATCTTGCGTTCCTGTGTATAATGTCCAGTTGATGTTGCAAGTTCTGGCGGTAAAGTTCCAATCACTGCAAGTGTAGAATCCAAGTTTGTCTTCGTCGGTGTAGTTGGTTCCGGCATAACTGACGGTAACTTGGGCATTACTGAAATTGTAATCTGAATAAATTCCATAGATGATGAGGAAGCCGTGCATGTTGGTGATTCTATCTAGACCAAGAGTGTTGTTATTGTTTAAGGAAAGGTTGACTTGGTTGAGTTTGACGTTGACATTGTTGCTTAAGGCTTGGTAATCTAAGTCATAATAGATGTTAGTGTGGTTTTCTATTTTGATTCCGGTGAATTGGTGAAGATGTATGTCCTTATTGGTTCCTGTAAAGTAGATAGTTAGGTTAACTGGGATACCAGTGAAATTATTATCAACAGCGTTGAACTGTACATTGACTAAAACACTACCAGCTATGAAATAATCTTCATAAGTGGCAATGTTGCCTGCAGTATCATTAGCAAAGAAAGTAACATTATGTCTGCCTGGTTGAGTGATAGTGTAATCTGTTCCTAATGGCAAGGTGATGGTGGTTCCATCTGGCAAGGTGATGTTAGCGAATTTACCACCAAGTGCTTCATTGTCTGTAGCATTCATATCTAAAGTAACGTTGTAATTTAATGCTGGATCATAAGGATCAATCAATGTATCAATGATGACTGGATCAATTAAATCGATATATAAAATATTAAACCAAGTTGTTTCTGTATTGTTGATATTATTGGCATTATCTGTAGCAATGATGGTGATATTGTACTGACCAACATCTGAAGTGTTGTTGAATGTATTTTCATACAAACCGGTTCCAGCATTGTAAGTCAAAGTGACTTCCTCATAAGTTGAATTCCAAGTGACATTGGCAATGACAGAATTGATGTTGTTGTAGTAAGCGTCTGTGACATTAGCTGAAATTGGAACTGTATCTGTTAAGAAATAATTATTTCCAGCATTCGGACTAATAACTTCAACACTTGGATTGGTTGTGTCTTCAACTATAAAATAGTCACTAACAGAGTTTGAATTACTTAACTCATCTGTAGCATTGAAAGTGATGTTGTACTGTCCTGGAATTAATGTGTCTGTGAAAGTGGTGTTGTAATTCCAATCTGTGCCGTTATAAGTGAGATTGATGATGATTGAAGTTCCATTTGGATAAGTTAGGTTAGCGGTAACTGTTGTATTTTCATCCATTGAAACAGATAATGGAACTGTATCAGTTTGATTATAAGTTCCTCCTTGTGGTTCTGTTTGCAAGAATATTGGAACTGTGCTGTCTAAAATAGTGAAGTAACTAGTTTCTGTACTGTTAATGTTATTGGCATTATCTGTGGCAATAATTGTGATGTTGTATTGGTCAATGTCTGAAGTATTGCTGAATGTACTTTCATATAAACCAGTGCTTGCATTATATGTTAAAACTACTTCTTGATAAGTTGCATCCCAAGTGACATTAGCAATAACTGAATTGATGTTGTTGTAGTATGGATCTGTAATATTAACTGAAATTGGAACTGTTGCAGTTTGAGTATAATTTGTTCCAAGACTTGGACTGATAATCTCAACACTTGGATTAGTTATATCTTCAACTATGAAATAATCACTGATGATGTTTGAATTATTGGAGTTGTCTGTGGCATTGAAAGTTATATTATACTGTCCAGGGATGAGGGTGTCTGTGAAAGTGGTGTTGTAATACCATTCTGTGCCGTTATAAATTAAGTTGATAATGGTTGAAGTACCATCTGGGTAAGTGATGTTTGCTGAGACAGTTGAGTTCTCGTTTAAGGAAGCAGATAATGAAACTGTGTCTGTTTGATTATATGTTTCTCCTTGTGGTGAGATGTTAATAAAAGTTGGTGAAGTAACATCATAAATTGTGAAGTAACTTGTTTCTGTGTTATTGATGTTGTTGGCATTATCTGTAGCAATAATGGTAATATTGTACTGATCAACTAAAGATGTGTTGTTAAAGGTGTTTTCATACAAACCGGTTCCAGCATTGTATGTTAAAGTAACTTCCTGATAAGTTGAATCCCAAGTGACATTGGCAATGACGGAGTTGATGTTGTTGTAGTAAGCATCGGTAACACTGGCTGAGATGTTAATTATTGTATTTTGGACATAACTACTTCCAACTGTTGGTTCAACAACTGTGACTGAAGGATTAGTGATATCATTGACAATGAAGTAGCTGGTTGTAGTGTTTGAATTTCCGGCAATATCACTGGCATAATATGTAACATTGTATTGGCCTGGGATAAGTGTGTCTGTGAAAGTGGTGTTGTAATACCAATCTGTGCCGTTGTAAAGTAAGTTGACAATGGTTGAGGTGCTGTCTGGATAAGTGATGTTGGCAGTAACTGTCGAGTTTTCATCTACAGAGGCAAGTACTGGGACAATATTTGTTTGATTGAATTGTGTTCCTGGTGTTGGATAAATTGTGTTGAAACTTGGAGGCTGACTGTCTAGGAAGAAATTCGAAGTTGAGTTAGCACAAAGTCCAGTATCATCACATCCTTCAACAACAATGATATACTCATCACTTGGATATTCTGAATAATTGATTGGTGTGTATAACTGGCTGATGTTGACTGCTAGAGTTGAAATGATGGTATAATTAAGATCTCTTAAAGTGACTGTGTAAACTACTGGATCAAAGTTTTTATCACTGAAAGCAAGCCAAGTAACATTTTTGTAACCTCCTTGGTAAGTGCCATTTAATGGATCAGTAATAGAGTTAGGTAAAGGTGGCAATTCTCCTTCTGAAATATTAAATCCAGTAACCTCAAATCCATTCAAGCTTTCGTCTAGTTGATAAATTTCATTATTGGAATTTAATTGGACCCAAAGATTAATTGTATAGTTGTTTCCGACCACTAAATCTTCACAGATATGGTAAATGAAAACATTGCCAACGTCATTGCCTGATTGAATACTTCTCTCTTTTTTAGAGTAACAGCTTGCTCCAGTGACATTGATAAAGTAAGTTACAGTCTGATCACCGGTGTTGGACAGTGCTGAAGTACTCATGCCAATGAAATAACTTGTTCCGTTTTGGATAGTAACTGTTTTATTTAATATTAGGTGTGTTCCTCCTGGACCGTAAAGTACAGAATTGTTAATGTTAGTATTTGGATTGGAAGCATGGAAATTACTGACCAAATTTCCTCCAAAGTCCCTTAAATCAAAATTGAATGATTTTAATTTGACGTTAATCTCACCAGCGTCTGTTCTTGAAGCAATGCTTTCTTGTCTAGTGGCTAATTCTTCAGTTTCAATGAAAATTCCAGAGGCAG
The DNA here is from genome assembly GCA_042577865.1 of Nanobdellota archaeon. GTDB lineage: Archaea > Nanobdellota > Nanobdellia > Woesearchaeales > JAGLXL01 > JBHPDN01. The sequence goes on from JBHPDN010000031.1 coordinate 3,822, forward strand.
ATCCAGAATCACCAACATCTTTGAGATATCTTGTCCAGTAAGGGGAAACCTGACCATTATCTAAGTTTTCAAAATAATAAGCTAATTCAGAAGACCCTGAACCCAATATTTTTTCAACTGTTTGCTTGGCAATAATGAATGTTGGTGAAAAGACTGATTTATTGATGGTCCAGTTAAAGGAATCGACAAAAGTGGTTGAACTG
>JBHPDN010000032.1:0-3970 GCA_042577865.1 Nanobdellota archaeon
TATTGATGAGACTGTTGATAATTCGGTTAGCTGACAAGACTTCCTGTGAATTTGAACCACCACCAACAATAACCTGTCCGTTGAAATATCCAGAGGAAATAAACTGGTTTGGATATTCATTAAGGTTGTAGCTTGATCCTGAAGTCTGTGCCTGGAGTTCATTGTCAACATACCATTTAAAATTAAAAGGATCTGAGTCTGCATCATCAGCTTCAACGCGGAAACTGATTTCTTTGTTATCAGCTTCTTTGACCAAAAAAGTGTTTGGTGTGTAATAAGTGATGGTTGGTGCATCATTTGATTTTTTAACAAGAACCAAAACAACATTGCTGGAAGTAGTATCAAGACCGTCAGTGGCGTTGAAAGTTATACCACGTGATCCAAAGAAACCACTGGCTGGAACAATAGTGGCCATGTTGTTGCTGATGGTAACAGTAATGTCATTAGCACTAGAAGCTGTGAACGTTAAGGTGTCGTTGTTAGGGTCACTGAAATAAGTGCTGAGGTCAATAGTGGCAGATGAACCTTCATCAACTGGAACATAAGGCATGGGTCCGCTGAAAACAGGTGCACTGCGGGTTCTGACAGTAATATTCCAAAGCTGAGTGGTTGAACTTGGGAAAGTATCTGTAACAGTGTAGTTAAGAAGATAATTTCCATCAGCATAATTAGTTGAGTTGAAATTGTAACCAGTAGTAGTGGAAACAGAGTTGCTGTTTAAAGTCCAAAGGTGAGTCATAGCGTGGTTGTCAACATCATTAACTGTGACGTTAAAGTCTTGGGTATTGTTTTTGACAACAGTAACTTCTGTAGTGGTTGGTGTGTAAGATGTAATCTGTGGATTTTGGTTAACAGCAATAGTGTACTGGCGAGATGATGAAGTGGTGTTGGTGTTGTTATCAGAAGCAACAACATACCAATGATAAGTCTGACCATTAATCAAATTGCTGATAGAATACTGGTTGTTAGTAGTAGTGTTAAGGAAAGCTGGTGTACTGCTGTTAGAGTGATAAAGGTAGTAAGTCAATGGATCATTATCTGGATCTGAAGCAGTCCACTGCAAATTAACTGAAGTGGCATTAAGATTAGTCTGGTCAGCTGGAGATGTCAAAGTGATGACTGGTGCATCCTGAGAACCGTTGACATTGACATTAACTGTAACATTGGTTGATGAAACATTAGTGTCCTGTGCATTAAGGATAACAGCAGTCAAACCACTGTAATCCTGAGTGGCATTGAAAGTTGCCTGGTGTGTGGTAGGATTGATAGAGACACCAATATTTGAATCACCGCCAATCCTAGTCCAGTTAATCTGGTTTAAAGGAGTGTCTGGATCTGTGGTGTATGTATCAAGGTTGATGCTAGTTGACCCTCCTTCAGGGAAATTAACTGTAGGGATATTGACAGCTGGCAAGTCATTAACCGCAGTAATGTTTAGAGTGAACTGATTGCTAGCAGTACTAATGAGACTATCTGACGCAGTAACAGTAATTGTTCTGGTGCCAAAGAAATTGGCATCCGGGGTAAAAGTCATGGTTGAGCCAGCAACATTAACAGTGATGTTGTTAGCTGAAGTAGTGGTGTAATTCAAAGTATCATTATCAGCATCAGTAAAGTAATTGTTAAGGTCGATATTCTGATTATTATCTTCTGTCCAGGTCTGATCAGGAATATTATTGCTTAAGACTGGTTTTCGGTTATTGTAAGTTCCTGGAGTTGGAGAAGTGAATTGGACAAAAGGCACGGGATTGGTTCCTTTGTAACCATCATAGCGTCTGCCCCAAGTGACATTTTCTGATGGGAGACCAAAGGTGATAGTATCAATTTGATTATTACCAGGATCATAAAGATCTAAATTTTCAGCAGCATTGTCAATAACAAAAGTACCGACTGAATTAGGACCATATTCTACAACAGTGGCGCTAGTAGTGTAAAGGTTGTTGAAAACTGTCTGGTTATTGGCTAAGATAATAAAGCCGTTAGCTGGGATAGAGACGGCCGGTAAGGTAAAATAACCTTCACCATCAGTAATATTCCATCCGAGTAGCCAAACCGAGTTGACTGTATCATTGTTATAGAGCTCTATCCACTCAGAAGCAGGCTCTGGTGTGGGTCCATCAACTATGAATTCGTTGATGGTGATAGTTGCTGAAGCAGCTGCTGCTGCTAGAATTAAACCTAACAGTATGATTAATAGACTAAAGACTCTTTTTATTTTCATTTAAACACCCCGATCTGTTCTTGATTTTAAATCAAAAACTTTAATGCCAAGATAAGCACGGCAACAACCGCAACTAAATTAGCAATAAGCAAAATTACAATAAACCAACCTGATTCTACAAATGATGTTTCGACAGTGCTAACAACATTACTGGTCTGGGCTGACTGATCGCCTGACTGGTTCAAACCATCACCGGCTTGAACAACAACATCAGAGCTGTCTTGGTTTGTTGAATCATCTTGCTGTTGATTATTATTTATAGCACAGTCTTCAACTACTAAGTTAAGCCAAGTAGTATCCATTTCTTTGTCTGTGTTATAATAAGCTCTAATCTGGATTGGATAAGTTCCAGCTGGGAAATCATCATCCAAATCAATGCTGATGGTTCGGTCATAATCGTTGTCGCTGTCTTCGTAATCTTCATCCAGTTCTATGTTAAGGTACTGTTCATTAATACCCAAATCTGAATTGAAAACTGACAAAGCAGCTTTGCTTTCATAACGTGAACCAAAGTTAGCAATAGTTACTCTAAGATTAGTATGACGCATACAGGATAAGGTTTCAGTGCCTAATTCTGCTTCAGTAATTCTAACGTCGTGATTTTCTTTAACAACTTCAAGAGTTAATTCCCAAGTCAAAGAATGTTTGGCATTACTATCCTTTTCAAAACCTTCGATATCAATAACAACATCATAGTCCCCTTCATCTAATTTTTCAGGAACAGTAAAAGTAATGGTGGCTGATTTTTTCTTGGTTTCAGGAATAGATTCAATGGTTTCTGAGTCATCAAGATCGTCTCCGTCATCAATACTTTCAATAGTAACCATGACTTCAACATCTTCTAATTCAATATCATCGCTTGAAGAGTAAAGGTTTTTGATCTCAAATTGAAATTCAATTTCGTCTCCTGGTTTAGCCTCTTCGTTAATCTTGTCGCCATCGTTAAGATTATCATCGTCCTGGCCGCCAACCTTGATATCCAGATCATCAATAGAAAGCATGTTTTCTGCTTCAAGCAAGATGTCTTGGGTCAAAGTTGCACCGTTGTTGTAGGTGACTTTGATTCTTCCGATGGTGTCAATACCACCATTCTGATCATCAGGAATAGTAGCAGTCAAAGTAATAGTTTTAGTAGAATCAACACCTAAACTAAAAGTATTGGTTTCTGATAAAGTAGCACTGAATTCACTTGGAACATTTTCCAAAGCAATTGAGATACCACTTTCAGAGTAATCTCCTGTGTTTTTAACAATGAAAGAAGTCTGGACAGTCTGGTCTCTTTCCTGAGTTGAACTGCCTAACTTAATTTCTGAATCAGTGATTTCTACTTTGTGTTCTGGAGCATCAACAGTAACTGAGAGAGTTACTTGAATTGAATTAGAACCATCATAATTAATGGTGATTGGTCCAGTGTAAGTTCCTGTTGGCTGGTTTGAGTTTGGTGAAACAGTCACAGTAACCTGAGCTGAACTTCCATATGAAATACTGGAAACTGAGCTTAAGGAAACACCGTTTAAAGCATTGTTACCATCAGTGATGGTGCCTGTCTGAAGGCTGATTGAACTCAAGTCTGTGTTTCCGTTATTAGTAATTGTAAAAGTTGTTGACTTTGAACTGCCCTGAGCAACTTCAAGAGATGGTGCAGTGGCAGTAGCAGAAGGTGATTGGCTAATAGCTACACTAACAGGCATAGTGTCAGCATTATTAGAGTTGCTAACATCCTTAGCTGTTAAAGTTCCGGTGTAAGTT
>JBHPDN010000033.1:0-3330 GCA_042577865.1 Nanobdellota archaeon
CCGGACTAGTTTTCTTCTCATGAGAGGGTTTAAGTTGAAGTGTTATTTAAATTTTACTGAAATATATACATTTTTCTAAATATATATGGTTTATACAGAATGTTTAAGTATTCTCATGTTTGTCACTCAATAGTGAAATACTAATACAAAGGTGGTACAAAATGAAAATGAAACAATATATGCAAGGAATAAAAAATTCAATCGATTATGTTATTAAAAATCCAATGAAAGCGGCTGGAGAGGCTTTATTTTATACTACTGTTGCTTTGGCACCAGTGAGTATGGTCGGCTGTAGTGGTGAGAATCCTAAAGCAGAAGTCAAATCACAAAGTGAATTGGCTCAATTAATTGATAAATATGGAAGAGCAGGTCACAGTATAAGTGTAAAACATCCTAACCGAACTCATGATAGTTTGAGGGTCGGCGGCAAATGGATAAGATTAGAAAAACTAAAGGATGGAACAAGAGTGGTTGCTGCTTATGATGAAGATGCAACACGTACTCAGGGAAGAGTAGAAAATAAAGAAGTAAAGGTTGATCAAACTCATAAGCCAGTGGCAGTTCTTGGTTATGAAACTAAGAAAGGAGATATCTCTTTAGAAGTTTATGCAATCGATAGAGGAGCAAATGGAATCAATCCAGGAGATGAAGATTGCCTTTATGTTATCAAAAACGGTCAAAAAGTTGTTGTTTCAGAAAATTATGCAACAGTGAAACGGTTTTGGGATGGATTAGAAGGAGAAGTAAAATCAGAAATAAACTTCAGACTACGGTGGCGAGAGACTAAAAAACAGTTAGAAAGAGAAGAAGAACGAAATGAAAGAAGAAAGACTTTGGAAGAAGCAATACAGGGTCTAAAAAAGATAACAGAGAACGCTGAGGAATCTTATTGATTCTTTTGTCAATGGTGATGAAAATGAAAATGATGGACTATATGAAGAAAACAATTGATTATGTTGCTGACAAAGCTGGAGATGTTGTGTTTTATGCTGCTGTTGCAACAGCCACTTTAGGGCCAGTTGGTTATATTGGTTGTGGTGGAAACACAGAGAAGAAAACAGACGAACAGAAACTCGAAACAATTCAAAAAAACATTGAAAATGAAGTTGAATATTCATTGAGAGATGTTAATAACTTGAATGGCAGTCTTGACAGAGAGATTGCCAAAACTGATGCTGAATCAAAAAAACTTGAGGAAGAGAACAAAAAAATAACCGACGAGTTAAACAAAGAAGCCGAAGAACGAGAAAAAGAAAATAAGAGAATCTTAGAGGGTTATGGAATAAAATGAAAAAAGTAATTGCAGCAGTAACAATGACTGTTTTGTCTTACTTGGGAGGCGCTTATTCAGTCTCTGGCAGAAAGGCAGAATTTCAAATAAATGATCCTGTGATTCCAATTCATGTCAGAGATCGATATCGTATTGGTGATTATACAATGAATGGAAGGGGGTGGATGACAGTTGATTCTGAACTTGGAAAAAGACTTAGGGCTATGAATTTCCGAAGCAAATATGACACCAATGTTCCTGCTGAACTAGAGAGAAGATTGACAGAGGGAGTTTTACGAGAAATCGACAAGAATGGCAACCGTTTTATCGGTACGAATGAGGGCCGAGGATGGATTCTTCGTGATTTGAAGTCTTATGATGAAGTCAATCCACACAAAAACCCGGATTTTACTTGGGATTAAGGAAAATGAAAGAAGAAAAATACAGAGTATATCTAACAGACAGATTTTGTTGCTTCCCCTTAACTGATAATGTGATTGTGACAGATGTTACTCATAAATTAATTAATACTCAAGAATTATGGGTCGATTATGAAGGCCTTGTATGTCACCTCGAGAAGTTTTCAAGAATTGGTGAGGCAAATCTGGAATACGATGGCACTATAAAAGAACCAATGGGGTGTGGAGAACCGATTTTTATACATAAATCATTTCCACCGAATATGCATTGGTCCAATCCCGAGACTCTTGAAGATGCTTCAAGGACTTTTGTATTAAAAGAAGTATCACGCAAATATTATGATCAAATGGTTGATGATTTTGAAAAACAATTGGCAGAACGCAAGTGTAAAGAAGATGAAATTAGAAAAAAATGGAGAGGTATGGATTCTGAGATATGCCGCCAAATTAGCGAGCTTGAGACAGTAAAATTTTCGTATTTATTAAAGGAAGAATTTTTTTATAGAAAGTAATTTAAACTATCTTTTTCTTAATTTTTTAATGGAAGACATACCTGAAGAAGTGCCTGAGAAATGGTACAAAGGACCAATTAAGTATATTCTGGCAGTGTTTTTGATATTATTAGTTGTGATGTGGATAGTGCCGGAGTTTGCCATCAAGGCTGATCCAGAACCGTCAATGATTCCAAAGCCCGGTGATGTTTTTGAGTTTGACGGGGCTTTGAGCAATAAATCATATTCTTTGAAAGAAGATTATCATGAATTGATTAATGCAGGAGATCCAGTGGTCAAGAGGACCGCCAATAAGATTGCTTCTATGTCTTGTGAAAGTGGAGAACAAGTTTGCCAGGCCAAAGCCATGTATTATTTTGTCAAAAGAAATTTTGATTATATTTCTGACCCGATTGATTTGGATTATGTAGAAAGGTTTGAAGATTTTATTATTAGTGGTGGTGGGGATTGTGAATCAGGGACAATTGTTCTGGCCAATCTGATGGAAGCCATTGGTGTGGACTCTGAATTTGTGTTTACTTCCAATCATGCTTATCTGCGGATTTGGCTGCCTGAAGCTTCCAATCGGTATAAGCAGGATGACTGGATTTATTTAGACTGGACCTGTAAGGGATGCAACTTTGGCGAGACATCTTACAAGTATGCAGACGCTGACAAGAAGTTCTTGGATGTTTAAGCGTAACTTTTATAAACCCCCTCTTACTTTTCAGTAAAACCCGATAAGGACTACCAATAATGGGATGGTAGGAGGGACAATGGATAAGGAAAAAATAAGAAAAGTTTTAGAAGAACTCAAAAAGGAAAGAAAACGTAAATTCACTCAGAGTTTCGATTTAATTATTAACCTGAAGGATTTTGACATCAAATCAAATCCAATCAATTTCTTTGCAACTTTGCATTATCCAAGAGGGAAAAAAGTTTCTACTTGTGCTTTAGTGGGTCATGAACTGGCTGAAAAGGCAAAGGAAGCCTGCGATCTAACAATCACTGAAAAAGAATTTGACAAGTATAAAGATGATAAAAAGGCTGTTCAGGATTTAGCCAAGAAATATGATTATTTTATTGCCCAGGCAAATTTAATGGCCAAAGTGGCTACTGTTTTTGGTAAAGTTTTAGGTCCAAAAGGAAA
>JBHPDN010000034.1:0-3300 GCA_042577865.1 Nanobdellota archaeon
GTTGGAGTGGATATAGGTTTGATTTCTTCTTTGCATAAGCTTTCAAAAGTACAATCACCACTTGACCAATCAACAATATTTTTACATTCAAATGTGGCATTTTCTGGACATTTTGCTTTTGCTGCATTAATGCATTTACCTGTTTCAGAGTTAATAATACCTGCTATACCTGGATTATTTGGATCTGAACCTTCATTGTTTTTATATGATTCACATTTTTCACAGCTACTTCCTTCACAATCACTTTCAGGGTTAGGGCAATCTCCAACTTTTGATCGGGCTGTGAACTTACAAGTTACTGTGTTGGCTCCAAAATAATCAGTGTCTGGATTTCTCATTGAAGTTGGATTAACTCTACCTTCTATATTATATAGCTCATTTGTTGGTGATCCTTCTGGTGGATATATAAAAGTGCCTCCAGGTATAACTGGTTCTGGAATGTCCCATGCACCAGGTTTTTCTCCTAATTTATCACTATCACAAGAGCACTCATAAGTTACTTGAAAATCACAACAACAAACTTCATGTCCAATAACTTTGGTTGTTTCAGTGCTTTCATCATTGTTTGTGATGTCTTCTCCTTGATCGTCTTGGTTGTTTGCAGGAATGTTGATTTCAATAACTTCACCACCTAAATCATTCTTAATTGAATCTAGTAATGAAACAATTTGGTTCATTTTCATTTCGATTAAATCTTCCTGGTTGAGTTCGATATTGAGCATGGCCAGGAATTCTTCTCTGGCTTGATCATCATAGTCTTCAATAACATTAGTAGCCAGTTCTGTGAAAGTGTTTTTTTGGTTTTGCAGTTCTTGCTGGTTTTCCCGGAAAGTTTGAATAGTTGTTTTAAGATTCCCAACCTCACTGATGGGTGTCTTGACTTCATCACTGGAAATGAAAATACATTGACTAGGAGATTCAAAAATATGGATTATTGAATCTGTTTTGGCTTCTAAAATTTGCATCTGGCTTTCAAATGAACCGGGATCTAATCCCTGGCTTTTGGCAGCACTTTTTCTTGAAACTGTTCTTGGATTAGGTTCTTTCTGTTCAATATTTGAACTGGCATCAAAAGGGTTAGGGGTGACAACAGAGAAACTGGCAGCGTCTGAAGGAACTCTGACCGTGACTTGGTCATGATAAGTGTAGCGTTCTGATTCAGCAACAACACTGTTGAAAGGGTTTTCAAAGTTTTTAACAACATAATCTCCACCATCAAAGAAAGTGGCATCAATGATCTTGCCGTTTTTATCATAAGCAAAGGAAACAGATTCTTTGTCTGGGGTCCAAGCCAGTTCTGAAACTGATGTTAACTGACAGTCAACAATCTCAAGATTGTTGCCTTCACTTTCATACTGGCATTCATAATACTCGCCAGATTCGAGAGGTGATTCGGGCAACTGGACACTGGTTTCATCTATGATGGCCATATCTTTTTGATCATAAATTGTTTTTTTATCTGGGTCTTTTTCAATAATTTCAATAATTTCTTCTTTGATTTCCTGGCCTTTTTCTCCGTCATAGGTTTCAAATAAATTATATCTGTCAGCAATAATAAAAGCGCTGATGTAGCCTTCTGTTTGCTGAGTGTTGACATCAGCATCATAAGATTCTAAATCATCAGCAAAGAAACTAGCTGTTGTGAGTCTGGCATAGTATTCTGACAGCTGTTCCCTCAAGTTTGGTTGATAATTGCTGAAGAAAATAGTGTCTTCATTGCCAACGTGCTCTTTCCATAAATCTAAAAGTAGTGATTCTTGGTTAAGGAAATTGAGTTTTTCCATGAGTTCAGCCTGGCCTTCGTTGCTTGATTGGGCCAGTTTGTTTGAGACTTCATTGGCCTGGTTTTCAGCAGTAAACATTGGGTTGGTAAAAGTATGGAAAAGTTCGTGATTGATAATGTATCGACTTAACTCTGGCTCTGAATTGTCAAGCATATAATAAACAATCATGGCTTTGTTTTCTCTGGCTCTTCCTAGAGAACCTAACAACTGTGATTTTTGTTCGTCCGGATATAACTGAATTTGAGTTTGAGCTTCATGAGGAACATTATATGTTTGGAAATACTGACTAAGTGAAGTATCTAAATTAGCTAAGTTAGTTTGATATTGAGCTGGGGGAGTATTGCTGAGTTCAGTCATCCATTCTTCAATAGTGTAAACATTCAGTTCTCCGTTTTCAAGAATAATAGTTGGATTTTCTTCTACAAATTCACTTAATCTTGACTCTTCTTCAGCTGTTAAAATTTGACTTTTTTTAAGGAAGTCTGGAAAATCAGTTTCCAAACTGGCCAAAGCAAAACTGCTTAGGATGATGATTCCAAGAGTCCAGATGATTAGTTTTTTGTTCATTTTTTTATTCAATATTGATTTCTTTTCTGATACCAGTACTTAAATCTTCAATAACAAACTTATCTGCGTCTGGGTCGTTTAATGGAAGTTCAATTTCAAATGAATCTGGCATGATCATGTTTGCGTCATCGCCGCAAACTTGTTGTGTTACTTCTCCGACAAAAGTGCTGTAGAGAACATTGTTATCCTCATCTGTCAAAACAGCAAACAATGGAGTAATTGGGTTTTGGTAATTGTTGATGTTTGTTACCATGGGACTGACTTCAAATTTTGAAATGACAATTTCATCACCAAAAATTTGGCCTTGGACTTTAAGGCTGTTTATAGTTGTACCTGGACAGACATTATCCTGTTCAACTGCTTCAAATTCAAAACCTTCGAAATTAACTTCTCCAATCTCGTTGTTTTCCTGGTCAAAGACAGACACTTTAATATCATTATATTCTAACCAGATTTCTTCGTCAACTTGATAAGTTAAAGTAGTTACAAAATCTCCTTCACCTGTGACAGTATCGGCAAATCCTGTTCTAGGACCTTTAGTAAATGAATCAATAAATCCACTTAATCCTGAAGAATATTGGTAATCTGGATCGGCTGGTTTGTTGAAATTAATTTCTGCCTGGTTGTCTTCCAAAGCAATCATTAATGAAACTATATACTGGCCGTCTTCTTCTGAACCTAATCTGCCGACAGCAAAACCATCGCCGCTGTCAACATCAACAAAACTTGATGGCGGCAAAGCTGTGCTGATTCTTTGCACACCAGAACCTTTTGGGAAATCAACTGATTTTCCTATGATTGGTTCGTAATCATAAATTGTATTATCAATCTCAAAAGTTTCTTTGCCGTCTATCTCTCCGACAAAACCAGCAGAACTTTTTTGACAAGGTCGAGTGGCTGGCTCGAAAATTAATCTTCCTGGTTCAGAAGAAGACGGCCAGTATATAGT
>JBHPDN010000035.1:0-3079 GCA_042577865.1 Nanobdellota archaeon
CATGGTTTTTTGGAGATATTGTTCGTGTTTTTCTCTAAGCTGGAAAGTTTGAGTGATTTGTTTAGCTAAAAGAATCATTTGATCAACATCAGTTTTAGTTAAAGGGTTGCCCATAGTTTGGTTTTCAGTCAGTTTTAATTCTTTAAGCAGTTGTTTTCTGCTTTTTTCCTGAACCATCTTAGCAAAGACCTGCTGGTCAGAAACTGATTTAGAAAATTCAGGTAAATAAAGTTCAAACCATTCCCTTAATCTTTTGGCAAGAGTATTAGCAATGCGGTCCAGTTCTTTGATGTTGCTTATGGCCTGGATAAGAAGATTGTCCTGGGAAATGGATTGTTTTATTTTTTGTTTAGTGAGTATCATGTTTCTTTGGTAAAGCTGCGGAAGGTATTTTTTGGTCTTGAAGAAAGAAAGGATATGGTTGAGGGTTTGGTCTTTAGGAGTGTTAACTTTTTTGTATTTCTTGGTTAATTTCTGTTCAAATTTCTCTTTATTTTGATAGTCTGCCAAGTCCTTAAATTCAATTTTATCCTTGAGTTGGTCGTTTTCAAAGATGAAGGTACCTAAAATGTTGGTAAAAAGGTATTTCATAATAAAAAATGTATAAAGGAAAGGTATTTAAATCTTAGGCTTTTTCGGGATTTTGATGATCTCTATTTATACAATTTGCAAGGATAAAAAGAAGTGAAATAATTATGAAGGACCACATATTAAAAGAGAATGAAAATAAATGGAACTGCCTTTACTGCCATAAATGTTTAGGACCAAATAAATGGACTTCTGAATGGTCTGGGGAACTTCATTATAAAGTGACGCAATGTAATTGTGGTAAGAAGCACAGGGTCAAGGTTGATTTTTTTGGCAGCGGCCATGATGATTGGGAAAAACAGGTTAATTGGATTTTTAACAAAGAAGGTAAGTTAAAGATTGAGAACAAGAAAAAGAAGAGTGTAGAAGATAAAATTTGGGAAGAGTTAGAGAGATTGGATCATACTTAATCCTGAACAATTGAACCTTTGAATTTCTCGCCTTGGAGAAGGTTATCAAGATTTTTGATGTCAGAACCAACAAGGTAGAGTTTTAGTTTTAATTTTTGGGCTAATTTAGCGGCGATGGGATCAAAAGGAGTGTTGAGTCCAGGCGACCATTTGTTGCCGATGATTTTTCTAAGAGTTTTCCAATCAGTCTGTTTGATAATTTTGGTGTTTTTGTATACTTTGGGATTTTTATTATGAAGATAGGGAACATTAGTGATGTTGATGACAGTTTGAGCTTGGTAAGTTTTGGCCAAGAGAACAGCATCATAATCAGTGGAACAGCCAGGTTTCCAGCCACCAGCAAAAAGTATTTTTTTGAAGTTGGTTTTTTTAGTTGGATTTTGGACGATGCCTTGTTTAACTTGAAAAACAGTTCTGACAAAATTAGCATTGAGCCAGGTGGTGTGAATACCAACCCAATCAAGATCTGTGGAATTAAGACCAAGTTCTCTTCCGGCTTTTTGGTATTTTCTGGCAGTAGAACCGCCGCCAACAACAATGATGAACTTATTTTTCTTTGAATGTTTGAGAATAAGATTTTTAAGATTTTTAAGATAAGAAACGTTGATTTCTTTTGGAACTATCATGCTGCCACCAAGAGAGATAATGAAGGTTTTCATTGATAGAAATGATTTCTGCAGATTATTTAAAGTTTTTGAAAAGAAAGGATTAAATAAAGGTTAATCTTACTTGGTTTATGGCAGAAGATATACGCCGGGAAATGCGCAGACTAGAGTCAAAGTCAGCGACAAAAAAGTGGGAAGAAAAAGAGAGAAGAATCAAGAAAGAGATCGCAAGGACAATCAAACATTACCAGACAGAGATTAAGAAATTAGAGAAAGAAGTCAAAGAAATATATGCCCGGGAAAAACTATTTCTAAGCCAAGGAAAAAAATTCAGAGCAAAGATTATGCGCTGGAGAAGGGAAGGAAAACAAAGAAAATTAGCAGAATTAAAAAAAATTACTCCTTCAACAGAATCTCAATAACAGCAGCATAAGCTGGCCGAGCAATTAAGACGCCAAAGGAAATTCCAACAATAGTGGTAAAGGCAAAACCTTTCAAGAGTCCGGCGCCAGCAAACCAAAGAGGGATCATACCTACTAAAGTGGTTAAGTAAGCACCCATAACAATAAACATGGCCCGTTTGATTTTCTTTTTCCAGTCATAAACTTCTTCACCACTCAAAGATTCGTCAGTGATAATAATCAAATGATCCACACTAGTACCTATAACAATAATAATACCTGCAATAGCAGCCAAATCAAGATTCCAACCAACCAAAGCAGCGAAGCCTAAGATCAGTACTAATTCAGAAACCATAGTTAAAACCATAGGAACAGCTATCTTGATTTTACGGTAACGCAAAGATATAACAACAACAACACCAATCATAGCCAGTAAACCAACAAAAAGAGCGTTTCTCATAAATTCATTACCCAGTGTTGGAGAGACAGTGTCCATCTTAACAATGTTAAGTTTGACAGGCAAACTGCCGGTGATAATAATCGTCTGCAAACGCTTCATGTTCTGAAGAGAGTTGGTGATAGCTTCCTGCTGAGTACGGCCGACACCACTACCAGAAATTTGAATGTCAGTAGTTTCACTACCTCGAAGATCAGCACCAATTTTTAATTTATCAACTTCTTTGTCATCAAGGAAAAGAACTAAATCCTGGCTGAGATATTTTTCATCTCCTTCAGAAATAATATCTAATTTACCGGTGACAAGAGCATGTTTGGCAGCGGCTTCAGGACTCAAAGAGATAGCAAAAAAGAAACTACAAGCCCAATTACCATCTTCCATCTGACCGCAGGCTCTTTGAGGATTAATACCACTGCATTCAGCAGAACGGCAAACGTAAGTGATGTCATTCTGGCCGCCAATAAAAACTGTTTCATTGCCTATCTTGGCCTCAAATTTACCTTGTTTAGCCAGAAGTTCTCTAACTTCGTCTTCAGTAGCTCCGGCTATTTCAACAAGAATATAATCATCACCTTCTAAATCGCTGGCTTCTTTAACAATAACATCGCCCAAACCATA
>JBHPDN010000036.1:0-2916 GCA_042577865.1 Nanobdellota archaeon
CTTCCGCCCAGATATTCTGCTGTCTTTGGCACTTTCTTATTATCTTTCATCTTTGTTGTTATTTTTTTTGTTGGTATCCCTTTTTTTATTACCAAACTTTTCCCAGTCAGAAACGCCTTCTTTACCACTATTGAAGGCCTTATCCGTTTGGCTATCTTCATCACTTACATTCTTGTCATCTCTCTGATGAAAGATGTCAAAAGAGTTTTCCAATACCACGGTGCAGAACACATGGTTGTTCATGCCTTTGAAGCCGGACAAAAACTTACTGTTAAGAACATCAGAAAATTTTCAACCAAACATCCGCGTTGCGGTACTTCCTTTCTTTTCATTGTCTTAATCATCTCTATTATCATTTTCTCTCTGATCTACAGCGAGACTTGGTATTGGAAAATCATCTGGAGAGTTTTATTAATCCCGGTTGTTGCCGGCATCTCTTATGAGATTCTTAAGTTAGCCGGCAGATTCAGAAAAAACATCATCATGAGAATTATCTCTGCACCCGGTTTATGGGTTCAAAACATCACCACCAAAAAACCAACAGATTCAATGATCAAAGTAGCAATTATTTCTTTGAAGAAGGTTCTTGAGTAGGTTCACTCAAATAGATTGTATTCCCCATCGGATTAATGGACTTAAGAGAATCTTCAATTGATCTTGTTTGGTCAACCTCTTTATTGATGTAAGAAGCCCAACTTTTGTTTAGTCCAGGTGTTTCTATAATTTCCGGAACTGTTGGTAAGACCTCAGGCACTGCATCTTCTTCGTGGGCATAATCTCCTGTGCCTTTCAAAAAACATATTAAATCATAAAAACCCTCAGCTTCATCTTCAAAATCAGCTTTGTCTATTGTTTCGGCGCATTCACTAAGAGCTATACAAATGTTTACTAAACTATTGGAAGCCATCACTTCCTTAAAGAAGCCTGCTACCACTAAAGAGACTCTCATATTATCTCCAAGTCTTAATAAAAAACCATCACCATAATGTTCTATAAAATTTTCTTTGAATATTTTATAACCTGCCTTTCTATTTGCCATATAGAATTCTTTTAACCCATCTAATTCAAATTCTTCTTCATAAAAAGCTATCACTTCATCTTTAGCTTCATCTAATTCCATTCCACTCCCAAAAACCAAGTCTTATTTAAATCTTACTCAACTTTTCTTGAGGAAAAGTATTAATAAATCCCTTTCTTTCTGTTTTTCATGGCATTTGTAGACTGGCAAGACAAACAATACAATATTCCTTTGGGACCAACCAAAGATTGTTTGTCATTAAATGAAATGAGTGCTTTCTGGTTAGGAGAAACATCACCTGGACTTCAAAAAATTATCCAAGATCACACTCAAGAATGCCGGGATTGCAAAAACCATTTAAGTCAGCGCAAATTTAATCTAAAAAAGACAGCAGAATATCTGGGCGGAAGTGTCTATAATGAATAACGAAACAAAACAAATTTTTGAACTCTTCACTAAAAACCATAAACTAAAATTCAATGAGATAGAAAAACATCTCGACATACGTTCTAATCTTTTAGTCTATCATCTTGACAAGATGAAACAGGAAGGCTGGATTGAAAAGCAGGACGACATTTATCAACTAACAAAAAAAGCAGAGGAAAAACTTCCTTTCTATGCCCATATTGTGGAAAAAGAAACTGGTGTGCTTCCTGTTGTCCTGGCCGCCATAATCAAAGACAATCAAATCTGTCTTCTCAAAAGAAACAAGCGTCCTTACAAAGACCATTGGGGTTTGATCAGCGGCAAGATGAAGATGGGTGAATCCATCAAAACCACAGCGTTAAGAGAAGCCCAGGAAGAAACCAACCTAGATGTAGAATTTCATTCCATCAAAAATATCATCCACGAACATGCCAAAGAAAACCAAAAACCCAAACACAGTTTTCTTCTTGTCCTTGTTCAACTCAATGCTCAAAACAAAGACTTTCAGATTTCTGAAGAAGGAGAATTAAAATGGTTTGATATCAATGATTTGCCCAAGGAAAATGTTATCCATTCTGATATTTGGATGATCCAGAACCACCTCAACAATACCATTAAAGTTCCAGAAGTTTCTATGGATGAGATTGACGGCAACTTAGTTGATTTCAAAGAATTATCATAAAATATTTATATGGAATACTACATCCCTTTTCTATGGAGCTTATCGTTGCTACGCCCGGAACTACACGCGGACACTCACCAAAAGCTCATTTTCTGCCAAAAATATTGGAATCAAATTCTAATTTATTTCCTACTGAAGGTATTGATCAGTCCAAGAAATTGGCCAAAAAACTAAGTCATATTTGCATAGATTACATAATTTCTAGTGATTATCATGCTGCCACCCAAACTGTAGATATTATTGCCCATGTTCATCGCCCGCCTTTGCCGCCCTACGACCCGGATGAAGTCTTAAACCCATTTCCTACATCACAAAAAGAAGAACATTTCCAGGAACTTCAGGAATTTTATGCTCATCTCAGGGAGACTCATCCAGAGCAAGCCGTCCTGCTCGTTACTTTTGACCAACCTGGAAGAATCCTTAGCTGCCTGGCTCAGGGAAAGTCACTGGAAAAAGATTTGGGCCAAATTCCTTTGCTGGGGTATGGAGAATTTTCTCAATTCACCCTATAACAACGAAACCTTTTTAACTCTAAAACCAAATTCTAACTATATTGGGCCTGTAGCATAACCTGGATACTTCGCCAGGAAGGTTTTGGCGCAGCCAAAAAGTGCGGCCGGCTTCGGACCGGTTGATCGGGGTTCAAATCCCTGCAGGCTCATTACAAAGTTATGAGTTGCAGGCTCAAAAATCCCTGATTTTTGTTGTCTGCAGGCTCATTCTTTTCAAAATGACTTACTACGACGAAATCTCAGAGGGATATGCTCCTCTCCACAAGGAAGAGCAAATC
>JBHPDN010000037.1:0-2886 GCA_042577865.1 Nanobdellota archaeon
AATCAGTTACCCACAAAGGTAAAAATTCACCAGCTCCTTTAGCTAAATTTGGTTTGTCAGATTTGTATTTTTTAATTGCTTCTGCGTGAGTCATCCTAGGAAAAGGTACCTTCAAATTATAATTTAAAACATCTTTGAACACTTTCTTCATCAAGCCTTCAACTAATGAATAAATATCTTCTTCCTCAACAAATGACATCTCAATATCTAACTGAGTGAACTCTGGCTGCCGGTCTGCCCTTAGGTCTTCATCTCTGAAACACTTCACAATCTGATAATATTTGTCAAAGTTAGAAATCATCAACAATTGTTTGAACAATTGTGGAGATTGGGGCAAGGCAAAAAATTTACCAGAAAAATTTCTGGCCGGAACTAAATAATCTCGAGCCCCTTCTGGAGTTGATTTTGCCAAAAAAGGAGTTTCAATATCTAAGAAACCTTGTTCATTCATGAATTCCCTGATGGAATTTGTAACTTTGTGTCTTAAAGCAAGATTCTTTTGCATCCTTGGTGTTCTTAAATCTAAGTAACGGTATTTTAATCTGGTTTCTTCGGTTGATTCGAGATTTAAGTCTAAAGGAAGTTCTTCTGCTTCGGAAAGGACTTCAATGGAATCAGCTGCCACTTCAATTTCACCAGTAGCCATTTCTTTTTTGATTTGGTTTTCAGGCCTGGTTTTAACCTTGGTACTTCTCAAACCCACATCAACAATCTCTCCTACATCTCCGCTCTCAATCCGTATTTTGTCTCCCACTGCATAGGTTTTGTCTAAAATCAAAGAAACTCCGCCAAAAATATTTTTCAAAGAATCTTGCAAAGCCAGACCCAAAACCAGGCCGCCAATACCTAAACCAGCCAGATATGGTGTAATATTAATATTCCATGTATTCAAGACCCACAAAATACCCGCCACCACTAGAACAATATTTACTACTTTCTTGAATAAAGGCAGTAAACTCTCATCCATCTGTGTCTTGGTCTTTTTGGCAAACATGTGTCCCCAACCATCAATCAAAATATTGATTATTTTAGACAAAATCAACACAAAAATAATAACCACAATACTCTCTAGGATCCGGAAAACAATTGGCTGGTCAAAAACTATTTGGGCACTAATTCTCAACCCCAGAACAATCAACAGCCAAAACACTGGCTTCTTGGTTTTGGATATAATTAAATCATCTACATTGGTTTTGGTCTTCAAAGTCAACTTTAGAATAATCTTTTCTAAAATCAGAAACAGGATAAAAGCCACTACTACAAAGCCAACTAAAACCACTCCTGCTTGAGCCCAGGGATTCTGAAAATAAGATACATAAGGCCCCATCCATTCCAACACAGGCTCAATATTAATCATAATTTCAAACCTTCAAAACCAATATAAATAGTTTTCGAAAAAAATCAATCCAAACCCAATACTCTCTCAACTTCAGCTTTCATCCTCTCTTCAAAATCATGGGCGTGTTCGCCTTCTTTTCTTTCTGTATCTAGAACTCTCATCAAAGATTGAGTCAAATCCAGTTCATCCCCTTCCATTTTAATCTGTCCCAGATGTTCTTTGATTAAATTCTCCTCCACATCTTCAACAGAACCTGTGTCAATTTTAATCTCTTCAAATGATGAAGAGTGCAGCTTGGAGCTGTTCTTCATCACAAAATAAGCTCCCCTGTCATAAATCTGTTTAAAGATAGTTTTGAAATTAATGTCCCCTGGCTTGCCATGGCTTAAAATACCTGAAAATCTCATCGTCACTATGGCCTCTTTAAGATTCCAGTTATTTAGTTCTTCCAAAATCATTCTTTCTACATCTTCGCTTGACTTGTGTTGGCAGTCAAATTCCAGTTTCACATGTTCTTTAATTTTGACTGGAATCCATTCTGCTTTATTGTCTTCAACAAAATAAAACCCACCGTGAGAATATTTTTCCACTTCTGCAAAATTATTTGGAAACAAAGCTCCCGGCATTGTTACCAGTCCACCACTGTATTCCATTTCACTTCTATGGTGCACATGCCCTCCAGCATAGTAATTAAATCCTTTTGGCAGCATTGACAATGGTTGGGCTTCCATCTTTTCCAGATGCTTGGGCTTTAATTCAGAGATTGCTGTATGAAACATAAAAATTTTGTAACCTTCTTCTTTTTCTAAATTACTTCCATCCAAATTTTCATAATAGATTCTGTCCAGCATCCCTCTTTTGCCCAACATTCCTGTGATTTTGACACCTGTCTTCTTGTCAACTGTAAAACCTAATTTCAAAACCTCATCAACCACATCACCTTTGCAGACATTCATCACCAGACCTGCTTTCTCAAGAACTTCCACCATTGTCCTTCCACTCGGACTAAAATCATGACTGCCTGCAATCACATACAATGGAATGCCCAATTCATTCAACCATTTTAACTTCTCAACCACTAATTTCAAACCATCCATGGCCGGTAAAGAAGTATTGAATAAATCACCTGCAAACAGAACAAAATCAACACCCAAACCCACTGCCTTTTCCAAAGCTTGAACAAAAGCCCGGGCTGCTAATTCTCTTAACTTTGGCTCCCGCCAGGAACCAATGTGCAAGTCAGCCATGTGCGCAAATTTCATAAGAATTTCACAGTCAAACACTTATATAAATTTATTCAAAAAGTTTTTTAAACGCTTCAGAATCGGCATCACCAGTCTTATAAATACTTGGCGCACCTACTTCTTCTGTTGATTTATCTTCAAGCACAAAACTAAATTGGTTTATAGAACCAAAATTAGATATTTCTAACTTTTCTCCTTCACCTTCATACTCTCTTATCTTATCTGTTAAACCTTTCATCAAATCTTCAAAACCAAATTTAGCTAAAGGAGCTGGTGAATTTTTACCTTTGTGGGTAACTGATT
>JBHPDN010000038.1:0-2690 GCA_042577865.1 Nanobdellota archaeon
ATATACTATTTTTGCATTATTGAAAATATGAAGCTTGATCTGAAAGATAAAAGACTAATTTACGAATTAGACAAGAATGCCCGGCAGCCACTGTCTAAATTAGCCAAAAAAGTTAGATTATCCCAGCAAGCGGTTGGTTTAAGGTTGAAAAATTTAGTGGACAGTGGTGTGATTAAAAAGTTTATTACTATTATCAACACAGCCAAACTAGGCTATCTTTCTTACAGAGTCTATGTCCGTTATCAGAATGTCAATCCAGAAAAAGAAAAAGAAATTATTGATTCTTTACTAAAAAATTCCAATGTTTTTTGGTTTGCCAGTCTAAGCGGCAGGTGGGATTTAGAAGTTTTGATGTTTGCCAGAAATTTTTTTCACTTCAATCAAATTTGGAATGCAATACTAAACAAGCACGGCAAATATATTGGAGATCATACTCTTTCAATGGCCACTTATAATTATCATTTCAAAAGAAGATATTTAGTCAAAGATAAAGAAGAGCTGCCAGATGCTTATTATGGTGGTGAACCTGAAACCATTAAACTTGACAAGGTTGATGTACAGATATTGAAACTTTTAGCAACAGATGCCAGAATTCCAATTATTGATCTTGGGAAAAAAATAAAATTAGCAAGCAATACTGTCAAATACAGAATTAAAAGATTGGAAAAATTAGGGATCATCCAAACATACAGATTATGGCTGGACACAAGCAAATTAGGATATGAACTGCATAAAGCTTTGATTACCACCCAAAATTTAAATGAATTCAAAGAAAAGAAAATCATTAGTTTCTGCAAAAATATTCTGAATACACTTTATGTCATCAGGTGTGCCGGCCCTTGGGACATTGAATTGGAGTTTGAAGTTTTGAACAATGAAGAGTATAGAAAAATTATGATGGACTTTAGGAATCTTTTTTCAGATATAATCAAGGATTATGAAACATTAATTATTTACAAAGAACATAAAATCAATTACTTTCCCATGAATGTTTAGGTTATTTCTTCAAACTAAGAAATTTTTTGATTGAACGATCAAAAGTTTTTTCAACTTCTGGCGGAAAAAAACAAGCTGGTAGTTCTTGGTTTTGGAGATGAGACCTGAGGCATTCCGGGCAATTGGTTTTATTAGGGCAGCCTGGATAAGTACAAGGACACTCATTGATTGGTTGGTTTTGCCATCCCATTTTTGATTAGAATTTGTTATTAAAAAAAGAAAAAAAATTAGCAGCAAGGTTTGTTTTCTGGTGCTGGTTCTTCTTCTGGTTCTGGAGTTGGCTCAGGAGCAGGTTCTTCAGCTGGCTCAGGAGTCGGTTCTGGAGCTGGTTCTTCGGTTGGTTCTTCAGCAGGAGCTGGTTCTTCAACAGGTTCCTCCATATCGTTTTCAGGTTCAGAAGCAGGTTCTTCAGTAGGTTCCTCTTGCGGTTCCTCTGTAGGTTCTTCCATTGGTTCTTGTGTTTGTTCGTCTTCCATTTTATTATTCCCTCCGTTTAAATATTATTAAGTTAAGAAAAAAGTCCTTTATTTATAAGAGTTTTGGAAGAATTAGTGTTTTTTCTTCTTTTTAGAAGTTTTTTTACTCTTTTTCTTAGTCTTTTTAGGTGTTTTGGGAGAAGTTTTTGACATCCCTGAACCTTTCTTTTTTTTGCTCGAAGGTTTTTTGACTGGTTCAATCTTTTTGGTATGGTCAAGATTAATGAAAAAGATAGTGAAGGCTACAATAAAGAATGAAGCAACAATATCAATCAAAGTATCACCGATAATACTGGTGATGATGTCTCCTGTAAAACCTGAGAAAAGAGCAAAAGGCAGAGCAACAGCAATACCAATAATGGCTGAAAGAATACCAAAGACAATAGCATAACCAACAATTCTCCACCACCTTCCTTTGACCACTGCTTTGCTGTGTTTCAGGGCCTGGTTTCCGTATTTGCCGTGGATAACAACAACAAAGATAAAAAAATACCAATAAACAGAATAAATAATACCAGGGACAATCAAAAGAACAAATAAACCAATCAAGAAGATACTCCTGACAATATTAGTCCAAATAGCCTTAGGCCAGCTGGTAAGAGCTTTGATAAAGGCGTCTCCGAGACCAACCTTTTTATTTTTAACAGCCATGTCAATGACATGAACAATGGCCATCATGGCAATAATGCCAATCAATCCTTCAAGAATCTGCATGATTCGGCTGTATAATCTCATTCCCTGCCAGAA
Organism: Nanobdellota archaeon; assembly: GCA_042577865.1. Classification (GTDB taxonomy): domain Archaea; phylum Nanobdellota; class Nanobdellia; order Woesearchaeales; family JAGLXL01; genus JBHPDN01. Next base: position 2,220 of record JBHPDN010000038.1, read on the forward strand.
TCCAAACTCATTGATGATTGGATCTACTGGGATAAGTTGGAGGATAATATTAATCGGGATGTAAATAATAAGAGTGATAAAAAGAATTAACTTGAAATTTTTCTTAAAGAGATGCCAGGCATGGGAAAGAACTTCTCCCAATGAATATTCTTTTTTGGTGATGTTTTTCATCTTATAATCCAAAGGCATCTTGGAATTCTTTCATTTTCTTTAAGCTTTGAAGGAGTTCCAAACCCTTATCTTTAATAGAAATGTAACTTCTGTTTTTAATACTTACCCTTTCGATGGCTTCTTTTTTGATAAGTTCTTCTAAATAAGTGTTCATGAGCTTGTGAGAAAGATTGGCTTTGTAAAGAAGATGGGTTGGTTTGATAGTGCCCCCTTTATTTTGAATAACAAAGAGTATGTCTGTGATAATATCCAATTTGGTTCTTCTAGCTGTCATTTTTTAATCAAAAGGAAATATCCTAT
>JBHPDN010000039.1:0-2587 GCA_042577865.1 Nanobdellota archaeon
AAGAAAAGTCTAGCTCCGCAAGAACAGCCCTTGAGGATTTCACTAGCTCCATCGTCATAAACAGTTCCGCAACGGACACATCGGTGAGGCATGACTATCTCCGCCTATTTACCTTTTTTTTGTTGCTCTTTCTGACTTCTTTTGTGAAGAGTTCTATTTTGTTAGGGTTCTGTTCAATACGCTTGACAACTGAAGCCGGACCAACAATAGTCAATCCCTGGCGGTCGCCGAGAATAGCGTTAACAAATCCCTGCTTGACTTTTTTTATCCCAGAAAACTTATCCTTGTCCGGGTAGATGACGCTGAGTTCGATACCTTTAAACTTAGGACCAATCTCTTCCATAGTAATTTCTATAAGGTCTGTTTCTTCTTGTTTTTTAAGTCTTCCTTCCAAAAGAACAATCTTATTCTGTTTGACGATGTTCATTAATTTGTTAACCCTCTTAGCACTGCTTAAGCCGTCAATTTCGTGGTATGGTACAAATTGGAAAGTCACCATCTTTTTTTTAACCTACTAGTTTGAATAAATGTTCATAAAAATCGTTAACATTTTTTCCGTATTTAGCGCTGACACCTACAATCTTATACTGTGGGAAAGCGGCCTTGATTTTATCAACGTTTGCTTTTTTCAAATCAATCTTGTTAGCGACAATTAAGACAGGGATATTTCTGGCGGCTAAGTTGCCGACAATAGTGATATTAACTTGGGAATAAGGATCTCGAGTGGCATCAAGAACAATAGAGACAGCGTCCATGTCATCGAGCCATTTAATGGATTCAATAACACCTTGGGTAGCTTCTTTAGCTCTTTTTTTGGCTGTCTTGACTTTCATGCCTTTTTTGATGAATTCTTCGTAATCAATTTTAGTAGCGATACCTGGGGTATCAACGAGGGAGAAAGAAATTTCTTTGCCTTTTTTGTTTTTAATGTTAACCTGTTCCTTGATTTGAATTTCTCTGGTTTCGTGAGCAATATTAGAAACAGTAGACATCTCTTCGTTGAGCCAATCTTTGCAGATTCGATTAGCTAAAGTGCTCTTGCCACCATTTGGCGGACCATAGAGACCTAGTTTAAGATGACTCTTTTTTTTGAAAAGGTTTTTGAAAAATTTGTTAATGAATGTTTGTAAAAAACCCATGTGTTTCCCTCACTTATTTGGATAAATACTAAGTTTATAAAAGTTTCGCTGACTAATTTTAGCAGTTTATTAGGATTTTTAGCAGTTTATTAAGATTTCCAAAAAGTTTATAAGAAAACAACTTAACTTGAACCCTAGATGGCTAAGAAGTGTATTATCTGCAACGAAGAAGCTAATTTTAAAATTAAGGATAGCAATGAGTTCTACTGTGACGAGTGCGCCAAGGAACACTTTAGTGATTTGTCTTTTTTAGTTAAGATTGAAGAGGAAGCACAACGATTAAAGGAAGTTATCAAGGAAAAGATGGACGATGTACAAAACAATTAAATTGGGTCCTTTTAAGACTTCTAAAATTGAATTGATGGATTTGTTGAAGGCTTGGTTGGCTATTTCAGTAGCTTTTGGGATCGTACTCGGTGGTTTGAAGTTTGACGCTGATTTTTTATTTGTTTTACTGCTTTCAGCAGTAACAGTGGGAGTTGGATTTTTATTTCATGAAATTGCACATAAATTGATGGCACAACGATATGGTTGTTTTGCTGAGTTTCGGGCTAATAACCAAATGTTAATGATGGCAATTTTGTTTTCTTTTTTAGGTTTTGTTTTTGCAGCACCAGGAGCAGTAATGATTGGAGGGCAGATTACCAAACGCGAGAATGGAATAATCTCTGTTGCAGGTCCAGCAATGAATTTAATTTTGTCTTTATTGTTTTTAGGTTTTGGTATTTTGTTTCCATCATTAATGTTGTTTGCAAGTTATGGATTTAGAATCAATGCCTGGCTGGCAGTATTTAATATGATTCCTGCCTGGAATTTTGACGGTAAAAAAATTTTGAGATGGAACAAAACAGTTTATGCTGCGGTTTTGATAATTGGATTGATTTTAGCTTTTGTGATATAACATGAATGAAATTGAAATTGGAGCACGGATTAATTTTGAAGAAATCGAGGAGAAATTAATAGCCTTGGGTGCCAGAAGGAAACGAGAAGAAAAACAGACAGATACTTTTTGCAGACTGGCTCACAGAGATTTAGGACGGCATGAAGTAGTGCGGCTGAGAGAAAGAGGAGGAGAAGCAGAAATAACTTACAAGGAGCCGGTGGAAAAGAGTGGAGGAGTAATTGCAAGGCAGGAAGTTTCTTTCAAGGCATCAATCAAGGAAGGAAAAATGTTTTTGAGGGCTTTAGGGGCAAAGCCGTGGATAATTGTAAATAAAAACAGACAGATTTACAAATTCAAGGATTTTAATATTGGGTTGGACTGTGTAGAGGGGCTGGGAGATTTTATTGAAGTGGAGTTAGTGGGCCTGAATAAGATGATTGCCAGGAAAAGAATACTGTGTTTGATTGAGAAATTAGGTATTGAAGAATGTTCTCTGATGGAAAAACCATACTATTTAATGCTATTAGAAAAAAATAAAAACAAGTGAACCGAAAAGTATATAAAG
>JBHPDN010000040.1:0-2287 GCA_042577865.1 Nanobdellota archaeon
ATTATTGGGTTTTTAAAAGAAATTGAAAAATTAAAGTTTGTCAAAAGAGAGATTTACTTATCCAATGATGTCAAGGAAAACAGTGCTGAGCACAGCTGGCACATGTGTCTGATGTTGATGGCTTTTGAAAAGGAGTTTAAGGATATTGATTTCTTAAAAGCTTACAAGATGTTTTTAATCCATGATTTAGTTGAAGTCTATGCAGGGGATGTTTGCGCTTTTGATAAGAAAAACAAAGTAGGGCAAGACGAAAAGGAAAACCAAGCAGCCAATAAACTATTCAGTATGCTGCCTGATGATCTGAAAGATGAATTCTTTTCTTTATGGCATGAATATGAAGAAAAAAAGACCAGAGAAGCCAGATTAACACAGGCCTTTGATAAAATACAACCAACCATACAGCAAATCCTTTCTGATGGAAAAAGTCTGAAGGAATGGAAAGTAACACACCAAGAAGTTTTTGATTACAAAAAAGAAATGATTGAAAACGATGAAATCACAAAAAAAATATTTGAACGATTGTTTGAAGAAATTAAAAAAATAGATTTACCATGAAAGTCTTATTACATGTCTGCTGCGGAGCCTGTTTGAAAGGGTTACTTGATTTTTTTAAGGAGAAGGAGCTAGTTCTTTATTTTTACAATCCCAACATTGAACCTAAAGAAGAGTATCTGAAGAAACTAGATTCGGTAAGAATGGTGGCTGCTAATTTTGGATTAAAATTGGTTGAAGATGAATATGAAAACAAGCTATGGCATGAAGTGACTGATGAAGATGAGGAAGGGTGCGAGATTGGTTATAGGATGAGATTGGAAAAAGCTGGTTTGGTGGCTAAGAGGATGGAATTTGATGCCTTAGCAACAACATTAATAGTAAAGAATGAAAAAGATATTGCTTTGATTAATTCAGTTGGTAAAGAAGTTACGGAGTATCTTGGTTTGGATTTTTTAGATTTAAAGAATTCTTAAGGTTTCCATCTCAACATAGTTCTGGGGAAAGGAATAGCATCTTTGATGTTGTCTAAGCCGCAGATCCAAGAAACAACACGTTCGACCCCCATACCGTGGCCGGAATGAGTGACAGACCCATATTTTCTGGAGTCAAAATACCATTCGTAATTCTTGAGATCTTCGCCCTCTTTTTTCAAAATCTTTTTCATATCTTCGATATTGAGGTCCCTTTGCGAACCGCCAATGATTTCACCATAACCTTCAGGAGCAATAACATCTAAGCAAAGAGCCACTTTAGAGTTTTTAGGATCTTTAGGTTTGTAAAAAGCCATGACTTCTTTGGGGTATTTGGTGACAATGACAGGAACATCAAAATGAGCGCTAAGTTTGTCTTCTTCAATAGTTCTAAGATCCTTACCCCAAGGGGTTTTTATTTTTTCTTTTTTCTTTAAGAATTCCAAAACTTCAGTGTAAGTCATCCTTTTGAAAGGGTTTTTAGCAACAGGCTCTAATTTTTTGATATCTCTTTCTAAAGTTTTGAGTTCTTCTTTGTTATTTTTGAGAACATTTTTAACAATGTGTTTGATTAATTCTTCGATATCGTTTTGTAATTCATCCAAATCCATCCAGGCAGCTTCCATTTCAGCCATCCAGAACTCTGATAGATGCCTGGAGGTTTTTGATTTCTCTGCTCTAAAGGTTGGGGAGATGAGGAAAATCTTTTCCAAGGCAAAAATCATGGCTTCGGAATAAAGTTGAGCTGTTTGGGCCAGGTAAACAGTTTCGTTATAATATTTGACAGGAAATAAAGTAGAGCCTCCTTCGCACTGAGTTGGCTGCAAGATAGGTGGGGAAAATTCAAAAAATCCTTTGTTTTTGTAATGCTCCCTGAAAGCATCGAGAATAGTATGTCTGATTTTCATGACAGCAACCATTTTTCTGGAACGGAGCCAGAGATGCCGGTTGTCTAAGAGAAATTCAGGCGATTGGTCTTTAGCAATAGGAAAGGGTTCGGCTGTTTGAATAATATTGATCTTTTCAGCATGGACTTCGTAATTGGTCGGTGCCCTCGGTTCTTTTTTGATTTGGCCATGGATTTCTATGGAAGATTCAATAAGGAGTTTGTCAATATCGTTCCACTGCTTTTCAAATTTTTCTTTGGGCAGAACACACTGAATAATATTAGTGGAATCCCGGAGAACAATAAATTTGAGTTTGTTGGAGCCCCGTTCCCGGTGAATCCAACCTCTGATTGAGATTTTGCCTGAGCCTTTTTTAATGGCTTCCTGAATGGAGATAAATTTTTCTGACATTTTAATTAATAAATGAAGAGAGTT
>JBHPDN010000041.1:0-2095 GCA_042577865.1 Nanobdellota archaeon
AACAAACTTCATTTTGCCACTTATGCGATTGTGGGAAACAAGAACGGTTATATTGTCCTGGCATAATTGGTTCAAAAGCCAGACTTCCCTGTAGCCATCCAAAAATCAGAATGATTGGGATAAAAGTAATTAAAGTCGGCTTGAAACTGTGCTTCATATATTCTAAATTTTTCTTCATGGCCGCTTTCTGCATAGCCATGACTTTTTCCGGCTGATCCTTTAGCTCTTTCATCTTCTTCTGGCTTTCTTTCATCTCTGTCTTTAATTCCTTCATCTTCTTCTGGTTAGTTACTAGTTTGTAAATCAAAGTAATCAATAAAGAAATAACTAAAGAAATTATTAAAATCGCCCAAAACGGGCCCAAGTTCAATAATGGATCCAAAACCGGGTTTAAAACCCCTTCTAAAAATGCCATCTTAGTTCAAAAATCAACCGCCCCTTTATAAAAGTTATTATTTACTCCATAAATTTACGCATTAATGGATGCATATCCATCATGTGCTGCTTAGCTACCTCTTCATAAAGCCTATAAATAATCATAACTGCTAGCAAAATACCTGTACCTCTCGACAAAGACCCTGTTAAATCTGCCAAAGCCGCCAAGAATCCCACTGATGCTCCACCTAAAATTGTCAAAGGCCAAATATATCTTTTCAAGATGCTTTCCAAAACTCTTGGGTCCCTTCTAAAACCAGGAATTTGCAGACCAGAAGCCATAATCTGATCAGCCTGTGATCGAGCATCCATGTTGGCTGTCTGCATCCAGAATATGGAAAATACCACTGAACCTAAAATCATTATCAGCATGTAGGTCAAAGAATGTCCTAGTTGGATAAAAGTTAGATTGCCTTTGATGATATTACCCACAATATCTGGTGAGTTGATCCAGGCTATTAAACCGGTCGCCGGATTTTGCCCCACATAGGTTCCAAAGAAATTTGACACGTATAGTAATATTGTCTGCCACCAACTGCAAGCTGACCCCGAAGTCAGAGCTAATCTACAGCTGTCAGTTGCTCTTTGTAATAATCTTGCCCATAATTGGATATTGGCCAGCAAAGCTGCCACTAAAATAACTGGGATGTTGGAAGTATAGAAAAAATTCAAAGGCCATCTCATTCCATGACCTCTTACTCTGCCAAAACTCAAAGGAATTTCAACTTTCATGGATTGAGTATAAACAACAATCATAAACACTACAATGGTACTCACCAAGGCTGCTATTTTTAAAGTTGCAGTTAACGGGTCCCCATGTGATAAACTTTGGAAAATTGCTGGAATTGCCCCTGCTGCTATATCTGGCTGAAAAGGGCTGGGTAACGGATTCAAAGCCTTCAAAAATATCTCTTCTGAAACGCCTGCTGCAATAAACAAAGAAAGTCCCGAACCAAAACCCCACTTCGAAACAACTTCATCCATAAACATGATTAAAAGACCGCCTAAAAACAACTGGAAGACCAGCAACAACTCCAATTGAAAATAAAGTCCTGTTCCTGCCAGGGCAGCGGATGGGGCTAGACCGCCCATAAAAACATAAATTATGGCTTCAAAGACAATAAAGAAAACCGAAAGTATTTTTTGTAATCCTTGAAACTTTTGTTTTCCTTCGTGTGATGTTAAATCTATCTTCAGAATATTTGCTCCTTTCAATAGCTGCAAAACAATGGATGCAGTTACAATTGGCCCAATTCCTAAACTTAAAATACTGCCGAACTTAGCTCCTAAAATAATAGATAAAAATTCAAACTGTTGCAGGGCGTTTTCTCCTAGACCAAATAAAGGAATTAATCCCATCACAAAAAATAGAACTAAGATTATCAAGGTCCACTTTAATTTTTCCTTAAAAGCTAACCTTTTCTGTTTTGGGCCTTTAACCTCTGGGAGGTTGGCCATGATGCGGTCTAGTAAACTCATTCTTAAGCCTCTTCTTTAGTAACTTCGGCTTTAACAACCTCTCCGCCAGCTGCCTTAATCTTTTCTTCAGCCTTTTTGGAGATTGATGGGGCCTTGACTTGTAATTTCAAGCTCAGTTTTCCACTTCCTAAAATCATTATCAGCATGTAGGTCAAAGAATGTCCTAGTTGGATAAAAGTTA